>SVDD01000049.1:0-18710 GCA_015057945.1 Lachnospiraceae bacterium | reverse complement strand
AGGATACATCATTTTGAGTTGTGAGTGACTGAATTTTCAATGAGCCGTCTGACTTATTTTTAGATTAGCAGATACAAGTATAGACTTGATTCGTACTTTCAAGAAAATGAAGGATTACATTATAGGTAATCAGAGTCTTATTGGTCAGCGTGAAATGATGCAGCTATCCATGCAAACAGCAAGCAATATGTTTGAGATAAAAAAGCTACGTATGGATCTTCTTTCTGTGGAAAAACAAATGTCAGATGTCGATGAAAGAATCTTTCATTGCGGTGCTTCATCAAAAGATGCAGGAGCAAGAATTACAAGTATTGTGGAAGATTATGGAATAGATAAAGAGAAAATACTGGATGCGGCAGTAAGGTAAAGTCAACTCGGCAATCAAAAAATGAATGAATGTTATTCATTGACATCCGGACACTTCTGTGTTAATATGCAGAAAGTGAAACACAGTAAGGAAGGATGTACATGAGAACCGTAAAAGACCCGGACACCAGAAAGCAGGAGATTCTATCGGGAGCTCTTTTGGTATTTGCCCGAAAAGGATATGATAAGACCACGATTTCAGATATAGCAAGGGAACTGGGAATCTCTCAGGGACTTTGTTACAGATACTATGCATCAAAAGAAGAGATATATGATGCAGCAGTTGAAGAGTATGCGGATATTATCGTGAGAGCTAACTTGAAGAGATTTGACAGCAAGGGCAAAACTTTGAAAGAGAAGATCTGGTCATTTTCTGGAAGTCTGAAAGAGTACCGTGAGCCTGAGAAGGATAACGAGCTTTTATATAGTCTCTTCCATAGTGAGGGAAGTCAGAAGATGCATGATCAGCTTATGTTAAAGACAGCAGCTAAGCTGGTACCTCATATTAAGAAGGAGCTGGAGAAAGCCCGGGATGCCGGTGAAATAAACATATCGGATATCGATGCGCTATCCTATTTCTTTGTTTACGGGCAGCTGGGAATGTTGCTTGAGCATGGAAGTGAAAAGGATTGCGGTAAAAGAATAAAGGATACATTAATTGAAATACTGAATTTGTAAGATACCCCCCTGATACAATTGTTTCAGGGGTAAAAATAAAAAATATAAATGAATGAAATTCATTCAGAGAAAGGGAGAACAATATGAAAACAGTAGAAGAGCGGGGAGCGAAGTGCCTTGGATCATACGGATGTCGTGGTTTTAACACGTATGGACCATTAAAGTTGATCGGAGGAATGAATAAGTCCAATCCCAATGAGGATGAGCTTAAGGCAGCAGTAGAATTTGTAAAGAAGGTGGAAAAGACTTATGAAAAGTAAAGTAGATTTTATAAACGAAAACACAACAAGAGCTCTAATGAAGCTCTTTATACCCCTTATGCTTGCCATGACACTTACCATGGCATACAGCATGGTTGACAGCCTGTGGGTAGGAAATCTCCTGGGGGAGGCAGGTATGTCTGCACTTACGGCAAGTACAGCTATTGTCCTTATTATGAATTCCTTATCAATGGGTGTTGGTAACGGAGTATCGGTTATGATTGCCCAACGTGTCGGAGCAAAGGACACAGTGGGAGTAAAAAGAGCAGCCGCCGTTGTTATGATAGTTTCTCTGGTTTTTTCCGGAGCGATATGCCTTGTGGGAGAACTTGCATCTGAGTATCTTCTGACAGCAATGGGTACGCCTGCAGAGGTACTTACTGAAGCGGTCTCTTATCTGAGACTCTATCTTATTGGAAATGTTGCTCTCTTTTTATATATGCAGTTTACATCCATATTCAGGGCCTTTGGAGACTCGGTTTTCCAGATGAAAGGAATGCTTATGACGGTGATAGTTAATGCTATCCTTGATCCCATAATGATTAACTGGTGGGGATTCAATGGGGTGGCCATAGCAACAGTGATATCGGAGTTTGTTTGCCTTGCATACGCATTTGCTTATCATTACAAAAAGAAATGGTTCTCATTTGATTTTAAGGCAATGACATGGGAGGATGTAAAAATCATGGGCAGGCTATGTGTTCCGACTTCCATACAGTCTATTATGCCGGCATTAAGTTCCGCCGTTATGATTACATTTGTTAATCCCTTCGGACTGACAGCCCTTGCCGGATATGGAGTGGTAAGGAATCTTGAACTTATTATGTTTATGCCCACCAATGCCATGTCAATGGCTGTTACCTCTATAGTCGGTCAATGTAAGGGCGCAGGTCGTATAGACCGGGCCGGTGATTATTGTAAAAAAGCCATGCTTACCGGGGGAGTTCTGATTGGCTTGGTAAGCGCCCTTGTCATCTGCACAAGTCCCATGCTTAGCGGATGCTTCGGCCAGGGAGCAGAGGTTGGCGTTATAGTTGCAGAGTTCTTCCATATTGTCAGCATCGGATACGTATTATATATGCTTACAAGCTGTATTCAGGGATATATTACTGGAATTGGAAGACCGGAGAGGGCTATGCTGTTGCTTATTGCGTATTACATTATATTCAGGGTGCTGCCAGCTTTGATGCTAAAGCATATATTCGGACTGTCGGGAATATGGTTTGCTTTTCTTGTAAGCCACATTCTAGCAAGCGTATTGGCATTTGTAATGTTACATACTATAAAGAACTTCTCCGGGAGCAGAACAAACAGGAACGAAAGGTCAGAAGCCGGGAGCAGAAAGTGGCTGAGGAGCAGAGGCTGTTTGAGCTGAAACAGATGAAGAAGCGATCTGCTTGTATTCAGTTTTCCCTTGTATGCATACGGGATGCTGGGAAAAAAAGGAATTGACAAAAATAAACGGTCGTTTACAATAACAGTAAACGACCGTTTATTTTGATGTTTAACAAGAGGAGAATTTATGAAGACAACAAAGGAAGATATATTACTTACATCATTACATTTGTTTGCGGAGAGTGGCTTTGATGCGGTTTCTACAGGCATGATAGCTGAGCAGCTGGGCATTACAAAGGGTGCACTCTACAGACACTACAAGAACAAACAAGAGATATTCGACAGCATAGTTCAACGGATGTTTGAGAAGGATGCGGAAAGAGCCGAGGAAGATTCCGTTCCCGAAGAGAAATATGAAAAGAATCCGGGTAAATATGAGGAAGTAAGCTTCAAGGATTTCTGTGATTATGTGGTCAACCAGTTTGAGTATTGGACAAAAGATGAATTCGCTTCAAGCTTTAGAAGAATGATTACTATAGAACAGTTCAAGAGTCCCGAGAAGATGAAGTTGTACCAGGATGTGATAGGACGTGGGCCAATAGACTATTCGGAGGACATTTTCAGGGAAATGATAAAGCGGGGAGCTCTTAATAAAGATGCCGAGAAGACAGGCCCTAGGAAGCTTGCGGTGGAATTCTATGCGCCCCTTAAACTCTCCATCGACCTTTTCGATGGGGGTGGAGATTATAACAAGCTAAAGAAGAACCTAAAGGAGATTATAGATGGTTTCAAAGAAAGATACTCGGCCTAAAGAGGCCGTTTTAGAAAGAGCCAGAGTTATTGCTCTCACACCAATGAGCCGGGCTGTGCCATAAGAAGGGCAATGCGTAATGGAGAACTGTCGGAAGACAGGCTGGCCTCATACTTAAGACTCAAAAGGGAGAATGAGTACATGGCTAACGGCAGTAGCTATCTTCAGGCAATGAAATTAAAGTTCAAAGAGATATCAAAGATTAACAAACATTCGAGAAAGGATATAGAAATGAATACAAAAGAATTCACAATACGATTAGAAAGAAAAGAAGAACAAAGAGAGGTTGAAAACCTTGTAAGGGAGTCCTTCTGGAACGTGTATCGCCCGGGATGCAGTGAGCATTATGTGATACATGTCCTTAGGGATGATCCTGCTTTTGTAAAAGAACTTGATTTTGTCATGGAGAAAGACGGCAAGCTTATCGGTCAGAACATATTTATGAAAACTACCATTGAGGCAGATGATGGAAAGACTATCGACGTTCTTACAATGGGACCGATCGGCATAACTCCTGAGCTTAAAAGAAAAGGATATGGCAAGGCAATCCTGGATTACTCTCTTGAAAAGGCTGCAGAAATGGGCTTTGGGGCAGTGCTTTTTGAAGGGAATATAGGTTTCTATGGACACAGCGGCTTTGACTATGCCAGCAAGTTCGGAATCAGATACCATGACCTTCCGGAAGATGCTGATTCTTCATTCTTCCTGTGCAAGGAGCTGATTCCTGGATATCTTGATGGGATCACTGGTGTGTACCAGACTCCAAAGGGCTACTATGTTGAAGATGCTGATGTTGAAGAGTTTGATAATAACTTTCCGCCAAAAGAAAAGCTTAAGCTGCCCGGACAGATTTTTGAGTAAACTATAAGGAAGAATGTGATTCGCAGAATTTCATAAAAAATAGGGGTTGGAGTATAAAAAACACTTTGTAGAATGAAGGTATCGAGCGCTCGATGAGATCAAATTAAGGAGGTTCACAAGATGAACGAGATAAAAATTTGTCCCATCGGAAAGATTGTTAATGGAAGTGAAATTAAGATTGTCCTAGACCAAAAGTATGCAGAAGCATTAAAGGGTCTTGATGGCTTTAGCCATGTTCAAATCCTTTGGTGGATGGGTGGCTGTGATAATGAAGACGACCGCAATGTAGTGGTAGAGGAGAAGCCATATAAAAATGGACCGGATGAAATATGAGCTAAATAAATAAGTGTAAAGCAGGCTCAAATAAGCGTGTTTGGGTCTGCTTTTACATATGAATGATATGGTAGCTTCCAGAATAGTATTGGCTGTTCTGGGATTTTACACATATGGAATTCTATGAGAGGCTTGGCTTCAGGAAGAAATATCATTATTTATTTTTCTGGAAAAAGGATGGCAAGTAAGGAGATACATGATAAAAATAGAGACGGAAAGGCTGCTCCTGCATCCGATATCAGATGAGGAAATGCAGAAGATTATAGATGACGAGAAAAATCCGGAAATGCAGAAGGCATATTCAGAGATGCTTCAAGGATGCCTTGATAACCCGGAAGACAGAGTATGGTTTGCAACCTGGAATATGGAACTCAAGAACGATCCCCAAACTATCGTGGGAGACCTCAGCTTCAAAGGAATCACAGATGACGGAATGGTAGAAATAGGCTATGGCCTTAAGGAAGGCTACTGTGGGAATGGATATATGACTGAGGCAGTAAGGGCTATATCTGAATGGGCATTATCCCAGAACAAAGTATCACGAGTCGAGGCGGAAACTGATCCGGACAATCTGCCATCAAAGAGGATACTGGCTAATGTTGGATTTGTTCCAACCGGTGAAGTGGGGGAGGAAGGACCAAGATTCGTCTTAGAGAAGAAAATAACCGTGTGTGGAAAAGAATACCGGATCATTAAACTTCTTGGACATGGAAAGGGAGGCTATTCATATCTTGCAGACCAGGATGGACAGAAGGTGGTCTTAAAACAAATGCATCATGAGCCATGCGATTATTATACCTTCGGGAATAAGATACAGGCTGAGAAAAATGACTATGAACGCATTACAAATGCTGGAGTAAGAGCCCCGAAGATGTTGGCTATAGATATAGAAAATGAGCGTATTGTTAAGGAATATGTTGATGGGAAAACTATTTTTGACTTAATCCTAGAAGGGACTTCCGTAGAACAATTTTTGCTGCAGGTACGTACAATGGCGAAGAAGGCATTTGACGTTGGGCTGAATATTGATTATTTTCCTACTAATTTTGTTATTCAGGATGGACTGCTATGGTATGTCGATTATGAATGCAATGACTACATGGCAGAATGGAACTTTGATAACTGGGGAATCCGGTACTGGTCAAAAACACCGGAATTTGAGGAGTATTTGAGAGAATTGAAAATGGGAAGATATCGGCAGCGAAGGTGCCGGAGGTAAAGTTTCATGTGTGAAGAGCGTAAGTGGAAAAAGGATATACATATTCAACTTGCAAATATGAAATATACTGATAGCTGCATAGAAATTCTGCAAAATTCTGATTTGGGAAGAGCGTATTTCAGCGATTATGAAAAGGCAGCCAATATGCTAACATATGCAGTGGGACAAGAAAACATATATGTTGCATTGGATGAAAATGAGAAATGCCTGGGGTTTATTTACTACATGACAAATGGTGTTTTTGGAAGCTACCCTTATCTCCATATTGTTGCAGTAAAGGAAGAATACAGGAATTATGGCATCGGTAAACAGCTGATGAAGTTTTTTGAGGATAATGCTTCTGATTCTTCTTCGGCAAAATACTTTTTAACTGTAGATGATTTTAATCCAAGAGCGAAGAAATTATATGAAAATCTGGGATATAAGTGTGTTGGAGAACTAACTGATTTTTATAAAGAGGGAATTAACTGCTATCTGATGATGAAAAGAAGAGGGTAAAGAAATGCTCTTACAAGCACGGAATTTACAGAGTTCATTGCAAAGAACTGAATTAACGAGTTCTTTGCTGCCGGTGCGGATGCCACAGGCTGTGTAAAGTCCATATGCTTCAATATGACAAAGGCTGGATATATCGTTCATGTGATATCCGATTGTGTTGCAGGCTATGATCTGAAAAAGCTGGATGAAACATGTAAAAAAGTTATAGATTAATGTATTAGAGTTTATAAAATCTGATAAGAAATTAACTTATATTGACTTAAAATACCTTTGATATTAAATTTATCATTGTTCGCAGGAAGTGTATCATTTTTAAGGGATGGCAGTGATATGATGATGCGGTCCTGATTTTATCCTGGGTGCAAAATGATTTTTATACTCCTGCATTTTTATTAAAAGAGTAAAAATCGATAACTAATTACATTTTTTGTCTTTTCAGGGAGGAATAATTATGGCTGTACATGTTTTAGAAGAGGCAAATCGCTGCCTTCAGTGCAAGAACCCACGTTGCCGTACCGGATGTCCTATCCACACGAACATTCCGGAGATGATCAGGCTTCTTAAGAATGAGCAGATGATGGATGCTGCGGTTATGCTTTTTAACAACAACCCGCTTTCGATTGTTTGTTCACTTGTCTGTGATCATGAAAAACAGTGTGAAGGTCATTGTGTTCGTGGAATAAAGGAGTCTCCTGTTCATATCTCTGCCATAGAGAATTATATTTCGGATTCCTGCTTTGAACGTATAAAGCTTGAGAAGAAGCCTTTCAACGGAAAGAGAGTTGCGGTTATCGGTGGAGGTCCTGCGGGAATAACCATTGCCGTGCTTCTTGCCCAGAAAGGTTATAAGATCACTATCTTCGAGGGAAGAGAGAAGCTTGGCGGTGTTCTGAGATACGGAATTCCGGAGTTCCGACTTCCGAGGACCATTCTTGACCGTTATGCTGACAGACTTCATGAGTTAGGCATCCTTTTCCGACCGAACTTCTTCATCGGAGGCTCAACAAGCATAAAGGATCTCTTTGCAGACGGATACAATTCTGTATTCATCGGAACCGGAGCATGGCGTCCGAGACATCTCCGCATCCCGGGAGAGACCTTTGGAAATGTAGCTTATGCTATAAATTATCTTACCAATCCCGATGCATATCACATCGGAGAAAACGTAGCTATAATCGGTGCAGGTAATGCAGCCATGGATGCAGCACGTACAGCTATCCGTAAGGGTGCAAGAAATGTTACGGTCTATGCGAGAAGAGATACTGCAGCAGCATCTGTTAAGGAAATCGAGTATGCAAAGCTTGACGGTGTTAAGTTTGAGTACTGCAAGTCACCTGTAGAGATAAAGGATGAGTCCATCGTTATGGCTCCTGTAACATTCGATGAGGATGGAAAGAGCACAGTACATGAGGAGCAGGCAGAGGAGATACCTTGCGATTTCGTTATTATCTCCGTTTCACAGGTTCCTAAGGACCGTCTTGTATCAAGAGACAAGGAGCTTAAGCTCAATGAAAAGGGTACTCTTGAGACAGATGAGTACGGTGAGACAACCATGCCGGGCGTATTTGCATCAGGAGACGTAGTTACAGGCGCTAAAACTGTAGTTGCCGCTGTCAATGTCTCAAAGCAGATCGCCGAGGAAATGGACAAGTATATGCAGGGACTTCCCAAGTGATGCCTGCCGCATCATGATTTGTTCGAATTAAAATTATGTGAGTGTGAAATGATAATGATGTAATTGTCAAAAGTATTTACCGCTCACAGACAGCATACCGTATATATTGGCGTGCAAGGTGCTTTCGTTATAGAAATTAAACCTCCGGTGGGAGTGAGCAGAGACTCAATACCCGCCGGAGGTTTTTTAGTATTTAAATGATGCCACATACCGCCTTCTTCGAAAGAGACTGAAGTGTTTATACTTATCAATCAAAGAAGGCATTAATGTTTTTATTGAAACAAACAAATATTTACAGAACATTCATTTTTCGAACAAATATTTACAGAACGGCTGTTTACAAAAAGTTTGTTCGGTGTTAGAATACTGATATCGAAATTGTTACGGAGGCAAACGTCATGAGAATCAATCTTAAAACATTTGAATTTGTAGTAGATTTTTTGTTAGTTCTTGGTCTTATAGCTTCATTTTGCCAGTTTAACGAGGTCAGATATCTGGGATATGCAATCAGCGGTATGAGCGTTTATCTCATTTACCAGATTGAAAAGGAAATCGAGAGACAGAGACACAGAGCCAGATTCCATAGACGTATATACAGGATTATCGAGCGTAGACTGTCTGCCTGAAAGTGTATCCTATCACTTCATGTGTTCACTTTTATACCGGATTAAAAAAAGGCCTCCTGTTCTAAATACAGAACAAGACGCCATATACCTAGGTGTACATATTAAATTGATTTTTGGGATTCATATCATATGACGTGAGTATCAAAAGTATTTGCCACTCACTAATAGCGCCACCGCACACATTCGTGTGCAATGTGTTGCATCATCATATCAGTTCCAAGAGATATATACATCGGCCTTTTCTTCGAGATCGTTCGCTTTTATATATTCTTCTTCCTTCGGGATCCATTCATTCCTGAATTTTTCCATGATCTCATTATCGCCGCCTGTGCGGGCGCTTATATTCTCTAGCTGTGATTCCTCATCTATATCTAAGAACACTTTGAGCTGATAAGGTTCGCCGAAGTAGGGGTGCTGGCTATAGGAACCCTCTATTATATTTATGCGCTTTGGCTTTATGACCTGCTCCTTATCCTTATCTATCTCCATGATTTTACAATTGAAAGGACGGTACAGGACAGGATCACCGTACCATAAAGGTATCAGAACCTCTTCACGAAATCTTTCATAATCTACATTTCCGCCTGTTTCTGAAAGACGTTCTTCTGTTCTTTGATGACTCTGCAGGAAGAAGTCATCCATGTGGAACACATTGGCATCGTATTTTTCTGCCAGGAATTCGGCAAGTGTTGTTTTGCCGCTTCCGGAACGTCCGTCTATGGATATCATCAGGACTTCTTCGTCCATATATTCTTCATCCTCCAGCAGGTCGTTTATGGCATCAATCGCCGGTTGAAATCGTCTCTGCTTTATATCTGTTATATCCATTTGAGTTTTCTCCTAAAAATTATGTTTTTCCATGTTATAATACTTCGATATAAGTGTCATAAGTCTTCCTCCACTTGTGCTTGCACAAAAGTGGAGGATAGACTTCATGACACGCCCCACATGACTGGTGGCAGATTCCGTAGGAATCTGGCATATAGCACCAGCCCTTCGCGAAGCGAACTAAATGGGCTGGTGTTCCCAGAGAGCACGAAAGGACGATTTATCGGCCTGAGAGTGCGGAATGTGGGAGGGCGCTGATGATCCAGTGGATCATCGCTTAGCGCCGACCGAAGTGGAACGTAGACGCGAGAGCGCATAGCGCGAAGCGGTCCGATATCGCTTTTGACACTCACATCATACCATATAATGTATTTTTTTAGAGGAAAATAAGCTGATGAATATTGTTGAAATAATTACAAAAGAGCTTGGCATAACCAAGGTTCATGCGGAAGCAGTTATAAAGCTGATAGACGAAGGAAATACTATTCCGTTCATTGCCAGATACCGCAAGGAAGCAACAGGTGCCATGCACGACGATGTGCTCCGTGCTTTTGATGAGCGTTTAAAGTATCTTCGTAATCTTGAAGACCGTAAGAATACTATTCTTGCTTCCATAGAGGAACAGGGAAAGCTCACTGATGAACTGAAAAAACAGATAGATGAAGCTGAAACAGCTGTAAAGCTTGAGGATATTTACAGACCATATAAGCCTAAGCGCAGAACCAGAGCCATGATTGCAAAGGAAAGAGGTCTTGAACCTCTTGCTGTGTTTATCGTTTCAAGTAAAACTCCGGCATCTGTGGCCGTAGAGGCAGAAAAGTATATAAACGAGGAGAAGGAAGTACCTGATGTAAAGACCGCTATCGCGGGAGCACAGGATATAATTGCGGAGACATTGTCAGACAGTGCCAGTCTCCGTGAGTGGATCCGTAAGAAGACCTATGAGTCAGGCATCATCGTATCCTCCGCAAAGACCAAGAAGCAGGCGGAAGAGAAGACGGTTTACGAAAACTACTATGAGTATTCGGAACCGCTTAAAAAGATACCGGGTCATCGTATCCTTGCCATGAACAGAGGCGAGAGTGAAAAGATACTGACTGTAAAGATAGAAGCTCCTGAGGAGGAGATCCTTAAGTTCATGAACCGGCATATCGGAGCCGGAAGAAATAAAGAAACAGCGAAGTATCTGGAGGAAGCGGCCGCTGATGCTTATAAGCGTCTAATAGGACCTTCCATAGAGACTGAGATACGTAATGATCTCACAGAAAAGGCAGAGGACGGAGCCATAAAGGTATTCGGAGAGAATCTTAGTCAGCTTCTCATGCAGCCGCCTATCATAGGAAAGACTGTGCTTGGCTGGGATCCTGCCTTCCGTACAGGTTGTAAGATATCTGTGGTTGACCCTACAGGAAAAGTACTTGATACCACTGTTATCTTCCCTACAGCACCTCAGAACAAGGTGGCTGAGTCCATGAAAGTCATAGAAGGACTTGTGAGAAAGTATCATGTAGACATCATTTCACTCGGAAACGGAACAGCGTCTCGTGAGTCAGAACAGATAATTGCAGATTTTATAAAGAAGAGTAAGCTGCCTGTACAGTATGTTATCGTAAACGAGGCAGGTGCGTCTGTTTACTCTGCCTCAAAGCTTGCTACGGAAGAGTTCCCTAATTTTGATGTGGGTCAGAGATCCGCTACATCCATGGCGAGACGCCTTCAGGATCCGCTTGCAGAGCTTGTAAAGATCGATCCGAAGTCCATCGGTGTCGGTCAGTATCAGCATGATATGAACCAGTCAAAGCTCAGCGAGCAGCTTGGAAACGTGGTGGAAGACTGTGTTAACAGAGTAGGTGTCGATGTCAATACCGCTTCCTTCTCGCTTCTTGAGTATGTGTCAGGAATAAACAAAAACATCGCAAAGAACATAGTGGCATATCGTGAGGAGAACGGGGCCTTCACTTCCAGAAAGGAGCTCCTTAAGGTTCCGAAGCTTGGACCTAAGGCCTATGAGCAGTGCGCCGGTTTCCTGAGAATAAGAGACGGTCAGGATGTACTTGATATGACTTCCGTTCACCCTGAAAGCTATGAGGCTGCAAGAGAGCTTCTCAGGCTTCTTGGTTTTGACGCTTCTGACGTCAAGAACGGAAACACAAGGGATATAGAGAAGAAGCTGAAGGAGCTCAAGGCTTCCATACCTGAACTTGCAAAGAAGATGGATGTAGGTGAATATACATTGAGCGATATCGTAAAGGAGCTTGCGAAACCGGGACGCGATCCCAGAGAGGATGTGCCGGCACCTGTACTTCGCTCAGATGTTCTTGATTTTGACGATCTGACTCCTGATATGGTTCTTACCGGAACAGTGCGTAATGTTATCGATTTCGGAGCATTTGTTGATATCGGAGTACATCAGGACGGTCTGGTACATATTTCACAGATTGCAGACAAGTTTGTAAAGCATCCCCTTGATGTGGTCAAGGTGGGTGATATCGTCAATGTCAAAGTCCTTTCGGTAGACAAGGAACGCAAAAAGATCTCCCTGTCCATGAAGGGCGTTCCGCAGAAATGATAGGTGGTTATGATATTAAATATTGCTAATTTAAATAAAACATATATAGGAAAACAGGTCCTGAAGGATGTGACCTTTCATATCGAAGATAAGGAAAAGGCGGCTATAGTGGGAATCAACGGTTCCGGAAAGACGACTCTTATCCGCTGTATTCTTGGTCAGGAGGAGCCGGATGACTCTGAGACTGTCATAGCCTTTTCGAAGGATAAAAAGATCGGCTATCTTGCCCAGCAGCATGCTGATATCGAGACCGGACTTGAGGATTTTGACACTCTTTCAGGAGGACAGAAGACCAGGAAGAGACTGGAAGAGATACTTCAGGATAAGCCGGATCTTCTGATCCTGGATGAGCCTACGAACCATCTGGATATCGATTCTATCCAGTGGCTTGAAAAGGTGCTTAAGAGATATGACGGGGCAGTTCTTCTTGTTTCCCATGACCGATATTTTCTCGATCATGTGGTCACAAAGATCATCGACCTTGATAATGGCAAGGCCAGGATGTACAAGGGCAACTACACAGAATATGCCGAAAAAAAGAAGCTCATCAGAGATGCTGAGCTTAAGGCATATCTCAATCAGCAGCAGGAGATACAGCACCAGCAGGCTGTTATAACGAAGCTTAAGCAGTTCAACAGGGAGAAGTCCATCAAACGTGCAGAATCACGTGAGAAGGCATTGGCAAAGGTGGAGCTTCTTGATAAGCCGGAGGAGATAGATAACGAGATGCGTCTGGCTCTGACCCCCAATGTACAGTCAGGTAATGATGTACTATCGGTGAAGGATCTGAGCAAGGCCTTTGAGGACAAGACACTGTTCTCAAATATATCTTTTGAACTGAAAAGAGGAGAGCATGTTGCCATCATAGGTGCGAACGGAACCGGAAAGACTACTCTCCTTAAGATACTTAACGAGCAGCTGACCGCAGATACCGGCAGCTTCAAGCTGGGTACAAATGTGGAGATAGGCTATTACGATCAGGAACATGCGGTTCTTCATATGGATAAGACCATCTTTGACGAAATTCAGGATGACTACCCGTATTTAAACAACACCAAGGTCCGTAATGTTCTGGCGGCTTTTCTCTTCAGGGGAGATGATGTTTATAAACGTATCGGAGACCTGAGCGGTGGAGAGCAGGGCAGAGTGTCTCTTGCAAAGCTCATGCTCAGCAATGCAAACTTCCTGATCCTGGATGAGCCTACGAACCATCTGGATATTCAGGGACGTGAGGTGCTGGAGGATGCCATTAACAACTACGAGGGCACCGTTCTTTATGTTTCTCATGACCGATATTTCATAAATAAGACATCTACACGTATTCTTGAACTCTTTGAGAATCGTTTTGATAACTATATCGGAAATTACGATTACTACCTTGAGAAGAAAGAAGATGTCAGAAGATACGGGGATGTATCTTCTGCCGGTTCCAGAAACGTATCCCAGACTGTGGTAAGCGATTATGTACCGGAGGTAAAGTCGGAACAGAAGATAGACTGGGAGATGCAGAAGGAGCTCAAGAAGACTATACAGAAGCTTGAGAGATCCCTTAAGGCTGCTGAGGATGAGATACAGAAGCTTGAGTCCCGTAACGAAGAACTGGATGAAGCATATCAGGATCCGTTAATTGCCGCAGATGTAGGAAGACTCATGGAGCTTCACAAGGAGCATGAGGCAAATGATGAAAGACTTTCTCAGCTTTATGAGGATTGGGAGAAGTATTCGGAAGAGCTTTCGGAGATAAAGGGTGGCGAGGACTGATTTTTAATTAGGAGTTACAGATAAAGTGTGCTATATTCTTTTAGTACTTTAAAGTTGAGGAGTGTAAAAGTGGAATTAATTTATAGCATTTCGGATTCTGTCAATTCTTTTGTCTGGGGAGTGCCGACTCTGGTTCTGCTCATTGGAACAGGTATATTCCTTACAATCAGACTTGATTTTCTCCAGTTTGCCAAGTTTGGCCACATTATGAAAAATACTCTTGGCCGGCTCTTTGAGAAAAAAACCAGCCAGGACGGTACATTAACTCCGATACAGGCGTTGACCACAGCGCTTGCTGGAACTGTGGGAACCGGTAATATCGCAGGTGTAGCCGGAGCCATTTCTCTCGGGGGACCCGGAGCTATATTCTGGATGTGGGTAGCAGCGCTTTTCGGCATGTGTACAAAGTATGCGGAAATCATACTCGCAGTACACTATCGCGAGATAAATGAAAAGGGCGACTTCGTAGGCGGCCCTATGTACTATATAGAGAACGGTCTCGGAAAGAAGTGGAAGTGGCTCGGAGTGCTGTTCTCCTGCTTCGGCGCTGTTGCGGCCCTTGGAACCGGTAATATGACTCAGATCAATACCATTGCGACATCCATAGGTTCCGTATTCAGCTCCTTCGACCCTGACATTTCTGGTTCGGATATGCAGAGAATATACCTGGTCATCGGCATAGTAGGAGCGTTGCTCACCATTCTGGTGCTTTTCGGCGGTATGCAGCGTATCGGTAATGTAACTGAAAAGCTGGTTCCAATCATGGCGTGCGTTTACATTATCACCTCAATCGTCGTGGTCATATCTCATATCGGCTCTTTGGGCACGGTGCTGGCACAGATCATACAGGGAGCATTTAAGCCTGCATCAATCAGCGGAGGTCTCGTTGGAGTAGGCATTCAGCAGGCGGCGAAGGCGGGATTCGGAAGAGGTATTTTCTCAAACGAAGCAGGTCTCGGTACCGCACCTATCGCTCATGCGGCAGCAGACGTTGACCACCCTGTTCACCAGGCTATGTATGGCGTTTTCGAAGTATTTATGGATACCATAGTTATCTGTACACTTACAGCTGTGGCTATACTTATTTCAGGCTGTGCAGATGGATTCTACGGTCAGTCAGCAGGTACGGACCTTACTATTATGGCATTCGGGACAACCTTCGGAGGCAGAGTGGCATCCATAATTATTGCTTCATGTATCACTCTCTTCGCATTTTCCACCCTGCTTTCCTGGAGCCTTTACGGAGCAAGATGTATGGAGTTCATTTTCGGAACAAAGGCCATAGTTGTTTATCAGGCTATTTATGTTGTATTCGTTGTTGTGGGAGCTACAGTCCAGCTCAGTCTCGTATGGCAGATAGCCGATACGACCAATGCTCTTATGTCGGTGCCTAACCTGATAGCGGTACTTATTTTATCCCCGAAGGTGGTAGAACTTACAAAAGAATATTTCGTGAAAAACTGAGATTATATGCGGGTTTAAGCAGATGATTCCCTTTCGGGATCATCTGTTTTTCATTTTAAGGTAATATTTTTGTCATTTTTGACCGACATAATAGTCATAAATATCTCAGGGTGCAGTTCTTCAGCGATAAATTGCGAAAAACCCGGACTGCATCGGTAACAGGCTTGAGTGATCGAGGCAAGTTTATAATATTTGAGGGGATGTAGATGAAGAAAATAGCAATTACAGTTAATAATGAAAATGACAACATCTATTGGCAGTTTGGACATTGCCCGCGATTCAAAGTTTTTGAAGTTAATGACGAGAATCACATCGTGAGTTATGGTTACCTTCCTGCCGGTGATGATCAAGGCGGACAGAAGCTTGAAGCCATGGTTCAGAATGATGTAAATGTTATTATTTCTGAGGGTATGGGCCCTGGAGTTGTAGACAAAATCGAGGAGGAAGGACTTCCGATTGATGTATATGCCGGTGTTAAGGGAAAGGCGGACGATGTCATCATCAAGTATCTGGCAGGAGTTCTGGAAGCAGAGCATCTGACGGTCCATTGAGGAGGCGGTGCCATCTGAATGACGTAAAAAAGATAAACCGGGTGTCTGATTTAATGATGTTATCCGGTGAAATTAATTAAAAACAGAATATGAGCAAAATCTCATGTTAAGAATTATCTTGACATGAGATTATTTTTTTTGGTAAATAGATACAATTCTTTGATGCAAGAAGAATAATGGTTTTATACATTGGAGATGTTATGAATAGAAAATATATCCTTCCACTGTTTGCTATATTGTCCGCTGTCAGCTTAAATGCCTGCACATCAAAACAGCCCTCTGTGAACGAAACTGAAAAAGTAACGGAGACCAGAGCTCCTAAGATGATTAAGGCTGGATCCGAGACAGAAACCGAAAGGGAAATCCTTGATCTTACAGGTGAATCTGCCTTAAAGGAGGCCCTTCGGGAGAGGCTCAGCGGATTTGTCGGAATCAAGGGCAGTTCCGGAGCATCCATTAAAAGACTTCATCTGGCGGTACGTATGCTGCATCTTGCCGATGAAGGCGTGTATACATTAGACATTATAAGCCCAGTGGTGCTTGAATATTACTGCTCTTTGAAGGAAACAGAACGGGCAGAATTTCTGGATAACTGGGCAGGAGTTGATTATTATACGGATACAATTCTTTACGATTTTGATTCGATCAGCAATATGCTTGAGGATGCCGGTGATCTGGATGCTGCGAAGAAACTGGTTGGCAGTCCGGATCTCAAGGAAAAGTGGGAAATCATGCGTAAGGGCATAGAGGATGTTCTCCGGGATGCTGCAGCTGCAGCAGAGACTGTGGCTGAAAGTGAAACGGCAGTCGAGACGGATGAATTTGGTAATGTGCTTACCGGTGATACAGATGAGTCTGAGTCTGAAGAGATTTTCGAGACAGGTCTGGAGCATCCGGAAACATCGGAGGAAGAAGATGAAACAGAGAGCTCCTCTGCCTTCGAAAGCGTCACTATACCTGAGACAACAGCTAAAGCCACAACTGCACCGACCGCTACTGCAAAAGCAGATGAAACAAAAGAGAATCAAACGGTGCAGCAGACCCTTGGTTTCCCGACAGGAGGCTCTTCTTCTGAAGGATTTACAAACATTGTGCTTATATCGGTGGACCAGAAGCTGGATCCGGGTGAACTGAACTATCTGAGAGAAAAATACAGGCTCAGGCTGGTTTATGATTATCCGAATTACAATATGTATGCGGTTGCATTTACCGGAGCTTCAAATCAGGCAGAGCTTGAAGTCCTGATGTCCAATATTTCGAAGGAGAATCATATCACCAGCGTCGCTCAGGATAAAAGCTCGCAGCTTCACTGACGACTCATATTGTAAAAACATACTTAGGGAACCACAGATTATATCAGAGGTTCCCTAGGGCCTCCGGCGTAGGGGCACGGATTTTCAAAGGAAATTGCTGCTATGCAGCGAAAATCCGGCCAAGGAAACGCTTTAATCAGCGTTTCCTTAGTTATGAATAGTGCCTTTCTGTAATATAACTGGCACAGACTTATTACCATGTGATGGAGCTTATTCCATCACATTATGTTTTATGGAGTTTTTTATGTATTTGATTATAGGCAACATTTTAGGTTTGATCGGTGCTCTTTTGATGGTTGGAATCGGTTTTATGCATGAACGCAGACATATTCTCATCTGGCAGAATGTCCAGTTTCTGATTATGGGAATAGGAAGTCTGGTTCTTGGAGGAGTTTCCGGTTTCATAGCTGATGTTATCAGCATCATGAGAAATCTTTTTTTTCTGAAGCGTGACCTCACAAAGGGATGGAAGCTGTTTTTTGTCTCGGTTCAGGTAATTGTTTCGGCTGTTTTTTTATATTTCGGTGGGTTCAGATGGATAGAATTGCTGCCCATAATAGCAGCGGTTGTCTATACCGGACTTATAGATACGAAAAAAGAAAGTACACTAAAGATTGTACTAAGTACATGTCAGACGATGTGGCTGATTTATGACATTATGCTGATGAATTTCGCAGCAGCTGTTTTTGATGTACTTACTATATGTGCCAACTTTGTAGGTATGCATAGAGCCAAAAAAGCTGAAAGACTCAGAAATTCTATAGCTGAACATACAGAAAAGCACAGAGAGAACAGAAAGTGGGAGACGTGACTGTAAAGAGGAGAAGAAATATGGCTATATTGACAACATTATGTTATATCGAGAAAGATGACAGATATCTCATGCTCCACAGAATAAAAAAAGAGAATGACCTTAATCACGCAAAATGGATTGGGGTTGGAGGAAAGTTTGAAAAAGATGAAAGCCCGGAGGAGTGCCTTCTCCGGGAAGTGAGAGAAGAGACGGGCTATACATTGACATCGTGGAGAGCGAGGGGCATAGTAACGTTTATTTCCGGACGGGCGGAGTCGGAGTATATGCATCTTTTTACAGCTGACGGTTTCACAGGAGAACAAATCGTCTGTAGTGAAGGTGAGCTTAAATGGGTAAACAAAAAAGAGGTTCCGGATTTAAATGTCTGGGAAGGAGACAGGATCTTTTTGAGACTGCTTCTGGAAAAAGAGGATTATTTTTCATTGAAGCTTATATATGATGCAGAAGACAGGCTGATAGAAGCGTGGCTTGACGGGGAAAGGCTGAGGTTCTGAAACATAAGAATCATTCAATCTTTTACATTTCGCGCGCGGTAACAAGTGCTGAAGTGAAAAGGCGGTAACAAGTTTTGAAAAAATTTAAAAAAGTGTTTGACAATCAGATTGATAATTGTTATTATAACTGAGCACTTGAGAGATGCGGAACACCAGTTCTTCTAAATCAAGTGAAAGGAACCTTGAAAATCAAAGATCGATTAATACACAGACCCTGAAGATTCTAAGAATTTTCAGTGACCTAAGAGGTCAAA
>SVDD01000048.1:0-18861 GCA_015057945.1 Lachnospiraceae bacterium | reverse complement strand
CATCGTTTCTGAAATTCTAATTCTTAGAATCTTCAGGGTCTGTGTATTAATCGATCTTTGATTTTCAAGGTTCTTTGAGCTGTTTTAAGAAGCATTTGTTTTGCTCTCTTGCGACAGCTCAGTTAATATAACAATTCCTCTTCGGATTGTCAAATGTTTTTTTGAAATTTTTTTATTTTTTTCATCCGGCATTAACAATTACCATTTATCACAGTCATTTTCAAGGCATTGACCGGTCCGGAAAGCCGCTCTTTTACCCATATTAATAAAAAAATCGGCAAGTCTTTAACAGACTTGCCGACATTAGAACTTATCTCGTTTTTACTTTTGACTTCCAAGAATGAAATCAAACTTTGTGACTATACCATTTTCATCAGTTGTAGCATTGATAAGACCGATGTAATTCAGGAATACATAAGCATCTTTTACAGGTATGCTTCCGTAATCATAATCAATATAATGCAGCCATGCACTATTGCTTATCTTAATTGACACTTCCTTCGGGTCACCTTCAGGCTTATCGCCATTGTGGCTGTGATATACCTTGGCCGGGAATACCGAGTAATCACCCATATCCTGTCTGTCCGAAGTCTGAATTTCAACCAGTGTGTCCGGATACTCAGCATACTCTGCAGCAAAGCTGAACTCTCCGCTGTCATTCTGAGCCTCAGTCTCCTGCGGTGCTTCTGTTTCCGGTACCGTCTCCGGTTCAATATTTATGGTATAGATCGCCGATACAGCATCACCCTTATATCCATCTCCGGCCACTCCATAGGCATCAATCTTATATGTGCCGTTTGTATCAAGTGTAATAGGAGCTTCATACTTAATCTCAGTTCCGGCTGCGCCATCAGCTGTAAGTATGTAATATATGTCATTTCCGCCATTAACACTGAGGTTCACGGATACAGCTTCCCCGTATGTTCCTCCGTTTGGAGTTATCACAACAACAGGGCATAATCTGTCCATAGCCGCAGCCAGATCGGAATCTTCCGGATATGCTGCCAATGCCTCCTTAATGACATTTATGGCCTTCTCATGGTCTGATTCATTGTAATAAATGTCTGCCAAGTGAAGATATATATCCGGGCTTTGTGTGCCATAAGAAAGTAACTTGGTATAGCTTTCCTCTGCCGCAGAATAATCCTTTGCAGCATAAGCAGTATCGCCTGCAGAACGAAGCATTTCGGCCTGTCTCGCCGGTGTATTGTTCCATGCTGTATAACCTGCTGCAGAAACAGCCGCAACTATAAGAACAGATGCAACCAGAACAGGTACACGAAGACCTTTCCTCTTTCCTTCTTCCCCTGCTGTACTTTCAGTGTTCAATTTATCTTCTGACAAAATAGCTTCAACGTATTCTGCTTCAGCCTCTTCCTGAGCTTTTTTCTGCCTTATAAGGACTTCCTCAGGTGTCTCTGTATGTTCTTCCTCAGAAATCTCATTATCTGTGTCAATCTCCGAAGTATCATCAGGTACTTCTCTGTCCTCTGTTTCAGAAGCAGAGTCTGTCACCTGAGTTTCCTCCGGTATTTCTGACCGTTCATACGCCTCAAATGTATCTGAAGAATCCTCAGTTTCTTCAGCTCCTGCTGCACCTGCAGCCATTTCGGCTGATTTCTCTTCCGCTTCAATAACTGCCAGCATTTCAGCCAGTACTGCCTCATCCTGGTCGGCTTCAGATACTTCTTCGCTTTCATGCTCTTCAGTATCAGCTTCCGAAGCGTCTGTACTTTCAGACTCTGTTTGCGACTCTTCAGAAGTTGTCTCTGATTCTTCCTCTGCTGGCTCTTCCGAAGATGCTTCGATCTCAGTTTCAGCAGCTGTCTCCTCGGTTTCTTCACCGGATGTCTCTTCAACTGCTTCCGGTTCTGAATCTTCAGTTACCTCTTCTTCCGGCTCTGATTCGGTCTCAGTCACTTCTGTCTCCGACTCTGATTCGGTCTCAGATACTTCTTCCGAAGCTTCTTCGCTTTCATGCTCTTCAGCATCAGCTTCTGCTGCGTTTGTGCTTTCGGATTCTGTTTCTGACTCCTCAGAAATTATCTCAGGCTCTGCCTCTACTTTCTCTTCTGAAGATGCTTCGATCTCTGCTTCAGCAACTGTCTCCTCGATATCTTCACCAGCTGTTTCTTCAACTGCTTCCGACTCTGATTCGGTCTCAGATACTTCTTCCGAAGCTTCTTCGCTTTCATGCTCTTCAGTATCAGCTTCTGCTGCGTCTACGCTTTCAGATTCTGCTTCCTGCTCTCCGGCAGTTGTCTCAGGCTCTGCCTCTGCTTTCTCTTCTGAAGATGCTTCGATCTCTGCTTCAGCGGCTGTCTCCTCGGTTTCTTCACCGACTGTTTCTTCAACTGCCTCCGGCTCCGATTCTTCAGTCACTTCTGCTTCCGGCTCTGATTCGGTCTCAGTCACTTCTGTTTCCGACTCTGGTTCGGACTCTGTGACTTCTTCCGAAGCTTCTTCGCTTTCATGCTCTTCAGCATCAGCTTCTGCTGCGTCTGTGCTTTCGGCTTCTGCTTCTGACTCCTCAACAGTTGTCTCAGTCTCCTCCGAAGCATCTTCTTCATCACCGAAAATGTAGTCTTCTTCATCAGAGGTCTCCGATTCTTTGTCCTCGGATGTTTCATGAACTTCCGGAGATTCATTTCCGGAAATATCTACGGCTGTTTCCTCAGATGCTGCGTCCTTAGTTTCTGACTCTGGCGATACGATGACATCCTCGTCTGTATCTTCAAGTTCATCCTCAGAGATGACCTTTTCCTTCACCAGCTCTTCCGCAACTGCTCTGCTATGACGCTCATGTTCAGCCATACGCTCTCTGAGTTCCTCTTCCGCTTTTTTGCGTGCGATGGCATCAGCTTCTCTGGCTCTTTCCTCAGCAGCTCGCCTCATCTCTGCGATTTTCTGGGTTCTTTCGAGCTGCAGTGCCTTTTTGTACATTTCATCAAGCTGATCGAACTCTGATTCATACGATTTCCTGTCCGACGAGCTGTTAACTATCTGATTACCTTTTCGGATAATCGTGTTGTTGTGAGTCTCTGCAGCTGCCTGAGCGTTCGCTTGTTCCAACTTTTTTCTGAATGATTCAGAATTATAAACCGGAAGATTCTGTTTAGGAATTACTGTAGCTCCCTCATTTGGCGCAGGCACAACAAACAGCATTCCGCAATGTGGGCAGAATGCTGAATTATCGTTTATTTCGTTTTTACAGTTATTACAAATCATGTGGCTGCATCAAGTAAATAAATTAATTTACATACGACCTGAAAACCCGGTCCCTTTCTGATTGATTATATGATGCAAGGGTCAAAAGTACCAAATCACGTGCTTGCACGTTGATTTGAGACTTTATGACCCGCCCGAACACGAATAACGTAGTCGTTTTGCACAGCAAAAGGACGTGAGTTATGAGTGTTCAGCAGCACAACTGCCTTCGATTTTTAATCGAAGGAGCCACGCGGCTTTGAGCGCTTCAAAGGAATCCGTAAGGATTCCTGCTCATTGCACACGAATGTGTGCGTGCTGCGCATCATAAGTGAGTGGCAAATACTTTTGACACTCACGTCATTATATGTTATATGCTACTAGTCATTTATAAAAATAGCAATAATTTTTTGAATTATAAGACTTTTACATAACAAAACAACCACACTAATATCACTTCTGCTGGCTCAGGAAGAAGTCATTTACCCTTGCAACCAGCTGCTGCTGATCCAAAGTCTTCAAAAGATAGCCGTTGGGCCGCATAGCCATGACCCTCATGATACTGTCTCTGTCGCTCTTACCTGTAAGAAAATACACGGGAATATCTTTTGTACGCTCATTTTTCCTAAGCTTGGAAAGAACCGTCGGTCCGTCCATAACAGGCATCTCATAGTCGAGAAGTATAAGCTCCGGTGTAAATCTGTCCAGATAATCTATAGCCTGAGGACCTGAATTCACTATGGCAACATCATACTTTCCGTATTTTTTCAGCCAGCCGCTGGAAACCTCAAGAAAAGTACTGTCATCATCCACAAGAAGGATCTGATGCTTCTTTTCAGCATTGATCATCTCATCGCTAATGGTACGTTCACGTCTGAGCTGATCGATAAGGATCATAACATTGGCAGGATGAGGCATCTCGATCCTGACAAGATTCTTGGGAAAGATCCTGTAAAGTTCTTTATATTCATTGGGTTTTCCGATGGCACACACGATACGGTTTGAGCATATTGACTTGATGTACTCAAACACACTCACATCACTGAAATCCATGTTGTCGAGGTACATGATAAATACACCTGCATTCTCTGACTTTTCATTGATTTCATCCCGGTCAAGGCCACAGGTCAATATGGTATATCCGTTGTTTTTTAAAATACGTATCATGGCCTGAGCCATGAAATTCAAATTACTTCCTATGATCAACGCACAGCTACTAAAATGCATCCTACATGTTCTCCAGTCTGATTTATTTACTCTTTAACAGCTCCGAAAGCCTTGTCCAATCCGGCCCCTTTGCCGCATCCTTTATATCTTTTAATATTATCTCATATTCTTCCGCCAAGTGGTATCCCTTCATCATCTCAATCATCATTTTCAGATCGTCAATGTCATAGGCCTCGACAAATCCGCCGAGAGTAATGATAAAATCATCCCACTCATCCTTGGATAATTCAGGAAGCCCTGATGTATCCTCCTCTTCTGTCTTAAAGCAAGGTTCCAGTGAAGCATAAAGACTTTCGGCCATCTGTATAAGCCTCGGAGTATCATTAACGATGACATCCATCTGCTCATTGTCTCCTGCTTTCTCAAGATCCTTTGCAAGAGAAGACAATTCATTGGCACCGATGATTCTGGCAGAACTCTTCATGGCATGAACCTTTATGGTGTAGTTCTTAATGTCTCCACTGTCGAAATTGTCCTGAATGATCCTGAGATTGTCCTTTAAGCTGTCATAGAAGCTTTGAAGTGCACTCATGAGACCTTCGGCAGATCCGCAATGCTGCAGTCCATCCGCCAGAGATATTTCTTTTATCTCTTTCAGCTCCGCCGGAAGCAGCGCTTCGGGCTCTTCCTCAGACTCTGCCTCTTCATAGGTATCTCCTTCTGCCTCTTCATGAATCAGCTCAGGAGAAAGGTAGAACCTCAGTTTCTTCTCAAGAAGCTCCGCATCTATAGGCTTGGTGATAACATCGTCGAAGCCGGCCTTCATATACTCCTCAATAGCTCCGGTGACAGCATTGGCAGTAAGACATATGAAAGGAGTATACATACATGGATCTCCCTCAAGTTCCTTCATCCTGTGGAGAGTCTCGATTCCGTCCATGACAGGCATACGGTAATCCAGGAATATGATGTCATAGTGATTGTTTCTGGCAAGCTCTATGGCTTCCTGACCGCTTTCCGCCACATCAACATTAATTTTGTTCTGCTTTACGAGAGCCTTGATGACCGTAAGGTTAAGTACTGTATCATCGACCGCAAGGATCCTTGCCTCAGGAGCAGTAAACGCTGCACCCTTCTTCTTGTAGGACTCTCTTCTTTCCTCAATATTGACCTTTCCCATAGGAGAAGGTGATCTTACCGCCTGGGTCAGAACGAATGAGAATGTGGAGCCCTTTCCGTAGACACTGTCAACATTAAGGGAGCTCTTCATCTGCTTCAGAAGCTTCTGAGTGATGTTCATACCGAGGCCGGTACCTTCTATAGTACGGTTTCTCTTCTCATCCAGTCTCTCAAAGGCTTCAAACAGTTTATTTTTCTCCTCGTCCTTTATTCCTATTCCCGTATCCTCTACGGAAAAGTTCAAAACCACCTCCATGGGATTGAGGCTCTCGATCTTTATACGGAACCAGACCTTACCCTTTTCAGTGTACTTTACGGCATTTGTCAGAATATTCGTTATGATCTGCTTTATACGGATCTCATCACCGTAAAGGACCTCAGGTATTTCCGGATCAGCCTCCAGAATAAGTTCCAATCCCTTATCATCTGCACGCTTTTTGATCATGTGATAGAGATCCCGGAGCATATCGGCCATTTTATACTCAATCGGGATAACTGTGAGCTTTCCTGACTCTATCTTTGAGAAATCCAGAATATCATTTATGATTCCCAGAAGCTCAACACCGGCGTTACGGATATCAAGTGCATAGCTTTTGACCGTGGCATCTACGCCCTCTCTCAGGATCATCTCATCCATTCCGAGGATGGCATTGATAGGGGTACGTATTTCATGGGACATATGTGACAGGAATGAGGATTTAGCCTTATTGGCACTTTCAGCCTTGGCTATAGCCTCATTGAGGTCATCGGTTATCGCCTGCAAAAATGTACTGGTTCTGTCAGCCAGAGGCACTACGCCTTCACTTTCAGAGGAGCTGAGCACATCTTTATAATCAACATGCTTAACGTTCTCGGGAACCCCCTCTCTCATCCCCATGATGACGCTGGAAACATTGTGGGTACCGCCTATACCGTCATGGAACAGAAACTGTCCTTTTCCTCTTATATACTGCAGGTTTTCATCGATATTCTGAAAGGCCTTGAGCTCTTTGTCCTTGAACATCTGTCTCATATCGCTTCCGAACAGGAAGGAACTTTCGGGAACAAACTCGGCAAATCTGTTCACCTTGTATGAAATCTCACTGAATATGGTGTTTTTATTACCCGATGAAAAACTCACTATATCATCTTCTCTTAAATGCCCGAGAAAATAGAGCTGTCCCGCCTCATCAAATCTATAGGGGATCCTGCTTATAAGTTCATTATCTCGCTTTAACAGGAACGGGAATTCCCTTATATTATCCAGCAGATATTCATCCGGCTTTATATTCAGGTATCTGCGGTAAATATCTATGGCATCCTTTCCGTTTATCTTTTTTACAACAGTTTCGCCAATGCTTATATCCGAGCCCTTGCTCCTTACCTCAACTTCGAAATTCTTTCCCAGAGGTCTCCAGCCGGTCAAAAGTTCAGTGTGGACCAGTATGTCCTTTCCGGACAGAATGAAGCCCACGATTCCTCTTTTCATCTTTTCATTCTGCCACACGTAATGGGTTTCCGATTCGATATTTTCGAAATCAGCCGTCCAGATTCCCGCAACAGGAATCTGATGGTTCCTCTCAAACACCCCGAGATTATGGGATATCTTGGTGGAACTTCCCGATGCAAAAAGCAGAATACAGGCCGGATCACTGATATGTATGACCTTTTCGGACAGCTCTCCCATAGCCGCATCTTCACTTATATCACTGAAAGAATAGGAAAATGGCGTGATGACAGACTTTTCCATAAGGCAGAAGGAAACTCTAAGATATTCGCTGTATTTGTGAGAGGCCCGCTGATGGATCCCGATCATATTGATATTGGGATATTCCCTTACAACAAGCGATAAGGCATCATCAAGTTTTTCCTCAGTAAAGCCATTTACCGTAAAAACAAGGAACATATTGTTCTTCGGTTTATCCTCAATGACCTGCCCCCATTCCTGGAGGATCATATTCATCTCATCGGCCTGGAATAGTATGAATGTTCTCTGTATCATAACTTACATCCTCTTTATAAAAAGGGAATCCTCATTAATATCAATATTGATTATCCCTGCCAGAAGCATTTCTCTTCCATCCAGATTTATGGGCAGCAGAATATACTCTTTCTCCACATACTGCCCGTTTTCCATCTGGGTTTTGAAAAACTGTGTCAGATGCCTGGACTTAAGATCTGATATCCTTTTTCTGACACTGTCTATATCCATGAACTCCAGAAATCGTTCTCTTTCATCAGGATGTATGATATCATCGCACCAGACCCTGATGGCCCTGTCTATTTCAACACCCTCCGTGATACCGCCGTAGGAAGTGGTATTGATATAGGTGTTCTTTACGCGCTTGTCCTCATAATCGATCAGGTCGATTCTGTCGAATATCGAATAAACCTCCTGCATGGATTTCAGGAGTATATTTGTGGTATATCTGGTCTCGTCCTGCATGATCATGGTATATATGGCAAATGCAAATGCTCCCGTTTTGGGGTTTGCGGCGATAAAACTGGCTTTAAGATTCAGCATCTTGCCGGAGAACATATATGAGAATTTCAGATCCTTGCCACCGTTTTTCAGATCTTTGATAAAAGGACGTATCCTCTCCTGAATGACGCCGGATTTTTGATTCATGATACGCTCAGCAGAATCGGTATTAAGCCCGCCCAGCATTTCCAGCAGCAGTTTGTTTGCTTCATTCTGATACAAATAGTAAATGGACTTGTTTCTATACTCAAATACCGCGATAGCTTCCTCTTTATACCTGGTGCTGCCCAAAGAATCTTCTCTGGAAACCTGACCGATGGCGTTGTAATAGTCTCTCTCCTCTCTGGCTTCTATTTTAAATCCCTGCTCTTCCAGATCATCAAGAGCCATAGGTTTTGAGAAATAGTACCCTTGTATCATCTCACAGCCCAGATTTTTGAAAAAAACATACTCCTCTTCGGTTTCAATTCCCTCTATCAGAGTACTGAAATGAAGCTTTTTGACCATATTGATAGAATAGGCGATGATGGTCCTGGCCCTTTGCTGTTCATCATTTCCGAGGCCATGGAGAAATCGCACGTCGAACTTCACCACATCATACCTTCTCTTCAGTGCCGTGAAGGATGAATATCCGTGTCCGAAGTCATCAAGCCATCTCTCATGACCGTTTTCCAACAGTTTGATCAATATATTCTCTATCTCAGCATTGTCCTTGATTATGGATTCGCTTACTTCGAGGCACAAAAACTCAGCCGGGATCCTGCTGTCTCTCTCGGCTTCCTCGAATACGTTACAGATGTCACAATTCAGAAAATCCGATTTGGTAAGATTGATAGATACGGAGAACGGTTCTTCCCCCTTATCTATCTTTCCTCTTATATCCTTACATACCGTTCTGATGACATAAGAGTCCAGAAAATGCAGCTTTCCTGCCTCATCAAGCACTTTGACGAAAAGTCTCGGGCTCAAAAAACCATGGACCGGATCTATCCATCGTGTCAGCGCTTCTGCCGCGCACACCTTACCTGTCATAGTACGTATGATGGGCTGATAATAAACCTTGATATCTCCGCTTATTATGGCGTTTTCGATGTTATCTACTATATATTTATTGAGTTCTTCTGATGATACTGCTGCGTCCATGATTAACCTTTCTATAACTTAACGACGTTTTCTCTTTCTCATATCAAACACTACCGGAAGAGCAAAAAGAAGATCCAAAGCCAGAATCACTGCAAGGATCCTGAAGGATCCCGTAAAACCGATGGCAGTCTCCAAAAAACCGAATGCCGCAGAAATGACCGTTCCTCCTACACCGGTGGCAACAGTAATGGCCGCTATGACAGTAGCCGTCTTCTTTCCGCTGAAATCAGCTGCGTAGGTAAGTACGTTAGGATATACAGCGCCGCAGAAAAATCCAAGGATAAATACCAGAACAAAGGCTGCATACTCATTTGTTACGGCTGAAAGGATTCCGAGGAGAACTGCCGCACCCGTCGGGGCCGCACATAGAAGAAAGCGTCTGTATCTGCAGAAATAACCGCACAGAACTCTAGACGGAATCATCGCCATCCAGAAAAGAGAAACCGCAAAGTAGCCTCTTTCGGAATGTACATGGTCATGCATAAAACCGTTCAGGAAGAATCCCACTCCGTTCTCAACTCCGACATAAATGAACATGATAATGCAGAGAAGTGCCACTCCTCCGAAATAAATCTCGCTGCCGGAACCCGCTGCGGAATTGTCCTCCGAAATGTCGGAATCCATCACCTTCTCTCTGGGTTCAAAGCTTATCTTCCATAAAAGGATCGTGAGGATTAAGGATATGATACAGTCAGATGCGAAGAAACTCTTCCATCCGAAAGAATTCTTTATGGCAGCTCCGACTATAAGAGGTGCGATGACCGCACCAAATGCATACATGGCCGTTATTCCGCCCATCCTCTTATGCTTAGTCACAGGATACGCGTCATCCATCTCCGCTATGGCCACATACTGGATGATACTGGTAGCAAAGCCCAGAACGAATACACCCACTGCAAATGGCAGTGAATGGGTCGCCAGAAGAATGATGATTCCCGAAAAGACTCTCATTGCGGTAAATAAGGTAAGCATTATCTTTTTACCCGCTTTATCAGCTATAGATCCCAGAACAATGGGAGCTATCATAGTTGCAAAAAGTTCCACCGAAGCGATGACTCCCTGTGCACTGTGATCCAGTGCATACTCCTCTCCGATGTACAAAAGCGATGCCTGGTATCCTCCGGTCTCAAAACCATTCATAAAAATGGATGCCAGAAGCAATACAGATAGATCGTTAACGTTTTTTCTTTGTCCTCTTTCCATAATCGACACCTGCTATTGAAAAACTGTCAATACGCAACAACAAATCCCTGTCAGGAAAAAAATCTCATAATGTTACTTACTATCCATACTTTTTTATCGGCATAAATCGTATTTATAAAACCGCTTTGGACATTTTTTTGAGGCACCTCTCATACTTCCGGTAACTGTATGTCTTAATTGTGCTATATAATATCTTAATTTTGCTACATAATTGACAAACTTATACATTGAAAATATAATGATGTGAGTTTAAAAGTAACATTTCATTATGGAGGGGATAATTATGTCAACTAAAGCAACAGGAGTTAAGTCAACCATCACATTACAGCTCAACGGAAAGGATTATGATTTTGCTCAGATCGCAAAAGATTCCGTTGCTGCAGCACAGAATATAAAGAAGGACGTCAAGGCAGTGAATGTTTATGTCAACGCTGCTGATTCTGCCGCATACTACACAGTAGACGGTGCAGGAAGCGCAGACTACAAGATTGAGCTTTGATATATCAGACAGAAGTAAAGAAAAGTTTTACCGGAGCGGTTCATCTCAGGATGAGCTGCTCCTTTTTTACAATGTTATGACACAGATATCATGTTATAATTTCTAAATCAGCCTTATCTTGTTAATATTTGGTATCACTAACGCCGATGTTGATAAAAGCAACACATATTATCATTCGATTTGTTTAGTGAGGGAACACAAATGTTTAAAGATCTAAGTATCAGAACCAGATTTACCATGACACAGGTAGTCATTACTATTCTCATCGCCGTCATGATGATCGTGTCATTAGTTTCATTCGGGCAGATGAGCTCCAAAATGAATCATTTCGGGGAGGTTGAATATGAAAACACCTACGCAGAGCTGGTAGTAAGGAAGGATCTCAATGCTACTGCAAAGCGACTTCTTCTCGCATTGTATCAGTCCGAGATCGAAAGCAATTCTCCTGAGAACCAGCGAAAGGATTTCGACAAGCGTTTTGCCACCATGCAGTCTTACCTCAACAATATCATTAATACCTGGGACGATAAGAATATGACAGCGGATCTGCAGAAGAAGTTTGACAGCTACACCGCTGCTGCATACGAGCTTTTGAATATTATAGAATCCGGTGATAAGGATAAGGCGATAGCATATTATGATGCAAACTTCAGTACATCCGACTCTTCCCCTCAGATGCAGTTTACCAATGCCCTCGATGATATAGGTATAAAATGTGAGGATCAGGCAGCACAGATAATTAAAGAGTCCGACGTACTCAGTAAGATCGTCGCTATAGTCATCCCGGTTACGTTTGTGATCATAATCATTGCAAGTACAGTGATCTTCACCCTTCTTTCAAGGAGTATCACAACAGGTGTAAATGTAGTCGTTAACTCCATGAAGAAACTCGAAAAAGGCGAGTTCGATTTTGAGATCGATTCTTCCAGATTCGGCAAGGATGAAATCGGAACCATGGTAGTTGCTGTTAAGCACACTTCTACACAGACTTCCAATGTTATTCAGGATATCTGCTACATGCTCATGGAGATGGCCAAAGGAAACTTTGCGGCCAAACCTAAGTGCTCAGACCAGTACATAGGTGACTATTCCAATATCATCAGGGCTTATGACGATATCCACAGTAATCTCAGTGGTATTTTCAGCAAGATGAATGATGTAGCATCAAGTGTAGAGACCGGTTCAAGTCATATCGCAAACGGTGCCATGTCTCTTTCACAGGGTTCAACCGAGCAGGCTTCAACTCTTGAGGAGCTTTCAGCTACAGTTCAGACCATCAGAGACAAGGTCAACCAGAATGCCAAGTCTGCTAATGATGTTGAGCAGTTCTCTGCAAGTGTTGCCGAAAGAATCAATGCCGAAAACGAGCAGATGAGCCGTGTAAAGAGCGCCATGGATGAAATCGCCAACAAGTCCAATCAGATAGAGAATATCATTAAAACCATCGATGACATCGCTTTCCAGACTAACATCCTGGCTCTTAACGCAGCCGTTGAGGCTGCCCGTGCAGGTGCTGCCGGTAAGGGATTTGCGGTAGTAGCAGATGAAGTACGTAACCTTGCAGGTAAATCCGCTTCCGCTGCTTCCGAGACTTCGGCTCTGATTGAGGATACAATTTCAGCTATACAGAACGGTTCAAAGCTTATTACATCTTCAGCAGAAAGCCTCAACGAGGTTAAGGAAAGCTCCGAGAGATCCAAGGAGCTCGTTGCCAACATTGCCAATGAAATGCAGCGTGAGGCTGTTTCCATCGCGGAGATCACCACCGGTCTCGAACAGATCGCACAGGTCGTTCAGGAGAACAGCGCTACAGCCGAACAGTCTTCTGCTTCCAGCCAGGAACTTAACAATCATGCTACAGAATTAAAGAATATGGTCGATCAGATTATCGTTTAATCTGACATCCATGATAAATACTCATCCATAAAGAACAGATGCCGCCATCATTTTATGATGGCGGTGTTTGTTTTAATGTATTCTAAATGTAATGTCTGATCTTACTGGTGAAAGCGGGTCTTATGCCCGGATGTCTTACATGCAGATGTAGATCAAAATTGGCTCTGTTTTACCTTATCAATACACTTTAGCGCTAATAAAAATCGCGAAAGTGTTGACATACCTATTTCGCGGAAATACAATCAAAAATATTAAAGCTTTTATTCTATATAAGGAGATTTAAGATTATGGCAAAAACCAAATCAACTACATCTAAAACAACTGCACCCGCTGCACCTAAAGCTGCAAAAACGGTAAAGCCTCAGGCTGCCGAAGCTACAAAGAAGGAAGAAGTAACGAAGACTGTTCCTGCAAAGGAATCAGCTCCTAAGCCTCCCATATCAAAGAGCGCAGCCCCGAAGAAGGAAACTACTGTTAAGTCTTCAGTTATTTTACAGATCAACGGCATCGATTTTGATCCTGCAAAGATTCAGGATGATGCCGTTCAGAATGCAAAGAAAATAAAGGCAGATGTAAAGGATGTCAAAGTTTATGTAAAGCCTGAAGAGGCAGTTGCTTACTTCACTATCGACGGAGAAGGCAGCGAAGACTATAAGATCCTGCTTTAATTAAAAAGGCCCCTTTAGGTTCATCTCATGAACCTAAAGGGGTTTTGTCATGTTTTAAATACATCCAAATAAAACTATGCTGTAAACATACACGTCTTCATACGGTCAAGCTGCATCTGCCTTATTCCTGTCAGAAATATAGGCAACGATATCATCGACCTTACGGCCTACAAGCTCAGCAAATAAAAACAAATTGTCAATACTTGGAAGGCTGTCGCCTCTGAACCAATTGTAAATGGAAGTAGTCGATATATTCATCTCCTTGCAGATTTCCGCAACCGAGTAATTGCTATTTTTTACAGCCATACGTAACAGTTTGCCTGTAGCTTCCTGATCAATATAACTCATTTGTCACCTCACTATGCCTGTGAAAAAACTTCACACCGTATGATTTTACCATAAGTACTCTTCAAACGCAAAATCTACAAAATGATGTTTTCCTTAAATAATATGGTTATTATGGTACATATTTACTTAGTCGGCATAACCCGATAATAATATAAGGAATCTCATCAAAGTATCGAAAAATATGTGGTGCTAAATTTAATTGTTTTCCCAATCATCATCGATTCCTTCATCCAAAAGCCTGCAGTATTCCTCGTAGCTGATATAGCATCCGCCCATACTCTCCAGGTGATCTGTATGGAACTGACAGTCTATCATATTGAAGCCATGCTCCTCCATAAGACGTGCCAGGAAAATAAGTGCAAGTTTTGAGCCGTTCTCCTTCTCACTGAACATGCTTTCTCCAAAGAAACACTTGCCTATGGAAACTCCGTAAAGTCCCCCTGCAAGTTCGCCATCTATGTAAGACTCCACGCTCATGGCATATCCTGCTCTGAACAGACGCCCGTAAGCAGCCTCCATCTCATCGGATATCCAGGTACCTTCCTTGAACTCTCTCTGAAGTCTGCACCTGTGCATGGTATCTCCGAAGTCCCTGTTCATCTTAATGTTAATCTCATGATGCCGTATAAATTTCCTCATAGAATGAGAAACATGTATTTCTGAGGGGCGAATGATGTATCTCTCTTTGGGGCACCACCAGAGTATTTCCTCGCCCGGATTGAACCACGGAAAAATGCCATGTGCATAGGCCAGTAGAAGACGATCCAGTGATAGATCGCCGCCCACAGCCAGAAGTCCGTCATCCTCTGCCTCCGATGGCATGGGAAACCATATTTCTTTTTCACTCAACTGATATATAGCCATTGTGTTTATCCCATTTATTATCGCCCCGGAACCTCAGTATTCATTACATCAGTTAAGGGACTCATGTTTCTATATCCCTACTCAATATAATGCAATCTTTGCCCGGCACGAAATCACTCTCTATCTGTTTTGTTCACCTTGCGTTTAGGCAGAAACCTTATAGTGAACTTATCATTCTTTGCATCAAGCTGACACTTTCCGCCCTTCTTGAGTTTTCCGAAGAGTATCTCATCCACCATCAGAGTCTTTACATCATTTCTGATGACTCTGTCAATCTCTCTGGCTCCGTACTCTTTGCTGATGCCTTTTTGTTTCAGAAGCTGAACGGCCTCAGGCGTGAAGCTCAATTCAACATTCTTCGCCGTAAGCATTGAACTCAGTTCAGAAAGCTTCTTTTCTGCAACAAGTCCAGCCATGGTCTCATCCATGCTGTTAAAGGCAACTATACGGCTTAGTCTGTTTCTGAATTCAGGCTGGAATACCTTCTTCACTTCTTCCATAAGGGTGTCTTTGGTCCCGTCCTGAGCAAGGAATCCTATACCGGATTTGCCCAGTCTGCTGGCACCTGCATTGGAAGTCATGATGATGATCACATTTCTGAAATCAGCTTTTCTTCCCTGATTGTCGGTCAGGGTCGCATAGTCCATGACCTGCAGAAGTATATTAAATACATCGGGATGTGCCTTTTCGATCTCGTCCAGAAGAAGTACGGAATTCGGGTTTTTGCGTATCTCTTCTGTCAGGAGGCCTCCCTCTTCATATCCTATGTATCCGGCAGGAGCACCCACCAGCTTTGCCACAGAATGTTTCTCCTCGTATTCACTCATATCAAAGCGGACAAGGGATATGCCCAGCTCTTTTGCCAGGGTTCTGGCGATCTCAGTCTTTCCTACGCCTGTAGGCCCCACAAACAGGAGACTTGCGAGAGGCTTCGTTTCCTCTGTCATCCCTGCCTTTGAGAACTTAACAGCATTAACGACCTGTTTAACCGCCTCATCCTGCCCGTATACCTGAGAAAGTATTCTTTTCTCCAATGTTGCCAGCCCGGCAATTTCGTCTGTTTCCGTTGCTTCTATGGGCACTCTGCAGATCTTTGTCAGAACTTCATTGATAAGCGCCTTACCTACAGTCTGCTTCTTCTGCTCCAGCGGATGTATCTTTCTGTAAGCTCCTGCTTCGTCAATCAGATCGATGGCCTTGTCCGGGAGAAATCTTTCGTTAATGTATCTCTGGCTCATCCGTACCGCATATTCCAGCACACCTTTACCGTAAGTCACACCATGGAACTTCTCGTACTTCTTTCTGAGCCCTTCAAGTATCTTTATGGACTCATCGATACTTGGTTCCTTTATCTCAACATTCTGAAATCTTCTGACCAGACTCTTGCTCTTCTCAAAATGCTTTTTATACTCCTCAAAGGTCGTTGCGCCGATAAAGCGGATCTTCCCTTCCGCAAGGTATGGCTTCAGAATATTTGCAGCATCAAAGCTTCCTTCCCCTGTGGCACCTGCCCCCAGAAGGTTATGTATTTCATCTACATAGATGATCGGATTTTCTTCTTTTTCGATTCGTGATAGTATCTTTTTCAGGCGCTTCTCAAAATCTCCGCGGTACTTGGTTCCCGCAAGGAGGCTTCCGAGATCCAGTGAGTAGATTTTCGCTCCCTGCAGCGATGCAGGAACATTGCCATCATTCAGAAGCTTTGCAAGTCCATAGGTAATGGCTGTCTTTCCTACTCCCGGCTCACCTATATGGAGCGGATTGTTCTTGTCCTTCCTGCAAAGTATCTGAATGGTCCTTTCCAGCTCCGCTTCACGTCCTATAAGCGGATTGACGTTTTCCAGCATATCATTGATACAGGGGGCATATTCCGTAACGGATTCGTCTTCCCGCTTTTCTTCGGAATGTGTGCCTTCACCGGAAATCAGAGGCTCATCGGTCTCTTCATAGGTGTCTAAAAGCTCTTCAATAAGTGACACCTCGTCTATTCCCTGCTGATTCATATAGTAAACGGCATAGCTTTCCTTAAGATTGAAGAATGCGTGTACAAGGTGCGAGAGTTCAACTACTGTCTTACTGCTGTTCACTGCCTGGTTCTGCGCCATGGCAAATGCTATCTGCATGCCGGCGGACATTTCAGGTTCAGCATCCGGAACCTTCTCTACATATTCTTCCAGATATCTGTAAAGATCCGCTGATAATGTCTCTATATCGCCGCCACAGTTTGAAAAAGCCATTTTGAAATTATCGTCAGAGCACATTGCCAGCAGCACCATCTCCGGTGTTACATACTCATAATGTTTCTCTGTAGCCATCATGAATGAGCTGTTTATAATAGCTGCAACTTCTTCTGTTACATTCATACTCAAGCTTCCTCCACTGTTATCTTAAATGGAAATCCTGCCGCTTTCGCACGCATTCTGGCTGCGTTCACCTTTGATACGACGATATCAAAGGGATAACATCCTATGACTGCTTTACCGCCTTTATGTACAGTCATCATAAGCGCCTCTGCTTCTGCTTCGCTCTTATGGAATATATCCACCAGAACTTCTACCACGAATTCCATGGTTGTGAAGTCATCGTTATGCATGATCACGTTATATTTTTTGGGTTCCTGAAGTTTTATATTGGTTCTTTCCTGTGTTGCGCCTTGTGTCGCCATTTGACCGCCTTATCTTTAAGTTATTTTCTCATTCACTATCCGGATGCAAAATGCGTCCATGGGTACCCCCAGTATCACCAGCCATTGAAAATATCTTCTCGAAAGCCGGATGACAGATGGGGTATGTTATGAAGTCTGTCTCCCACTTTTATTCAAGTCCAGCGGAAGAAAACCTACGACATTTATATCATATCATTTAATCTTCTCAAAACAAGAAAAGGTCCTACAGGATGCCCTGTAAAACCTTTTCTAACTTGCAGCTAAGACATACATTCTATTGAATATTTCCTGCTTAATATATAATATATTTCCGTTTTCCAGATGTACTTCGTAGTATCGTCCTTTATTCAGGTTTGTGATGCACGCTGTGACACGGCTTTTTCCATGTTTAGATTCATATATCTTCATTTCGTAAACTCCTTTCCATAAATGACTTGTGGCGTATGATAGCATACTTTTTCACATATCCTTGTATTAATTTATACACAATCATGCGTTTGCGTATAAGTTTGGTTATATACACAATCGCAAAGAGGGTAAGGGTTATTTTATACAAATTTTGCACTGCTATTTTGGTCATTAGCACAATAGTCGATGTTTCGGCTTGTGCTTTTTGTTGCTGTTACAGCTGTATAATGCAGCATTTTGCACATATTTCTTTCTATAGAGCCTTCTTACAAGTCATTAATCATGTGCTGTGTAACTCTCTATAGTTCCGTCAAAAGCCCTGGTCCAATACACATCCCACTTAGTAAATACTTTATCTCCCAGATTTTTTTTACCTCTTGTAGCAGATGTATCCTCAGTCCACTTGGCAATATCTCTTTCGTCAATATTTAAATTAGTCGCAGGAGCAGATCCGTTCATTCCTCCTTCAAACTTACCTGTTTTCACATCATAAGTTCCCGACGTTCTGTTATCCTCGTCATCTGTATTGTAATTATCCATATACCATGCCATGGCAGCTGCATAAGCCGCACGGGCATTCGCCTTATTTGTTGCAAGTCTGGCTTTCTTGAGCTGATTTGTAAAGATAGGTACACTGACTGCCACAAGTACGCCTATAATGGCAACAACAATTAAAAGTTCAGCAAGTGTAAATCCGTTTTTTTTAATAATTCTATCCATTTACTATATACTCTCCCATACGATGCCATAACATGACATATCTCCTAAGACACAAGCCGTATATTAACATCATATTTGCTGTTTTGTCAGCAAAATAATTGTAAATATTTAATTAATTTTATAAGTATTCGTGTGGCTATTCGAAAATAGGGTGGGACGGCACCGGCCCAGGCTATTTATACTCATCAATGAGAGTGGGGTTTAGATTACATGGCACTTTCCTATACCTAAAAAAAAGCTCCGATGTTGCCATCGGAACTTCTAAAGCTTATATCTATATTAAGTATCGTCTCTTGAAAACTGTACACCACATTATCAATTATTCTCAGTAATCCATCATTTCCTTATCCGATAAACATTCAACCTCATTGGTCAAACCCTCGACCTATTAGTAACTATCACCTGAATGCTTTACAGCACTTACAGCTTAGCC
>SVDD01000007.1:0-119663 GCA_015057945.1 Lachnospiraceae bacterium | reverse complement strand
CGTCGCAATAACTTTATCACTTATTCGAGATCGTTCTCTTTTCTATTTTCTTAAACCTACAAAAACTTTACGCTAGCTTGCTCAGTTTCGGATTTTATTTCAACCTTTAAGGTAGGTAACTTACTCCGTAAATGCAATGCCGAAAAGCAAAAGGGAATCCCTGTAATAAATATCTTTCGGTATAAGCTTGTAAATGTTTTTTCAAGAAGCAGCATGTACATGCAGATGAAGACCAACCACTTCTCAGGGTCTTTTTCAAAAAATACTTTTTATAGGTTTTTGAATGATCCGAGATTTAACTGGCTTCGTTTTACAACCTTACTTGCATTAGCGGTTATAAAGAATTTCTTTGACCCGCTTACAAGCGATGATCGTGCAGATGTATTTATCATAGACGATTCTCTTTACGAGAGAGCTGGTTATAAGTGCACGCAAATGGCTTCCAAAGTATTTGATCATGTATCCATGAAATACAAAAAGGGATTTCGTCTTCTGACTCTCAGTTGGTCTGACGGCAATTCCTTTGTCACTATAAACTTCAGTCTTTTGGCTTCTTCAAACGAAACAAATCAGCTCGGAGATTTTACCAAAGTTGATAATCGTTCTCTTGCCGGTAGACGGAGAAAAATGGCTGTCACAAAGGCCCCAGATGTTTTACTGGAACTGCTTAACTATGCCGTTAATGCCGGACACAGTGCCAAGTATGTACTATTTGATAGTTGGTTCTCAAATCCTAATACCATTTTAAAAATCAAAGAGATGAATCTTAATACTATAGCTATGGTCAAGATCAGCTCCAAGATCACCTATGAGTATGAAGGCAGTCGACTTAACATCAAACAGATATATTCAAGAAACAGGAAACGTCGTGGGCGTTCTAGATACCTTCTCTCTGTAGATGTAAAAGTAGGTAAGGGAACCAAGGATGAACCATCAATTCCTGCCAAGATCGTTTGTGTTCGTAACCGATCCAATAAAAAGGATTGGCTTGCAATCATATGCACAGATATGTCCTTATCCGAAGATGAAATCATCCGTATTTATGGCAAAAGATGGAACATTGAAGTTTTTTTCAAAACATGTAAATCATTGCTCCAACTCAGAACCGAATGCCATAGTCTTTCATACGATGCACTTACTGCTCATGTGGCCATCGTATTTGCCAGATACATGTATCTTTCTGTATATCAAAGAAAAGATCAGGACGAACGTACGATAGGAGAAATCTTCTATGTACTGTTACAGGAAATGGAAGACATTACATTCCAACATTCGCTTTTCATACTCGTAGAGGCTATGACTGCAAGTATAAAGAACATACTTCATATCACAGACGAACAGGTTGAAGAAATCTATAAGGATTTCTTTTTCAGATTGCCTGAATATATGCAGGATGCTCTGACAAGTGATTACAAAGTGGCGTAATTGTATTTTTATAGTCTAGAATATAGAGTTTTCAAGGTACGATGCCCACTATTTATGTGGGAAGTTTAAGTTATTTTATTTTTTCACCCATATTAAATGCTATTTTCTTTTTCCGAAAATTTTTAATATAAGTTCAAGTATCTGTTTTTTATCTGCATTTTCGGGAAGATTCTTCAAGGCCTTTGTAAGTTCTTCCAAAAAAGATTTTGTCATTTTCTCTTCCAAAATCTTTTTTACCCATTCAGTATCGGATATGGTTTTCTTTCCCATGTATATCTGTTCAAATATGTAGGAAGCACCTTCTCCCAGGGCGAAGACTATACTGCCCGCTATAAAAGCATTTACTACAGCAGCTCCTACATTTATCACCGGAATTGCCTTTAAACTTCCTGCAAGAAGCTTACCTGCAGCTCCTACTGTACCCACATCAACAATTGTATCCAACAGAGCCTTTGACTGCTCATTTTTCTTTATATCCCATATCTTCGCTATAGACTCTATCTCCAGAGTTTCTGTAGGTGTTAGTATCATCGCATCAGCAAACGGAAGTGTAACGCCTCCCACTGTAATTCCCGCTAATGTTGCAACACTGATCACCGTCTGAGACAAAGCCCTTTTGCGGATGAGATTATAGTTTTTCACATCCTGTTCAGCTGCTTTAAATCCCTCCGGCAAAAGTTTGTTAGTAAGTTCAATAAGTTCAGTGATCCCTTCCGGAGGAGCATAAATTCCTTCCCTCAGGGTATAAGGCTCTGCTACCACGGGAATAATATCATTCAGCCTGTCGACATATTTCTTTCTTGCCGCAAAAGCATCCCTTATCATCTGTTTGTTATCTTCACGTTCCGGTTCAGAATAAGATTTGGTTATAACAACTATTATGGGAACATTTTTCCATATGCTTGTGGCATTCATCATGGAATCTATAGCTTTTGGGAAAAGTTTCGATGAAGTACCGTCAACACAAAACCATATTACATTAACACGGGTATCTTCTTTTCCGGCCCTGGTAGATTCTTTTGACCATTTCCTGACTGCATTGACTGCTTTTCTTTCTTTAAAAAATCCCGGCTCAAAACCTATGGTATCTATAAGACGAAATGATATTCCCTTGTTTTCATATATTTCCAGTTCAAGGGTTGTACCCTTTATACCTCTCCCGGTTATGGCTTTCTTTTTAGAATCTTCCCCCAAAACCGCATTTATCAGGGTGGATTTGCCGACTCCGGAATTACCTATTACAAGCACATTTCCCTTAACCATTTCATCCTCCATCAAAGTCCCAGTTATCGTCTTTTCTGAATTCTGTACTTAATGTTACCTTCGATCTGATTTAGTTGCTTTTCATTGATCCACCGCAATTCGGGCAGAAATTGCTTCCGCTGTTTGGAGTTCCGCAATACGGACAGAACTTAGGAGTACGTGTGCCTAAAACCTGTTGAGCTGATTCAAGAAGAGCTTTACGCTTCTGTTCATCCTCCCGGATCATCTTCTGTGCTTCTTCCTCAGCTCGTTTACGCTCTTCAGGTGTCATTTTGGCTAATGTTTCCTGAGCCACTCTTTGTGCTTCTTCAAGTTTTTTTGCAAGTTGTTCCGGTGTAAGAGCCTTAGCAGCATTTAACTTCGCCATCGCTTCTTCGTAATTAAAGTTTTCTTCCATTTCCATCCTCCTAATCTATAGGATATCGAATTTTCCCAGAAATTCGATATCCGTACTTGTGGTTTTTTGGCCCCGGCCAAAAAATCATCCGGCTCTGCCGGATTTCTGAATGCATTTTCCCTGATTGCGTTCAGAAACCTATAATTCCCTATTTTTAGCCCTTTATTTCTGTCACACAGATGCAGAATCTAACAGGATGCTTTATTAGTCCTGATCAAGTAACATTTATTCATCAAATCCGATATACAGGCTTTCTTCAGAGCCTGTATGGAAATGCACTATTTCCGTTGATCCATCGTCTTTGACCATAGTCGCAGTCAGGATATCATCACTGTAAAAACCGCCATCGTAGGAAAGACTATCGATCCAGCCATCACGACAGAAAAATCCGCTTGTGTTTACTATGCGTTCATCCAGGTCTGCGTTCCTGTCGGCCTCATAATTTGTGGTCAGAAGTTCGCGTCCATTGATTCTCACACTTAACACATCTTCTTCAAAATACAATACAACATCAGCAAGTCGTCCTTCGCCGACATATTCTTCTCCGGTAAGAGACTGTGTCCAATAATACGGCTCATCCCTTGCAGCTCCATCATTGTTCGATGAGCTGCTTTCTTTTCCGTACATGGACTTTGATGCATTTTCTTTCCAGATTTCTGCACGCTTAACAGCTGAAGCAGGAGCATTGACCTTGCAGCCTTCAGGGAAACTCGGATGTTTATCTTCCTGTCCGTAATAATCTGCTATAGCGCTTGTAAACTCAGCAGACTTAAGCCCGTTACAATTTACAAAAGCACTAGGCCCGATACTGCTGATACCGCTTCCGAAGGTAACTTTGGTAATGCCGGTACATCCTGTGAATGCGTATTTTCCCACATAATTAATACCATCCGGGAATACCAGTTCTCCCGTAAGCCCCTCACATGAAGAAAATGCACCATTCTTGATGTGTGTAAGTGTTTCAGGGAAACCGGCTATAGAAGTAAATCCCTTGCAGCTCATAAATGCTGAATCACCGATTGAGATAAGTCCTGAAGGAAGTTTTAAGGTGCCGGTAAATGCTGTAGCTCCGAAAGCATGGTCGCCGATTACAAGCAGCGAATCAGGCAGCTCAAGTTCCCCTGTAAGACTCTTACAGCCACGGAATGTGCCGGAGCAGATATATTTGATGCCTGCCGGAAGCTTCAAAGATGTGATACACTCATCGCCTTCAAACGCATTGTTCTCCATCAGCTTCAGGCTGTCCGGAAGCACCACAGCTCCGGTGAGCTTTCTGCAATAGGATAATCCACCGTTTCCGATATGTTCGAGTCCCTTGGGCAGGGTTAATGTTCCGTCAAAGCCGCAGCCTAAGAACGCATGGTAATCGATATCCTTAACACTGTCGGGAATAACAAGATCACCCGTCAGGTTCTCACAACCGTTAAAGCAGGCATACTCGATTTTTTCAATAGATGAAGGCAGCTTCAGCTTTCCATCAAAACCGCACTGGCTGAAAGCCCAGTCTCCCATGGAAGTCACGGAATCGGGAATGATAAGATCACCTTTTATTTTCAAGGCTCTGATAAAAGCACACCTTCCGATGGTTTCCAGGCCCTCAGGCAGTTCCAGAGTGCCTTCCGCATTTTCAAAATCCGAGAATGCTTCTGGTCCGATTTCTTTTAAAGACTTCGACAGTCTGATACCGGTAAAACCCTTGCAGCGGGTGAATGCATACCCGCCCACTTTCTCTACCGAATCCGGGATTGTAAGGACGCCGGTCAGCTCCTCACATCCGTAAAACGCGAAATCACCTATAGATTTAAGGGTATCAGGCAGCACAAGTTCACCCTTCAGATTATGGTTGGAATAAAAGGCATTATTCGCAATCGAAGTAATTCCCTCACCGATAACCAGCTTATCAATCTTAAAATCCGACCACATGAACTTTTCCGCCACCATCTCTCCTGTGCCTGAAACAGTCAGTGTCTTCGTCGATTTATCATATGTCCAGTTTATATTATCGCCGCAGGTGCCTGTAAGACCCTTGGTCTTTTCACCACCCTCATCATTTGTTCCGCATCCTAACAATCCAAACAACATCACTAACCCCATCATAATAAATAATAATCGCTTCATACGGTCCTGTACCTTTCTTCTACATGAAACAACATACATATATTTTTTGATTTTACTCATCGGGATTTCTGAAAACTGTACATAATTCACAATACAAATTCATTATATCATCTGCCAAATACTTTAAGAGGAAAAATTAAAACAAATGTCGCCCCTTAAGATAGCCAGATATTGACACATATGCACAACAAATATAAAATTGAGCTAATTTTTATTGTTCATAAAGGAGACATTATGTTTGAAATCAAAGGTAAAACAGCAATTATAACAGGAGGTACTTCAGGTATTGGCCTGGCAACTGCAGAAGCTCTGATGAAAAAGGGCGCAAAGGTAGTTATTTCAGGTCGTGGCGCACAGCGTGGAGCTGAAGCTGAAGCAAAGCTCAAGGAGATTTCTCCTGATGTGGTATACTGCCAGACAGATACCAGCAAGGAAGAAGATGTTAAGAAGCTTGTTGATTTTGCAGTTGAGAAGTTTGGTTCTCTCGACATCATGTTCAACAATGCCGGCATCGGCATCCAGGGAACCGTTGACCAGATGAGCGGCGAAGATTTCCGCAAAGTCATCGACATCAACCTGAACGGTGTATTCTATGGTATCAAGTATGCAGCTATCCAGATGAAGAAGCAGGGGAAGGGCGGAGCCATCGTAAGCACCTCTTCCATCGAAGGATTTATTGGCGATCCTATCATTCCTTCCTACAATGCAGCCAAGGGCGGCGTAAACATCCTTACAAAGTCTTCCGCACTGGCTCTTGCCAAGGATGGCATCCGTGTTAACACTGTTAACCCGGGATACGTCACCACAGGTATGGTCAATGAAGACACCATGGGCAAGGAAGGCATCGATTACCTGATCTCCCTTCATCCACTTGGACGTCTCGGTACTTCCGAAGAAATCGCACATGGCGTTATCTTCCTTATCGAGAATGAGTTCGTTACAGGATTTAATCTCCTCATCGACGGTGGTTACACAGCACAGTGATAAAGTAAAAAAACTCAAACTTCCCACACCCAAAAGGTGTGATGCACCTTGAAAACTCTATACTTTAGACAAATAAAAAGGCATAGGTCGCTTTCAAATAAGGTATAATGAATTTACCACAAAACATTTACCAAGAAAGGACTTACGCCATATGCATATCTTACCACAAGGACAGCACTCAGAGGAAGAAATTAATTGCTCAGTTTCGGATTTTATTTCAACCTTTAAGGTAGGTAACTTACTCCGTAAATGCAATGCCGAAAAGCAAAAGGGAATCCCTGTAATAAATATCTTTCGGTATAAGCTTGTAAATGTTTTTTCAAGAAGCAGCATGTACATGCAGATGAAGACCAACCACTTCTCAGGGTCTTTTTCAAAAAATACTTTTTATAGGTTTTTGAATGATCCGAGATTTAACTGGCTTCGTTTTACAACCTTACTTGCATTAGCGGTTATAAAGAATTTCTTTGACCCGCTTACAAGCGATGATCGTGCAGATGTATTTATCATAGACGATTCTCTTTACGAGAGAGCTGGTTATAAGTGCACGCAAATGGCTTCCAAAGTATTTGATCATGTATCCATGAAATACAAAAAGGGATTTCGTCTTCTGACTCTCAGTTGGTCTGACGGCAATTCCTTTGTCACTATAAACTTCAGTCTTTTGGCTTCTTCAAACGAAACAAATCAGCTCGGAGATTTTACCAAAGTTGATAATCGTTCTCTTGCCGGTAGACGGAGAAAAATGGCTGTCACAAAGGCCCCAGATGTTTTACTGGAACTGCTTAACTATGCCGTTAATGCCGGACACAGTGCCAAGTATGTACTATTTGATAGTTGGTTCTCAAATCCTAATACCATTTTAAAAATCAAAGAGATGAATCTTAATACTATAGCTATGGTCAAGATCAGCTCCAAGATCACCTATGAGTATGAAGGCAGTCGACTTAACATCAAACAGATATATTCAAGAAACAGGAAACGTCGTGGGCGTTCTAGATACCTTCTCTCTGTAGATGTAAAAGTAGGTAAGGGAACCAAGGATGAACCATCAATTCCTGCCAAGATCGTTTGTGTTCGTAACCGATCCAATAAAAAGGATTGGCTTGCAATCATATGCACAGATATGTCCTTATCCGAAGATGAAATCATCCGTATTTATGGCAAAAGATGGAACATTGAAGTTTTTTTCAAAACATGTAAATCATTGCTCCAACTCAGAACCGAATGCCATAGTCTTTCATACGATGCACTTACTGCTCATGTGGCCATCGTATTTGCCAGATACATGTATCTTTCTGTATATCAAAGAAAAGATCAGGACGAACGTACGATAGGAGAAATCTTCTATGTACTGTTACAGGAAATGGAAGACATTACATTCCAACATTCGCTTTTCATACTCGTAGAGGCTATGACTGCAAGTATAAAGAACATACTTCATATCACAGACGAACAGGTTGAAGAAATCTATAAGGATTTCTTTTTCAGATTGCCTGAATATATGCAGGATGCTCTGACAAGTGATTACAAAGTGGCGTAATTGTATTTTTATAGTCTAGAATATAGAGTTTTCAAGGTACGATGCCCACTATTTATGTGGGAAGTTTAAGATTATTATTTTTTCTTTTCGTATCTGCGTAGTAGTTTAAGTTAGATACAATTAACAGCCCCTTAGAGTTTTACTAATGACCGGCCTTATAAGAAGCAATACGTTTTGCTACGTTGTCCTTGATGTTGTTGTAATAGATTGTGTAGTCGTCTTCATGGAAGCTTTGAGGCCCGAAGAATTCGGCTGCAGCATACTGGTCATATCTGGTGTTCGTTACGACCACGCCGCGGTCGAGAACTATCTGTGCGTCAGCGCCTATGTCGGTAATCTCATATTCTCCTGTTTCTTCGTTCAGCATTAATGAGCCCAGGTTCTCGCTGGCCGGGGCATAGGTTTCATCCAGCTTCCAGTTCAGCGGGTTGATGCTGATGGCACCCGGAAGAACTACTACATTGTGGGCGTTCTCCTCCACGTTCTTCGGTCCCTCGGTATTCCAGCTCACGATGACACCCGTGTCGGTTTCGCCGGTGGCAAACTTCAGGTGAGGGTAGGTATCGAGGTCCTCCTGTGTGACAGAGAATCCGATGACGTAGGCTGTGACCATGCGCTCGTAGTACTCGGGATGCTCCGTGAAGTAGTGCGTCAGTACATACTTGACCATTGATGAACCCTGGCTATGTCCTGCGATAATGAAGGGACGACCTGCATTATAATTCTCAAAGTAGTAATCGAGAGCTGCCTTTATATCATCGTAGGATATACCGGAGAGTGCTGCGTCAATGATTCCGGTCTTCCTGGAGACTTCCCATGCGTAGCGCATACCGGCCTGACGATAAAATGGCACAAAAACGTTTGTGGAATCTTCGTACACACTTGCATTTGTCACGTATTCTCCTAATGCACCAGCGATCATCTCGGGGGTGTCGAGGGAAGCATAATCAGGTGCACCCTCTTCAAAACTCGAATCAACGTAAACTGTCGAGTAAATGTAGAACGTATCGACATCCTTGGTGATCTCCGGAATCTGTAACCAGCAATCCTCCTGAGAATAGTCCGGCGCATCAGCATTGCTCTCTCCGGAATCAGTTTCAGTTTCTGCTGCCGGTATCGTAATTTCGGGCACTGATAACTGAGAGTTACAGCCAGACAGACATAAAGCTATAAGACCAGAGCTTATCAATGCTGTAATTATTTTTTCATCTATCGTCTCCTTTCATACTTTAGTTACCCTTATATCTATCGATTGCCAATTCCGAATCGTAGTAGATCTTGTCGTCCGCAATAAGTGTTGCTGCGCCATCCTTAACATCCAGAATATTTACACAGCAATTAAACGGCACATGTCCATGCCAAAAATCACATGGATCCTCATACAGGTAATTAAGCATGGCTCTCAGAGCGCATCCATGTGTGGATACCAGATAAGTCTTATCATCATCTTTAGCTATAAGGTCTTTTAGAAACGCCTGTGTTCTTTCCATTACATCTTTGATGCTTTCGCCATCAGGAAACCTGTAGTCAGGAACCGGTTTCTTCAGAAAGCTGACTACATTTTCTTTTCTGATGCTCATTCCTTCAAAGCTGCCAAAGTTCATTTCTTTAATACGGTCATCAAACGAAACAGAAACGCTGTTTTCGGATTCTCTGAGTATGATCTCCGCAGTTTCCCTTGCTCTTTGTAAGGGACTTGATATACAAAAATCAAAATGAATGCCTTTCATTTCACGCCCTGTAATTTCCGCAAGAATATGCCCGTTTTCATTTAACGGGTCATCAGTCCATCCCTGGGCATAACCTTTTTTATTTGCATCTGTTTCTCCATGACGAACAATATAAATACGCATTTTTCACATCCTTGGATAATCAATTCAGGTTCTGTTATTCAGGTACGCTGTGACACGTTTTGCCGCATTGTCCTTTATGTTGTTATAGTAGTATATGTAGTCGTAGGCGTGGCGGCCATCCGGTCCGAAGAACTCTTCACCTGCTAAGCTTTATAGACTTCCTCACCGTCAACAATGGTAGCGATAAGATTTGCCTGGGCGACTTTTTCAATGTCATCATGCAGGAAGTCACAGTCATATACCGTCATATTGGCGATCTTGCCGAACTCGATTGAACCCAGGCGATGCTCCTGGTGCCATGCATGAGCAACATTAATGGTCAGGGCGCGAAGAGACTGCTCACGGGTGATCGCTTCCTTTATATTGTTCCGGGTGTCAGCGCCATCGAACATCCCCTTAGGAAGTGCGCGGGTTTCCGCCATGTAAATGCTGTTTGGAATGCTGAATGACGGAGAAACCGGGTAGTCCGAATGAAAGACCGGATATGCGCCCGCATCAAAGAAGGACTTGATCGGATAGGACTGGCTGGCCAATTCCGCACCGACATACTTAACTTCTATGTCATAGAAGCCCGGAATCGCCGCCGTCCAGAGCGGTGGGACGGCCGGAACAGACCCGGTTTCAGCCATGCGGCGGATATCCTCATCTGTCACAAAGTGCAGATGCGCAAGAACGTTTCGCTGATCCATATCGCCGGTGATTTTTTCTGCGTCCTCAATGCAGCCCAGCATGAAGTGCGTCGCGCCGCCTCCTTCGGAATGGACGTGAACAGACAGTCCCTCCCTGTCCGCTTCAGCTATCAGTTCCACCATCTTGTCATGATTGTTAAATCTCTCGTTGCCGTGATAACCGGGCTGATCGGCATAATCCTGATTCTGCCAGCCCGTATGCGCTTCGGTCACGCCGTCCAGAAATGTCTTGACGCCTATGACATGGAAGTATTCGCCGCTGTACATGGCCCGTTCTTTGGCGATGCGGGCCACCTCCGCCTTTGGGTCTTCCGGATTGTCTGGAACCATCAGGTAGGCATAGGTACGCAGCTTCAGCTTATTTTCCTGTTCCAGCTCGTAGAAAGCCCTGACAGCGATGGGATTGGTGACCTCCACGCCGGCGTCGGCCACTGCGGTGTAGCCGTTTGCAAGAGCCATGTCCTGCCAGGCAAGCAGATAGTCCTTGGCATTCTCAAGGGTGGTGGGAAGCTTGGGATACAGTTCAAACACAGGTGCTTCACAGATGTAACCGTCCGGTTCGCCGTTTTCGTCCACATGCACCAGGTCATAGCCCATTTTCTTCGCGTAGGCTGCATCGATTCCGGCCCATTCCAACGCCATGGAGTTAAGCAGCATGGAGTGTCCGCCACCGGTCTGCATGAGTAGTATCTTATCGGCACATATCTCATCCAGATACGCCTTGGTAACATATTCATCATTCTCGACCCAGCCGGCAGCCATGTAAAAGGTGCGCTGCGGGTTCTTTTCGATGAAATCCCTGATGATCTCGCGATATTTCGCATAGTCAGTCATGCCAACCTGAGTGAGGTTTGCCTGACCGATTGCGCGGTCACCGGCCAGATAGTTGTGGCAGTGGGATTCAAGGAAGCCCGGGTAGATATAGTTATCTCCGTAATCCAGTACCTGCGCATCCGGGGCTGCCAGCTGCTTTGCCTCCTCCGAATCGCCGATATAAGCAAATACACCATTCTTGACGAGTGCCGCTTTGGCAAAGGGCCTCTTTTCGTCCATGGTGATAATGTTGCCGAGAATAAGTGTCTGTTTCATTAGAATAACAACCCTCCTTCCGCTATTGTTTTTTTGAATAAGGCGGACTGCCGGCATTACGGCAGCCCGCCTGAAAAACTTTTGTTAATTTACTTTCTTTCCGCCAAAGTACACGTCCTTCGGCTTGTTATAGCTGAAACCTTCCTTTTCAGCTGTAAGCAGATCCTTGTCAAATACAAGGAAGTCTGCATCCTTGCCAACGGTTATGGAGCCTTTTTTAGCTTCGATGCCAAGCTGCTTTGCTCCGTTTATCGTAAATCCAAGCAGCATCTCTTCGATACTCATCTTCTGGTTCTCAGGAGGGAATACCTCAGGGAATCTGGTATATTCGTAATTTCTGGTCTTTTCAGTGATCAAACGGGTCATTCCCACTTCCATGCCAAGATAGGGGTTCCAGGTCATAAAGTCTCCGAAGGTGATGTTGTCACTTGACCATGTAACAAGAGCGCCGCTGTCCCAGAGCGTTTTGCAGCGGAACTGCTTTCTGGAACGTTCCTCACCGAGCCAGGTAGCACTGATACGTGGATCTCCGGCATGCCAATGTGGCGTGAAGTTGGCGAATACTCCAAGCTTCGCAAAGCGGTCAAGATCAGCATTTCACTTTATTTTTATCAAAAATCGATGTATCGAAATCATTACCAGCCTGTTTTCCTTCCATATTTCAACGATATTTATATTTAACTCTCAGGGCATTATTACTTGCAGTTATAAATATCTGAAGATCTGAAAACAGCTGCTTGATAGCGACATCAGCATTGCCGGAATTAAAGAAATAATACTCATCATAAAGATTTGCATATGTAGCATAACTGTTTCTGCCGTTAGAGTTATAGTAATCCTTAAGCGCAAAATAATACGCATAATAGTACGGAAAATTATTTTGGAAATTATTTGCTACATCAGTTCCGAATACCCACTCATAGCCGTTGCCGATACCGGTACTCATAAGTATCAATTCTTCACTGGGAGTTTGGAGCTTATATAAAGCCCACGCCCCCAGTTGATATGCTTCTGTCTGGGTATCATGTTAGATTTGCGGGTTAAACCAGTTTTCTTTCCTGAAGGGGACTAATATGTCTTCTTTAACTAAGCCGTTTAAAGGGTCTGCACTGTTAAGATAGCTGCTGTATGCAAAAGATGAGATAGCGGTTAAACAGGATAAAAGAAGTGTTAAGAAAAAGATTTTAAAACGACTTTTCATAGTAATAACCTCCTTTTTTGCTATGGAATGCTGAATTTACGGGGAAATTCAACATCCGTACTTGTGTCTTTAGGTTTTAGACAAAAAACCATCCGGCTCAGCGGGATTTCTGAACGCTTTTTCCCTGATTGCGTTCAGAAACCTATGCTTTATTGAATTTATCCTTTCCCTGTTTGCATTTTGGGCACTTCCAGTCATCCGGAAGATCCTCAAAGGCTTTTCCGTCATGTTCTGCAGGATTGTATACATAGCCGCAAACGGAGCAGATATATTTACCGGTTGCTTTTCCCACGGAGATCTCTCCCACGGGCTTAGTCTCCGGAGGATTGTCGAGATCTATGACTTTCTTTTCTTCAAGGTTTTCATAACCAAGGGGCGTATGGGTTGAAAGATATACGGTAGGATTGTTTCTTATGAACTCCCGAACAGCATCAAGGGTCACTCTTGCTGCTTTAACATCCTCAAATACAATGGACAGCTTGTTTTCATAAAGGGCTTCATCCGTATATGTGACATCTCCATGGATCATGTAAAACAGATCCCCATCTTCCACGATCACAATGCTGTTGCCTTTTGTATGTCCCTTCGCTTCAATGAACCAGACGCCGTCTGTTATTTTCTTTGAAGCAGGAAAATTTTTGTAAGCCCCGTCAGTAAAGTCCACGGGTTCAACATTGGAAAAAGACTTAAGTTCATCAGCCATACACTCTTCTCTTGCAGCGAAAATCGTGGCATTTGGAAAAGCCCGCAGTTCCCCTGTATGATCGGCATGCTTATGGGTGATAAGGATTTTTGTGACCTGCTCAGGCTTATATCCTGCAGCAGCAAGGGCGTCTACATAATTGCCAATCTTCTTTCCCATATAGATCATGGTTTTCTCATCCGGAACCTGTTCCGGCATTTCAGAAGGCACACCGGTATCTACAAGTATGACTTCGTTTCCTGTGTCGATTACGTAATTCTGGAGGCTTGACCGATACTTCATGGTGGGATCGATCCCCTCCATACCTTCTCCTCCAAAAGCAAAGGCCTTTGTCATATATCCGTTTTCAAATAGTTTTACTGCTTTGATGATCATAGTGTTCCCTCCTGAATGATGAAAAACTTTTCTCGAAAATCTGTCCAAATGGATAGTCGGCTTCTTTTTCGGAAACATTAGACATAAAAAACAGTGGCCATGGTATAAACGGATATTTTCCGTTCATACCATAAGCCACTGTTATGGATAATTAATCTTTATTCTGCATTCGTTGATGAAGATATATCATTTGTGAATCCTGCTTGAATTCTATTTATGTAACGGTGTCCGATTTACATCACAGTTCAGCCGGGACAAAAGCCGGTCCGATCCGAAAGTTCCGGCTGAACTGTTACCAATCTTCAACAACCGTTTTACTTTATCTCGATGTATCTCGGAGCTTCGATCTGCTTGACTTCCTTCTTCGGAAGGTCGATCTTGAGTATACCGTCCTCAAACTTTGCTGCTATATCCTGTGGTGTAAAATCATCGCCTACATAGAAGCTTCTCTGAAGTGAGCCGCTGTAACGCTCACGGCGGATTATCCTGCCCTCTTTATCCTTCTCTTCCTTGCTGTCGTTATGTGCTGCGCTTATCTTCAGATATCCATCATTAAGCTCCAGCTTTACATCCTCTTTCCTGTATCCCGGAAGCTCGACTGCCATCTCATAGGCATGATCAGTTTCCTTGATGTCGGTTCTCATAAGACTTACTGACTGTTTGTTCTGTGAAGGCTTTGAATAAAAGTCGCGGTCGAAATCACCAAAAAGGTCATCCATTAAGTTCTCACCAAAAATACTAGGCATGTACAACATATCAAAATCCTCCTTTATATTCAGGTTCTTAGATACATCAGCTGTTTTTTATCAACTGCGGATCATGTAAATCTGAGAAGATTAAAACGGTTTAGTATCTTTTTGAACCCCTCTTTTTGTTTACAACTATGTTATAGTCCGATTGTTAGCACTTGTCAAAAGTGAGTGCTAACAAAAATATAAATTTTTTTGAATTCAAATTAAGTGGTCGTTCCTATTCTATTTTTTTCATAAAAAAACCCTTTCTCTGGTTGTCCAGAAAAAGGGGTACATATCACTTATTTTCTCACTTTCTGCAGAAACATTGTGAGCAAATATATTTTCACGCCATTTGGAGATTATTGCCATGACAAAACGCCGGTTTTCTCAGCCTCTTCATAACGGCCTATTTTGTATTCAATCTTTTCAAGAGCTATATCATATTTTTTCTTGTTCTCGATGATCTGCTCACGTACTTCCTTCAGCAGATTTGTTCTTGCTGTTATGGTAGCCGGACCCTGCTGATAGAGTTTCACATACTCTATCAGCATTTCTATCGGAACACCGGCATCTCTCATACAGATAGCATTCTCGACCCATCCGAGATCTCCTTCCTGATAGTCTCTGATGCCGCCGGAAGTTCTCCTGACTTCCGGAATGACACCAACTCTTTCATAGTACCTGAGAGTATCAGGAGTTAAATTGTATTTTTCACATACTTCTTTGATAGTCATAAATGTTCTCCATAATGAAACAATATGATGATGTGAGTGTCAAAAGTATTTGCCACTCACTTATTAGCGCTAACGCACACATTCGTGTGCAATGTGCTGCTGACGACATATGCATTAAATCAACTTTTTAACATCATCCACAATCTGTTCTGCAGACATACCAACATCCTTCAAGAGCTCCTCAGAATCATAACGATCGTAAAACTCCTTTTTGAGACCATAGTTCAACACCTTCATACAAGCTGTACCATAGTATGACGCTATTTTCTGACCGAAGCCACCCTCAAGTATTCCGTCTTCGAGAGTGATTACTATATCGTGGTCAGCTTTAAGCTTCGTAAGAAGTTCGGCATCAATTCCTGATGCAAATCTTGGATTGATGAGTGTCGGTGTGATATTAAGCTTATCCTGAATTGCCTGTGCCAGAGTTTCACCCTTCTGATAAAAACCACCCAGTGCAAGAATGGCGATCTTTTCTCCGGATTTTTCAACCTTGAACTTATTGATCTCTGAAAAATCTGTATCAGCAGCTCTGCTTGTCACCTCATTACCCGGAATCAGTATCATGACAGGATGCTCATTCTGATCCACAGACCATGAAAGCATATTCAGATACTCTTCCTTGGAAGTCGGAGCGAGAACAACGAGGTTTGGAATATTGCTGAAGGCAGCCAGTCCGAAGATGCCAAGGTGAGTCACATCAGTCAGTCCGTAGCAGGAAGCGAAGTTCAGAAGTATGGTCACAGGATTGTTGTTAATGCATACATCCTGTGAAATCTGATCATAGGCTCTCTGGATAAATGTCATATTGGTAACAACCAGCGGCTTGGCGCCATTTTTCGCAATTCCGGATGCGATGGCAACCGCTGCTTCTTCTGCGATACCAACATCCATATACTGATCTCCCAGTTCGGCACGCTGTTCAGGCATGAGTCCGATGGCTCCCGGCATGGCAGGAGTAACCACTACAAATTTCTCGTCCTCTTTTGCTTTTTTCATAATGTAGTCAACAGTAAGACCTGTGTAGCTCTCACCATCTCCGAAACTGAATGTCGGCTTACCTGTTTCTCTGTCAAAAGGCATGGTCCAGTGCCATGCTTCCTTGTTTTTCTCAGCTAATTCATACCCCAGACCCTTTTTGGTATGGATATGGAGAACCACAGGGTGATCAATATCCTTAACTTTGTTGAACAAAGAAATCATAGATTGAATATCGTTTCCGTTTTCCTCATAGATATAGTCAAGACCATATGCTTTGAAGAGGTTAGTGGAGGCTGTTCCATTGCTTTCCCTTAACTCTGCGAGATTCTTGTATAATCCTCCATGATTCTCTGCAATCGCAATTTCGTTATCATTTACTATGATGATGAAATTGGTCTTCAGTTCGCCGGCAGCGTTTAATGCTTCCATAGCTTCACCACCTGAAAGTGAACCGTCACCGATCACTGCGATAACATTCTCAGTATCCTTTTTAAGATCTCTCGCCTTGGCAAGTCCCAAAGCCAGTGCTATAGAAGTTGAGGTATGCCCAACATTAAAGAAATCGTGGTCGCTTTCTTCAGGATTGGTATATCCCGAATCCTCGCCGAAACATTCATCTACTATATATCCGTTTTTTCTGCCTGTGAGAAGCTTGTGAGGATAGCTCTGATGTGAAACATCAAACACAAACTTGTCTATAGGAGAATTAAATACATAATGAAGCGCGATAGTTGCCTCAACCATACCGAAGTTCGGACCGAAATGGCCTCCGATTTTCGTAAGTCTGTTGAAAAGAGCCTCTCGCATCTCCGGAGCCAGCTGCTCTAACTCATTTGATGAAAGTTTCTTAACGTCACTGGGTGAATTGATTGTATTTAAAATATCGTACATTTATATATCCTCTCTTTGTTTGATTTGATGTCGAGAGGATACACCTTGGAGTTAACTTCAAGTCAAGAGAGTTTATGTTTTTTTTAGATATGAGTCAACAATATCATATCATTATTCCGTATATTTCAGTACCCGCCCGTCAGATCTTCTGACGTCGTAGCCCTTTGTAGGCTGAACACTTTCATTATCGGATTCAACGATGAAGCGTCCGGAAGAGACATTGTCACTGAAAGCAGATTCGGAAACATCCGTGATCTCCGGAGGGAGCAGGACTTCACTCAGTCTGTTTCCTCTGAAGGCATCTGCTGGAATCGCTGTCAGTCCCTCATCGTAGCCTTCCATCCATCCAAGGATGTGAAGCTCCGAAATCAGGTTGTTCTCAAAGGCGGAAACTCCGATTTCCTCCTGACGGGGCGAGGTTTCAAGCTTTTCGATAAAGTTATCCTTGAAGGCTCTGTTGCCGATGTGGGAAGTATAGGTTCCGAGCTTAAGGTCCTTTATGGAATTGTTCTCAAAGGCTCCGATCCTTACATGATGTGTGAGCTCAGGCAGCGAAACACTTGTGATATCGTTGTTCCGGAAGGCGTATTCGTTTATGTAAACAAGCTTTGCTCCGTTTATGTCCTGAAGATCCCATCCGAATTCGGAGAGTCCACAGTTCATGAAGGCTCCGGTACCTATGGATTCCACTGAAGGACTCATGATAACTGAGTACAAAGGAACATCATAAAAGGCAAAGTCTCCTATCTCGGTTATCTTTCCTGCGCCGTCAACAGAGTTTGGAATAGTCACAAGACTTGATAAGCCTGTATATCGCTTTATGACACCATCCTCGGCAAGATAGTCACTTTCCGGATCAGACTGAACTGTACCGCTGTAGCTTTCTTCACCGTTTACCTTTACAGAGATTGCAGCTCCTGCTTCTCCCGGCTCTATCGGTATTTCAAAGAAACCGTCTTCATTGGCAGTGCCCTTATATTCATTTTCGCCGATATTTATCAGGATCTGGCCCTTCGGCACTGCAAAGCCGACCATCACATCATCGGACTCCAGTACCGGAGCACGAAGTCTTGCTTCATAAGCGTGGTAGTAGAACGAAACCACATTGACCTTCTTAAGTGTGACTGCCTTTGAGGCATCATCGCTTGTATAGGACTTGCTCTTTGATGTGATATCCGGAGCCTTGACCGTTATACTTTCTCCGATTCTGTAGAACCTGTCTGCAGGAACAGTACGGTTTATCTCTGTGTTTCCTTCTCCGTAGAAATGAAGCTCTCTCAGCACATCCTCATGGTCTCTTGAATTAAGGGCTTTTACTGTCACAACAGCAGGGTTTATAAGGTACTGATGATCCTTGTTTTCAAGCTTCGTATCTTCTTTTGTATAAACTCTCGGATATTTGAACTCTCTGCTGTTTATCCTGCCGAAAGCCCCGTCCTCGATTTCTGAGAGCTCCGGTGCTGAAATCTCCACATCATACATGGAAGTAAAGGCATCCTTTTTGATGCTTTTCACTCCCGGGAATTTTCCGAGGAAAGGACTTCCTGCTGCTGCAAATGTCTCTGCCTCGATTTCCTCTATACCCTCAGGATATATGACCGTAAAGGACTGATCCACGAGATTTATCTTCCACTGTTGTGAAAAGGATCCGCTTCCGATCCTTGTTACCTTCTCAGGGATTTCAACCTTCGTAAGCATATTGTTCTTGAAGGCATCAGCTCCGATCTCAGTGAGAGTATCCGGGAGGGTAAGCTTTCTTATCTTTTCTTCATCCTCCTTGCCCCTTCCGTCAAAGGCTCCGTCTCCGATTTTAAGTACGGCTATACCGTTTATCCTTGAAGGAACATTGACGCTGGAGCTCTTTCCGTTGTATTTAGTTATGGCCTGTGTCTCTTCATCGAATTCATACTCTTCCATATCAGGATCGGGGATGATCTCCTCTTCCATATAGCCCTCTGATTCAGGATTCTTTTCGGAACCCTCTTCATACAGCCAGCTTGCCTTTATGCCGTAGGCACCGGCAGTCTGAAGTGTTGAGGTTTCCGTGAAATCACCGTCATATACAAAGCTGTGCTTTATGGCTGATTCCGGAGCCTTCTCATCGTAGAGAACACCCATGCTGTCGGAAACGGATATATCATTTTCATAAGTTACTGTTATGAAAACGGGGTTATCGGTCCTAAGGTTATACTCACTGAAATCTATGGTGTTCCATTCATTCGGTGTGAGGTTCTTATACTCTCTGAAGGGTACGAGCTCCACGAGACGGCCTGTGCTGTTATAGGAAAGCACACCGATCTCTATATGGTCTCCGTTGAAGTACTGATTATGTACTGCGAAGATATCTGCGCTTTTTAGCATGGCTCCCTTAAATGGAGTCTGAACCTTAACTGCAGCACCTCTTACACCACTTGTGAAGAAGATGGACTTGTAGTATCCGTCGGCAGCTTTTTCAGGCTTTACGCCGTAATCTGTGGTGGCAGTAAGCATTGAGCCAAGGGGGATGAGCTTTACGGTATCCAGGGTGTTGTCCCCTTCCTTTAGAGTGATTTCCTTTTCTGCCGGGATATATCCCTCCTTGTGATACCTGATAGTATGCTTTCCTGCATAGGCATCCTTAAGTTCATAGCCGCCTTCCCCGTCTGTTGCCGGAAGTTCGAAGTTATCATCCTCATCCATGCGGAGACTTACCCCTGAGAGAGGGGATCCGTTTTCGTCGGTTACGATTCCCTTTAAGGCGGCTTTCTTTGCTTCAGTAAGAACAAGAGGTTCTTTTATCACAGTGTCACCTGATCTGACGCTTATCTTCTTTTCCACTGTTTCAAAGCCGTAGGCTGAGATGACCAATGTATATTCCTTTGCTTTACCGCCCTGTCCTGATGTGAGCTTCAGGGCGAAGGAACCGTCTATCTCAGAAGCCTTTGTATAGGCGCCTGTTTCCTTTACGGTTATGGTTGCGGTAAGAGGTATATGACCCTCTGTGTAAAGGCCTACTCCAAGCTCGTTAAGCTCCTTTGTTGAGAACTGCTTGATGGTAGTGTCTTCCTCATCGGGAAGCTCGTTTGCCTCATCAAACTCCCTGTCGAAGCCCTTCTTCTTTGAAGAAGATGACTTATCATCTCTTGTAGTTTCCTTTGCTTCCTTAAGCTCCTCCGTTGACAGTTCACCGTCATGGTCGGAATCGATGAGCTCATAGAAAAGATCCTCAAAGGAACCCCTTACGGTTTTGGTTTTTCTTTCCTTTCGTTCCGAATCATCCTCATCATCTGCATCCTCCGAAGTATCGACATAATCCTCGTCCTCCCGGCTTTCTGAAACATCTGCCTTCCTTCCGGATGACACATGATCATCACTTAACCTCTCTACAGCATCCTTACCGGAATCATGTGAAACAAGGGAAGACACATCAAAAGTCAGTGTTGAAGCTGATGCTATCTCATGTACATTCTTTGATTTGTTTTTACGGCTGTCAGAAGCTGCACCGGTTTCAATCCTGTCAGTGGAGGCTTCTGTTTCTTCCGTTTCAGATTCCTTTACGGCTTCCTTATTCTGTTCCGCTTCACTAAGTTCTTCACTTCTTTCCAGTTCGGAGGCTGTTGCTTTCTTTACGCTGCCGTATCTTTCGGCGGCAAGCTTTTCGAACTCGGTATTTCTCTTTCCGACATAGACATTGTCCAGATACCATCCGAGGTTATAGCTGTCGATCCAGACTGTGGAGGTGGTCTCTGCATGGAATCTTACAGAAACCTTCTGCCCCTGATAGTCGTCGAGAGACTTTCTTATCTGGTGCCAGGTGAAGATCTGGTCGTTATCCATGACTCTCTCGGATGGGATAAGCTCTGTCCATCCGGAAGCACCCTCCGGTCGTATCTCCACATAGAAGTCCGCACCGGCACCGGAGGTTCCCATGCCGCAGTAGGAGTCGAAATAGAGATAGTCATCCTTTTTAACTGTGAATTCAGGCATCAGAAGGCAGCTGTCCAGACCTTTTGAAACCTTATCGGAAAGGCGTGTACCGAAAACACGGGATTTGTTCTTTTCAAGTCCCTGCCATGCCATTCTGTAAAGAAGAGGCTTCTTATCAAGCTCCTCCGCCGGTATGAAATCCGGGGTTCCCCACTCCCAGTCATCAACAGCTCCATCAGTTACGGTGCCGTGCGTGAAGCCCGACTCATCGTTTTCAAAATCATAGCTTACCGAGTCCTCATAGGCGCTGAAAGCTATCTTGAGCTCCCTGGAGTATTCACCCTTGTTTCCGCTCTTGTCTACGGCGTAAACACGATATACATAAGTCCTTCCATCCTCTGCCGTATCGTCATAGTAGTTCACACGGTAGTGGGAATTCGGACGGTTTTTGTCCTCTCCCTTATTGATGAACTGGAAGGAATCGAGATCCTGAGCTATTTCAGTTATCTTCTTATAGCTGCTCTCCTGACCTTCCGGTTTTCTTTCTATTACATAGTGGTCAAGGTCAGACTCTTCATTGGCAACAAAATGAAGCTTCAGACCCTTGTTGTCAATGGTGCCTTTTAGATCCTGCACCTGTCCGGGAGCCACATCTTCACCCTTTGTTATCTCCAGGTTATCGAGATACCAGCCGACTCCGTCATCGGAATCATGACCGAAGAAATAGAATCTTATCTGAAGCGGACGTCCGTCCCGGTTCAGCTTAGCATCTTCCGCAGCATCCTTGTCATCCACGAACTTATCAAGAGGGATGGTCACATGCTCCCACTTACGCTCCTTTATATCAGGACGCAGGATGACATCATAGATATCCTCCCAGTCATCTTCTCTTCCGGTGAAGGAAGCCTGGACCTTTGTGGTGGATATGCCAGTGAAGCCGGCATACATATCAAAAGACAAAGTCGGGATGGTTTTAGGGTCTGCTTTGTCGAGAGCTACATCGGTGAGATCAACAGGAGGCAGATAAAGGCCTGAGTCTATGCGGCGCTCAAAATACGGATATCCTCCGTTGATTCCTATGTAGGTGGTGTTCTCGGAGCCGTCTTTTGTTTTCGGAAGCTCAGGCTCCGAAACGGATTCTCTGTGGGATACAGACCAGCATCCATCGAGAATGAAGCCCTTGAGCCCGGTATCAGCCTTTTCGAAGTTTTCGGACCAAGGGAAGCTTACGCCCTTTTGTATGGTTACGGCTTTCTCTTCCTTAACCTCATGATTTGCGTAGTCCAGTACCTTGACTCTTACATGAAGCTCGCCGACACTTAGCTCCTCTGATGGTATGGTATAGGAATACACACCGTCCTTCTGGGTTCCTTTCTTAACGGCCATGAGCTTAGTCACAGCATTAGCCTCATCGGAAAACCAGTAGCTGAGCTCTGCGGAACGGATGGAAACATCGTCGGAGATTTCGGCATCAACCATGACATCACGGCCGATGTAGGCTTCGTCATTAAGGTCAAGCCTAAGCTTTGGCTCCTCCTTGTCCTCTCCCTGCTGGAGCACGGTACCGAGAACTCTCGCCTGTTCATCACCTGCAATCTTTGACACCGCATCGTAGACATTGATAAGACCGGCACCGTAGGCGAAGTTGGGAGACTCAGGGAACCTGGCATCAGTAAGAGGCTCTGCAGTTTCCATAAGGAGGTCTCTTATTTCATCGAGCTCGTCGTAGTCCTTTTCTTTTCCGTATTTTTTTGCGGCAGCACGTATGAGGGCAACCGCGCCGGTGACGTGTGGAGCCGCCATGGAGGTTCCGTTCCAGGATACATATCTTCCCTTTGAGTTTACGGAACGTACCTGTACCCCGGGAGCCGCCACCTCGGGCTTCGTAAGGGAACTGTCGAAGGCGGAAGGTCCCTTGTTTGAAAAATTACCTATCTGTTTGTTCTGATCAACCGCAGCCACGGCGATAACATCGGGATAGTTTGCGGGATTTGAAATGGTCCCTTCTCCCGGTATCTCGTCAGCTGTGTTACCTGCGGCAAACACAGGGATGATACCCTTTTCTTTCCAGGCATCGGTGATTTCTTTAAACCACTCGTCTGTATCGGCCTCTCCGCCCCAGGAGTTGTTTACCACATCGGGCTCCATCTGGTACATCCACTGGGCAGCAGCTATGAGGTCGGCAATGTCTCCGCCGTCCACGCCCATGGCTCTCGCTGTTATGAATTTAGCTCCGGGAGCCACACCTATGCGGTTTTTATTCTCAGATTCCGCACCCACTATGGTTCCCGCAACATGGGTTCCGTGGTCGTCGGAGGAGGTTTTCTGGGGAGTGTCCGTGCCCTCCACAAAGTCTCTGTAGGCACAGCCCTCCCAGGCAGCAGTTTTGGGATCATCCTGTTTATCGGTATCTATATCACCTTTTCCGGCATCATAGTCGTAAAACTTCTTTTTCAGTGCCGGAAGCTCGTAGTTTGCACCACCGTCGATGATTCCCACAACGGTACCCGAACCGTCGATGCCGAAATCCTCCCATACCTTATCTGCATGTATCATGCTGACACCCCACTCGATGTCTCTTTCATCCGGCTTAAAGATGTGAGTCATCTGGGTTCTCAGCATCTGATCCAGAGGATCATCCTCCACAGGCTCAAGATTCTCTACATGACCGTTTCCGGTTATGAGACAAACCTCGGGAAGGGAAACGATCTTCATGATGAGGCTCTTGTCTCTTGTTTTTAAGTGGATTGCATTGGTTATAAAGAAGGACTCCCACTCCGACACCTGGCTTGAATCTTCTTCCACTGCCTTCTCTATGATGGCTCTTGCATTTTTCTGAGATATCTCCGCACGTTTTTCTCTTGATAATGTCTCATCCGAGGGATTCTCAAATTTGATGAGCACATCATAGGGACTCTTCATGGTGCTGAGAAGCTCTTCTGCCTTCTCTATCATCTCAGTGTTTTCATCACCGGATTCCCCTGCTCCGGTGATGATGTTTTCTGTCTTTGCCGCATACGCCGTAACAGGCGACATGCATGAAAGTATCTCCGCGGCTGCAAGCATTATGGCTGTTCCCCTGGCCGCGTTTTTCTTTATTCTGTTTAGTTTCATAACTACCCGCTTTTCATTAACTTTTACTTACCGATATCACACTGTATTCATTCACCTGCTGTTCTGCGGTTTCGAATAATGTGGGATATCCTGTTTATCTATATGGCTATGAGGTTTTCAGTCGGTATCAACATATATCTGCTTCCAAATAGTCTTTTTGCCGATGGTGACATTCAGATAAAAGTTGTTTCCGTAGTATCCGTTTGGAACCAGATCCTTTACGATCACAGTGACCTTTTTGGTTTCAGGATCATAGGAAAGCTCTGACAGTTTCTTTTCGAAACCTCGTCCCTTTATGACCACATCTGTTCCGTCCCCGGTGTAATTCAGGAACTCAATGGTCATGCTTTCCTGAAGCCTGTATCTGTATTTATCATAGGTCGCCTTTTCAAAAGGGGCCCTGTCGAGGCTTATATCCGGCTCTTTCTTATTGCTTTCCTCTGCCTTGAACTTTATTACAAGCTTTGGAGTTCCCACCGTCTCGAAGGAATCCATAAGTATGTAGCGTATGTCACCTGGGAGATCTTCATAGCCGTTCTGGCAGTTGACCTTTATCTCTCTACCTGCAGCAGGCGGTCTGTCATAACCGTTCCACTTTGCATCGATGGTGATCTTTGTGCCGTCATTTGTAAGGAAGGTTACGGTCTTTGGAAAATACTGTTTATAGCTGTTTATGTCATTGTCAATGTACTCAAGCTCCAGCTTATCGGGCTCAATATATCCTGTGATGGCCCAGTTATCAGGATGCTGATTTTCAGGGGCGGCTGTGGTTTCCTCCTCGGTTGGCGCTTCAGTTGTCTCCTCTTCAGTCGGTGCTTCCGTTGGAGCCTCCGTCGGAGCTTCAGTTGATTCCTCCGGAGCTGTGGTCTCTTCTTCCTGAGCTTTGCCTTTCACGATGATTATCTTTTCTTCGATCTCAGGTTTTTCAAACTGAGCTTTGATATCTTTATAGCTGTCCGGAATTTTCAGAGCTTCGGGTTTGGCGATGAGGGTATTTCCTATTTCTGCAGTTCCATCTATCTTCCAGTCGGTGACAACAGCTGTAGTTCTCTTTCCGTTTGAAAGATAAAATGTAACTCCGCTGTTTTTCAGTTTTTTCTTAATGAATGCGATGGTGCTGTCACTGTCACCCTGATAGGGGATCTTAAGAGGCTTTACAGCCTTGAATCCCTTGACCTTCACATCACTCTTTTTATCGGGTTTAGTTTCGGGATCTTTCTTTATGTCATCACCGGGCTTTGTTTCCGGGGTGGTTTCTTTAGAGTCCTCCGGCTTATTGTCCGGCTGGTCCTTTATTTCCGGCTTAGTTTCCGGTTTAGTTTCCGGTTTAGTTTCAGGCTTGTTTTCTTTATCTTTATTGTCTTTTGGGTTGTCCTCAGGGTCTTTTTCAGTGTTGCTTTTTGTTTCTTTTTTCTCATCCTTCCCTGAATCCCGGTTTTCCGTTCGGCCGGAGCTGCCGGATCCACCTGAACCTCCGGATCCACCGGAAGAACCGGTTACAATCCTGGATGTAACGGGAATGGTACGTGCAGCTCCAAGAACATGTACAGTATCAAAGCCTTTTCCGGATATGAAATGTACAGTGCCGTCATGCTCAGCTCACTGACCGGTAGCATTGACATAGTACCCGTCAGGCGTATTCATGCCGAAGAGCATCTTGCCGCTTTGATCAAAGTAGTAGCAGTATCCGTCTATCCACTGCCATCCTTTCATGAGCTTTCCTTTTGTACCGTCACTCACAGTGTTCAGAAAATACCAGTTTCCCTCTGCTTTCAGCCAGCCCGTATGAAGCTTTCCTGTCACAGGGTCAAGATAATACTTGTTCCCGTCTGTTCCTGTCACCCATCCGGTCATCTTCTGTCCCAAGGCTCCCAAATAGGTCCAGTCTGTACCGTCAAACCTGAAACCTGTATCTTTATGCAGCTGGAATTCATTCTCAACTGCATAAGCCCTGGAAACCGGAGAAAAGGGTGCACTAATGAGAGACAATAGAAGCATCGCCGCCATTGTCTTATAAATATGCTTTTTCATCATTACTCCTTACCCCTTCTGCATCTATGGATGCAGAACGTTGGTTTTTTCAGAGAACCAACATAACACTATTAAGTTAGTGCGCCCTAACCACCAGAATTTAGCAAAAGAAAAGAGGGTTAGCAATAGCTAACTCTCTTAATTATTATTTGTATCACTATTTATTTTAATTATAATGCCGGCTTTGCATTCTATACCTGTCGACCTGAGTTTACGAATACGATATCGGAACGCTTCGCGCTATGCGCATCTGGGAACGTCAGCCCATTTAGTTCGCTTCGCGAAGGGCTGACGCTACATGCCAGGTCCTTTGGACCTGCCACAAAGCTCGCGTTCCTCCCACATTCCGCACTCTCAGGCCGATAAATCGTCCTTTCGTGCTCTCTGGGAACACCAGCCCATTTAGTTCGCTTCGCGAAGGGCTGGTGCTATATGCCAGATTCCTACGGAATCTGCCACCAGTCATGTGGGGCGTGTCATGAAGTCTATCCTCCACTTTTGTGCAAGCACAAGTGGAGGAAGACTTATGACACTTATATCATTAAATAAAGTTAAGTTTTATCTTATCTTTAAGGGCACAAAGCCTAATCCTGTAGCAGGAGTGTTTCCAGGTCTCGCTAAGCCTTTCATCTGTGACAGGCAGTTCCTCCACTGTGACATCGGATACACCTCTTGCGATGATTCTTCCGATGCTTCCTACCTTTATACTGTAGCAGGGCTCAGAGCTGCCGGAGCTTCTCATGCCTTCTGTCCGCTCAGCCACCGGTTTCTCATAGGTGATGATGTTTTCCGTCATTTTGAACATCCCGTCGTAATGATCTTCCATGATAACTCCGCGGTCTCCTGGGGATGCTTCCTTCAATGTATCTGCCGCAACTTCTGAGTGCTTATGTAAAATCACGGAACGCTGCAGTTTTCCGTCGAGCCCCGGATATGCTTCCTTGAGCTCCATGCAAAGCTCTGAACGGTTTTCATCCATCCGGCAGGAAACATCGGTGGCCCGGTACTCCTCTCCGTCATGCTCCATGATGATATTACCCGCATCATCGAAAAAGGACGGGAGATTATGGTACTGGGACTGCATGGTCCAGATATCGTAACGGTCCTTTGAAAATGTCTTCTGAGTGTAGCTTCCTACTCCGAGATCGATTATGAAGGGCATATTATCCTTGTAAAGAATGAAGCTTCCCGCGTCGTTATGGTTGTGGGAGTCGGCATTGTCTCCGGCCTTCGCCGCAAGGACATAATGAGAGTCCCTTGTTACCATAAGACCGGTGCTTGGAAACCAGGCATCCTTATCTGCATTTGCTCCATCGCTGCAGGAGGCAACAGATGCACCGCTTTTAAGGTTCCCGGATCCTGCAGAGAAGCTTCCTGAATTTACCTCACTTGACATCACCGCAATTTTTGCCCCGTCATGATCAGGGAATCTTTCAGCCTGCTCCATCATCTTCTCGTGGCACCGGGCATTCAGAACATGATACCAGAGGTTCTCCTCCGAAGGATTCAGGCGTTCGTCCCAGGACTCGGCCCTGTAATCCTCTGCGGCAAAATTCATCATGGCAGTGTCATGAACGAAATCTCCGAAGAGATATTCTCTGGCCCCCCGCCTTCCGGCTCTTGGTGAGCAGTCCGCAAAGTTGACGTAATATTCTCCTCCCACATGGACCTTCATGATATATGTGGCGATGTTCCTGATTTTTTCACTGTCGGCATAGAACTCCTGCTGAAAATCAGCAGGATGATGAGATGAGTTTTGATCACAGGATTTTGTGAGACCTGAGTTTTCGGAGATGCTTCTCAGTATGCTGAGGCAGCCGAAAAGACAGAGTCCCGCATGACTGTAATACTGGGCACCTTCATCGCAGCAGCCGTCAGGAGCATATTCCGAAAGGAAATGATGCACTGACTTCACCGCCGACTCGTAAATCCGTGAAAGCTCAGCTTCATCAGGATGCCAATGTCTCATTCTCCAGTCAGGCGGCTCCACTCTTCCGGATTCATCGGAAAAGCGTTTGGACAGTTCCCGGGATGACACTGCACTGTTGCTGACAGATGAACAGGCACATGTTTCATCACTTTCTTGATAGCTGTTCTTTTCTTTCAGCGAAGGGTGATTCTTAGGCTCGGACAGTGATGTTTCGTGACATATATGATCCTCACTGCTGTCCGGAATCTGACCTCTTAAGTTATTTCCTGTACCTTCTGCAGGCCGAGTGAAAGCGGTGAGAAGAACATTCTGTGTTATCCAGGGAGTCCAGTTACACATAGGCTCAAGTCCGTTTCCCATCCACCAGAAGTGGAATCGCAGATACGGAGCTATGACCCTCTCATGCAATGCATTGTCGATCGATACAGATATAAAAGGACTCTCGGTGGAAAATACCGGTCTCAGCAGAGCTTCGGAAACGGAAAGGATCGCTGCTGTCTCTCCTGAAAAAAGGTCCACAACCGGTCTTGAGCTGTCGGGGATGGTGAATTGTTTTGTGTCTCTTATGTAGCTGTTATGGGCTGGAAGACACCATGTGGTCTCACCAAGTATAAGATAGATCCCGTCTATTATCTTCCGGAGGAATCTGCCCTTTGCTTCTATACATTCTCCCATTACAAGGGAGGTGAGCATCCTTCGGCGTGTAAAGTATTTGCCCTCAAAAAAGGTTCTGTTCCCGTCATAAGAGAATCTGAGATAGTCAGACATCAGTATTTCAGGCCAGGGCTTTTGTAAGGCCTCTTCAGCAAGCTTCAGACGTTCATGACGGTAATCTTCCGGCAGACTCTCCCAGAATGTACGGTTTTTGATATCCGGAAGACATAGCGGATCGAAGTCTGAAAGATCCTGTGATATTTCCAGGCAGGTATTATTTTGTTTAGATGAAGTCATAACAGCTCCTATGTAAAGTCGGTTTTCTTTGATTAAGTTATATATGATATAAGTGTCATAAGTATCTCACCCACTTGTGCTCGCACAAAAGTGGGTTAGATGCTTAACGCCATTCAGTCCCGGATGCCTCCGTTCCGAACACCTGTATCTGGGTAAGTGCCGGGAATGGACTTGGGTCCTGTGACTTGATAAGGTTTCCCAGAGTGAGCCATGTGACATTGTCCTCTGTTATCATAAATCTCTGAGCGCTTCCGTCCTCCCGCTTTTCAAGCTTGAGTATCTCCCTTTTTCCGTTTGAAAAGCTGACGGTTCCCTCTGTCCACCAGTTGTCATGAGGAAAGTCGCAGCGCTCATATATACGGATTTCCCGGATGTTTACGGGACGGCCGAAATCAAGACGGAACTCTGCGTCATCTCTGCAGTTTATACCCCAGGATTCGTAGGGCCACTCTCCGTGGGAGCCGTGGGCAATGTTTCCGTTTATGGCATTGGCGGCAGCAAAAACAGATTCGCCGCGGGTTTCGATGTTGGCGCTGGCATGGGGATATACACCTGTATCGTCATGGGGATCAAAGCTGTTCTCCGAGAGATTTCTGTATATCATGACCTCATGTTTTTCTGCTTTTCTGATGCGTACTACATGGCGGTTTCCGTAGAAGGTAAGGGGATTAAGGTTCTCCTTCTTCTCATAAAAGGGAATCGGATAAAGAAGCTCCTCTTTGGTTATGTAAACCACTGACGGGGTCAGTACGGCATCAAGCTGCATGACATAGAATCTTCCGGGCTCAAGGCCGTAAATATGTATCACATCTCCCTTTCTGTACTCACCGTCAAAGGACAGTACTGCTTCATCCTGTCCTTCCGCCGTGTATTTAGGGATATGATCCCAATCGTTGTATATAGAAATATTCATTACTTCCTCCCATAATAAAAAAACTGTCCTTTTATAATGATAAAAGGACAGCTTTTTAATACCATGTAAAATTTTTTCTAAATAATGTTAATTATTGTGCTTCCTGTGGAGACATTAGCCTGAAGAGTATCCGGTATTTCATCATCTTAGGCATCAGTCATGGAGGCTGTACTTATACATTAGCCTGCAAAGATGATTCCGTCGAAGAGCTCTTCGATATCTGTACCGTCTACAGTCTGAGGCCAGTCGGAATTGTCAATATAGATACGGGCATATCTTCCGTCCTCTGTTTCGGCGTCAACCCAGGCAGAACCATTGGTGCGCTTTGGCTTAAGGACAGTTCCCTTTGAAAGCTTCTCATCCTTTCCGTTATCAATTCCATCACTTGTAAGTTCATCCATCACACTAAGGGTCAGATCCTTCTTAAGAGTGAGCTCATTGTCAGTCTTGATCCACCACTCTTCTGTCTTCGGCTGAGGTCTTCCGTCCGAATCAAGCTCGTAATGACGGAAAATAGTGAAGGTGCTTAAAAGAGCGGATCTTGTGTACATGATGAAGTCCTCAGGGTCAGAAGGAGTTGTTGAATAGAAAGATCCATCCATACTATCCTCTACCTTTCTGGCCTTTTCGCCGTTCAGGTCATAGATGCTTGTGAATTCGTAATCATTGTCGGATTTGCTGCGTACATAGAGGAAAGCCTTGCCGTTCTCGTACATAAGGTAAGGACTTACACCATAGGTATACATGATGGTATCCTTAAATTCCTTGCCGTTAAGTGAAATAGTGAGGTCATAGCAATCATCCATGTATTCGCCCTGTGCAGTCTCACAATCAACCTTAAGTGCCTTTACGGATCCATCGGCTGTCTTGAAGCTGTAAGGTGTGCTCATGCTCACTTCAAATGCATAGTTATCTGCTGTTTTGGTGAAACGAGGGTCAATCAGATCCTTGTAATCCTCAAAACTGAGTACGGCCTCCTTAGGTCCAACAGCGTATGGTGCGAGCTCATAAGCTGCAAAACTTACAACGAGTGAATCATAGGTGAGATTATATGTAAGTGACATACCGTCTATCTCATCATACATATCGCTGAGGGTGCCCTTGAGATCCGGATCGAACAGTTCTCTGTCAAGATCGGGATAATCCTCGTGAAGTTTTTTGTCAAGGGCATCAATGAAAGCATCCTTGTCAGTTACAACATCTGAAATCTTCAGGACTTCTCCTGTCTTTGAATCAATGTTGCGGCAATCAAAGCTTGTGTTTGGATGAGGTCCCATCATGTTGGTGTATATGGTATCAAAGATACTGAACACAACATCGTCGGAACGTGTGACCAGAGTATCCATGTCAACAGAATAATAGTATTCGTATGAGTCCTCTGTATCCTTTTCAAAGTTATCGTCGTTCTCTGCAACCTCTCTGCACTCGTCTGTAAAGGTCTTAAAGGCATCCTGTTTGTCCTGATTGTAGCTTGAAAGGGCGTCGGACAGCTTTTCATAGAGACCCTGATACTCCAGGAATTCTCCGTCCTCGAAGAATCCAAGATTAATTGAAGGGTAATGACCTATGGCAATAAGCCTTGAGTCAGACCCTGCATCAGGATCCTTGTAAATATAATCGAAATTGTACTTACGGTCATAGCTGAGCTGTTCGACGGTGTCGGAAGCTTCCGGTGCTTTCGTTTCAGCGGCAGCCGTGGTCTCTTCGGCAGCAGTTGTTTCTTGAGCTGTTTCCGCTGTTGTGGATTCCGGAATCTCCGGAGTGGTCTGTGATCCGCAGCCTGAAACCAAAAGAGCCACAGACATGGCAAGAGCCATTCCGGATAAATGTTTTCTACTCATAATATCTATCCTCCTATACTAATGGCGTGAGCGTCTAAGTCTCATAACGGACCTTTACACGCACACAGTTTTTCGCAGACACACATGGTCTATACCAGGCGGTTCATACGGATTAGTTCTTAATTAATATAACATCAAATAAAAAATAAAAAAATAGAAGTTGTTTTAGAAATGATTACAAAAGAAGAAATATCCGTTCACGAGGATATAGCCCGCAGCTCTGCGCCGCGGGCTATTAAAGAAGGGGTATAAATATTTATGAAAGAGTGGATGTTAGGGTGCATCCGCTTTATCACCTGTTGTTCATTTTTATCATCTGTTGTTCATTCTTGATACCAGAGGCTCGATCTGCTCGAGAGCATTGTTCAGATCCTCGAAAACGAAGCCTTTCTTTGTGATGTTGGTCATCATGGTCTGGATATCGGCTTCAACCTTATCGTAGTAAACTGCGGAGTCTCTGACATTTGCAGCGACCATGTTAATGTTTCTGTTGCAGTCATCAAATACCTGAAGCATCTCCTTGTTGCCGTTTGCGATGTCATCCGAAACAGCGTTGATGCTGTCAACAACCGCATCGGTCTCATTGACCTGAGTCTGGGACTCGTTGATAGCTGCTCTGGTATTGATGATGGCATCCTTTAGCTTAAGGTTATTTGAATTAAGATCGTTCATGCTTCTGTCGATGGAACCAACGATCTCCTGTATGTTCTTGGAAAGCTTGTTTACCTCTGTGGCAACAACTGCGAAGCCCTTTCCTGCCTGTCCGGCACGAGCCGCCTCAATGGAAGCATTGATAGCGAGGAGGTTTGTCTGGCTGGCTATTCTGTTGATGGCTCCCACGTTCTTTGAAATTTCGGCGAAGCTCTTCTGGAACTCTTCAAAAACCTGCTCAACGGCTGAAATGGTCTCATAAACGTCATTTGACTTCTCTCTGACCATGTCCATACTGTTGTGAGATTCATTGACGGTAGATGCCATCTTGGAGATGATGCTGTCAAATCTGTCCACGATCTCCTGAACCCTTGAAAACTGGGTCTGGAAAGAGCTTACTGAATCGGAAATATCATCGGATTTCTGACGCACTATGTCGAAGGAATCCTGAATGCCCTGAAGATCATCAGAGGTCTTGGTCTCCTCATTCTGAAGCAGCATTTTCTGCTTGAGAGCATATTCACCTATAGAACGCAGGCCCTCGAGTTCGTCCGCACGGAAGGATCTGCCTGAGGAAACGCTTGAGGTATCCTGATTATTTTTTCCAAATGCAAACATCGTATATCCTCCTTATCAATCAAATACGGCAACGACCATGGTCTGGTTTACATGCTGGTTATCTACCTGTTCACCGCCTCCGATGTTTCCGATGTGCGGTCCCAACGAAGCCATATTCTGAAGAAGTGTTCCGAAAAAGCCATTACCGGTATACAGCAGATATCTGTATATGCAGTTTACGGATATGAGAAGCGAAGGCTTGCTGCCTTCCGACAGGATATCCCTGACGGTTTCTTTGTTAATGGCATCATAATCGTTTAACTGGAGAATGGATACTGCATCGTTTACATTGAGTCTCTTAAAAAATGTCAATGAGTTTCCGTCCTTTAATTCCTTCTGTGATGCGATGAATACCTGATCACCTACTATACGACCGAAGGGGTGTTCAAGAACGCTGTCAACAACCTTGTCCACGGGCACCTGCATCTCATTGCTGTAGACATTGGCAACGGGACGGTGGTCAACTTCAAATACCTGCTTATCCTTAAGGTTTACTTTGGTTACCTTGTGCATAGGGTGACCATCCATAGCTCCGTACGCAATTTCAGAATAAACTCTTACTTTTCCGCTGGTGTTCTTGATGAGCATATATGCACAGGCATCGGGATAAAGCTGTCCGTTTACAGTGACAGCAGGTGTGGCATTGGCAGCATAACCGAACTCCGTACCGCCGACCACATGAATTCCGGTTTCTCCCAGTGCGATGTTGAGTGTTGTTGTGAGACGCTCTTCATCATTTGTGCAATATTCAAGAAGGACTGTATTCTCTCTGTTTCCGTTTACAACACGGATACTATCCTTTAGTGAGGCAATGTCTGCGGCCGGGCAGGTTGAAAGAAATCTCATCACGCCGGCATCGAGCACTGCATCACCGGTAATCGCTGTTACGACAAGATTGTGATCGGAATACTGTGTATTGTAATAGTTTATGCCGCTGACACCGATAGACTGTGCTCTGGGATATTTCTTTTTAAGGAGTGCCGATATCTCGGCAAGGCGATCATGATCAGTCATGATGATAAGACCGATAGGGTTGGATATATCACGAGTTGCTTCCTCAACAGCGGACCTAGCATCATGATTTGAACTATAGCCTACTTTACTTTGCATAGAAACCTCCTGAAAATGATGAGGGTGGATTGTATAATTAAACGCAAGACACCTTCACTGTAAATCACATACTTTCTATCGGCAGATTTAAATAAAAATAATACCTATTTTAAAAAATATTCACGTATTTTGGAAAAAATAAGGATATTTTGACTTGTCTTTCAGGGCGATGCATAACTTTATAGGACAGGTATCGGTGTATACTGATTTTCGCGCAAAAAAAGACAGGCGTTCACTATCCCTGTGAACACCTGTCCTGTTTCTGACAAGAACGGCTTTTTTATGCGAGGGCATCAAAATTGGCGCCTAAATCGGGATTGGCCGACTGCTCAAGGAGCTTTATCATGTCAGCTCCGCCTGTTTCGGCCTGATCCAATACCTTTGAAAAAATGGCTGTGCCTATGGCAGTGGCCACCTTCTGCATGGAGTAATTAGCCGCAACTGTGGAAATGCTTGAAATAATATCCATATTATGATGTTAGTGTCAAAAGTCGATATAGGACCGCTTCGCGCTAGGCGCTCTCGCGTTCCTCCCACATTCCGCACTCTCAGGCCGATAAATCGTCCTTTCGTGCTCCATGTGGGGCGTGTCATGAAGTCTATCCTCCACTTTTGTGCAAGCACAAGTGGAGGAAGACTTATGACACTTATATCATATTATACTACATCCTTTTTAACTGCTCTTTCCGAGAGGGAGGTATGGAATCAGGCTCGTTGCTACCTGAGGAATAGGCAAGGACTGTATCCATATCCTGCCGGGGCCGGTGAGCACTGTGTTGAAGAGTCCTTCGCCGCCGAAGAGCATATTTTTTACGCCCTTGATCATCTGGATATCAATAGTGCAGGTATTGTCCATTGCGGCAAGGTAACCGGTATCTATGATCATCTGCTGTCCCGGCTGAAGAGTATACTCCTTGACATATCCGTCAAACTCAAGAAATGCCATTCCGTTACCGGAAATTCTCTGCATGATGAAGCCCTCACCGCCGAAGAAGCCGCTACCGACCTTCTTCTGGAATGCTACAGAAAGCTCTACACCGCTTGTCGCAGCGAGAAAAGCCTTTTTCTGTGCGATGATCTCGTTGCCCGGACTTATCTCGTAAGCTCTGATGGAGCCGGGAAAACTTGATGCAAATGCGATCATTCCCGGACCGCCCATAGCGGTATAGCGGTTCAGGAAGATGGATTCTCCTGATACCATCCTGCCAAACATCTTTCCGATTCCGCCGCCCTGAGTAGCCATATTCATGTTGTTGCTCATCCAGGCCATGGCACCTGACTCGGTAATCATCTCTTCTCCTGAATCCAGATCACATATCACAACAGGAAACGGTTCACCTTCGATAGAATATCTCATTTAGATCTCCTTTCATGATTAGATTGAACGAACTGATAATATCAAATACAATTATACAGGACGTATCATGAAATGAACATTACAAATGATTTCTGAGGTATTAAAATTTAGTGCTCTGTATCGTTTCCTGTCAGGTTTCATGGAACAGATACGTGACCATGTAATTGAAAAAACTCATTTGGAATCAGTTTGGATTTTGGAGGTTAATGATGAATTTGGCAAAAATGATAGATCACACTATCCTTAAGGCGGATGCAACGACCGAACAGGTAAAACGTTTATGCGCTGAGGCAAAGGAATATGGATTTCATTCTGTATGTGTCAACACCTGTCACATAGACACGGTGGTCTCGGAGCTTAAGGGCTCAGATGTGACACCATGTGTTGTGGTAGGGTTCCCCCTTGGAGCCATGATAACCGCTGCGAAGGCCTTTGAAGCGGCTGAAGCTGTAAAAAGAGGTGCCGGTGAAGTTGATATGGTAATAAATGTCGGTGCCTTGAAGGATGGAAACTATGATCTTGTAAGAGATGATATAAGGGCTGTGGTGGAAGCATCAAAACCGTCTATAGTGAAGGTGATCATAGAGACCTGTCTCCTGAGCGATGATGAAAAGGTTAAGGCCTGTGAGCTTGCGGAAGAAGCCGGAGCAGCCTTTGTAAAGACTTCCACGGGCTTTTCAACGGCAGGAGCCACTGTGGAGGATGTTAAACTGATGAAGCAGACTGTCGGCGATCGGCTCAAGATCAAGGCAAGCGGAGGAATTCACACTAAGAAGTTCACAGAGGAGCTTATCGCTGCAGGTGCAGACAGAATCGGAGCATCAAGCGGTGTAAGCATCGTTAAAAGCTGATGTGCTGATAAGCGGTACATTGCAAACGTATGTGTGCGCTGGCGCTGATCAGTGAGGTGCAAATGATTTTAAGATGTTAGTGTCAAAAGTCGATATCGGACCACTTCGCGCTATGCGCTCTCGCGTTCCTCCCACATTCCGCACTCTCAGGCCGATAAATCGCCCTTTCGTGCTCCATGTGGGGCGTGTCATGAAGTCTATCCTCCACTTTTGTGCAAGCACAAGTGGAGGAAGACTTATGACACTTATATCACAAAAGGCCGACGTGGGAAACTCCGTCGGCCTTTAAAAATTCCTGTAAAAGATACTGTATAAATTTGAATAAATGGATATAAACCCTATACGTGTCCGGTTTTAAAGTGCTTCGACCCTCACATCAAGGCTCTTCTTTTTCCGGCATTTGTCAAAACTCAGGATGGTCGTCGTATCACGGTAATGTTTCTGATACGATTCCTCCTCGCCTATTTTTTGCAGTCTCCTCTCAAATTTTCTGAGATGGAGCTCACGATTACTTATTACATTCATAACTATCCCCACTCTTTCTTTCACTTTCGATATGGTATATATGACAAAACCATATCTATTCATGTTCCCCTCATAGTGTATATTATAGCGCACTTCAAAGAATTATGTAAATAAAACCGCCGAAAAGATAAGGCCATATTTTATGAATTTATGAAGAAAATGTGACACTTTTGTGACAAAAGAAAGAGTATATTGTTTATAGACATGTAAAGAATGGATGCTTTATGTTTTTTTATCATATCGGATGGAAATTATGAGAGTTAGGAAGGCTTTTATTATTTTATATCTGCTGACCGTTCTGATTGCAGTTGGATGCGGTGTCGTTAGTAAGATTGAATTTAAAAAAAATGTGATCGATAATCAGAAATTCATTGCTGCAGCTGAGTCTGCAGGTTTTACTGTAAAGGATGATACCGAGCTTTATTCCAACGTAAGAGGACTGGTAAGCGCCCTTTGCGCAAGCAACAGTGACGGAAGTATGGTATGTCAGTTTTACGTTTTTGAAGATACATATACCGCAGACTGCGAGTTCGATATATTTAAAATGACACTGGATAATACATATGTGAGTGATGGCAATTCCACCTATTCGGGAGACAATTTTTTAGTTTACAAGCTGACGGGAAAGAAGGATTATCACCATCTGTGTGCGGTGGACAATACTCTGCTTTACGGAAAATCAGCCGCTGACGATATAGAAACGGTCAGAGATTTCGTAGTAGGTGTTGGATATAATTGATGTTTACAAGCTCATAGGGGGAGTTATCTATAGAAAGCTGTACTGATGCGGGCGATATGCCTGTACAGTACAGCTTTTGTATGAAGGGAGTTACGGTAAAACAGCAGCTCTGTCATGTGCCGGAGATTCTGCTATGCAATAAATCCGCAGCTCTGTCATAACTCAGTCATCCTGCCCTGTTCCGCTTACCGGTCCCGTGTGCAGGTTCAGGAACATGGGACCGGTTTTATAACAAAAAAAGAAGCCCGGAAAAATCCGAACCTCTTTAAACCTCGTCGGGGTGACAGGATTCGAACCTGCGACCCCCTGGTCCCAAACCAGGTGCTCTAGCCAAACTGAGCCACACCCCGAGCTTTTTTGCTGTCCGTCTCAGACAGCTTACATATTATATAATCCAGAGTCTCTTTTTGTCAATGCTTTTTTATTTTATCATTATTTCAGCGTATGCGCGTATGCGTATGATGGGAAATTGATGTTAAAAAAACCGGCATCACCTGGCGCTACCAGAATGAAAAATAAAAAAAGGAACCCTTTAAAACAAGGATTCCCACTCTCTCATCGTCGGGGTGACAGGATTCGAACCTGCGACCCCCTGGTCCCAAACCAGGTGCTCTAGCCAAACTGAGCCACACCCCGGACTATTTCGCCGCCCGTTTCAAGCGACCGTTGTATATTACATAAATTCATGATTCTTGTCAACACTTTTTTGAAAAATAAGTGTTGAGCTATGCTGCCGTGAAGTGTATTTTTAAATTCCGCTATCATATACCATGAGTTGATATAAGTCTATGAGAACAATGATAACTAATTGATTTATAAGAAAAAAAGACGAAAGCCCGATCACTTTAGGCCTTCGTCTTTCACTGTTCATCGGAGTGACGGGATTTGAACCCACGATCTCTTGGTCCCTAACCAAGCGCTCTAGCCAAACTGAGCCACACCCCGATTTCTTGATCACTTAAATCAAGCGACTAAGATATAATACATAAATTTATGTCTGTTGGCAATGCTTTTTTTAAAAAGTTTTTTTTACGATCTTTGCCTTTTTAAAAAGGGCTTTTTAAAAAGCTTTTGCATTTAATGACCCAGATGACCATGATACGAATAAAATATATTCAAAGCCATCTATCACACATTGGTTGTCTTCATTGCCCGAAATCCGGGAACGGAAACTCTGAGTCTTGAGAAAAGCACAAACGAAAGTGCATATACAAGACATAACTTGATAAGGTTGAAAGGAATGGTAGCAAGGATGATGAATGTAGGAAGATCCTTGATCATCGGGTTAACTGAGGAAACCATAACTACCACATCGTTAATGCTTAAGCCCATTGCCGCTGCGTACATAGGAAGTGTGATAAAAGCATTGCAGAAGCACATCCATGCTGTGCGGATGATAACGCTCGTAATAAGAGCTATTGCTATACCCTTATCTGTTTTTCCTGTCTTCTTGAAAAGGAACCACAGAGGGAATATAAAGAGCAATGCTCCGAGCATGTTTGAAACTTCTCCAACATACATACTGTTTGTTCCCACAGTGATAAGTTTGATGACAAGCTTTGCTATCTCAACGAAGAGTCCGGATAAAGGTCCCATGGTGAAAAGTGCGATGACACTGGGAACATCACTGAAGTCTATCTTGTAAAATGGCGGGAAGAAGGGAATGCTGAACTCAAAGGTCATGAGCACTCCCGCAAGGGCTGTAAGAAGTCCTGTGTAAACCAGCTTCTGAACATTAATCTTATTTGACATGATACTACTCTCCTTTACAATGAAATAAAAAAATCTCAGTACCTGTTCGGGTACTGAGATAAATAATCGCGTCATTACGTTTCTTCTCTCATCCAGACTATACTGTCGGTACCGGAATCACACCGGTTCATGCACAAAGGCTCGCGGACTATACCGCCGGTAGGGAATCACACCCTGCCCCGAAGAAAATATTCTCTTGTTGGTTTTAGACTAGCATGGTACAAGATCGCTGTCAATGATCGAACCACATTTTTTATTTTGGTTATAAACCATTTATTTGATATAAGTGTCATAAGTCTTCCTCCACTTGTGCTTGCACAAAAGTGGAGGATAGACTTCATGACACGCCCCACATGGAGCACGAAAGGACGATTTATCGGCCTGAGAGTGCGGAATGTGGGAGGAACGCGAGAGCGCATAGCGCGAAGCGGTCCGATATCTACTTTTGACACTCACATCATTTATTTAGTTCTGTTTTATGAATAACACTTATCATTATGAATCTTATTATCTTGATTGGCATGGACCAAGTGTAAAATTTAACAAAAAATTAATCAATACTTTATAAAAAACGCGAATTAAAAGAAAAATGAAAGAATACTATGGAAATGTTTTCTTAACAATGTATAATGGTATTGAAATTAAATAATTACGTAAATTGCGATATTTTTTTGCAAAAGGAGTAGTTTGATATGAAGACTAATAAGGGATTCATGACTGTAGTTATGGCAGGGATCATTGCTGCATCTGTTTCAGTTCCTGCACTTGCAGATGTAGTACGTGCAGATCTTTATGATTCGGCAACAGCTGCTGCAAGAGCAAACGGCACAGTGGTGCTTCCACCTGAGGTACTGACAGGCGGACAGCTTGTAAAGGCAGGCGCTACAGATTCAGCAGCTCTGGCTGCAGTAGCAAACGGCACAGTAGTGCTTTCACCTGAGGTACTGACAGGCGGACAGCTTGTAAAGGCTGAGGTTACAGACTCAGCTACATTAGCCGCAGCAGCAAACGCAGCCTATTCAGGAAATAACTGATAGTAAGTTTAAATCAAGAAATCATGTATATTTGAAGATCGTACCTTTCCGGTACGGTCTTTTTTTGTCCGCAGGAGCACAAAACAGGATGATGGAGGCTAAAGACATAAGGGAGAAAAGTAGTTAGGTGAATGAAGAAACTTGTATTTTCCCAATAGGAGCACCGGGTGACGCGGTAAATCGAAAACCCAAAGGTAACTGTTCACAGAAAAACCTGAAATAAGGCTTAAATTGTAGAGTAAATGTAAATTTTAGACGGTTTATCTTGGTTATAATGATAGATGTAAGGGACAAAAGTGTCTGATAGCGTGTCTGCGCCATGAGAGGATACTTTATGACCATTGCGACATACATAAAAAGGGATCTGTTTATGAAAAAAACTATAGATACTATCTTTAAAACCATTATAATAGGCGGAGTTATGACTGCCTGGGCCGGAACTGCAGCGTGGGCCGGTGTTGTTGAGGTTTCTACACTTCCGGGAACAGACATATCACAGACTTCATCTGTAAACCAAGTCTCAGCATCCGTAAATTACAGTCAGAGTATACCGGTGACACCGGTCATCACTGCTGTGACCACTCCTTCAGATGCAAGCCCAGCTATATCCAGTGAAGCAACTTCCACAGCATCCTCCGGAACAACCGTTACTACAGCTTCTGTACCGATAGTGACTGTAGAATCAGATAAAGCTGTTGTTTCCGCAGCAACATCCGGAACCTCCGTTACTGCAGCATCAGTACCGATAGTGACTGTAGGATCAGATAAAGCTGTTGTCTCCACAGCATCCTCCGGAACCTCCGTTACTACAGCATTTAGTACAGGAAAAACAGCATCGACTCCTGTCATCGATGCTGTCGGAACAGCAGATTCATATATGACTGCTGACACCTCATCGTCATATACATATGCCGATTCATATGCTTCTGCTATGTCATCGAGCTCTCAGGGCATTACGGATACAACCCCCGTTGTAGTTGCAGGTGGAAGTACCGATGATGCATCAGCTCAGGAATCAACGACCTCTGAAGTTGGTTTCTGCGTTTTGCTGAGCTCCTCTCCCACCGGTACTATGAAGGACATCACAGGATGAATGTCCAAAGCTGATGACTAATCACTTCCCGAAAGGCCGGTGCTGTATGGCAGAGGCAGATTCTAAAGAAATCCGTCACCGGTCATGTGAGCACTTCATAATATGAAGAATATGCGTAAAAACCCCATTATTCCTTGCGAGTTAATCTGCATCGGAATAATGGGGTTTTGATGTTACGTCATAATTGTGCGGCTTCCCGGTGGGAAGAACCGGTGACTTCCTGCATAAGCTTAAAGTCATGCAGTGATATAGAAGCTGTATCCTCCGGAGGTCATGCTGTTTCCGGCATCGGTATTTTCCGAAGCTGCGATATGGTATATCGCGCCGGCCTTTTCATCTGTCCAGCTGAGTACGGCAGAGTCATCTATAGGATCACCTAAAAGATTTTTCAGTATCCGGGTAAGCTCCTCCTTCGATGAAGGGACAGCTCCGGTATCGATAGTCACTCTTGAAAGACCTGATTCATTGACATGAAAAACAACCGGTAAAGGAGAATCAAAAGTCAGTAAATATAGCCTTCCTTCGTATAAGCTGTTTCCTGAAGCATCCTTAAGACCTGTGTCCTTAAGGGCTGTTCCGAAGTTTCCGGAAATATCCTTGATTGCCGGACCACAGGAAAAGCTGTCCTTGTCAATTCTGAAGGAACCGGCAGTGTATGTGGTCCTGTCTTCTGATCTAAGTGCTCTGATGGATTCAGACTCCCGGGATTTAAGCTCTCTTGTTATAGCATCGCCTATTATGGCGGCAGCATCTGCAAGTTCATCTTCGTTCAGTTTATCTAAAGACTTAGCATAGGATGCTTTCTCAACGTAAGCCTGTTTAAGAAGCACTCCCGGAATTCCGTTAATGTGAAAGGCCGTGAGTTCCGTGCCCTTTTCCTGACTGCAGGAAAGCTTCTGCCCTGTCATTCGTTTCACGGAAGAATTGATGAGAGTCGAAACAGGATTATCCATGCCGTTGACTGTGGCGGATTCAAAGCCGGTGTAGTCGGACATACCGGGGAGATCAATGGAAATATTTCCTATAATACGCTTTTTTTCGTCCTCTGTCAGTGAATCCATATAGGAACTGACACCATCCTGACCGTTTATTCCATCTGTGATTATAAGGAATCTGAGTTCCGTATCGGTATCGGTTTTCTGTAATTTCTTTGCGGCTGTCTCAATTACGGATATTTCGGCAGCATCACCGGGGAATCCCTCTTCAGTATAGTCCGGATTAAGTGAAGTGCTTATAAGAATGATATCTGCATCCTCGGCATCCGATGAAGCCGCCTTAACTGCACTGAGGATTCTGACTGTGAAACTTCCATCATTCCCGTTTTCAACCGAAGAACTTAAGGCAACCGTGAATCCTGCATCTGAAAGCCTTTCTGAAAGGGCCTCGAGCTGGGCTTTTATCATGGAGCTGTCAGATGTTCCGACGCTGTCTGAGACTTCGGATATGGATTTTATGGCTGCCTTTATTTCTTTTTTGTAATCAGAGCCGTCTACCCTGATATGCTGATATACGAGCCTGGGAGCAAGCAGTACCAGGGCTAAAATCAGTGTCCTGACTCCGGAACGTATGTATGGCTTCTGCTTATATAAAAAGCCATGCACGAACTGCATGGCACTGTAAACCATAATCAGAACTCCGACCACGTATATGAACAGTAAAGGGATGTCTATGGGATCTTTTAATAAGTTCGATAAATTCATATGTCTTACTTCTGCATTTTTTTAAGAGTTTCAACCATATCCAGATCATCCTGAAGTACCCTGAAGTTGGTTGTTACAGGAGCCTCTCCCGGCTTTGTGATCGTCATTTCGATAACAGAGCCTACAGGAATGGCCGATGAAAGTTCATGATTCAAAAAAGCTGCCACCTTAGGGTGATTGCTCTGAAATTTTCTAAGTATGCCTCCGATTTTGAGCATTTCTGCCGGATTGATCATAATTACCTCCAAAATAAGCTGAGTGTTGGTGTTTTGGCCTTTTGATTCTATGCCATCAGACTATATTAATCTAAAATACCGTATTTAGAAAGTGAAAAGTGAATAAAAAAATAAGTGGAGATGTCAGGGATAAGCTCCGACATCTGCACTTTTGCGGTAACTGAAGCCTGCAAAAGGTGAAAAAAACAGCCCGTCTCAATCGAGATGGGCTGTATGTGAACTGAAATCAGAAGCAGCTTAAGGTCTGTGCTTGTATGTGAACTGAAATCAGCAGCTTATTAAGGTTTCTTCTTGTTCTCCCGCTCCAGAGTGAACCAGAAATCCACACCGGTCCTTGTGTTTTTGGCACCGCATTTCTGGTGGTGAGAATCAACTATGGCCTTTACTATACTGAGACCGAGACCGCTTCCGCCATAGCTTCTGGTGTGGGCCTTGTCCACCTTGAAAAACTTCTCCCATATCTTCATGAGATCCTCTTCCGGTATAGGCTTTCCTGTGTTGGTCACATGGATGGAAAGGATATCATTGGGCTCACGCTGTGAGTAAATGCTTATGTTGTTTGGCTGTTCCAGGTGATGAAGGGCATTGTTCAGATAATTGGTGATGATCTGTTCGATCTTGAATTCATCCGCCCAGACCATGGTGCCTTCGGGAATGTCTACCTCCACGTGAGCATCCTGCTGCTTTATGAGTATATCGGATTTCGTGATCACTCCCTTCACCACCTTTGAAATATCGAAAAGTGCGAAGTCAGGAAGATCCTTTCCCTGCTCTATGGAGCTGAGATTCATTAGTTCATGTACAAGAGTGTTCATTCTCCTGGCTTCATCCACGATGACACCGCAGTAATAGGCTCTCGATTCCGGATCATCGGCAAGCCCCTCACTCAGCCCCTCGGCATATCCCTGTATCAGGGCTATGGGCGTTTTAAGCTCGTGGGAGACATTGGCAACGAACTCCTGCTGGCGTTCTGCGTACTTTGTCTTGTTCTCGATATCCGACTGAAGCTCGTTGTTTGCGGTTTTAAGCTCTGCGATGGAGGTCCTGAGACGCTCGGACAGAGTGTTCATGGAAGTTCCCAGAACGCCTATTTCATCGACGGAATCCCCTGTATAGCGAGCCGTGAAATCAAGGGCCGATATCTTCTCGCTGAGTCTTGCAAGCTGGTTAATGGGCTTTGTTATCTCCCTGCTCATGAAGTAGACGATAACGGAGCCGCCCATCATGGCGAAAACACCTATTATGAGAAGAAAACGGTTAAAGAAGCTGACCGATTCCCTGAGACTTGAGACCGGCATGGACATGATGAAGCAGGTGGTGTTGTCGGAGAAATATCCCCAGCTTTCGAGATAGGTGCTTTTGGAGATATTGTCGGAATTCTTCTCTATGGAATAGTTGTCAAAGCGTTTTACTATTTCTGCGGTCGAGTATGTCCTGTTCCCGAAGATGTACTGGTTAAGCCTTCTGGACTGAAAGTTAAGGTCTCCGAAGGTGGAAAAAATGGTTTCCGTCTGTGTGTCCAGAATAAGGACGTTGACATTGTAGGTCTCGGAGAGGGTCTTGAGATAGGCTGTGGCCCGGGTCTCGGTGCTCGGATCGGAGGTATCGTAATTTAGGGGGAAAAGGGATGACACCTTCTGATTGTCCGCGGCCGCCGTGTTTATCATACGGTCCAGGGTCTCGTAGGCGTTCTCCAGTGTGGTGATCTTCTCTTTGGTGTAATAACGTTCAAGAAGAAATGTGTTGACCAGTAGTATGGCTGCAAGTATCACCGCTATAAGGCATATGAAAATGCAGGTATACCGCCATTTGATGCTTTTTTTGAGAATAGTAGGCTGTTTCATGATGCTATATCCTTTTTTCGGAATATGAATGCAGAGCCCCTGACGGAACTCACTTGTATGCACATATCATATATTAATAATTTGGCTATTTTGTGAATTTATAGGCTGTACACCCTTTTTTTGAAAAGAGACATAAAAAAATCCGTTCCGGCAGGTGCCGAAACGGATATAAGATACCTTATAAATATCATGCAACTTTGTCACGGTAGAACTCTCTGGTAAGTAATCCATTGATGTATATATCTACCTTTTCGATTCTGATAACAAAGGCAAGCAGATTTCCTTCCTTCACTATGTCGTCTATGCTGGTTAAAGGAATAGAGTATTTTCCGCTTGTGGTATCAAGATTCAGAATTTTCAGTCCCTTTGCCTTAAAGGCTAAAAGAACTGATGAGTCAAGGTAAAATGCGTTCATACCCTTTGGAATGGTAATGGTCAGTATACCCTCTTTCTCATCAAATGACATATCACCGTCTGAAAGAGTTGATATGTTAATGTTTCTGTCGAGATAAGAGTGGTCAGAACTACTGTCATCATTATCGGATGGCTCTGATGGCACAACAGGATTTACGGGATCAACAGGATTTACGGGATCAACAGGATCGACAGGATCAACAGGATTTACAGGAGTAACTGGATCAGGGATTTTCTCCAATTCGAGACTTACCCAGACACCACCGCCTGATGGAACAACGAGATAGTAATTACCATCGTTGCCTTTTTCCAATGTTACATTATTAGATTTATCGCCGTAAAGATTTTTTACCATGTATCCGTCAGGTGTGTTCAGCTTGATTGCTACGTTAGCCCCTGCGTGAGCTGTATCCAGGTCGCCGATTTTTTTTATGTTATTTCCTGTAAATGAAACATTGCTGGCAGAGTTTTCGTCTATTCTGAGAATATAGTTGATGGATTTCTCAACCTTTTCAGCTACGGTTTTCTGTGCTTCTGAAGCGTTAGCTCCTCCGTTTACTGTTACCATATTATTACCGGATTCTATCTTCCAGGCAGTGATATTTAAATTGCTGTCAGCGTTCTCAACGGGATTACTTAAGTCGATAGCGTTTCCGTCCGCTTTGAGAGTTCCTTCGATTACAACATCGATTTTATCACCCTTTTCTGTCTCAATAACTATACCGTCATCTGAACTTTTTACATCACCCTTAACGGTGACTTTTACAGTGGATTCAGTATTGTTATCACCATCTGTGGTGATTTTAATACCGCTTGTTCCATCACCACCGGTTACAGTGAGATTTTTGCCAACTTCAATGGAGGTATTATCTCCGTCGGCACGAACGTCGATTCCTGTAGCAGTTGCCCCCTTACCCGCGTTTACAGTGAGATCTTTGCCAACTTTGACAGTGTTATCACCCCCGCTGCCGTTGGGTTGGAAAACGAGATCATCAACATCGATTCCTGTAGCACTTGCGGAGCCTGTTACATCTACACTTCCGGTGACATCAACAGAAGCTTTGGCATCTCCAGATCCGGTTTCATCTGAGCTAGCTCTAATTCCAAAAGCATGACCATTCGTGCTACTATCAGCAGTTACAGTTACGTCTCCGTTGACTTTGGCAGAAGCAGATGAATCATTGCTATTTGAGCTCGCACTGACTTTAACGCCGGTTGCAGGACGAGAGTCGGAATTTACCGTAACATTTCCGCTTCCCCCTGTACCTACGTTTACTTCTGCTTTTTCACCATCATCAGCCGTTGCTTCAATGCCAACTGATCCTTGGGTTTCGGAAGTTGGATCGACCTCGACATCTTTTTCTACATTAAGGGTGGCATCATTTGCTCCCGATTGATTAACATCAGGTTCAGCCACTGCACCATATTCCTTGTTTGAATCGATACTATCAACGGTTTCTGTTCCACCATGGATTATTTTGCCATCTTCGCCATCAGCCATAGATGATATAGCCCCCAGTGACAGCAGCATAGCTGTAGCCATAGCTACTATAAATATTCGTTTTCTCATAACCCCTCCTATTTTTTGTTTATCAGGCTTAGGACAGGAACTTCCCTACACCTGTCCTATGATATAATCACTAACATTTTATCAACATAATGTACTGATTCCAAGGATAAATTATGCAAAACATAGTGAAATAAAAAGCACCATTGTAACAGTAATTATGAACCGACATCCAATGTATGACCCTAAATAACTTTGGAGCCTGAAACTATGGCAATCCATAAAAAATCCGTTCCGGAAGTTACCGGAACGGATATGTATGAAAAGGATAAATGGTTAATGCTTATGTCATCTTATGATTATTTTTATCAGGCCTCGAATTTGTATCCCATGCCCCAGACTGTCTTTATGTAATCCCCCTTCGTGCCCATCTTGGCTCTGAGCTTCTTCACGTGGGTATCGATGGTTCTCGCGTCGCCGAAATAGTCATAGTTCCACACATTATTGAGGATCTTCTCACGGGAAAGTGCGATTCCCTTGTTCTCAATGAAATATACCAGAAGTTCATATTCCTTGAAGCTAAGCTCCACCTCTGCCCCGTCGATCTTTACGGAATGGGCGGACTTGTCGATCTCTATGCCACCGATGTTTATGACATCATCCTGATTTATGCCCGAACGACGTAGTATGGCTTCAACTCTTGCTACAAGTATCTTTGGTGAGAAGGGCTTGGAGATGTACTCATCCGCGCCGTATTCGAAGCCCTTGAGCTCATCCTGCTCTTCAGAACGTGCAGTAAGCATGATGACAGGGACCTTGCTGTGTTCTCTTATGGTTTTGAGAACATCCCATCCGTTCATCTTCGGCATCATCACATCAAGGATGATAAGGGCGATGTCTTTGTCCGAGAAGAATTTGTCCACGGCTTCATCACCGTCTCCCGCTTCTATTACATCAAAGTCCTTTATTTTCAAAAAATCGGAAATGAGCTTCCGCATACGTTCTTCATCATCAACAACCAGTACCTTTAATTTATCCATAACTACCCTCCTCAGGCGTTAATTCTTAAATGATTTCAGTCCTTCTGATATGAATCTGCTGGGACTGCAATGTTTACTATATCTTTGTTCTGTGAAGTAAATGTGAAATTCCTTTCGTGCTCTTGTCAGAGCCACATAAAATGCCCTGCGTTCTTCCTCCAGATCTTCGGGAGTCACCGCCTTACTGTAAGGGACGATTCCTTCATTTACGTCAACAAGATGGACGATGTCGAATTCGAGCCCTTTACTGCTGTGGAAGGTCATGAGACGTATGCCCTCTTCCGTATCGGGCTTTATCTTCTTCAGTTCTTCACCGTAGGATTCCACATATTGAAGCCACTTCCTTTTATCCGGGAAGGACTTTGCGGTCTCCTCAATCTCATTGATTATATCATGTATCTTTTGGAGGTTTACATGGTTTTCTCTTTGAAAGGCCTCAAGATAATTCTCATAGCCTATCTTTTTTCTGATGTATATAAGGGCAGCAACAGTGGGAAGGTTTCTGATATTCTGAAGATCTCGGATAAACAGGTCGATGGTGCGCTGCATTCTTGAAGAGCGGCTGTAGTACGCTTTCAGCTTTTCAAAATTCATTTCACGGGCATCAAGTGCTTTTCTGGAAATATATCTCAGGGGCTTGTTCATAACACGGAGAAAATCTGCACGATTCCCCATGTTCAGGGAAAGTCTGATGTAGGAAATGAAGTCCTCTGCTGTACTGCTTTCGTAGATGTTCCTGACCTTGTTTTTCAGACAGAATGGGATCTGTGTCCGGTTAAGTTCCGCAATAAGAGGCTGAATGATGGTCTCAGTCCTGAAAAGTACGGCGATTTCACTTAAAGGGACACCTGAGTTCAGCTCTCTTTTTATGTTTCTTATGACCTGGGAGTACTCTGAAGCAGTATTGTCGGCTCTGTAGTACAGAGTTGAGCCTCCGGGACCGTTTGCGGCTTTTATATCCTTTTTGAAACGCTGCTTATTATGGCTTATCACATTCTTTGCGAAGCTTACCACCTCTCTCCGAGACCGGTAATTGTTGGAAAGAAGTATGCGTACTGCCCCGGGATAATCCCTTTCGAAGCCAAGCATGATCGAAGGCTCTGCTCCTCTGAAACGGTATATGGACTGGTCATCATCCCCGACTATGAAAAGATTGTTCTCGGGTTCTGCGAGCATGCGCACTATGCTGTATTGTACGGGATTTATATCCTGGAATTCATCCACCAGTATAAAGCTGAATTTACTCTGCCAGAGCTTTCTTTCTTCTGGTTCTTTCAGGAACAGCTCATGACATAAAAGCAGCATATCATCGAAATCAAGCAGCCTTTGTGATTTTAATTCATTCTGATAAGAGCTCAGGATCCTCTTGAATTGTTCAGTGTCCATAAGCTTTGAACGGAAAGAGGCACCCGCTTCTCCCAGGGATTTATATTTTGAAATTTCAGACAGAAGAAGACGGAAGAAATCAGTATCATAGGAACTGTCTATCCGTTCTCTTTCGGTGAGTTCCCGGAGAAGAAGGGTCTTATTTCTGTCTGTGATGATATTTTTGAAGGAAAGATTGTATCGGAGACGCAGTATGTAGAAAAAAACGGAATGAAATGTGCCGAAGGAGACCTCTCCGCCGCCTTTACACAAAGCGGGTTTTTTTGAATCTCCAGCAAGGAGTTTTTTGAAGCGGGCCTCCATCTCCGTGGCGGCATCCTTTGTAAATGTTATGACGAGTATCCTGTCAGGGGGGATGCCTATTGACAGGAGGTGCATGATCCTGTGGGTTATGACGGTGGTTTTTCCGGAACCCGGACCTGCCAGCACCATGGCGGGCCCCTTTACATGATGTATTGCAGCAATTTGTTCATTAGAAAAGCTCATGGCACAAGTGTACCATGAGCTTTTGAAAACGCCTATAGTCTGAATTAAGACCATATGATGCAGAGTTTTAATCTGTTATAATGCTCGCAAATAGATTTAAGGATTGGTTGACAGTCCTATTTAATGGGATATAGAATGTATATGAAAAGAACGTTTATTGAAACAAAATATTTTACTGCAAAATGGAAAGAACTTGGTTTTGGCGATGGAGATTTACGCAGACTTCAAGAGGTATTATTGGAGAATCCCAAGGTCGGAGACGTAATGCGTGGAACTGGTGGTCTCAGAAAAATGAGATTTTCATATGATAATCGCGGAAAAAGTGGATCATCCAGAGTGTGTTATCTGGATATCGAAATAAGAGAAGAGATACATCTGATTGATATCTTTGCGAAAAATGAAAAAGAAAATTTATCAATGGCAGAGAGAAATGAAATCAGGAAATTGGTTGAATTTATTAAAGAATTTGGGTGAGGTAAATATGAGTTCAATGTATGAAAGTCTCATAAGCAGTCTCAGTGAAGAAGTTGAAGACATAAAAAAATATGGTAAATCAAAAGGTAGAAAGACAGTCTTGGAGATAAGACCAGTGAAGGACTATTCTGCAAAGGAGATAAAGGAACTGCGTCTAAAATCAGGGATTTCACAAGCTGTTTTTGCCAAATGTTTCGGTGTTTCAAAGAAAACTGTAGAGGCGTGGGAAGAAGGAATAAATGTTCCTAGTGGGCCGGCTCTTAGGATTTTGGAATTGCTTTCTTTGGGACAGCTGACTATTGACCAGTACGTTGTTAAACATTAAACAGAAATATACACCAATGTAAAAAACCTGCGGTAGAGCCGGACAGCTCTTATTGCAGGTTTTATTTGGCCTATTGACTATATTATAAAGCGACTGGCCTTATCAGTTAAGTCCCGTTCCGTAGAGTATCTTTGCGATCTCGGAATCCTTGTCGAGGATGATGGTCTTATCTCCTCTGCCCTTCAAGGAATTCTTCAGAGCGTCCAGGGAACGGATATAGTTGTAGAAATCCGCCTTGTCGGTTGTATTGTAGGCTTCGGAAAGAGTCTTCATGTACTCTGCTTCACCTTCAGCCTCTGTTATGGCAGCCTGCTTTTCAGCCTCTGCCTCCATGATGGTCACCTGACGGTTAGTGTCGTTCCTGATCTTCTGCGCCTGACTGTCGCCCTGTGCCTTATAGGAAGCGGCGATGTTCTGTCTTTCGGAGATCATGCGCTCGTATACGGCATCCTTGTTGTCATCGGGAAGATCCAGAGCCTTGATCTTTGCCTGATAGATGGTGATTCCGTATCCTCCGATATCAGAGTTGGAATCCTCTGTTATGAGCTTTGTGAGCTGCTCACCTCTTGCGGCAATGACCTCGTCCTGAGACATGGATGAAAGTATGTTCTTTGTGGCATTGTAAACGGCAACACCCACACGGTCCTCGGCACTTCTTGTAGAAGCATTCAGGGTTTGTGTGAACTTGACCGGGTCAGTTACCTTCCAAAGGATGAAGTCATCGGCGATCATTGACTTTTTATCCTTTGTGATGACATCGGAAGGCTGAATGTCATAGATCTGAAGATCCTTAGGTATAAATCTTACGCTCTCGAAAAACGGCAGCTTACTGTAAAAACCGGCTTCGGTGGATACTCTTGTTATACGGCCGAGATGAGTCACGACGCCGTATTCGTTTGGAGCAACGGTGTAAAAAAACGAGCCGGAGATCATCAGGAAAAAGATCAGTACAGCTACTGCGATTATTCTGATCAATGTGGTTTTTTTCATGAATTTGTATCCTCCTCTGTATGCTCATCTGTTTCGACAGCGGAACCGGTATCTTTGGAAGAAGCCGGCAATGCCGGGACGTTGCTGCTTACGGCAGAAGCAGAATTCACGAAGCTTTCAAGAGGAAGCATGGTCTGTGTGCCGCCGTCATCGATTATGACCTTGAGATCCGGAAGGATATCCTCCATGGCTTCATAGAACATACGCTGCTTTGTGATGAGGGGATTGAGTCTGTACTGGTCGTACATGGCATTGAAACGTGCCACCTGTCCCTCTGCTTCCGCTATGCGGGCTTCCTTCTTTGCTTCTGCGGCTTTCACTATCTTATCCGCATTGGCCTCCGCTGCAGGAAGCTGCTCTGACTTATATTTGTTGGCATTGTTGATAGAGGTCTCTGAGCCCTGCTTTGCATTTTCTACTGCCTTAAATGCGGACATGACATCCTTGGTAGGAGGTTCTACGTCCTGGATGGAGACATTGACAACCTCAAGACCTATATTTGCATTTGTAAGGGCGCTTACCAGAGAATCACGGACATCTGACTGAACCTTGTTCTTGCTTGTGGTCATGACATCATCTACGTTGTAATTTGAAACCACTGTACGGATAGCAGCCTGTGCCAGGTTCTCGAGTATTGCTTCGGGCTCGCTTGAGTTATAAAGATAACTAACTGGATCTGAAACACGATACTCTATATAGAAATCAGTGTTTACGAAGTTGAAGTCTGAGGTGATCATAAGGGACTGCTCAGGGATGTTCTCGGCATAACCGCTTTCTCCGTAGCTTTCGTTGGTTATATAGCCGATAGGGATACCGTAGGTTGTGGTCCTGACCTTCTGAACGGTATCGATAACGGGAATCTTAAAGTACATGCCGGCAGTTTTTACATCCTGTACCTTCCCGAGCCTTGTGACTACTGCCTGCTCCTGTTCCGATACTCTGTAGAGCCCGGAATTGACGATGTAAAGTCCCCCCACAACAACTGCTCCCGCAATTACGAATTTTAGGATCTTTCCAAATCCGGCTTTGGCCTTGTCGGGATCCGGCATTTCAAAATGCGGCATCTCGGGCTGAGAACCGTTTGTATCTTTCCTGTTTCTCATTAACTACTCCTTCTCTTTTGGGAATGTTGTCACTCCTCAAATAATATTAAAAAAGATATTTTTCACATCAGTTATAATATCATATTTGAAAAACTTTCATATAGAGGTAATGTAAACACAAGATTTTTGTAAAGAAAAGCAAGCCTTGCCGCACCGGGCACCAAATTCTGATCGGGAAGCCATTACTGTGAGCATTAGCCTTACCACGCAAAAAGCCCCGTTCTGCATGATACAGAACGGGGCGAAGGCTCTTAAATTGTTATCAGCCCTGAAGCTTTGCGATTCCGGCTTCAATTCTCTTTATGGACTCTTCTTTGCCGAGAACCTCCATGATTTCAGTAGCCCCTGCAGGTGTCATCTGACGACCTGAAAGAGCGATACGGATAGGCCACATTACGAAGCCTGTCTTAAATTCCTTCTTTGTGCCGTACTCTGAAAGGAGGGCAAAAAGAGCATCGTTGGAGTAATCCTCCTGCTCCTTAAGGAGTGGAAGTACATCCTTTAAGAGCTCAAGGGAATTCTCGAGGTTTGTCTTTGATTTCTTGTTCACGTAAAGTGCAGTGTCGTACTCAGGAACCTCCTCAAAGAATGAGATCATGTCCGGGATATCAGGGAAGATCTCGATACGGGTCTTTACCATGTTGGCGATGTGCTTAAGGTCAAGAGGCTTCTTTATGGTTTTCTGTATGAAAGGAAGTGCTCTCTCGTAGAACCTGTCGAAGTCCATAGCCTTGATGTACTCACCGTTCATCCAGCGGAGCTTGCCCATATCAAAAACAGCAGGGCTCTTGGAGATACGTGTGTAGTCGAACTTGCGGATAAGGTCGGAAAGAGACATGATCTCTTCGTTGTCATCAGGTGACCATCCGAGAAGAGCTACGAAGTTAACAACTGCTTCAGCTACAAATCCCTGATCGATGAGATCCTCGAAGGATGAATGACCTGAACGCTTTGAAAGCTTCTTGTGATTTTCATCTGTTATGAGAGGACAATGCACATACTTTGGAATCTCCCATCCGTAAGCATCGTAGAGACGGTTGTACTTGGGACTGGAGCTCAGATACTCGTTTCCGCGGACAACGTGGGTGATGCCCATAAGATGATCGTCGATAACATTGGCAAAATTGTAGGTAGGGAAACCGTCTGACTTGATAAGTACCATATCGTCAAGCTCGGAGTTATCTACGGTGACATCTCCGTAAAGCTCGTCATGGAAGGTTGTGGTTCCCTCTGTCGGGTTGTTCTGACGGATAACATAGGGCTTGCCGGCCTTGAGATTCTCTTCGATCTCTTCCTTTGAAAGTCCGAGACAATGCTTATCATAGTGCATGATCTCTTCGCCATTCACAGTGGTCTTGAGAGACTCAAGACGCTCCTTGGTACAGAAGCAGTAGTAAGCCTTGCCTTCATCCACAAGCTGCTTGGCGTACTGCATATAAACGCCGGAATTAACCCGCTCGGACTGCACGTAAGGACCGCACTCTCCCGGCTTGTCAGGTGACTCATCAGGGATGAGTCCTGTATCGGCAAGGGTTCTGTTGATAAGGTCGACTGCGCCTTCCACAAGACGCTCCTGATCGGTGTCCTCGATTCTTAAGAGAAAGTCTCCGCCCTCATGCTTTGAAATAAGATAAGCATATAATGCAGTTCTGAGATTACCAACATGCATTCTTCCGGTTGGTGACGGAGCGTATCGTGTTCTTATTTTCATTGTGTTCTCCTATCATGATGAAATGATGTGACATAAGTGTTATAAAGCTATAACTAAGATCTGTCACTCACTGATGAAGCCTGTTCATCAAATATTAAGAAGGGACTGTCGCCAGTCCCTTCGCGATTGATCAAAATATGTGGAACGCTGGTAAAACCGGCCTTCCGGACATCAGTCCTTAAGATCCTGAGGTCTCATAGTAAGATTGATTCTGCCCATCTTGTCGATTTCCTGTACCTTTACGGTAACTTCATCGCCGATGCTGACAACATCTTCAACCTTCTCTACTCTTCCGTCAGCAAGCTTAGAGATGTGAACCATACCGTCCTTGTTGGGGCTGAGCTGTACGAATGCACCGAAGTTCATGAGGCGTACTACCTTACCTGTGAGAATCTGGCCTGGCTCGATATCATTGACGATAGACTCGATGATCTTCTTTGCCTTCTCAAGAGCTGCAAGGTCGATTCCTGAAATAGAAACCATACCTGAATCGTCGATGTCGATCTTGGCACCTGTCTCATCGATGATGCCGTTGATAGTCTTGCCCTGCTTACCGATAACATCACCGATCTTCTCAGGATCGATCTGGATGGTGATGATCTTAGGTGCGTATGGTGAAAGCTCCTTACGAGGCTCTGCAATAGCGTCATGCATAACGCCGTCCATGATGAAAAGACGCGCTTCGTGAGCTCTCTTGATAGCTTCTGTAACGATTTCCTTTGTAAGACCGTGGATCTTGATATCCATCTGGATAGCAGTGATACCCTCGTGAGTACCTGTTACCTTGAAATCCATATCTCCGAAGAAGTCCTCGAGACCCTGGATATCTGTAAGTACGAGATAATCATCGTCAGTATCGCCGGTTACGAGACCACAGCTGATACCTGCTACAGGCTCCTTGATAGGTACGCCGGCTGCCATAAGTGAAAGACATGAAGCACAGGTTGAACCCATGGATGTTGATCCGTTTGACTCCATAGTCTCTGATACGGCACGAATAGCGTATGGGAAGTCCTCTACTGAAGGAAGAACAGGGAGAAGCGCTCTCTCTGCAAGAGCTCCGTGGCCGATCTCACGACGTCCCGGTCCGCGGCTTGCCTTTGCCTCACCTACTGAGTAGCCTGGGAAGTTGTACTGGTGAAGATATCTCTTCTCTGTGATGTACTCGTTGAGCTCCTCAACCTTCTGAACCTCTGAAAGAGGTGCAAGGGTTACGATGTCGAGGATCTGGGTCTGTCCGCGCTTGAACATAGCTGAACCGTGAACTCTTGGAATGAGATCAACTTCAGCCTCAAGAGGTCTGATCTCGTCGATCTTACGTCCGTCAGGTCTCTTGTGATCCTTGAGGATCATCTTACGTACAGTCTTCTTCTCATACTGGTATACAGCATCCGGAAGGATAGCGAGTGCCTCCTCATCATCAGCGAGAGCCTCTTCAAGCTTCTTTGTTACCTCTGCGATGTTCTGATCTCTCTGCTGCTTGTCATCTGTAAATACTGCGTTCTCCATCTCTTCCGGAGTAACGATAGTCTTGATCTTCTCGAAAAGCTCCTCAGGAACCGCAGCACTTACATACTCCATCTTCTTCTTTCCGCACTCTGCGATGATGGAATCGAAGAAACCGATGATCTGTTTGTTTATTTCGTCAGCCTTGTAGATGGCCTCGATCATCTTCTCGTCGGAAATGCAGTTCGCACCTGCTTCGATCATGATTACCTTATCACGTGTTGAAGCAACGGTAAGAGCAAGGTCTGAAACAGCCTTCTCAGCGTTTGTAGGGTTGATGATCAGCTCTCCGTCGATCATACCTACCTGTGTTGAAGCACAAGGACCGTCCCAAGGTACATCTGAAATAGCTGTAGCAAGGGATGAACCGAGCATGGCAAGAAGCTCAGGTGAGCAATCCTGATCCACTGACATAACGAGGTTGTCTACGAGACAGTCGTTACGGAAATCCTTAGGGAAAAGCGGTCTCATCGGACGGTCGATAACACGTGATGTTAAGATGGCGCTGTCGCTTGCACGTCCTTCTCTCTTCTTAAATCCGCCCGGGAATTTACCAACGGCATACATCTTCTCTTCATACTCGATCTGGAGTGGGAAGAAATCGATACCCTCTCTTGGAGCGGCTGATGCGGTACATGTTGAAAGAACAGTTGTATCGCCATAGTGCATAAGTGCTGCACCGTTTGCCTGAGCACAAACACGACCGATATCAACGGTAAGTGTTCTGCCGGCGAGTTCCATAGAATAACTCTTATACATTTTTACCTCCTGATATATAGACAGGGAGGTCCAAAAACACTGATGAGATCCTGCCCGTAGGAAGTCACTTCGGCCGGAATCACGTCAGTGATCTCGGATGTCTCTCCTGTCATATACGTATACTTTAGTTTATCACTTTCAAATTAAGCTACGACTAACCATAGAGATTTTAACAAATTCTTTAAGGGAGGTCGACAGCTTTTTTCAGAAAATGAAAAAAAGAGCAGAGATCATATCTCCGCCCTTCTTCAAAATTACTTTCTGATACCGAGCTTCTCGATGAGTGATCTGTATCCCTCAAGATCTGTCTTGGCAAGGTACTGAAGAAGTCCTCTTCTCTGACCAACCATCATAAGAAGTCCTCTTCTTGAGTGGTGATCCTTAGGGTTCTTCTTAAGGTGCTCAGTAAGCTCGTTGATTCTTGCTGTAAGGATAGCAACCTGAACCTCAGGTGAACCTGTGTCGCCTGCCTTACGGCCGTACTGTGCGATAATCTCTGCCTTCTTCTCTTTTGAAATCATGATAATTCCTCCTAAATAACTGTCGCGATCGATAAATCGCGATTAACTTACGTTAACGGAGTTCCCGGAAGGAGTTCCGTAAAACCACGCCAACGCGCATACTACTGTAATCTAACAAAAACCTATATATTTGTCAATGTATAAGCATAAATATTTGATTAACTTTAGTCAGGTCTTACGTAGCTCCGTATTGCAGGGGAACTCAAAGATCCATGGGATAATGTGCGGCCTTTTCCACATCCCTTTCAAGCTGCTTTTTCAGTTCCTCGAGAGATGGGAATTTCTCCTGATCCCTGAGTCTGTCCATGAACTCCACTCTTATCTTCTTTCCGTAGATATCACCGTTGAAGCCAATGATAAAGGTCTCCACATCCACAGGATTGCCATCGGATACCGTAGGATTTGTACCTACATTGGTCATGCCTTTGTAAAGCTTTTGACCTACGAGTACACGGCTTACATAAACTCCTGCCTTGGGGATCGTCTTTCCTTCCTTCGGAATCAGATTTGCGGTAGGGAATCCCAGTACGGTGGAACCTATCTGCTTTCCGTATACAACGGTTCCGCTGAGAGAAACGTGCCGTCCCAGAAGCTCAGCCGCGAGCTTTACATTGCCCTTCTGTATCTCTTCTCTTATGTATGTGCTTGAGATCTCACGTGGATTTCCGTTTTCATCAAGGACCTCTCTCTTCTTTATGATGTGGGCTTTATACCCGTATCTGTCCTGAAGTGAGGCGAGCATTTCGGCATTGCCCTGAGCCTTATGACCGAAGCTGCAGTCGGTTCCGACTACGATGTCTTCTGCGTGCATACCCTCTATAAGCACATCCCGAAGGAAATGCTCGGCAGGTACCTTCATGGTATCGCTGTTCACCGGATATGAAAAAACATAATCAAAACCAAGATTACGAAGTCTGGTAAGATGTTCGTCACCTGATGAGATGGAGGTTTTCCTGATTCCGGTGAAAAGGTTCTCCGGATTCTGGGAGAAGGTCAATACCGCTGTTTTAAGGTGCTTCTCCGATGCTATCCTGAACATATTCTCAAATATGAGCTGATGTCCGCGATGGCTTCCGTCAAACTTACCGAAAGAGACCACTGTGGGTTCCGGTATGAAGATAGGCGGCTTCATGATGGAGAAGAGCTCACCCTTTTCTGCCATGGCAGATATCTCACTGAGAGTATGACTTTCCTCGATTCCGTACTGACCTACTCTTGTACGGAGAAGCGCTGACATGGCAGCACCTGTTCCGAGTTTTTCACCTATATCCTTACAAAGGGTTCTGATGTAGGTTCCCTTTGAGCAGGTGACCTCCATCTTTACATGGGGAAGACTGATCTCATTTATCTTTATATCATGTATGGTTATGGGATTTGGCTTACGCTCGACTGTCTTTCCCTGTCTGGCAAGATCATAAAGCTTTTTTCCGTTGATCTTTTTTGCACTGTACATGGGAGGGATCTGATCGTAAGTTCCGATGAAGCTTTCTATGGCAGCTCTTACCTCTTCTTCCGAAACCGCCACAGGCTTCTCCGCAAGGATGGTCCCTGTGGTGTCTTCTGTGTCTGTAGTGATGCCCAGCTTCATTTCGGCTTCATAGATTTTTGTGGTGCCGGCTATGGCATCAACAAGTTTGGTGGCCATGCCTGCGCAGACTACCAGAACACCTTCTGCCATAGGATCGAGTGTTCCCGTATGGCCTATTTTTTTCTCATGAAGGATGGATCGAAGCTTTTTTGTAACATCAAAGCTGGTCCAATCCTTTTCCTTCTTAACTACTATAATTCCGTCCATTGATTTCCTGTAAGATTATGATGTGAGTGTCAAAAAGCCGATATCGAATCGTTAATCGTTCTTTCAGACCGGTCTCACATTTATGTTCTGTTCGATATGAAGTCAGGCGCATCCATCTGAAGTGCCAGCTGCCTTGTGATGTTGTTTATAACATCGTGATATGATCCCTGTAAAGTGCAGCCGGCTGCCATCTTGTGACCGCCTCCGCCGAAATGAGCGGCAACACGGGCAACGTCAAGCATATGGTTGTTGCTTCGGAGACTTACCTTGAAGTTCTGGTTGGTCATTTCGTAGATGAAGATGGCACAGTCTATGCCGCTGGTTTCCCTCATCACACTGACTATTCCGTCGATATCCTTGGAGCCTACATTGTAGAACTTCATTTCCTTGCATGTTAGCCAGCCGGCCAGACAGCGACCGTCCATGACCATGAGACTTTCCATAAGAACGCGTCCCAGAACCTGCTGCTGCGGATAGGTCTTTGTGAAAAAGGTATCGTCGATAATGTGACCGAAGTCTATGCCTTTTTGCATGAGGAAGCCTGCGATCTCCATGGTGTGAGGAGAAGTACAGCTGTACTTGAAGACTCCTGTGTCATGGACAATGCCGAGATAGAGACATTCTGCCACTTCCCCGGTTATGGATTCTTTGTCTAAAAGGTCGAAAATGACTTCGCAGGTGCTGGAGGCTTCCGGGATGATGGTGCCATGCTCGAACTTCTGGTTTCCCGGGATGTGATGATCTGCAACATAAAGAACAGAAGCATTCTCTGCCAGGGTCTTGTAATCTCCCAGTCTGTCGAAACCATTGCAGTCACACATGATGCACAGATCATACTTTCGGTCCGACGGAACATGTATGATGTCTGAAAATCCGGGCATGAAACGGAATTTTTCATTGGCCGCCTGGAGATAAACATTGACCTTTTTATCCGGATAACGGTTCTTTATATAATTTTTTGTGCCGAGAGTCGAGCCCAGACAATCTCCGTCGGGATTGGTATGTCCCAGTATACAGATGCTGCCCGCAGCTTCGATCAACTGCTGAAATTCATTCATGAAAAAATCCTTTCTCTATACACATTACAGGCAGAAGACGCAAAAACGCATCTCTGCCTGTAAATGATACTATCTGGGGAAATGCCGATTAAATCAGTAATTCCTTAATTTTCTTCATCGGAGTCGTTCTCTTCCTGAGAATCCTCCTCTGTGTCAACATGCTTTTCAGCATCTTCCTTCGCAACCTTGTTGATGAGGGCATCCATACGGGCACCATACTCGATGGAATGATCTTCAACAAACTGAAGCTCAGGTGTATGACGAAGATTTACTGTCTGAGCCAGCTCTCTTCTCAGGAAGCCGCCGGCTGCTTTCAGTCCTTCCATAGTCTTTGCGAGAGATTCCTCGCTTCCCAGAACTGATATATATACCTTGCAGTACTGAAGGTCCGGAGTAACCTCCGCACCTGTAACAGATACCATAGGTGAAATGCGGGGATCCTTGAGGTCGCGGATGGCTACTGAAAGCTCACGCATGACCTCTGCATTGATCCTGGTGTTTTTTACAGAATTTTTTTTCAACGCTTAACCTCTTCCATTACATAAACTTCAACATAATCATCGAGCTCGATTTCGTTGAAGCCGTCAAATACAAGACCACACTCGTAGCCGGCCTTTACTTCCTTTACGTCATCCTTGAAACGCTTAACGGAAGCAATCTCGCCCTCGAATACCTGATCCTGCTTAGGTCCGCGCATGATACGTGCCTTGGCACCTCTCTGTACGAGACCGTCCTTGACCATACATCCGGCGATATTTCCGACACCGGAAGCCTTGAAGATCTGACGGATCTCAGCATGTCCGATAACCTTCTCCTCGTATACAGGAGCGAGCATGCCCTTCATGGCATCTTCGATATCCTCGATAGCCTTGTAAATAATATTGTAAAGTCTTACGTCAACGTTCTCACGCTCAGCGATCTCCTTTGCTGTTGCGTCCGGCTTAACGTCGAAACCGATTACGATAGCATTGGATGCACTTGCGAGAACAACGTCAGACTCACTGATCGCACCAACACCGGCATGGATTACCTTAACGGCAACCTCGTCGTTCTTGATCTTCTCAAGAGAATCCTTAACGGCCTCAACAGAACCCTGTACGTCAGCCTTGATAACGATAGGAAGTTCCTTGATCTCGCCTGCCTTGATCTGATCAAAGAGAGCATCAAGAGAAACCTTCTTCTTGGACTCCTCTACCTTCTTCTGCTTGCTCTCTGTTACGAATGCTGCAGCATAAGCCTTTGCTTCCTTCTCGCTGTCCTTAACCTGGAATATCTCACCGGCATTAGGAACCGCATTGAGACCAAGAATCTCACATGGCTGTGAAGGACCTGCCTTCTTGATACGTCTTCCCTTGTCATCTGTCATGGCACGTACCTTACCGTAAGCAGAACCTACAGCAACTACATCGCCCTGATGAAGAGTACCCTTCTGAACGAGAAGTCTTGCAACGGAACCGCGTCCCTTATCAAGCTCTGCCTCGATTACTACACCGTAAGCTGAACGGTTCTGGTTAGCCTTAAGCTCCATAACGTCAGCCTCAAGAACTACGTTCTCAAGAAGATCCTCGATGCCGATGTTCTTCTTTGCAGATACAGGTACACAGATTGTGTCTCCGCCGTAATCCTCAGGAACAAGATCATATTTCATGAGCTCCTGCTTGACACGGTCAGGGTTAGCACCCTCCTTATCGATCTTGTTGATAGCTACGATGATAGGAGTATTGGCAGCCTTCGCATGGTTGATAGCCTCGACTGTCTGCGGCATGACACCGTCGTCCGCAGCAACAACGAGAACTGCGATATCGGTTGACTGTGCACCACGCATACGCATGGCTGTGAATGCCTCGTGTCCCGGTGTATCAAGGAAGGTGATGACACGGTCTTCGCCGTTTACATTTACAGAAACCTGGTAAGCACCGATTGACTGTGTGATACCGCCGGCTTCCTTTGCAGTTACGTTTGTATTTCTGATGGCGTCAAGTATAGAAGTTTTACCATGGTCAACGTGACCCATTACACAGACTACAGGAGGTCTTGAAACCATATCCTCATCTGTATCCTCGATGTCATCCTTGATAAGCTCAGCGATAACGTCGATCTTCTCTTCCTGCTCGCAAAGAATATCATATTCCACAGCGATGTTCTCGGCGTCCTCGTATGAAAGCTCTGTATTAAGTGTTACCATCTGGCCCTTCATGAAGAGCTTCTTGATGATATCTGCAGGCTTCTGCTTCATCTTGTCAGCCAGATCCTTGATGGTGATAACCTCAGGTATGGTGATGGACTTGATCTCCTCTTCAACCGGCTTAACTACCTCAGGCTTGATAAATGCGCCCTTGCCGGTCTTCTTCTTGCGTGCAGCCATCTCATCGTCTCTTTCGTAAGACTGCTCTGCAGTGTACTTGTTCTGCTTACGATTGTTACGATTTCTCTTTGCTGCCTCTGCCCTCTCGTTGTCGAAATTCTTGTTTCCGAAATTCTTGTCACCCGGCTTGTGAGCATTTCTTCCGGCTGTCGGCTTTGAAGAAATATCTACGGCTGCAACCGATGAAGTCTCCTGAGGACGTCTCTGTCCGCCGAAACCTGCAGGTCTCTGGCCCGGTCTCTGCTGACCGTTTCTGTCTGCAGGACGGCCTGCACCTCCTGCAGGGCGAGAACCATCCTTACGGAAGCCGCCCTGAGGACGATCTCCGTTGCGGTCACCTCTCTGTCCGAAAGCAGGCTTTGACTGATGATCGTTACGGTCATTTCTGTCATTTGAACGATCGAAACGAGGTCTCTGCTCGCCGTTTCTTACAGGACGGTCTGAGCTTCTCTCAGCCGGTGCCTGAGCAGCCTCTCTCTTTGCTTCTTCAGCGGCCTTTCTTCTGGCCTCTTCTTCCTGAGCCTTACGTTCAGCCTCTCTCTTTGCTTCTTCAGCGGCCTTTCTTCTGGCCTCTTCTTCCTGAGCCTTACGCTCAGCCTCTCTCCTTGCTTCTTCCTCAGCCTGACGCTTCTGGATCTCGTTAAGCTCACGAAGAGGAGTCACACGGGCTGTTCCGGGTGGAAGAGGTCTTCCGTTAGGACTTGTCTTCTTGGGCTTCTCGCTCTGTGCTTTCTGCTCTACGGACTGCTGTGTCTTTCTGGCGCCCTGCTCCTTAGCTGTTGAAAGCTTTCCTCCAAGGGGATGATTTTTGTGGTTTGCGGAGTTCTGGGAATGGAAAACTACAGCAAGCTTCTTTTTCTTAGGAGCTTCACCCTTCTTTTCATCCTTGCTGTTTAATCCATTTTCTTTCTGGTTCTCATCTGACATTCACATTACCTCCGTCAATATATTTGATCATCGCCTTAGCGAATCCTTCATCTTCTATGCTGATTGATGACCTTTCGGACTTGCCGAGCTGCATCCCCAGCTTTTCTTTTGTGCCTAATTCGAAATACGGAACATTGCGGAATGTAGTCATATTTCTGAACTTCTTCTTTGTGTTATCCGACGCGTCCTCAGGCACTATCACAAGCTGTGATTTGTGGCCCTTGAGAGATTTCTCCACTGCGAACTCGCCGCTTTTCAGTTTGCCTGCCCTCTGACATAATCCGAGAAGGCCGTATATTCTTTCATCTACCAAGCTGTATCAGTTCCTCTCTGAGTGCCTGTGCAGTCTCTTCGGAAACGGAAACCTTGAAAGCCCGATCCAGAGCCTTTCGCTTAATGGCTTTGTCGAGGCATGAAATGTCATTGCAAATGTATGCGCCCCGACCGTTTTTACGTCCGGTTGGATCTATGCTGAAGGTATCGTCAAGTGCATGAACGATACGTATCAGTTCCGGCTTTTCCTTTTTCTGACCGCAACCAATGCACGTTCTCTCCGGTATCTTTTTCATACCGGTCACATCTCTCCGCTTTCGCCATCTGCGTCTTCGGCAAATGTCTCATCGGTTGTTTCTTCGCTGTAATCCTCAGCAAATGTTTCATCCATAAGCTCTGTATCCTCTTCGGAATCAACATCCTCACCCTGATAGTCGATACCCATCTCATCGAAGATGCCCTGCTCCTGAGCCTGTGACTCAGACTTGATATCGATCTTGTAGCTTGTGAGCTTTGCAGCAAGACGGGCATTCTGACCTTCCTTACCGATAGCCAGACTGAGCTGGGCATCAGGTACGATGACCATAGCCTCCTTGTTGTCCTGATCTGCGATAACTGCGATTACCTTTGCAGGTGAAAGAGCATTCTCGATAAGGTATGCAGGGTTCTCATCATAATTAATGATATCGATCTTCTCACCGCGGAGCTCTTCTACTACTGTATTTACACGTGAACCGTTAAGACCTACACATGCACCTACAGGATCTACATTAGGATCGTTGGACATAACTGCCATCTTTGTTCTGGAACCTGCTTCACGTGAGATAGCCTTGATCTCAACGATACCGTCTCTTACTTCGGAAACCTCCTCTTCGAAGAGACGCTTTACAAGCTCAGGATGTGTTCTGGATACCATAACGCGAGGTCCGCGAGGGGTATCTCTTACTTCAATGACATAAACCTTTACTCTGTCATTTGTCTCAAGCTTCTCGTCCTTGATCTGCTCGTTCTCTGAAAGGTAACCGTCTACCTTGCCGAGATTAACGATGATGGATCTTCCTGTATTTCTGTCGATGGTTCCGGTAACAACTTCCTTCTCCATGGAATAGTACTCGTTGTAAAGAACCTTACGCTCTTCCTCACGGATACGCTGTACTATAACGCCCTTCGCATTCTGTGTTGCTATACGTCCGAAGGTCTTGGAATCAACCTTTACTGGTACGATAGAGCCAAGTGTATAGCCTGCATCGATCATTCTTGCATCTGCAAGGGAAATCTCTGTATTCTTATCAAGTACTTCTTCAACTACTGTCTTGTCAGCGATGACCGAGAAATCACAGGTCACAGGATCGACACTTACTCTTATATTGTCTGAAGAACCGAAGTGATTCTTGCAGGCTGTCTGAAGTGAAAGCTCGATTGCTTCGATCAAAGACTGCTTTGAAATTCCTTTTTCCTTCTCCAGTAGATCGAGTGCTTCGCTAAGTTCTGTATTCATTTGTTCATATCCCTCCCGGTGATAATATCTTCTGTTGCATCTTCTGCGGATTCTTCTGTTAATGTCTCTTCATCCGCACCCTGAGGTTCTACATCGGCATTTCCAGGATGATCCTTAAAGCCGAGTGAACATACCTCTAACATATATTGCTCTGGAATGAAATCTTCCTTATCAAGCCATTTTGACAGCTTTCGGGAAACCTTTGCACAGTCGTCTACAGTCATATCGACACCATCTATGCGAAATATGAATGCTCTTAAGTACCATTCGTTATTTTCCTGTGTGAAAGTCACACTGTCTGTTTCATATCCGTCCTGCGGACATATCTCATCGAGATATTTTTTTACCCTTTCGGTATAGTTATTTGCCTGCATAAAAATTTCCTCTAAACCTAAGCAAAAGGAGCGGGCGTTTCGCCTGCTCCTTTCAACTAGTCAATAAATACTGAATTACAATAACATAGGAATATAGTAAAATCAAGACTTTTTTGAGCCTGAAATCCGGAAACCGGGCCCGGAAGCCTCTTTAAATCACTCCCTGTATGAAAATAATGAAGATAAGTACAGGAAGTACATACTGAAAATACGGTTTCACCATACGGCTCAGCTTCATGCCGACACCCTTGTTGCACTCTGCCATATAACTGTCGAAGCCCCAGCCCCATTTGGTCACACAGAACAGAAGGTAAATAAGAGAACCGAGGGGAAGCAGTATGTTGGAAACGATGAAATCCTCGGAGTCCAGGATGTCCCTTGCACCGATGAGGTGGACACCTGACCAGATGTTGTATCCGAGGACACAAGGGATGCTTGCAATGAGGATGTAAATACAGTTCACTATTACAGCTTTTTTTCTTGTGAGACCGAAGTTGTCGATGGATGTGGCAAGAAGGTTCTCAAAAACAGTTATGACTGTACTGAAGCTTGCAAAGGACATGAACATGAAGAAAAGTGTTCCCCAGAGTCTTCCTCCCGGCATGCTCATAAATACCTTGGGGAGGGTCATGAAGATAAGGCTGGGACCTGCATCAGGCTGAACATTGAAGCTGAAGCATGCAGGGAAAATAATAAGACCCGAGATGATAGCTACAAATGTATCAAGAGCACATATTCTGACCGACTCTCCCACCAGTGAGAAATTCTCGGACATGTAGGAACCGAAGATCTCCATGCAGGCAACACCCAGGCTCAGTGTAAAGAAGGCCTGGTTCATGGCTGCGGAAATAACAGAGCCAAAGCCCTTCAGGAGATTGCCGCTGCCTGCTTCATATACTCTGTCCAGGCTTGGAATAAGGTAGAACTCAACACCTGCCTGAGCATTCGGAAGAGAAACACTTCTTACGGCGAGGATCACGATGAGAACCAGAAGTGCGCTCATCATGGTGGTGGTTACCTTTTCAAGTCCACGCTGAATGCCGAAGGAGCAAACGAGAAAGCCCACTATAACAGTGGCCATCATGCAGATCATCATCTCTGTGGGGTTACCGAGCATATCAAAAAATACGGAATCCACACTGTCCATGGCGACCCTGTCAAATGTACCTGATGCAAATTTGAAAAAATAAGATATCATCCACCCCGAGACTGTGGTGTAGTACATCATGAGAAGATAGGCACCGGCTACGGCGAACCATCCGTGCAAGTGCCATTTACTGCCGGCGGGTTCCAGCTTTTTATATGCAAGTACCGCACTCTTTCTTGAGGCACGGCCCACTGCCAGTTCCATGGTGAGAACAGGAACACCCATAACGATCAGGAAGATGAGGTAGAAAAGAACGAAGATTCCGCCGCCGTTCTGCCCTACAAGGTATGGGAACTTCCATACGTTTCCTATACCTATGGCGCATCCTGCGCTTACCAGGATAAAACCTATTCTTGATTTGAAGCTTTCACGTTTGTTACTCATAAGACTCCTTTAGTGACTTGTCGATTTTGACATAGGATCGCTTCGCACTTCGTGCTAACGCGCTCCTCCCACATTCCGCACTCCCATGCCGCTAAAGCGTCATTCCGTGCTCCATGTTAGGGCGCGTCATTAAGTCCATCCGGCACTTATGCCAGCATAGATGCCGGATGGACTTATGACACTTATGCCATGATAAAAGAGCCTGCATAAAACTGCAAGCTCTTAATAGTCTTTTATATTAAATTTGATCGGCAGCTCTCTGGGCAGTTCCGCCGTTTTCAAGTATGGAAGGAATCTCTGCAAGAGATACGATACGATACTTGAGTTCTGCACGTGAACCGGCAAGCTCCTTCAGCTTCTTTGAAATTCTGTGGTAGATGATACCGCAGTCTTCCTTCTTTGTTCCGATAAGGAGGAGCAGATACTGGCTTGAGCTGTACTTGGTATATACATCACCCTGACGAAGCTCTGCATACAGAGCGTTTTTCAACGCTTCGGAACGGGTCGAAAGCTTTTCCTGATTCTGTATGGGCTTTCCTTCGTAGTCAACAAGTGTACAAAGCATCATGAATATAGAATTTCCGCGACGTACAAGGTTTCTGCGGAGTACATTATATACATCGATGAAGCTTGAGAATGCACAATAGTATGAACCGAGGCTTCTGCTGTCACCCTTGCTGTTCTTTAATGCGGCATCTCTTTCAAGGATACCTGCCTGAATCTCTTCGATGTCATCTGATACTACCTTGATATCGTCATAGATACGCTCATAGCATCTGATAAGATCGTCAGGAAGGGGTACTTCCAGATCATCGAGGTAATAGCGGGCGGTCTTGTTATAAAGCTCGTAGGCCTCCTTGTACTCTTTACGAAGTATAAGAGCGTCGATGACATTGATCTGCCATCCTGCATCTGGATAGATCTGGCTTGCGCGGTTATAGAGCTTATAGAGGTTTTCGTACGCTCCCTTTTCTCTGTAATACTCACCCAGGAACATAACAAGCTCATCGAACAGATGCTTGAGTTTTACGGATTCTACGATGACCCAGTTGTCTGTGGAGAACTCCGGAAGAAGTTCGCCCCGGTAAAGCTCAAATGCATGCTCATACAGAGCAGCCTTCGCAGCCGGATCTTCTGTCTCACCTGCTTTACGGCAGTCATCCATATAAGTCTTTACATCAAGACTTAATTCGTAACCCTCAGGTTTTTCAGGGAAGTATATGCCCTTCTTTCCTTCGATATAACGCTTCCCGGGAACTCCGCTTTTCTTAAGCTGTGTCCTTGCCTGATGAAGCAGATTGTTCAAACTGTTGTTTTCATCGAGAAGATCCTTATATCCGAAGACACCGTCGATAAGCTCTCTCTTTGAGATTCCTTTTTTGTGATTTAAAAGGATGATCTGAATCAGTTTAAGAAAATTTGCTTTGTTGTTCTGACCGAGACCCATGTACTGACCGTTTACGGTGATGGAAAAGCCTCCCAGCATGCGGATCTCTATACGATTTTCACTCTCACTCATTTTTAACCCCTTGCCCTTTAGAACTTCAGCCTGTTTATATTTTGCATCGCAAAAGACTGACGCTTAGTGACAGGATGGAAACAATAGCTGTCACATCCTTAAGACATCTTTGTATTCTAATCTTAGACGGAATCAGGTGAAAAGTAAACAAAAATCAAAAAAATTTAAGCACAATTCTAACTAAATGCCATAAAAGGAAAAGTCTGTCAGCCAGATTCGTCGGAACTGCAGCGGCTGACAGACTTTTAAGGGTCTCGTAGGAATATTTTTTTAGAATGTTACTCCGAGGAACTGGATTACCAGGCCCCAGAAAACACCGATAGAATAAAGTATCACTCCGATACGGAGATTCTCATTTGGGTGATAGTTTGTACGGAAAAGAACGAGAAGTCCGACTCCGGCACCGACCATGAGTCCAGCCATCATCTGTCCTGCATCAAGGATGCCCATAAGATAAAGCTCGGTAATGCTTACAGAGGCTGCACAGTTAGGTATAAGTCCGATGATGCCCGAAAGGAAAACACCAACGACAGGTTTTCCTGAAAGGAATGTTCCGATAGCATCCTTCCCTATTCCCTCCACAAGAAGTGTGATAACAAATGTGATGAGGAAAATGAAAACGGTGATCTGGAAGGTATGATGGAATGCAGGCTGAAGTATTCCGGCAATGCCGCTTTTATGATGGTGATGTTGTCCGTGATGATCGTGCCCATGGTGATCATGATGCCCGTGTGAATGCTCATGACCGTGATGTTCATGGTGCTCAGCAACTTCAGATACTGCATTATGTGCTTCGTGGCCGCTTTCCCGGGATTCATCATGTTCCTCTGAATGGTGCTGTGTATGCTGTGATTCCTCTTCGTGATGATCTTCGTCATCATCCTCTTCTTCGTCCATATCCTCGTCATCACAGGCACAGTGATCGTGTTCACAAAGATCGTGAATGTGCTTTTCAGGTGCCGGTGTATGTTTTCCGTGGTGCATGAAAATATCAAGTGCAAAACCGCTTATGATGCCGAGAACCATCTTTGTGACCATGATTGCGATAATGGTCTTTGGTGCAACCTGCTCTGAAATGAATATAGGAAGCATCTCATCTGATGTTGAAAGAAATACGGCGATAAGTGTTCCCACCGAGATCACGCCTCCGGCGAAAAGGCTTGATGCGGCAGCCGAGAATCCGCACTGGGGGAGCATTCCTGCCGCACCTCCGATAAGCGGACCGAAACGGCCGGCTTTCTCCAGCATGGCAGTTGTGCTCTTTTCTGTCTTATGTTCCATATATTCCATGGCCATATAGGTCACAAGCAGGAACGGAATCAGCTTTACGGTATCGATAATGGCATCCATGAGTGCATCAGTTATCATATCCATGAATAAGTCCTCCTTAAATATAAATGTAATTCAAAAAGCAAATTAAAAGAAGAGGTTCCTCAGGAGCCTCTTCTTAATATTTCATGAGTCGTATTATAGAATATCATACCTGTCAACACGTGCATAATCACATGAACATGTGTTAATATGATATAAGTGTCATAAGTCTTCTTCCACTTGTGCTTGCACTAAAGTGGAAGACAGACTTCATGACACGCCCCACATGGAGCACGAAGGGACGATTTATCGGCCTGAGAGTGCGGAATGTGGGAGGAACGCGAGAGCGCATAGCGCGAAGCGTTCCGATATCGACGGTTTACTATATCGTCATTGAATTATCTCTTAAGCGCTGCCTCTATGAGTCCCTTGAAAAGAGGATGTGCATCGTTCGGTCTTGACTTGAATTCAGGGTGTGCCTGAGTTGCCAGGAAGTAAGGATGGTCCTTAAGCTCAACTATCTCAACGATGTGACCGTCAGGTGACTGTCCTACAAGCTCCATACCTGCCTCTTCAAGCTCCCTGCGGAAGTCATTGTTCACCTCGTATCTGTGTCTGTGACGCTCGGAAATGGAAGTCTTTCCGTAAACAGCGTGTGCCTTTGTTCCTTCACGGAGATCACAAGGATAAGCTCCGAGACGCATGGTTCCTCCGAGATCTGTTACAGTCTTCTGCTCCGGCATAAGGTCGATGACAGGGTGGGTTGTATTAGGATCGAACTCGGTTGAATTTGCATCCTTCCAGCCGAGAACATTTCTTGCAAATTCGATGATGGAGATCTGCATACCGAGACAGATGCCGAGGTAAGGTATCTTGTTTTCTCTTGCATACCGGGCAGCCATGATCATGCCTTCGATACCTCTCTGACCGAACCCTCCGGGAACCAGGATTCCGTCTACACCCTGAAGGAGTGTTGCGGCACCTACCTTTTCTACCTCCTCTGAGTCCACCCAGCGGATGTTTACTTTGGCATGATTTGCAACACCGCCGTGCTTAAGAGACTCTGCAACACTAAGGTATGCATCATGAAGCTGAGTGTACTTTCCGACAAGGGCAATGACTACTTCCTTTTCGGGATGGCGGAGATTTTCAACCATGGACTTCCAGCCCGAAAGATCCGGCTCGGGGCATGGAAGGTGGAGACATTCGCACACAGACTGTGCGAGATGCTCGTGCTCCATAAGAAGAGGTACTTCGTAAATGAACTCGGCATTGGTGTTCTGAAGAACGTGGTTTGCAGGCAGGTTACAGAACATGGCGATCTTGTCCTTGATGTCCTGAGGGATAGGATGCTCTGTGCGGCATACAAGGATATCTGTCTGAAGTCCGAGACGCTGAAGCTCTCTTACGCTCATCTGTGTGGGCTTGGTTTTAAGCTCCTCCGAAGCGTGAAGGTAAGGAATGAGGGTCACATGGATCATGATGGCATTTTCATGACCGATATCATGTTGGAACTGACGGATGGCCTCAAGGAAAGGCTGTGACTCTATATCTCCTACTGTTCCGCCTACCTCGATGATGGCTATGCGGTCCTCTTCAGGATCATCGGAACGATAGAAATCAGACTTTATTTCATTTGTTATGTGAGGGATGACCTGTACAGTGTGACCTTCGTACTCACCGTGGCGTTCCTTGTTAAGAACGGACCAGTATACCTTTCCGGAAGTGACATTGGAACGATGGTCAAGGGATTCGTCAATGAAACGCTCATAGTGTCCGAGATCCAGGTCTGTCTCAGTTCCGTCATCTGTGACAAAGACCTCACCATGCTGGATAGGATTCATGGTGCCAGGGTCGATGTTAATATACGGGTCGAACTTCTGCATGGTCACCTTGTAGCCTCTCGCTTTAAGAAGTCTTCCCAGAGATGCGGCTGTAATTCCCTTTCCGAGACCGGAAACCACTCCACCTGTTACAAATACGTACTTGATCATATGCTACTCCCCTTTCTGTTGCTGAGCCTGATATGGACTTATAATATGCATCCTTGCAAGTAAACTTGCAGTCTGCATAGTCGCCTGACAGGGACTTATAATATGCATACGTGCATAAGTCCCACGGATTGCTTCGTGCTTCGCACTCTCGCAATCCTGCAGAAATCTCGAATCCGCGCGATGCGCTGCTTCTCGATTTCTGTTGTCCTGTCAGATGCCTATGCATCCTTGCAAGTAAACTTGCAGTCTGCATAGCCGCCTGACAGGGACTTATGCACTAAAAAAGAGGTGACAAGGCCAGAGACACCCCGAGTGTCCCTGTGACGCCTTTGTCACCTCTTATAATTTACTTCCTAAAAAAACATAGTGAATGATAACACTGCAGAAGCTATTTTGCAAACAGAAAAATCATTTGCAGGTAATAGTTCCGAAAAGCAAGAAGAATTCGGTCACCGCACCGGTCACCGAATTCTGTCCTGTATGCCACTGTTCATTTTAAATGATTGGTAAATGATTTACATCAATCCGAGCGAAGCGCATCGATAGGATTCAGTGTTGCGGCACTTCTTGCAGGCATATATCCGAAGATAAGACCGATGCTCATGGAGATGGTGAAGGATGCGATAATCCAGCCGAAGGAGGGCTGTGCATCGATACTCATGATCTTTCCTGCCATGGTGGTTCCGATGCAGCCGATGACGATACCGATGATACCGCCCATGGAACTGGTCACGGCTGCTTCGATAACGAACTGCATAAGTATGGTGGATTTTTTTGCACCGAGAGCCTTTCTGATTCCAATCTCTCTGGTTCGTTCGGTTACGGATACCAGCATGATGTTCATGACGCCGACACCGGCAACAAGCAGTGAGATACCGGCTATACCACCGAGCATAAGTGACATCTGGGCTATCATGTCATTCATGGAGTCAAGAAGTTCACTCATGGCTGTTACTCTGTACAGATCCTCGTTTTTGAAGATGGTGTAGAGGAAATCCTCGATGACCTCTGTTACTGTTGAGGCCTTCTCCACATAGCTGTCCCGCAGTGTGAAGATATAACTGTTTATGGTTCCGTTACGTGAGAGCTTTACGGCTGCTGTATAAGGTATATACAGGAAGTCATCGCTTCCTCCCTCGCTCATCTCCTCGCTTGCGGAGGTCTGACGTTCAACGACCCCCACGATCTGATATTTTGTTCCGTTAACACTGATACGCTGCCCGATGGCTTTCTCCGCAGACACATAATAGGTCTCCGCTACATAAAGACCTATGACCGCCACCTTCTGTCTCGCTGCGATGTCCGCGTACTGGATAAAACGTCCCTTTTCAAGGTCATAATCCATGATAGAGAGATAATCCTCTGAAACTCCCGTGACCGATGTCTGGTCTGAATTTTCATTTCCTACCTTTACTGTGGCGCTGACCGAAACTGTTGGAGAAAGGTTGGAGAAATACTCTTCATTATCAGCATAAAATGAATACATCTCGTCCACTGATACCGAACGGGAGCTCAGGTTTGTAACATTGACATTGATACGATTTGTTCCCATGGATGCAAAGCTTTCGGTCATGTAGGACATTTCGCCGTTGACTATACCTACAAGTATGATGACTGCAGCCACGCCGATGATGATTCCAAGCATGGTCAGGAACGATCGCATCTTGTTTGACCATATGCTCTTAAGAGCCAGATTAAATGAGTTTAGCATAGTCCTCCGCTGTTCCGTCATAAACTACCTTACCGTCGGATATACGCACTATTCTTTTCGCTTCAAGCGCGATGGAATTGTCATGTGTGATCATCACGACGGTATTGCCGTCTCTGTTGATATCTTTCAGGAAGCCAAGCACCTGTCTTGAAGTCTTTGAATCAAGAGCTCCGGTGGGCTCGTCCGCAAGGATAAGCTCAGGGTCCCCCGCAAGGGCTCTTGCAATGGATACTCTTTGCTGCTGACCTCCGGAAAGCTGAGCGGGCTTTTGCATCCACTTGTCAGCAAGGCCTACTCTCTCAAGCTGCTTCATGGCACGCTCCTTCTGTTCTGCCTTAGGAACACCGGCATAAAGAAGGGGCAGGCAGACATTGTCCAGAAGATTATCCTTCGGAAGAAGATTATACTGCTGGAAAATGAATCCTATCTTTTTGTTTCTGATGTTGGCAAGCTCGTCATCTGTCATGGAGGAAGTATCCTGACCGTTTATGAGATATCTTCCGCTGGTCGGTACATCCAGGGCTCCGATGATGTTCATGAGGGTGGATTTGCCGGAACCTGACTTTCCGACAATGGCGACGAAATCACCGTCATATATATTGATGGAAATTCCGTCGTTGGCGTGGACCTCCTCGGAGCCCATCTTGTAGATCTTATATATATCCCTAAGCTCCAGAAGAGGCAGCTTGCCTATGTGCTCCTTAGGAATGTACAGGGTCTGATTTTTTCCTCCCCTGTTCCGTACTGCTTCCTGAGCAGCTTTAAGCTTTGCGATTTCTTCGTGGTTCTCGGCATATTCATCAGGCTCCGATTCGTCAGAACCGGGCTCCTGAAAAGCAGCGGCAGTGTCTTTGTAAATTCCATCCGCCTTTTTCGCATTTTCCTCCGTACCGGGTTCTCCGGTTCTTACGGGTTCGGCCGATTCTGCCTCCTGTTTTTTGATAATGTCTTTAATTGCCATATAATGTCCTTTTTTAAAATCAGGGAATCCGCAAGTGATTCCCTTCAAGATTTGGATATAAGTGTCATAAGCTTACCTTCACCTGAGCTTCCACAAAAGTGACGGAAGAATCATGACACGTCCCGATATCGACTTTTGACACTCACATCTTTACATTGGAGGACCACCGCTTCCACCGCTTCGGTTTCCGCTTCCGCCGCTTCGGTTTCCGCCACCTGATCCGCTGAATCCGCCGCCGGGGCCGCCTGAGCCTTCCGGACCACCTGATCCGCCGGGACCTCCCATCATCATGCCCGGGTTCTCGTCAGAGCTTACGGTGGACTGGGAAACATAGACCTCGTCTCCTTCTTCAAGTTCCCCGGAAACGATCTCCACATAAGTGTCTGATGTCAGGCCTGTTTCTACTGAAACTTCATGGAAGCCGTCAGGTATGCTTGAGAAAGATGTTTTTTCGGATTTATCCGAATCACCGGATGATGCTGAACTGTCATAGGTCTCTCCGGCCTTGTTCTTAACATATACCTTGTTGCCGCGCTGAAGGGCATCCACTGGGATCGCAAGAGCGTTTTCGGATTCATCAAGGATGATAACGCCTTCAACGTTCATGCCGGGAAGAAGGCCTCCGAAATCTGTCATGGTCACTGTTACAGGGTAATATGTAACACCGTTTGAAGATGTTCCCTCCATGGATATCTTTGTAACAGTTCCCTTAAAGGTCTCTCCCTCGAAGGCGTCTGCCGTTACATCAACAGACTGACCGACCTTGACTGCGGAAATATCAAGCTCATCGATGTTCATATCGAAGGTGACTTCTGTGAGGTCATATATTACTGCGAGGGATGTGGCTGAGGAACCGTTCTGAACGTTCTCGCCGACATTTACGCTCTTTGTGACTACAGTACCTGAAATAGGTGCCGTAATGGTGTAATTTTCGAAAGTGTCTGTTGTTGAATCGAGACTGGACTGAGCGCTCTCAACTGAGGACTTTGCGCTGTCGACCTTGTCCTTGTAGTTGTAAATGATATCTTCAATGTCGTCGGCATCCGCAAGGAAAAGTGCCTGTCCTGCTACCACATAGTCTCCTTCATTTACCAGAAGCTGTTCTACAGTTACCGAGGAAGTAAGATTGTCTGCCTTTATGGTGAAGTCTCTTGCTGCCTGGAATGTACCGTCACCGGATGAGTTCATGCCGTTAATGCTGGCGGTGGCGGACATATCTGTGGTAAGACCGCCGGGATTAGAAACCTCAATGGTCACGTATCTGACCAGCTGACCGCCGGTAAGGGTGGATTCCATTGAGTCAACCGAAGTGACGATTCCGATGACCTCTTCAAGCGTATCTTCGATAACTACGGTTGCTGCAGTTCCAACAGGTATCATGGCAGCTTCCACTGAAAGGAAGGGTACATCCAGCTTCATGGTTGAATCGTCGTATATCTCTGCGATCTCCGTGTTTGAGCTTACCTGATCTCCGATGGAGATATTTATGGATTTTATATGACCGGTATACTTGGACTTTACGGTATTGCCGCTGAAATCCGAGGATGCCTTGTCATAATTGCTGACAGCTCTTGAGTAACTGTTCTCTGAACGCTCCAGTGAACTGTTTGCGGAACTGAGCTTCGAATTTATGGAGGAGGAATCTATCTGGTAAAGTACCTGCCCCTCTTCCACCACATCCCCTTCCTGAAAGTCTGCCGAGATGATGGTTCCATCAACCATTGAGGTGATTTTGTAGCTGTTCTTCGGTGAGATGGTACCGGAGCTGGATAAAGAGGACTGGATGGTCTGCCTTGTAACGGTTCCGGTTTTTACTTTTGAATCTGATGAAACAGAGACTTTCTGTTTGGTGAGATAAAAGAAAGCTCCGGCTGCTGCGGCTATGAGAACCACAGCGGCGAAGATCAGTTTTTTTGATGGGAATTTAAGTTTCATTTGCTGCTCCAGATTTTCTGATGATTTGATACAGGTGTCATAAGGCTTCTCTTATATGGGCTGAAAATGTGTGCGGAGTCTCATAACACTTACATCATGATTATTAATTTGCGACTGCAGTGATCTCCTGCTCGCCCTCTGAATTGAGTGACCAGACGATGGTGACCTTGTCATCCTTTTCCAGACTTCCGTATACGGAGAAGGCATAAGCCACATCATCGTTTCCTACAGTATATTCGACACCGTCGATGGAAACCGAGGTCGGTGTCATGAGATTTGTTGAGCTGTAATATACAGCATCGATAGTACCGGTGACTGTTCCCATATCTGTACCGGAGGATGAATATGCATAAACCGACTTTGTTGAGGAGTTGTAGTATATAACCACAGGATCTCCGCTTGAAGCCGCATCCTCGATGGCGTCTGCTGAAGAGGTTTCGCCATTGAGGGTATAGCTTCCTGAGCTTTCGCTGAAAGGAATGATGCTCGAAATGCTCTTATCGACCTTAAGAAGATAAGGACCTTTGAGATTTGCTTCCAGAGTGCTGAGAAGGTTAAGATCGTCGTTGTCAGTAAGTTCGAAGCCGAAAATCTTTCCGTAGATGGTGTTGTTTGTCCTTGTGGCGGATTCGTTGGCATAGGTGTTGGTCTTCATGAGGTTATAAAGGATATTTACACAATCCTGGTAGGTAAGGTATTCATTTACACCTTTGTTTACGTTTTCGATGAGACCTATGGCAGTCGCCTTGGCGTGCCTGTTGTTCACAAGATTTCCCGTGAAGTCGGAATTTGAGTATCCGAGAAGTGTAAGGCAGGCTTTTTCTGCTTCTGTCATCTTGATACCCTGATCCGGCTTGAAAAGACCGCCAAGGTACGCACTGAGCCAGCCCTGCTCTGCGGCTATACGTATATAGGAAGCATACTGTGAGGTTGAAAGCACATCTGAAAAGACGGAGACATTGGACTCTGATGCCACCATGGTGTGGTATGTTGAGGCCATGACTACCATTTTTGCGAACTCTGCTCTCGAAACCGGCTGTTCGTTCAGTGTCACGTCAAAGTTTTCTATTATCTTTGCACTTATCAGAGCGTTTTTCCTCTGGGTAAGTGAGGTAGAGGCAAATGCCGTTAACGGGGTATATGAAACGATACTCACTATGCCGGTGACTGCAGCCAGAGTGCCGTACATTAATCTTCTGTTCATAGTATCTCCTTTTCAAGTGAATCAAAGGGATGAAAGTCCGATTGTCTGTGACGGGAGGCGTCAAAAGAAACACCCGGGACATTTTCATCAAAAGCTAGTGGGATTTTAACTATGAAAGCTGAAATGCAGCTGAAAATTCTTTAAGGAAACATTCAGAAATCAAGTTTTCACAAATTGTTCACAAACCCGGGCTTTTCATCATTAATGAAACATCTTTTTTGTATATCCGGAGACTGTTTTCAGACTGTTTTCAGCTTTAAATTCTACAATTCAGATGTTTATTCAGCTATACTGATGATAATGGCGGATATATCCGCCTTCAGCGTAAGTGAAAGAAGAACAGTCCGAAGCAGGTTAAAGATGTATGCTTCCGGGATTTAGGTACAACATTTATATGTTAAACAGATATCAATAAAATAAGAGGAAACAGAAATGAAAATACTGGTTGTTGAAGATGAAAAGCTCCTTGCGGATTCCATAAAGACCCTTCTTGAGGATAAGGGTTATGAGGCGGATGCGGTGTACGATGGTGAGTCTGGAGTTGACTATGCTGAAACCGGGGTCTATGACCTTTTGATACTTGATGTCATGATGCCGAAGATGAATGGTTTCCAGGTGGCAAAAAAGCTCCGTCAGATACATCTCAGCACACCTATTCTCATGCTCACAGCAAAGTCTGATCTCCTGGACAGGGTCGAGGGTCTCAATTCAGGTGCAGACTACTATCTCACCAAGCCTTTTGACAGTCGTGAGCTTCTGGCCTGTGTGACAGCTCTTCTCAGACGACAGGGCACGGAAGTTGATGAGCTTGTTTTTGGAAATACTTCACTTGAGCTTGGCTCTGGAAGTCTTATATGCGATGAAAACGAGCTTCGCCTGAGCGCCAAGGAATTTGAGGTCATGAGGATGCTTATGCAGTCAAAGGACAAGAATCTTTCCAAGGAGTACATTCTCAGTAAAGTATGGGGATATGATTCCGATGCGGTGGAAAATCATGTTGAAGTATATGTAGGATTTCTCAGAAAGAAACTGAAGTCCATCGGTTCCAATGTCAATATCGTTGCTGCAAGACGACTCGGGTATCATCTTGAACTGGAGGAGTGATTTCTTATGGAGATGATAAAAAAACTGAGAGTCCGATTCGTGGTCATAACCATGGTCATAGTGACCATAATGCTTTTTGTGATCTTCGGACTGGTACTTGGTCTCACCCATCGCCGTATCTTTACCGACAGCGTGAAGATGATAGAAGGCGTGTCCTCTATTCCGATGGGAAAGAATAAAAATCGTCGTCCCGAAAGGCGTGGAGTAAACGAAAATACAGATGTACAGCTGCCCTTCTTCAGAGTTGAGGTGGATACAGATGGCAATATAGTAGATACCGACGGGGATTTCTATGATCTTACGGATGAAGAGACTATAAATTCCCTGGTAAGTGAGGTTTTGTCCAGAAAAGAAAGACTCGGGGATCTGTCTGATTATAATCTTAGATATTTCCGGGCAGTGCCCTCTCAACTAAGAAAAGATACAAAGCTGTCCGGGGGCGATCCGCCGGGCCCGGAGCCTGATAAACAGACGGGGATAAATCCGGATACAGAGCCCGGGGTCTCTGATAGTGCAGATGCTGAAAAGGTAAAGGCAGGACCGGAGCCTGAGGCACCCGGAAATGCTGAAGCTATACCTGACGGTGGAAACGGGGAACCGGATCCATCTGAGATCATGGATGAAAACTGGGACGGCAAGAGCAACAGGATAATAGTTTTTGCAGACGTTTCCTCTGAAGTCGCCACTATGAAAAATCTTATACGAAACTGTTTTTTTATAGGACTTCTGAGCTTCATAGTCTTTCTGGTCATCGCCATGTTCTTCGCAAGATGGGCTGTAAAACCCGTGGAGGATGCCTGGATCAGACAGAGGCAGTTCATATCCGATGCTTCACATGAGCTGAAAACACCGCTGTCTGTCATTCTTACGGATGCGGAAATGCTTAAGTCAAAGGATTTTGATGAATTAAAGAAAAAGCAGTTTGCCGACAATATCCTGACCATGTCCCATCAGATGAGAGGACTTGTGGAAAGTCTGCTGCAGCTGGCAAGAGTTGATAACGGTGCCATACAGAAAGCTCCTGAGCAGATCATCGATCTGTCCCGGACAGTGTCAAACGAGATCATGACCTTTGAAGTGATGTTCTTTGAGAAGGGTCTGATGCTTAGTGAGGATATCGAAAAGGGAATAAGCATCAAAGGCGCTCCCCAGTACATCAAACAGGTCATTGAGATACTTCTTGATAATGCCCGGAAATACAGCTTGCCTAACGGAAATGTGGTGGTCTCATTAAAGAAGTCCGGCTCCCACAAATGCCTTCTCAGCGTGGCTGACCCCGGTGAACAGATCTCAGATGAGGATCTGAAGAACATATTCAAACGTTTCTATCGTATAGATGAGGCTAGGGCCATGAACCATTCCTACGGACTGGGGCTCTCCATAGCAGAGAATATAGTGAAGGAACATAAAGGACGTATATGGGCCGAATCCGGTAACGGAATCAATACCTTTAAGGTGGAATTGCCACTGGCATAAAAACAGCAGCACGTACACACTCATGTACGTGCTGCTGAATTTTTTTACTTATATCAGATGAGCTGATGTCTCATCCATTTCTTGCCCATAAGCCTGTGAATATAGAAAAGTCCGCGTACCAGCCAGTCCAGGGACATGCCGTACCATACTGCGATGGGGCCGAAGCCCATGACGCGAATGAGGAAGGTCGTAAGTGCCACTCTTGTGCACCACATGGACATGGAAGAAACTATCATGGTGTAGCTTACATCCCCGGCAGCCCTGAGTCCGTAAGGAATGATGAAGCTTGGCACCCAGAAGATACATTTGAGGACTGTGATATAAATCATCATATCGAAGCACATAGCTGCGCTTTGCGGCTCCATACCGGCCAGCCACATGACAGGCTTGCAAAGTGCAAATGTCAGGAGACAGGAACCTATGATGACGTAATCACCTATTCTCATGTGCTTTACTATGTAGTATTTTGCCTCTTCTCTTCTTCCGGCTCCAAGGGTCTGACCTGTCACGGTCATAAGACCCGTTCCGACAGCAATGGCGGCGATTCCGTTCACATTTTCAAAGATGATGGTCATGGCCTGAGCCGCTATAGCGGTGGTGCCCAGAGTTGAGACTGAGGACTGGATCGCCAGCTTTCCGAACTGGAACATACTGTTCTCCACACCGGATGGAATTCCGATGAAGAGTATACGTTTTATCATATCAAAATCAGGTTTTATAATGTATTGTCTTATGACTATAGGCTGTGCCGGACGTCGAAGGGCAATGATCAGAACTATGGCTGAAAACATACGGGAGATTAGTGTTGACAGTGCGGCACCGAAGACGCTCCATCCGAAGATGAAAATGAAAACATAATTTCCGATGATGTTCAGGATATTGGATATGATGGATATCTTCATGGGGAATTTACTGTTCCCACCTGCCCTGTAAAATGCAGCCCCAACCTGATAAAGCGCTATAAAAGGAAAGGATGCGGCGGTATATCTGAAATATATTTTGGAGTTCTCCATAACTCCATCTGCGACCTGACCGAAAACAAGACGAAGGATACCTGCATTGAAGAGCTCTGCCATAAGCATTACCGAAAGAGATATGGCTATGACAGACAGGATTATCTGCTGGGCAGCTTTGTTAGCTCTCCCGGTGTTGCCGGATCCTATATACTGGGAACAGATGATGGTTCCGCCTGTTGCGATAGCAGAGAACATCTGGATGACCAGGGTATTGATGGAATCCGTCAGTGAAACTGCGGAGATGGCTTCGCTTCCTACACGGGTGACCATCATGGAATCCGCCATGCCCATAAAGGCTGTAAGGAGGTTCTCGATCATGAGTGGAATGAGGAGCTTTTTCAGGTCAAGGTTTGAAAACTCCAGATCATCCCACTTTATTTTTGATTTGTCATATAAGCGGTTTAATCGAAATAGATAGTGATACACCGGTTATTCTCCTTTATGTAAAGGGACAGAAGCAGTGCCCTGTCCGGGTGAAATGACTACTGTATACCTATGTGGGTACAGGGACAAAAGTTCCGAGGAAAACCTGTGGCAGTCCTGTGACGAAAGGTGCTGACCTCAGAATCCTGTCAGAGTAAATGTTTGATCCGCTGAAAGACCTCGGCTACAGGAAGGCCCACAACATTGTTGTAATCACCATCTATACCCTTCACATATTTTGCGAAGGTTCCCTGTATACCATAGGCACCCGCCTTGTCCATAGGCTCTTCGGAGTCAGAATAGGAAAGAAGCTCATCTTCAGTCATGGGATATACATGAACATCCGTCCGTACTGAAAAGTTCTCGACCATAGTTCCGTAAGGCTCAGTGAAGCTGCCCTGATTCCTGTTATCTTCCGGAGAGGCCATGGAAGGGACTACTATGACTGTTACTCCTGTATAGACCTGATGGGTCCTTCCCTGAAGTTTTCTAATCATCTCCGCTGCCTCTTCATGTGAATGAGGCTTTCCGAGAATGCTTCCGTCTATAGATACAACTGTGTCTGCTCCCAGTATCAGGGCAGCAGTGCCATCTTCTGCCACGGTTTTCGAAGCGATATCCGAAGCCTTCTGTTTTGAAAGAGACATGACCACCTCGGACGGCACTGTAGATGTAATGACCTCTTCTATGCTGCTTGGAATGATCTCGGGCACAATGCCGATCTGTTCAAGAAGCTCTTTTCTTCGCGGCGAACCGGAAGCCAGAATAAAACGATTTATATGCATAAAGATTCCTTTCAAAATCAATACTGTTCACAGTCTCTGTACCGTGGAGATTTTGTATGCCGATGCTTTGCCCGGTATCTGAAGCTCAAAGATCTCACCGGCACAAGCGCCGTAAATTTTGTATGCCAATGCTTTGGCCGGTATCAAAAGCCTCTTCGGGACTCTCAGCAGGCGCATAGTTTGGCATTATATGCCTTTCTTTTCGAAAAATGTGTATCTATCTGAATACAATCTGATCATTCAAAAATGTAAGTGCTTACAAAATGTGCTGGTATAATTATATATAAAGCACACGGTTTATTCCATATGCTATATTGACGGTATTCTTGACAAGAAGTTGAGGGAAAACTAAAATTAACACAGCCAGGAAAATCAACGGGTTAACCGGTTAATAAGGTGCACGGCCCCCACCGGGTCGGCATCGACTTTTTGCACATATTTCATGATATAGACAGTTGGGGAGTTATATGGGACGTGAAGGAAAAATCACAATTAAGGATATAGCGGAGATGGCAGGGGTATCCAAGACCACTGTCTCCTTCTTTTTAAACGGAAAGACCGACAAAATGTCGCCTGAGACCAGAACAAAGATACAGGAGATAATTCAGAAAACAAATTATCGTCCCAATATCGCAGCCCGGACACTTAATCAGAAGAAAACAAATCTCATAGGAGTCATCATAGGTGATATCACCAATACATTCTCCAATAAGATAGTTAAGGGAATTGAAGATACCGCCAGAAAGCGCGGATACCAGACATTGATAGGAAATTCCGCTTATGACACGGAGATGGAATCAAGTTATGTAAGCAGGATGCTCACTCTCGGTGCTGATGGCTTCATCATACAGCCAACACCCGGATTCCATGTAACTTCGGAGATCATAAGAGATGAAAACAAACCCTTTGTTTATTTTGACAGTAAGGTTTATGAGGATGATGCCTATTGGGTAAAGACAGATAACTATACAGCCACTTACAGGGCTATAGATAAGCTTATCCAAAAGGGATACGGGAATTTTCTGATGATAGGCGCAGATCCTTCAAGGCTCAGTACCCGTATAGAACGTTCTTCGGGTTTCACTGACTGTATGGAAAAAAACGGGCTCAGCTACAGGAATCTCGAGATAAGGGACGGCGCCATAGACAAAGAAGAAGTTGAGAGATTTGTAAGGCTCAATATGGACACTGAAAAGCCTACACTGGTCTATGTTCCGAACTGCTGGGCACTGCCGGAGGTCTACAGAGCTTTACAGCCTTTGAAGGACAATATACCTCATAAGCTGGGGATCATAGGCTTTGATAATGTTGAATGGGCGGAGTTCTCATATCCGAAGATAAGTACCATAGTCCAGCCGGCCTATGAAGAGGGCCAGAAGGCTGCAGAGATACTTATCGATCAGATTGAGGAAACCAATGAAGAAAAGATACACCAGACGCTGAAGTGCTCGGTGAACTGGTCGGAGTCAACGATGTGAAGTAAATAAAAATGCTGCGGAACCGCAACGGCTCACTCGGTTGAAAGTACATCCTGCTTGATGTGTTCGCACCTGGCACACGCTTTGTGCCAGGATGCGTACACATCTTCGCTGTCTGTTCTTTCAACTCGCAAGCCAAGGTGCATGTCCCGCAGCATTTTTTGTTTATCGGGTTTACCCTGTTAGAGGCAATTATCTCTGAACCTTCTTTTTATGATTACAGTATGGAATCTATTATCTCTATAGCGATCTCGGCATCAAGGGTAGAAAGAGCATCCCCGATGTCCTGCAATTTCTTTTTTATATCATCTGTAAGTTCTGATTCATCAAGCTCATTAAGGGCCTTTTCAGCGGAGTCATAATCATAATTGTTCAAAGAGCTTTTGATTCGTGCCAGTACATCGGAAAGATCTTTTGTCTTATTTTCCTCCTGCTTTGTGCCCATATCCTCCGGAAGATTAAGATTTTTATTATAGCTTCGATAGAGAGCAAGCATAGGTGCTGTCAGGGAATCCAGAGTATCTGTGTCATGATTCTTTCCGGCAGTTTCAAGCATTTGACAGAGCCCTGAAAGCTCGTTGGCACCTATCACTTTTGAGGTACTTTTCAGAGCATGGACTGAAATAGTGTAGTTTTCCCAGTCTTTCTGATTGTAATCCTTCTCTATATTGTCTGCATTTTCGGATATATGATTCCTGAATTCTGTGATAACGGTGCTGAGAAGCCGGGCATTTCCCGTATTTTTCAGTGCGGCAGGAAGATGGATCCCTTTTAGACCGGAAAGATCCAGGGATGTATCATCTTGGTATATTTCATCATCTGATGCATCTCCTTCGGATTCAATGCTTAGATTCCGGAGTTTTTTGGGAGTGACCGGATTTCCGTTAAATCCACCGTCATCCGACAGGATGACCTTATCCTTCGGGAGATAATTGATGAGAAGCTTTTCCAAAAGTTCCACGTTAACAGGTTTTGAAATGTAATCGTCGAATCCGAGATTCAGGTACTCCTCTCTTGCTCCGTGTATGGCATTGGCAGTAAGGGCTATGTATGGAGTTACTTTATTTTTATTATCGGCTCTTTCACGCATCCTCATCAAGGTCTCCACACCGTCCATATCCGGCATGAGATGATCGATAAATATACAATCATACTTTTCTTCGCATACTTTTCTGATTCCGTCCGGACCGTTTTTGACTGTATCTACCTGAATCTGTGTTTCCTTGAGAAGACCGGTTATGACAGTAAGGTTCATGGAATTATCATCGATGACAAGTATACGGCCCTCAGGGGCAGAAAAGCTCGCATGTTTGACTCTTTTGCTTCTCAGATGCTCTCTGTAGGATTCTGTGTAATCACCTATTGGGATATCCTTTATCAGCTTCTGCTTTATCTCAAAGGAAAAATCACTGCCTTCTCCGTAAACACTGCTTACCTCAAGTCTTGAATCCATAAGGGCGAGGATATGTTTTACGATATTCATTCCGAGACCCGTACCCTCGATGGATCTGTTTCTGTTTTCTTCAATGCGTTCAAAAGGAGAAAACAGCTTTTTGAGATCATCTTCTTTTATCCCTATACCGGTATCTACAGATCTGAAACGGAGGTATATGTTTTCGTCTGCTCCTCTTCTTGAAGTCACACTAAATGTTATTGATCCGCTTTCCGTGTATTTGACGGCATTGATGAGGATGTTCAGAACGCATTGTTTTATACGGATATCATCACCATAGAGATAGTTTGGGATATCCGATGAAACTTCCACCTTGAATTCTATGGGTTTATCCTTGATCCTTGACTTTGTCATGTAGACTATGTCATTGATAAGGGTGCTTAGCTCATAGTTTACAGGGATTATATCCATCTTACGAGCTTCTATCTTTGAGAAATCCAGTATGTCGCTGATGATATAAAGGAGTGCTTCCCCTGCGCTTTTAATATTGGCAGTATACTCATTGAGCTTTAAATCATCATATTCACGCATGATCATTTCGTTCATGCCAAGGATAGCATTGATAGGTGTGCGTATCTCATGGGACATCTTTGAAAGGAACATGGATTTGGCATCGTTTGCAGCCTGCATATCGGAAAGCTCCCGGGCCATCTTTTCATCCTGCAGCTTGTGGAGCTGATAGGAGGTCACAAGATGTTCTATACGTTCTCTCTGCAGAATATAATGGATGGATATGGACACTATGGCAAAGGTCACACAGTTTACCAGATCTCCTGTGGCAATGGAGGCTGATTTAAACAGAAAGGACGTAAATATGAGGAGGCTGACATTTATGATGCAGATTATCATATATACGATCATGGAGTCTGCAAACATGGTCGATGTGACTATCAAAAGTGCAAGCATGGCTGTTGCCACCACATTTACATCAGATACGGACTCTATGATGCTGAAAAACAGAAGTAGAGCGATGGATAATCGACACACTGTCGAATAATATAGGATTGAATTCTTCCTGCTGAAGTGATAATAAACCCGGAGTATGGAGGTTATGGTGAAGAAACCTATGTATTCCGGAAGCATCTCGGGTCTTATGATCCCCATGATACTGAGCACAGCAAATATACCCATGAGAGTTTGAAAAATAGCAGTGAAATTCACACTCTTTCTGTAAGCCTGTTCAAGTATTTTACGGCGGCTTTCATCATAGGCATCCTGTTTATATCCGTAATTATTGAATATTATTAGTTTTTCCAGTAATTTTTTCATATATGATCCATTTATTAATATTATCCTCATGAATTCCGCAACCATCCGGAAAAGGAACATGAGGGTGATTTTAGTTTGCATAAAATATTATCGGGAAAAATTTTATATCATATAATAGTAAAAGTGACAAGAAAAACTTAAGAAAGTCATTAAAAAATCCGGATACAATTCTGCAATTAAGAATTGTATCCGGATTTTGCTTTTAGGATATCTGGTTAGGGTATGATATAAGTGCCATAAGTCTCTTGCTTCGATTGTGCCTGCACAAAAGCGGGATACAGACTGCATGAATCATGGCATTATAAGCCCCATCAGCGCTTATCCAGATCTATCATTTCAAGGAAAAGGATTCCGATGATGACACTTACGCCTCCTATGAGAAGAATGACTCCCCAGCATTGCAAAACGTTGGATATGGTACCTTCATATAGTGAGTTCTGCATGGATCTCGCGGCTAGTACATCCATTTTGTAACGTATGTCAGTGCGCTGTATATAGTCAACTATGGACTGTATCTCCGGCACACTCCTGAATTGATAGATGGCTGAGAACAAGGCATGGGATGTCAGGTCGTTGTAATCTGCAATGGAACAGATGGCCACTGTACCCCAATGACTTATGGTCATTTTTTCAAGGATAACTGCAGGACCTTCGGAAAAGGAAAAAATGATTCCTGCGAAGATGAGCTGAATGATGAGCATGAAAGGCATAACTGTCATTGCAGCGGTGGTTGTTTTGACTATACAGGATATCATAAGAGCCATCATGTCGGCTGCATAGGTGATGACCCAGAGGGTAATCCCGAAATCCAGAACGAAGTTTCCGGTGACGATGCTTTCGGCTGGAAATGTTATTCCGTACCACTTGTAGATGGCTATGGATATGACTACCTGAAGCAGGCACATTATGGACTGATACATCATGTGTGCGCCTATATAAGCGGTTATATGAAGTCCTGCCCGGTGCTCTCTTTTAATGATGGCCCTCTCGCGGCACACCATCTGGATGGAATTGAAGAAACCGTTCCATATACATACGCACACCATGGCAAAGGATCCGGCCTTTAGTCTCTCCATGTTGGTGAAGAGGCTCTTTCCCATGACAAAGGCCACAAGCAGAGCGATGGCCGCTGAAAGGGGGAGACCCTTCCAGTCCCGTTCATTCATAAAGATCCTCCAGAGCTTTCCGAAGTAGATCTTGGACTGGGTCCATCGTCCTGTATGTAGATTGTTACGTGCGTCTCCCATATTCTTGATGCCTCGTTGTTGTTTAAATGTTCTGCAGCACATTGCACGCGAATCTGTGCGTTGGTGCTATCAGTGAGTGGAAAATATTTTGACACTCACTTCATTTTATATAAGTGAATCACTGCCTTAAGACTGGTTAACGAAAGATTTTAAATAAGTGATTCAGTTCAGATCTACCTCAACCTTTTCGTCGGACAGAAGATCCCCTTTCAGTATATCCTCGGAGCTGATCTTCTCATCATTCTCTGCATATATCGGATCCTCCGGTATGCTCTCCGGTTCAAGAGCGGTTCCGTCAGAAGTCCTGACTCCTACCCCGTTGTCCATAGTATCGGGAGGAGTAAAGGGAACTTCTTCTCTGAGTCTTTGGAATTTTCTGATGTATATGTCCGCCTGACCTTCACCGCCTTCACCTTCACTGTTTACCGTCAGTATGATGTCTTCCATGGTCTCACGGTTGAAAAATTTTTTAGCTTCATCCACAGTTCCGTAGAATGCCAGCTGTCCGGTCTGGTTGCTGTCCTTTGCAAGAACTATGACCTTGTCAAACATGTCAATGACTCTGTCCGGGGTGTGGGTGATGACCATGACGATCTTGTTCTGATCCGCAATATTGCGAAGCTGTTTCATAAGATCTCTGGCCATAACTCCGTCGAGACCGGAATCCGGCTCATCCAGGATGAAGATGCTCGGATTGGCAACGAACTCGGTTGCGATGGAGAGACGTTTACGCTGTCCGCCTGAAAGCTTATCCACCAGCTCGCCTCTTACGTTTTCAAGACCGAAAAGACGCAGAAGTTCGTTTACCCGTTCTTTCCTCTCATTAAGATCGGAAGTGGTAGGCATACGCATTTCCGCAGCATTGGAAAGAGTCATGATGACGGTATCGTCACCACGAAGTAGATCCTGCTGCGGAACCATGCCTATCCTGTATTTCATTTTTTCGTAGTCGTCATAAACATCCACGTCGCCCTGCCGGATAGCGGCATTGGCCTTTTCATAGCCGGTCACGGCATTGATAAAGGTGGTCTTTCCGGCACCTGATCCGCCGAGGATAAGCACCATATTTCCGGGTTCAATCCGTAAATTGATATCCTTAAGAAGTATCTGACGTTTGAAAAATCCTCTTACCGATCTTTCTTTGATGTGGATCTCCAGATCATTGTCCCTGAAGGTCTCCAGATTATAGGCTATATAATCTCCGTAGAATACGAAATGTGTGTTACCGATGTTTATGATGTCATAAAGCTTCAGAAGCTTATATCCGTCTATCCTGTTCTGGTTTACGTAAACACCTCTTTTGGTGTTGGTGTCCTCCACCTGCCAGTACCCGTCAGTGTAACGCAAGATGGCATGATGGGCCCCGGGATCCGGAGCTTCATTCTTTTCTGCCCCGGGTTTATCCGGAGACTCCGCTTCTGCTCCGGAATCTGAAGAAGCAGAGCTCTCTCCGGCCTTCTCATATTCACTGACATGACTGTAGATATGATAGATCTTCTGCTCTCTGTCCAGAAAGACTCTCTTCCATTCAAGTTCTCCGGAGAATTTCATGAGGAAAACAAAGATAAGCATGTCTGAACCTCTTTTTATCCTTATGATATCTCCGTTTTTCAGGATCCTGTCTCCCTTCAGAGGCAGTTCCTCATCATCAATGGTGGTGGTATTCTGGTCAGTCAGATTTATATAATGCCACTCTCCCAGCAGGTGAATCAGCTTACCCTGATCTTTTGCAAGAAGAGGATATTCCAGATATATTTTGGTTTCATTCTTAAATTTAAAGAAACGTCGCCGGCCTATCTTCAGTTCACCATCTACTTTAAACTGTTCGGGAATCTCCCCTATAGAGATAGCAACCAGTTTTGCAGGTCCAACCAGCTCGCCCAAAATTCCAGCCATTTTTTCCTCCATAAGTGGGTTGGCAGCCCATATCGGTCCGTTCCGGCAGGTTTCATGGATATCTTGCCGTACTTGAAGGCTGGAGCTCACTTATTTTCCGTATTTTTTATAAAGGTCGGCATGTGCATAAACAACATTCCATGCCCCAGATGTTTTTCCGGTCACACAGATATAATGTCGTCCGCTGGCAGCCGTGAAATAAGAAACAGCACAGTTACCGGCCTTTGCAACATAACCTGTCTTTGCCATCATAGCCTCACCGCCGGTCTCCTGTCCATCTATACGCTTCAAAAAGAGATTTGAAAATGACAGGCCGCTGCTGTGCTTGTTGCTGGCTTTTGTTGTGTAGCTTCTTGTGGAAAGAACTGCACTTGCGTAAGGGTCAGCCGCGGCATATTTCATGACGAGAGCCATGTCCTTTGCGGTTGTGTAATGATCGGCATTGTAAAGCCCTGTACAATTAGTATAATGTGTTGTCGCTGAAATACCAAGCTCCTGAGCCTTCTGGTTCATAAGATTTACAAACTGTGCCTCTGAACCTGCAATATGGCGTACCAGTGCGAGGGCTGCATCAGCTCCTGAAGGAAGTATGAGACCGTAGAGAAGATCCTGAACAGTCACCTTTTCTCCTGCCTTAAATCCGCAGTTAGAAGCACCCTCCTTCTGTACATAGTCCACGATATCCTGGGTTATCTCTATCTTTTCCGAGAGATCGGAAAGGTGCTCACAGGCAACGAGAAGTGTCATTACCTTGGTCATGGATGCCGGATTCATCCTGGCTTCGCCGTTTTTGTCAGCAATCACAAGGTTGGAATCGGTGTCAACAAGAATTGCAAAGTTGGCATTTACCTCGGGAGTGGCTGTAAGACTTGTCTTAAGGAAACTCTTTGTGTTTCCGGAGTTCTTGAAATAGTTTGTAGCTGATGAGGTATCGGTGCCGGAAGCCGCAGTGGTTTCGGATGCTTCTGTTACTGCTCCGGAAGTGGCGGATGTTGTTCCGGAAGAGGCAGAGGTTCCTGATGCGGCGGCTGAAGCTTCGGATGAAGCTTTTGTCTCTTTAGTGGTATCGACAGTCGCTGCAGCTGTTCCTGTAGGTCCTTCCGTTACCTGAGAAGCAGCAGCTGTAGTTTCCTGTATAGAAGCTGCTGTTGTTTCTTGTACAGTAGCCGCAGTTGTTTCGGCTGTAGCTGCCGAGGATGAATTTCCGTCAGAATTTACGGTGCCATCGGAAACGATGCTCCCGGCAGGACCGGTACTTGCGCTGCTCTCTTGTTCGGAAGATGCAGTTCCAACAGGACCGTATTCCGTGATTTCCACTTTGACGGAATTTGTGTCTGCAAGTGCAAAGGTGGAGACATTGACAGTCGCTAAAACTGCTATCAATATTTCCGCGGCGGTTTTTTTGATGAATTTGTTTCGGTTTTTCATAATACAAAGGAGCTGATCCCCGGGTCGTGTGCCGGGACCTGCTCATATCCTCTCTTAAATTATTGTCTGATGCCGCAGGAATTAACTGACTGCATTCCGCAGATGTTTTTTCATAGCAGCATTTTTGTGTCTACATTTTAGCATGGGAATGGCTTTTCATACCTTAACAAATCATTTCGATTTGGCGGCATTACAAAGAAAGAGCATGACGGTGTCATGCTCTGGAAGATAGTGATGGTTTTAACGCAGGCTTTTCTGCCTGTTCCCGCCCCGTGAAGCTTTAGGGTGGGATTTATGTGATTCGTGGCGGTCATTTCCTTTGACCTTTGGATTTTTACCGCTTGTGTTATGTCTTTCAGGTCGTTTTCCGGCAGATGCATCTTCCTGGGGCTTTCTCGGGCGAATAAGGCACTCCGGTCCGAAGCCTATAAGGTCCTCTCTATGTTCCTTGATAAGTGCCTCTTTTATCAGATCATAGTTTTCAGGTCTCCGATACTGGATCAGGGCACGCTGCATCGCCTTTTCATGAGGATTTTTCGGAACGTATACCTCTTCCATGGTGAGAGGATTCAAGCCTGTGTAGTACATGGCGGTGGATACGGTTCCCGGTGTCGGATAGAAATCCTGTACCTGATCGGGGATATAGCCCATATCTCTTATGTACTCCGCAAGAGTGATGGCATCCTTAAGCCGTGATCCCGGATGGCTGGACATGAGATACGGCACGATATACTGATTAAGGCCCATTTCCTTGTTTATCTTCTCGAATTCCTTTACGAAGGAGTTATATACGGAAACTCCGGGCTTTCCCATCTCTTTAAGTACATTATCCGAAACATGCTCAGGAGCCACACGCATCTGTCCAGAAACGTGATATTTGCAGATTTCCCTGAGGAATTCCTTGTTGGAGTCGGCCATGAGGTAATCAAAACGGAATCCGGAACGGACAAATACCTTTTTAACTCCCGGTAATGAGCGCACTTCCCGAAGGAGCTTAACATAGTCGGAGTGATCCACTTTGAGGTTTTTGCAGGGCTCCGGCCAGAGACATTTCTTGTTAATGCAGGCGCCCTTTGTAAGTTGCTTACCGCAGGCAGGGCCTCTGAACTCCGCAGTGGGTCCGCCGACATCAAAGATATAGCCCTTGAATTCGGGATCCTGTGTTATATCCTTTGCTTCCTTTAGAATACTTTCGTGAGAACGTGCCTGTACGATACGGCCCTGGTGCATGGTAATGGCACAGAAATTACATTCTCCGAAGCAGCCTCTTGCCTGAGTGATACTTTCCTTGATCTCACCAAAGGCAGGGATTCCGCCCTCTTTGTCATAAATCGGATGCCATGCTCTCATAAAAGGCAGGGCGTAGACATCGTCCATTTCCAGCTCGGTGAGGGGGAGTGAAGGCGGGTTCTGTACTACGAACATGGCCTTGTCGTAGCACTCATATACACGTTTTGAGCTTATGGGATCTGTGTTCCTGTACTGTATGGCAAAGCTTTCGGCGTACTTCCTTTTACTTTCCTTTATCTCTTCAAAATCCGGAAGCCTTATGGCATCATAGATATCCTCTTCGGAACGGGTCTTGTAAACAGTTCTCGGAATCCATGTGATGTCCTTAACTGCAAGTCCGGAGTTCAGGGCGTCGGCTATCTCCACGATGCTGTGCTCGCCCATTCCGTAGGAAATGAGATCTGCACCACTGTCCAGAAGCACAGAACGGCGAATGCTGTCGGACCAGTAATCATAGTGGGAAAGACGTCTCAGACTGGCTTCGATACCGCCTATGATGATAGGGGTATGTTTGTAGGTCTTTCGTATGAGATTGCAGTATACCGTTGTGGCTCTGTCGGGACGCCTGCCCATAACTCCTCCGGGAGTATAGGCATCGGTCTTTCGATGCTTTTTGGCAACAGTATAGTGGTTCACCATGGAGTCCATGTTTCCTGAGGAAACCAGGAAGCCAAGCCTGGGTTCACCGAACTCCGTTACGGACATGGGATCATTCCAGTCAGGCTGCGGAAGCATGGCTACCTTATAGCCGTGAGCCTCCAGTACTCTCGAAATGATGGCGGGACCGAAACTGGAATGGTCCACGTATGCGTCACCGGAGACATAGACAAAGTCAGGCTGTGTCCAGCCCCTCTCCAGCATATCTTCTTTATTTATCGGTAAAAAACCTTCGTACATATTATCCTCAATTCTTTAGAATTGAGGATGCCGCCCAGCCTGTGGGAACCCCAGCCATGGAAAGCCGCTGCGCGAAGGCTGGGGCTATATGACAGGTCCCTTTTGGGGACCTGTCACGAGTGGCGAGGCTGGTTTCAGCTTTAGCTGAAATCAAACGAAAATGCCTGCACGAAGTGCATTTAAATGGCATTTTCTCATTATAATCCTCAATTCGGTTTACAACGCTATGGGCTTCGCATCCCTTTCTATAGGACAGACATAGCCCGAAGCTGTTCGTTTTTCAAATTCTTCTCTTGCTTCCTTCAGTATATCAGGTTTCTCATAGAGGTCCACTGCCGCGCAAGCCAGCACCTTACCTGCATGGATAAGAGCCTTGTGACCTATGCTGGATCCTCCTGAGGAAACATTCTGCCAGCTGTGACCCGGGGCTCCGTTGACGAAACCTGCCACATGAATCTGGCCCGTGGGAGTCTCCCAGGAAACGTCACCTACATCGGTTGAGCCTGCCTGAAATGCAGTGCTGTGATATAGCGGAATAAGGAAGTTGTTGATTCCTGTTGTTCCATGGCAACTCTCTTTTTCGGTATATTCCCTGATCTTTTCATCGTGTTTTGAAGCGAAACCGGGAGCCGGATTTTCCGGGCAGGTGGCGCTTAGTTTCTTTGCGAACTCAATCTCCTCATCTGTGTATGATGGTACACCCAGTTCACTGAAGTTCTCGTAAAGAACCTTTTCAAGTGTGAAATTCGGAACCAGATCTGCTGTTCCGTCTATAAAAGTTCTGTCGAAGCTTGTTTCGGTCATAAGGGAAGCGCCCTCAGCTATTTTATCGACACGTTTTAAAAGTTCAACACAATTTTTTACTTTTCCTGCACGTACCATATAAAGAACAGAGGCATGGTCCTGAACAACATTGGGTGAAACTCCCCCTGCATTTGTTATTGCATAGTGCACACGGCAGTCGGATGTCATGTGCTCTCTCAGGTACTGGACTCCGGTATTCATGAGCTCCACAGCATCAAGAGCGGATCTTCCGTGTTCCGGGTCTCCTGCGGCATGGGCTGATACTCCGTGGAAATCATAGAGTATCTGGATGGTGGAGTTGTTGGTTCCTGTCTTTATCTCATTAACATCCTCAGGATGCCAGGTGAGGGCTGCATCAAGTTTCCTCCAGACACCATCTCTCGCCATAAATGCTTTTGCGGCACCGCCCTCTTCTCCGGGACATCCATAGAAGATAACGGTTCCTTCATGACCGCTTGTTTCCAGATAATGCTTTATTCCGAAGGCGGCTGCGAGAGCCCCTGTGCCCAGCATGTTGTGTCCGCAGCCATGACCGGCACCGCCTTCTATGAGTGGTGTATGTGAAAGGGAATTCTTCTCCTGACTAAGGCCCGAAAGGGCGTCGAACTCTCCGAGGATTCCTATGACAGGACGGCCTGAACCGAAGCTGCCGGTGAAAGCAGTCTCAATGTTGTCAAAATTTTTCTCTACCTTGAAGCCGTTCTCTTCCAGTACCTTTACGAAAAGAGCTGCTGATTTATATTCCTTGAGACTAAGTTCCGGATTGGCCCATATCTCATCCGATAAATTTGTGAAGATTTCCCTGTTGGATTCGATGAAATTTACTGCCTGCTGCTTATGTTCTGTCATACTGTCCTGCTTTCCGGCAGCGTTCTGCTGCCTGTGTAAAGTTAGAATATATATAGTGGGCTGCCCTATATGTTTTTGCTTTACTTCAATACTCCGGGCTTCCGAAGGAGTTCTTCATAATACGAAGTAAAATGATCAGATACAACAAAAGTGCGTAATACTACGCACTTTTGATACTGACATATTCTTATGATGCCTGACTTAAAGCCAGTTCCATTCCTCTTGCCAGCTGATCGGCACAGGATGTTCCCTTTCCGCCGCAAAGATTCCCCTTAAGGATATCGATTGCTTTCTGTGCATCATATCCTTCGAGAAGTTTGCTTATGGCAAGAGTATTTCCGGGACATCCGCCATAAAACTTAACATTGTGTAAAGTCCCGTTTTCAATAGTAAAGTCAATCTGTCGTGCGCATACACCCTGAGGTCTGATGCTGTAATTCTGCTCCATATCCGGTCTTTCCTTTCATTCATGTAATGTGAGTTATGTCCCGGCACCGATGCTTTTCGCCCCTTATGTCGGTTTGAACCTGACTCAGTCGTCTCAGGCTTCAAGTACCTTGCCGAGGAAGTCCTTGAGTCTCGGACTTTCCGGATGATCGAAGATCTTTTCGGGTGTGCCCTCTTCTATGACGTTTCCGTCAGCCATGAATACCACGCGGTTTCCAACCTCTCTCGCGAAGCCCATCTCGTGGGTAACGCATACCATGGTCATACCTTCTCTTGCGAGCTCCTTCATAACTTCCAGAACTTCTCCTACCATTTCAGGGTCAAGAGCTGAAGTAGGCTCATCGAAAAGCATAACTTCGGGATCCATGCAAAGAGCTCTTACGATGGCAACTCTCTGCTTCTGTCCGCCTGAAAGCTGTACAGGATATGCGGATGCTCTGTCCTTGAGACCGACTCTGTCAAGAAGCTCCAGAGCCTTCTTCTCGGCTTCTTCCCTGCTTTTTCCCTTTACGATCTGAGGTGCAAGGGTCAGGTTCTCAAGTATGGTCTTGTGAGGGAAAAGGTTGAAGTGCTGGAACACCATGCCCATTCTCTCGCGGAACTCATCCAGATTGATCTTCTCATTTACGATGTCCTTGCCATCAAAGATGATGCTTCCCTCTGTCGGCTCCTCCAAAAGGTTCAGGCTGCGAAGGAATGTTGACTTTCCGGAACCTGATGGGCCGATGACCACCATTACATCTCCCTTGTTGATGTCGATGTTTATACCGTCCAGAGCCTTGATAGCCCCGTAATTATAATGCTTCTTAAGGTCTCTGACCTTGATAAGTGCTGTATTATCTGTTGTCACTTTGACGCATCCTCCTCTCTACATACTCGATGATCTTTGATGTCGGGAAGCACAGGCAGAAGTAAAGGAATGTTGCCATGAGAAGAGGCTCTGCGATGATGAAGGTCGCTGACTGAACGCTCTTAACATTGAACATGATATCCTGTACACCGATGGTATAGCAGACTGAAGACTCCTTTATGATGGTAACGAATTCGTTGGCAACTGCAGGAAGGATGTTCTTTATAGCCTGCGGGAGGATGATGTGGTACATGGTCTGTGCCTTTGACATACCGAGGGATCTTGCTGCCTCTGTCTGTCCCTTATCGACACCTTCGATACCGCCTCTGATGACCGCACTCATATATCCGCCGGAGTTAAGTGCAAGGGCAACGGCTGCCGGGAAAAATCTTTCGAACTGTATGAAGCCGAAGAATGTGAACTTGGGAAGTGTGATAAATCCGAATACTATATAGTAGACAAGGAATATCTGAACCAGCATGGGAGTACATCTTACGAACTGCACGTAGCAGTTTGCGATGAGCTTCACCGGGTTGAACTTCGCGATAAAGTCGTTTCTTTTCTTTTTGTTAATGTCATCGGTCTTTACCTTCTCAAGATATCTGAAGGGTCTCACATCGGACAGAAGCATAAGCGCAAGTCCGAAGGCCAAGAAGAAACCGAAGAAAACTGTGCAAAGCGCCAACAGGACTGTAACGATGAGGCCCTGCTGGAACATGTTGCCATAGGTGAGTATCTTTTCAATATTACCCCAACTGATGGTCATAAAAAATATTCCTGCCTTTCAAATTATTACATAAATATATATTATACATTGCTCCAAAATGCAATGTTAATAAACTCAAAAAATCTCCGGGTCAAAACCCGGAGAAAGATAATTAAATTGAGAATTATCAGAACTTAGTTTGCAGCTGCCTGACCGTTTGCATCAAGCTGTCCCTCGAAGACATTCTCGGAATCGGATGCAAGCTCCTGTGCCTCAGCGATGTAACCATCCATGGTTCCGTCTGAGAGAACCTTGCTGATTACACTGTTTACTGCAGGAACGAGGTCACTGCCCTTCTTAAGAGCGATGGCTGAACCCTCTGTATCATAAGGAACATCCCATGCGATCTGAAGCTCAGGGTAGTTCTTGATGTACTGCTCTGCTACTGCCTTTTCGATGAATGCACCCTCGAGCTTTCCTGAAACAAGCTCTGAGATGATATCAGTAACCTTTGCAAGACCGATGATGTTTGCATTAGGTGTGTTTGCCTCTGCAAGACCCATCTGGATGGAACCTGTCTGAGCGCCTACAGGAAGCTTGTCGAATGCTGTATAATCCTTGTACTTGTCGGCATCAGCCTTTCGGATTACGAAAGCCTGTCCGCCTGTGTAGTAGATATCAGAGAAATCAAAGGTCTGTGCACGCTCAGGGCTTGGTGAGAAACCTGAGATACCGAGATCTACGTTTCCGTTCTGAAGCTCCATAAGGATACCGTCGAAATCCATGGGTACAACCTGAAGCTCAAGACCAAGCTCGTCAGCGATCTTCTGTGCAAGTGAGATATCGAAACCAACGAGCTCAGGATTTCCGTTGTTGATGTGATAGAACTCGTAAGGTGCGAAGTCAGGTGATGTTCCGATGGTGAGCTTTCCCGGTGTGATGGTTGTGAACTCTGCTGCTGCCTCTGTGGCTGCTTCTGAAGTCTCATCCTTTGCTGCTTCTGTTCCTGCTGCAGTTGTATCCTGGCTTGCTGCTGTTGTTGCGGCAGCTGCAGCTGTTGTAGCTGTTGTTGATGATGAACCGCAGGCTGCAAGGGATGCTGCAGCAAGAAGTGCGGCACAAATAACGCTAAGCTTCTTTTTCATAATATTTTCCTCCTGATTGAAGACGGCTCTTCCGCCTTAATATCCGACATGAGCATCATTTAGAATAACTCAGTCAAAGTGTATTCAATTTGGTTATAGCGAAAAGTGTTTTTATAACTTCGCCTTGCTTTCTATATCATCGGATTATATACCATATTCCGGATAAATCAAGTATTTTTATACAAAAAATGCGAAATATATGAATAATATGCAACCATACCCTGAATATTCACTGCTTTTGATGTGAATTTATGCATGGCGATATAAAACTCAGAGGATGTCTTCCAGCAGTTTGTGCTTTCCGTTAATTGACTCGAAGACTCTTATTTCACAGTTCTTTGGCTTCGGCCTCCAGTATATGCCGTTTGGTCTGTCCATGAGATATCCTGAAAGGGGACGCATGATGCCACCATGGCAGGCGATCAGTACATTGTCATAATCCTTTTTTTCAAGTTCCTTTAAAAAAGAGTGGCTTCTTTCTATAAGAGAAGAAAGGTTCTCCACTGTTTCAGGAGCCGGGAAAAGCTCAGGGATATACCAGTAAGACATCATGGGAAGGCCCAGGAGATAATAGTTTTTAAGCTCATATTTTCCGAAATCCGCTTCTATCAGCCTGTCATCGATGATAAGCTCCGATAAATCCACGTTACCGATGATTGAGCCTGTGACCTGTGCCCGCTTCAGGGGACTTGAGTAAACTGCATCAAACTTTATATCACCTATCTTCCTTCTGGCTTCCCTGGCCTGTTCTATACCGGTCTCGTTCAAAGGTTCATCGGTACGTCCCTGCATAAGACGCTTGGCGTTGAATCTTGTCTGTCCGTGTCGTGCTATCCATATTTTCATTTTAGGCATCAATCCTCTCTGCTGTCAGTATCGACTTTTGACATTCAAATCATTATATATCACAAAACAGGACTTTTTTATACCTAAGGTGCAGTTTCATTACTTCTATGAATGATGTTCAATCGGATAGGCTGCCCAAAAATCAATCGCGACCCGCTTGCCATCTTTTTATAAAAATTTTCATTCTGCACTTATAAGTAGTAAGAAGAATAACGAAGAGAATTCCATAGGCAATGTGCGTATATTTTTAAAAGTATATAATAGAAATAATGACAAAGGGTATATGTCAGGAGTATCAATTTGCTATTAGTGAGGTGGGACTGATGTTAAAGAAATGGAAGAACTCTGAATCTGAGATCAGTAGAAAAAACAGGGGGCTAATGGCCATCCTTGGGATTATATTTGCTGTACCGATCATAGTGGCTGGAGCTACAGTTTCCATGGCGGAGGGCACAGCATTTATGCCTGAAAACACAGGAGCGGGAAGCGGAATTCAGGTTGAATTCGGACCGGGAATGGAGCTCATTACGGGTTCTTTGGCTACAGAGGCCGGAGTATCAGATTATTCCGGCACAGAAGCAGGCCGGTCAGAAAAAACAGGGGAGCTTACACTTATTGCCGCAGGCGATAACCTGATCCATAAAACCATCGTGGACAAGGCCTGGCGCCCTTATCTGGGAATCCATGATTTCCATTTTCTGTATACGCCTATTGTTGACACTATACAGTCCCGGGACCTAGCTGTGATCAATCAGGAGACCATCTTCATTTCCGACAATGCCCTGATCAGTGATTATCCTACCTTCGGAACCCCGCAGGTTATGGGGGAGGCTCTTGTGGACACAGGATTTGATATTGTGCTTTCCGCAACGAACCACACTTGGGACAAGGGAGTACGCGGTGTTAGTGACACACTGAATTACTGGAAGACCTTCCATCCGGAGATAAAGCTTCTCGGAATTCATGATTCGCCGCTAGCCTTCAACACTATAGATTATGTAGAGAAGAATGGCATACGTCTTGCGATGTTCAATTACACCTATGGACTGAACGGTTTCAGAGTGCCATCTTCCTTATATTACATGGTGAACCTGCTGGGACAGCAGAACAAGTTCCTGAATGACGTTAGAATTGCGGAGAATGAGGCGGACATGACAGTCTGCTTCCTGCATATCGGAGAAGAATACCGGTATCAGCCCACAGCCTTCCAGATGGGTTATGTAAGCGCTCTAATTGATGCGGGAGCGGACCTTATTATCTGCGCACATCCCCATGTGGTGGAGCCGGCTTGTTATGTTACAACAGCATCGGGGAACAGCGGTCTTGTCTTTTATTCATGCGGTAATCTGATCTCTGCCCAGTCTAAAGTCCCAAGGATTCTCGGCGGACTTGCGGATGTGACCATCGTAAAGGATGATTCCGGCACCAGGATAAGTTCCTGGGATTTCATCCCTACGGTCACACATTTTTCCGGAATGGATGTCAGGGTCTTTCTCCTTAAGGACTATAACGACGTGCTGGCATCAGTGAACCACGCTAACTACAACGATGGTCCTCTCACCACAGAGAGGCTGTGGAATCTGTGGACTTCCATCACGGGTTTCGGAAGAAATCAGTAATTACAGCTGATGGCGGAAAAACTATCTTTGTGATGGACATGATTTTTTCAGTCACTTTAAAAAAGCTTGTGGAGAATAAATAAGTCCCTCGTCACATTGCAAAAATCTGAGGTGACGAGGGCTTTTTTATGCGCGTTGGCCTTCAGGAGAATACTTGTATTCATTTGAAGATAAGCGCGTCATCGAGTGGGGGGATGAAATCCGCCCTACTCGATCATACTGTTCAGTGTTTTTTTGTAAGCTCTATAAAGTTCCGAAGTATCTTCTCTCCTTCCGGGGTCATGATGGATTCAGGGTGAAACTGAAGACCGTAGACCCGGTTCTCTCTGTCCTCCACTGCCATTACTTCACCATCCGTAGTGACACCACTGACGGTGAGACCTGTATCTTTCATTGTTTCCTCCACCACTGCAAGTGAATGGTATCTTGCCACTTTGATGAGCTCAGGAAGGCCCCTGAACAGTGGGCTTGTTGTGTCGATCTTAGTGTCAGACTGCTTTCCGTGCATGAGCTCTTTGGCGTAGCCTACCGTTGCGCCATACACCATGCATATTGCCTGCTCACCGAGGCAGACACCAAGGATGGGATACTCTCCTTTAAGCTCTTTTATGACCTCGGGACAGATTCCCGCATCCTCGGGGCGTCCCGGTCCCGGCGAGATGATGATTCCATCGGGATTCAGGGCACGTATCTCTGAAACTGTCATGGCATCGTTTCTCACTACCTTAAGGTCAGGCTCGATGCTGCCAACCATCTGGAATAAGTTGTATGTAAAGCTGTCATAATTGTCGAGCAATAAGATCATGGATTTATACCTCCTGATATCGAAAATGTAGGTCAGTCCGTAAAACTATGGTGAAGATGGATTTTGGATACATGCCTCTTGTAAGATGAATCCAAATTCATAAATCCATGGGACTGTCTGTATAGATAATTAAGATAAAGCCTGTAATCCAACAGTTCATTCCAGTTCTTCCGACTGTTTAAGGGCCGTCATTACAGCTGCTGCTTTATTTATGCATTCCTGATATTCCCTTTCGGGAACCGAATCCGCAACGATTCCAGCACCGCTTCGTACAAATACTTTTCCATTCTTCTTGTAAGCGATTCTGATGGCGATGCAGAGATCGAGGTTTCCGGTAAAGTCGATATAACCGATTCCTCCGCCGTAGATTCCGCGCTTGTTGTTTTCAAGATCATTTATAAGCTGGCAGGCCCGGATCTTTGGGGCTCCGGAGAGGGTTCCTGCCGGAAGTATGGAACCAACCGCATCAAGAGCATCGCAGTCATCTCTTATTTCTCCACGGACTGTTGAGCCTATATGCATTACGTGGCTGTATCTCTCTATTTCATGATATTTTTCAACCTTTACGGAACCGAACGTACTGATGCGGCCGATGTCATTTCTCCCCAGGTCCACCAGCATATTGTGTTCTGCCAGTTCCTTCTCATCCTGAAGCAGCTCCTCTTCAAGCTGCTTATCCTCCTCAGGAGTCTTTCCTCTCGGTCTTGTTCCCGCAAGTGGGAAGGTATGGAGCACACCGTCCTCAAGCTTTACAAGGGTTTCCGGAGAAGCCCCGGCTACTTCAAGATCCGCGCTTGAAAAGTAGAACATATAGGGGGATGGATTGAGTGTTCTCAGGATCCTGTACATATTTAACAGAGAACCCTGATAATCTGCCTCCAGTCTGTTGGAAAGGACGATCTGGAAAATATCTCCCTCATGGATATAGTGCTTGGCCTTTTCAACCATTCCACAGAAATGCTCCTTATCGAAAAACGGTCGTACTTCACTGAGTACCTTTCCAGGTTCTTCCTTCTTCGGAGCTCCGGTTTTTAAAAGCTTTATGAGGTTCTCCAGCTCCATCTCTGCGTTTCTGTATGCACTTTCTCCGCCGGAAAGTTCCATATCCACTATGATGATGATTTTCTGCTTCAGGTTGTCAAAAGCTATCACCTTGTCAAAGAGCATCAGGTCAATGTCTTTGAAATGCTCTGTATCTTCCGCATCGAGATTAAGTGTGGGCTCATAGTATTTGAGATAATCATAGGAAAAATATCCAACGAGACCTCCGGTAAAGGAAGGAAGCCCCTGGATTTTCGGCATTCTGTATTCATCAAGAATCTGTCTTATATAGTCGAAAGGACGATCAGTCTGTAGCCTTAGGCCGCCTGCTTTGAACTCCCCGTTCATGCAGGTTATTTCCATCTTCGGATTGAAGCCGATAAAGGTGTATCTGCCCCACTTCTCTCTTCCCTCGACGGATTCAAGCATGAAAACATGGTCGGACACATTTTTAAGGATCCTGAGAGCTGAAATAGGTGTGAGGAAATCCGACAGAATCTCCCTGGCAATGGGGATGTACTTGTAATGTGTATCATTTTGGTACTGCTTCACTGTTTCAAAAGATGGAATGGTCATGTGAGAAATCTCCTTTCAAAGATCCCGCTGCGTGTAATATGTAAAAAAAGAAAAAGCCCTGACAGAACCATAAAAGATTCTGCCAGGGACGAATAATCATCGCGGTGCCACCCTGTTTCACATATCATGTGCGCTTTGCGAGATACCAACATATCTCCGACTACTAACGTAAGCCTCACGTCACAGGATACTCGGCAAGAGAACTTTTATCTTATGATAGCTCTGCCTTTCATTGTGCCCTTAGCGGTCCATTTGCGAAACTGTATTTCTGCCGGATTCACACCATCGCCGGCTCTCTGTGAGAGCATATTTCGTTTTATCTCCGCTTCAACGGTTTATTTATTAAATTAATCAGTATTGTAAAATCGCTTTAAGTTAATGTCAACGGAAATCTTCAACACTTTAAAGCACTATTACGCTTGAATTATATCAGCCAATCTGTGAGGTTATATTACCTTCAGTTATATGGGATTGCTCCGGTTTTTTGAAATCCTTTTTTATCATGAAAGCAATAAATATGTCGATGATATACCATGTATTGAAAATGAGATATAAAAGCAGCCTTCCGAAGGAAATCTTGTTTAAGCGTTTAAGCTTTATGGCACATATTTCTGCAGGAATAACTGTTGTTGCGAATATAACTGCGTCTATGGCTATAAATATGGGCAGGAAGAAAATACCTATACCCATTAGTCCCATCAGTACCATGACAGAAAGTGCCGCAAAGATAAAGAAGGCTATGTAATATGGTATCTGTATCAGCTTAACCTTCAGATTAACATCTGCAAGCTTTTTCTTGTCATGGGAATTCAGAGATATGATCAATGTTCCCACTATCTGTATCAGCATCGCTGTCTCGTAGGGAAGATAAAGGGGCCCCAGAGTATCTGAGATTTTGCTGCAAACGTAAAAGGATATCATATAGACATAAGGTAAAACTGCATTTAGATATAATAAATTTTCCATACTCTGTCCCTCACTCATAAAATGGTTTTAGAGTCAAATGTCGATTTAGGAACGTTACAGGCTGTACACTTAAGTCTGCCCCCACATTTCACATTCTCAGGCAGCAAAATGAGCTCTTATGTGCTCCCTGGGAACCAACCTATTGAAAGTTGCTTGAGTGTGACACCAGCCATGGAAAATCGATTTGAAAAGGCTGGCGCTATGAGGTATATTCCGACGGAATCTTTAAACGACAATGACGCTTATATCATACTACTAAAATAATAAAAACCATGAGTGTTCAGAGTTTTTTAAGGGAATTTTAGGCTTTTCGGAACTCAATCACTGTAAGATGTCGTGCTGGTCTTCTACTTCACCGTACTTCTCACGCATGGAAGCTATCATGTCGAGATAATGCTTCTGTACGCCGCGTGCCTCAGTTTCCGCCTCAAAATCAGAGACATTTTTGTCAACTGTTTCCACTACATCAGAAGACAGCTGTCTTTCGGCAAAAGGATATACAACAGCGTTTTCCTTGGTGATGTGCCGTGTCAGAAGTGTGGCATAGCCCATGGCAGCTTCCAGAATATCCATTTTATGGATTGCTTTTGGGTCTTTATCCCAAAGTTTCAGGGAGTTCTCCAGGTCGAGAATATGGGCGCGGCACATTTCATGTTCCACCAGCATTCCATGTCTTATGAGATTCTGCCCTATGGGACCGAGACGGTTCTCCATCTCATTGAAAAGGAATTTCTCTTCCTTTCCATGGTGATGACGGTCTGAATAGTTTCTTGCGAAATCTACGATGTTTCTGAAATCTGAGGAAACAAGTTCTCCGCCCTCCAGAACGGTGCAGCACATGCTTCGGACAACTTTAAGGAACTGAAGGATGTTGTCGTGCTCTTTGATCATTATATCTGTACAATACATAGTGTTCTCCTGTAATCGTTATGCGGCCGGCCATTTACGCTCCGTCGTATAGGGTGAATTGAAAGTGCCTTCAGTGACGGCATCTGTGGGTTTGCTTTCTGTGATGAAGGTAATCATCAATTTGAAGGGTGAAAAAATCACTTCAAATTAAGCTGCTTGTTAAGGTAATCGGCAACTTCATCGCCGTTCATGCCATGAACCAGGGCTGCATTGTCAAGAGACTCACTGAGTGCTGCAGGGCATGAAATGCATCCCATTCCGAGGTTCATAAGAGCTGCTGATGCTCCTTCATAGGTGTTTACGATTTCGCTCATAATCATATCCTTTGTTATCATGGATGGTTCTCCTTTTCTTTGAATACATAGTTTGATCTGACATATCTATAGCATTGCTTAGGACTTATATATGTGGCGGGCAGGATGATTTTAGGGCCGGCCAAAACCACATGTGCCGAAGCTTAATTTCAGTAAAGCTCGTACATCCTGTCTCCTGCTGTTTCCAGACGGTGTCCTGAGCCGTCCAGCATGCCTGAGATAAGCGCATCCCTGAGATGGTAAAAATCATCCCCGTCTCCCCGGTACTTCTTCCAGTATTCTGAATGAAGATCGAGAGTCTGCTCATAGCATATCTTATCTTCGAAATTACAGGTTATAGTGAGAGCCCGGTCACAGGGCATTCCGTCTAAAAGAGTATTGTGGATGCTCTGGAATGCTTCCTGAACAGTAAATCCCTTTGGAATGCCGTTATCCTGTCCGAAGCTTCGTACCGTATCGGTAATGGTTTCGAGTCGTTTTTCGTCTTTTTGTATTAAGCCCACGATCAGTTCTGCGAAGCGGTCCTCTGCACTTGATACCAGATTTGAAAGTGAAGAGTGAATATTTGAGAGATCTATGACCTCCTCAATGGGTGGAAATGTTTCTTTTTGGAAACTGTCAATAGGCTTTCCGTTAATTACGGGCTCCCAATGATTCTCTTCTGAGGTTTTGATTATTCGTTTTATGAGTTTTTCTCTGGTCAGGATTTTTTGATACATCAGCTGATGTATTGGGCCTAAAAATGCGCTCATTGCTTGACTCCTTTGTTGTAGCTGCTTTGCTGGGATTTATTGTCCATCGACTTGTGGACATGTTAAAGCTTATACGAAAAATTAAAGAAGGGTGTTGCGGGCGCAACATTTCACAGATGCTCTCTCCCGACGGGGTCATATAAACAGAATTCTCGTGGATATTTGCCGAAGGCTTAACATCCATAGAAAAAAGACCGGCCTTTCGAAGACCGGTCTTCCTGTTACATAAAAAGAATTATTGTCAAAAGTACTGCCACTTACTGATCAGCGCTAACGCACACATTTGTGTTTGGACTTTTTCTTACGTCATATGATTTGCTTTGTTTTCCGCAAGATTCTTTTTGATTGCTTCGATTTTTGCTTCCGGTATCATGTTAAACGGTGCGCGGCAAAGTCCTACATCATAGCCCATAAGTCTTACTGCTGTTTTCACAACGGTGTTGGGATTTGCTCCCGCAAAATTCTCTCTGAAGGGTCCTATGGCATCCTGGTACTTCTTTGCTTCATCCCAGTGTCCGGCTGCGAATTCGTTGTATATCATGGCCATATTGTGGGGATAAGCATTGGCACATCCTGAGATTCCTCCGGTTCCGCCTGCCTGAAGGGTCCAGAGTATAAGCTGGTCATTGCCTGACAGTACAGCGAACTTTCCGTTCTTCTTCGATTTACCGGCCTCTATATAAGCAAGTATGTTTTTGAAATCTCCGCCTGAATCCTTGGCTCCCACGATATTATCCACCTGAGCGAGCTTGCCCACAGTCTTTGGATCTATTTTATTTCCTGTGCGTGCAGGTATGTTATAAAGAACGATGGGCATCTCGGGCACCGAGGCTGCCACTGTCTCATAATGTCTCTGTATCTCATCCTGTGATGCCGCCGCAAAAGATGGTGTAATTATGGACAGTACGTCTGCGCCGCAGGCTTCTGCCATCTTCGACTGTTCAATGGTCTCTTTTGTTGATATACAGCCGGTTCCTGCGTAAACCGGAACTCTGCCGTTCACATGTTTTACGACCGTTGACAGCACAAGTTCTTTTTCCTTGCCGTTAAGTATGTATCCTTCACCGTTTGTACCAAAACAGAAAATGGCATGTATTCCCGCCTCGATCATTCTGTCGCATTGTTCCTTCAGCACATCGGTGTTGATGGACTCATCTTCATACATGGGTGTGATTATAGGGACTATGATGCCCTTTATATCTGCCTGTTTCATTATTACCTCCATGGGTCATGCACGAATCGGGTTGACCCGGATCCGTATATGACCCTTTAATTTAAGTTTGAAGGTTCATTTTCAAACTATATCCTCTTTAGATCTTCTTTATACCTTTTTATACCGGTATGCCCTTATTTATTTCAACATCCGATCCGAGAATTTCGCAAAGCTCCGGTATCAGATTTTCCCCTCCGAAGCCACCGGATTTTGAAATGCAGTATATATCCTTTTCTTCATAGTTAAATGACGATACCACAACACCCGGCATCACTTCTGTGATGGGTGTCAATGCATATACATTAAGTGCATTCATGGCGCCTAAAAGCGTATCTCCGCCGGTAAGGAACAAAGTCGCATTAAGGCCGCCGTCTATCATACATTTGACGATTTTTCCCAGATTTTCAGACACCTTTCCTCTGTCATCAGGATTGATTTTCATATCACTCAAAGGTACATCAGAACCGGAATTGACATCAAGTAGTACAGCGCCTTCGTTATCAACAGTACTTATCCATGTGTGAACCAGATTTACGGCTTCTCCTGAATTGATCCAGCTGTCATTAAGGCACATAGTTCTATCAATATGAACCCTTGAAATACCTATTTTTTCTGCAATGTCCATTTGCCTGACTGTTACCGGATTGACACTTCCGCATACGATACATAAGCCTTTTGGAATGTTTAATGTCTCATCCGGCCTGTCTGAAATATGCATTACACCTGCCAGAGAGTCTGCAAAACCGGCACATCCGGCCAGTGTCATAAGCTGATGGTTTTTCTTCAGGTTAGTGGCTATAGACCATAGATCAGAAGCTTTTTCCGCATCATAAAGATATATGCCCTTTCCGGATATATTTACCTCCTCTCCCTTTGAGATAAGATGCACAGGGGTATCCGTCTCAGCCTTAATCAGCTCAGGAATACTTGATGTCATGACCGGCTCAAAAGGATCATTTCCAAATACGCTTTTTGCAATCGGAAGTCCGTCCACATACTGTATTCCATTGCTGGTTGTCCTTCCCATGTCGGGAAAGGCAGGGGCGAAATGTACCATTCCCAAGCCCCTGTCGCAAAGGGCAGCAAGCTCTGCACCGACATTTCCTCTCAGGACAGAATCGGTTTTCTTATATATGTAAGGTACTTTGGCTTTAACAGCACTATCCACGATTTCCGAAACAACCTTGTAGGCTTCCTCCGCCGTTACATGTCTGGTTTCAGAATCAACTACTACAACACTGATATCCGGTTCCAGTGCCCCATAATCTACATTTCTTTTTGTACGCACTACAGTGAGTGCCCCTCGTTTGGCAAACTGAATGCTTGTATCCAACGCGCCTGTAAAGTCATCAGCAATGATCAAAAGTTTTACCATAGCGCAGTCACCCTATCTTTTTTATTTTTATACATTTACGGCGGCCTTAGCATCACTATGACTCAGAGCGCCTTCTTTTTTTCCTTTTAACAGTCTGTAGCCCATAAACACAGCACCTGCCAAAAGACCTATAACATCAGACATACCTGACGGAAGTATGAACATAAACGCTATAACCGCAAACACTATCCTTTCCCAGGTCTTCAGGTCTCCAAACATGTAGCTTGATACACAGCCTGCAAGACAGAAGGTGGCAAATGCAAGCATGAGACCTGACTGGATGATCTCAAGTGCTGTTCCATCCAGGAGAAGTGCCGGTCTGTAAACAAACATAAACGGAACGATAAATCCTGTTATAGCAAAGGAGAAGGCCTTCCAGCCCGTTTTCCATGCGGATCCGCCGGCAATGCCTGCGGCTGTAAAGGATGCAAGACAAACAGGTGGTGTTATCTGTGCTACCACGCCAAAATAGAATATGAACATGTTGGCTGTAAGAGCTGAAATTCCAAGTCCCTGAATTGCTGAAATAAAAAGAGTGTTGGCAATCAGATAAGCCGCTACTGTCGGAAGGGCCATGCCCAGTATGATACATCCCAGGGATGCTACTACCAGCGCCAGGAATAAGGAGTTATTACCTGTCTTGTCTATTATCTTTGCGATCTTAACTGCTATACCCGAACGTACCACGATACCGATCATGATACCGCAGGAGGCGGTTGGTATAGCGATATTTGCTGCCTGGCGTATACCGTCAAGAACTGTATAAAGGAACTTCTTCGGAGACATTCGTGTATCCTGAGAAATAAAGCTTATGATTATGGCAAGAACCGTACAGATGATACCTGCTCTTGGAAGTGACATGCCTCTTACGATCATAAATACCAGAACTATGATGGGAAGAAGTCTGTAAACTCTTGGAAGGATAGGCTTGCCTGTATAGTGCACGTTGGGATTCTTGCCTATATGTCTTTTACGGGCGATAAGATGTACAACCATGAGCGCCGCTACGAAATATGCTATTGCAGGAATTATAGCTGCCGCAGCGATCTTTACGTACTGGATACCGATGATCTCTGCCATAACAAAGGCTCCGGCACCCATAATGGGAGGCATGATCTGTCCGCCTGTTGAAGCAACAGATTCAACGGCACCGGCTTCTTCCGAAGAATATCCGGTTTTTTTCATCAAAGGTATGGTGAAAACACCTGTGCCTGTAACATTGGCAACTGCAGAACCTGAAATCATACCCATAAGTCCTGAGGATATGACTGCTGCCTTGGCAGGACCGCCTACAGTCTTATCCGACAGTGAAAGACCTGCATCCGTAAGTACCGATCCGCCTCCGCAGTTTGCAAAAAAGCAGCCAAACATGAGGAAGTAGAACAGGGTATTGAGTGAAGTTCCAAGAGGTGATCCGAATATGCCGTTTTCGCCAAGGGAAAGAGTTTCGATAAATCTCGGATAGCTGATTCCATCATAATGGAAAATACCCGGAACAAACTGCCCAAACCATGCGTAGGCCATAAAAAAGGCGATAACCCAGAAGAGAGATAATGAAACCACTCTTCTTACGGCTTCCATGCACTCGATGATCAGGATGGTACCGGCCAGTACATCATCAAAATTCATTTTGTCCACAGAGTAAAGTCTGTAATCAAGAGTTTTTGCATGTGATGCATAATAGAAAAATACATAACAGGCTCCGGCAAGAAGCAATGCATCATATATCCACCAGAGCTTACTGTGGCTCTTTGATTTTTCCTGCATAGGATTCATGAGCCATACCATTACAAGAGCAAGGCACATATGTAAAGGCAGCTGAAGCCATGGATCCAAAGGCTTAACCAGTTTGATATATAGCTGGAAGCTTACCCAGAAAACCGAAAGTCCTATGATAACTGCTTTACGCCATGCAGGAGCGGCCTTCATTATTTTGGCGATCTTCGTTTCATCACCATCTTCCTTTGCCAGCTTTCTTCCCAATTCATCAGCTTTGGAAAGCTTGGGCTTTACCGCCTGGTCCTGAACGGCTTCTGCTTTTATATTTTCACTCATTGTTGTATCCTCCATACTCCACAATGAAATCAAACGATCTGAAATGTCAGGATGTAATGGTTAAAAGTATCAAATCATGCGTTTGAACATTGATTTGTGACTTTATGATTCGTCCGAACACGATAAACCAGATGTTATGGTTAAAAATATCCGGAACCGGACTCCTCCCGAAAAGGATCCCGGCTCCGGAGCTATCTCAAAACAATCCTGTTAAAGAACTTTAAGAACTGAGACAGGTTTTATCACTTGATGTATCCCATTTCCTTGTAGTACTTCTCAGCACCCGGATGAAGCGGGCATCCACCGATCTTCTGAGACTCCCATGCAGTAGCAGGATCCCATCCGGAAAGTGATGCATATTCCTTTACAAGAGCGTCTCTGTTTTCTGAAAGACACTTGGTAATTGCGTAAACAACATCCTCTGAGAGATTTTCATTTGCAAAAAGGCAATCAGGTGAGCCCGGAAGAACAAGTTCAGTATCCTGACCCTTGAAGGAATTTGCAGGAATGGTTATCTTGTCATAGCCTTTTTCATTTACGAACCAGTTAACGAGGTCATCACCCCACTGAAGGAAGGTGACATCACAGGTTGTTGCGATCTGTGCCATGGTTGATGATGCTGAGGATGTATGGTCGATATAGAAATCTATCTGTCCGTCTGCCAATGCTTCTGCATTCTGGTCACCGCCCTGATTGGTGATTCCGCCGCCCCAGCTGTTCAGCTCTTCCTCTGTAACGCCGAAGTACTCAAGGAGAAGATATGCTCCCTCAGCATCCATTGATCCCTTGGATGAACAGCCGATCCGTAGCGGAAGCTTCTTTTCAAATACTTCCTCAATGGTTGAGACATTGTTATCCTTAAGGAACTTGTTGGAGATACAGTTGATATATGCAACCTGGGTAAGTCCGCCGATAACTGCTGCATATCCACTTGTCGGTTCACGTTCAAGAGTACCTGTTTCCATAGCCCACTTTGCCGGAGCACCGTTTACAAATGAAAGATCCACACCATTCTCTTTGAAAATATATGGTGCGCCCATGCCACCGGGATATGAGGGATCAACATTTACTGCCTGGAATCCGGCATCTTCCTCAAGAACCTTGGACATGGCCACGATCATATTATAAGAACCGGAGCCGACCTTGTCTGACCAGAAGTTAAGTGCTGTGCCGCTCATATCGGCGATGCCCTCTGTCTTGGTTCCTTCTATTACCGGTGCAGCTGTTGTTTCTGCAGCTGCCGCCTGATCCTGAGCTGCTGTGGTGGTTGCTGCCGGTGCAGCTGCTCCGGAACTGCCGCATCCTGCAAGTCCCGCTGCCATAGAAAATGCCAATGCACTTGCCATCAATTTCGAGAATAATCTTTTTCTCATTATTACTTCCTCCAATTTAAATAATGTTTAAAATTTAAACGACCTGTTTGAATCAAGTTGCATACTGTTTAATAAATTCATGATTCAAATATTTATATGTTGATATTACATATAAAAAAAGCTTCATTCAATTGCATTTTAAGCAAAATGCTGTTTAAATATTAAACATAGGGTATGCACATTGTGTTTTGTCACGATGCGTTTTGTTAAAACAGCAATCACATTCCGGCTTAGTGCATATAGATACATCGGAAGCCGAATGGGATTTGTGCAGTTTTACTTTAGTGGAGGGAGTAATGAACAATAAGATACGTGTTCTCGGCATTGCTCCGTATGCCGGTATGAAAACACTTATGCTGAAGGTGGCAGAAGATTTTAAAGGAGAACTGGATATAGAGGTTCTGGATGGTGATCTGCAGGAAGGTGTTATGGCTGCGCGCAATAACTTTCATGGTGATTTTGATGTTATAGTATCAAGAGGCGGTACGGCGCGAATGCTAAGGACCCAGGTCCCTGTGCCTGTTGTGGAGATCGAACTTACGGATTATGATATACTCCGCGCTCTAAGACTTGCGGATAACATATCAAGCGATATAGCTGTCGTAGGATTTTCCAACATTACAGAGCCTATACAAAGCATATCTAAGCTTATCAAGAAAAAATTACAGGTTTTCACCATAGACAGTGCGGGACAGCTTGATCAGACCATGAGCCATGTTCATGAACAGGGATATGAAATAGTGCTTTGTGATGCAGCATCTGCGGCAACTGCAAAAAGACATGGTTTAAATTGCGTACTTCTGACTTCAGGACAGAACGGTATACGAAAAGCATTTACAAATGCCATAGATCTGGTTGACTCAATGAGGGTCCTCAAATCAGAAAATGCATTTCTGCGGCAGATCATTGACAGACAGGCTAACGATACCGTCATATTCGACGAAAATGATAACATTATATTTTCGAATATGACTTTTGATAAGCGGGAGGAACTGCAAAACATTCTCAAGAAAGAGATTCCCAATGTTCCTGCCAATAAATCAAGCCGTATCATTAAATATCTGAACCGTAACCTGTATCATATAAAGGCCCTGAAGCTTGATTCTGACGGCCATCTTTACACTGTGTTTTACATTGAACGCAGCCGTGCCCCCTTCCTGAGCGGACAATCAGGCTTAAAATACTATACCCAGTCAGAGGCACATGAAGCCTTCTACAACAGCTTCTTTGTAAACATTAGTGATATTCTGGGCAATGCTGAAGATCTGGAACGGGCTTCAAAATTTAAACGGCCGGTAATGATATACGGTGAAGAGGGAACCGGCAAAGAATCTGCTGCAAACATGATTTATAACAAAAGTTCCAACGGCAACCATCCCTTTATAGTGATCACCTGTGAACTGTTAAATGATAAATCAATTGATTTTCTGCAGAGCAACCACCACTCTCCTTTTGCCGACTCGGGAAATACCATTTATATATCCGGACTCAGTCATATAAAATATGACCCGCTGGAGCTGTTGTCCGTGATCATGGATATGGAGGTATGCTCCAGAAATCATGTAATATTATCATTCCCGGTGGAAGGCGGAGCTGTTTCAAAGGTTGCAGAGACCTTCACCAACAAACTCGGATGTACTGTGCTGACTTTATCATCACTTAACTCCATCAGGAATCAGATTCCTAAACTGATAAATCTCTATTTCAGTCAGTCTATGCAATTCAGTGATGCTGAGATTTTGGGAATGGAAACAGAAGGCATAGGAATGATGCAGGAATTTTCCTGGCCCCACAACTACTCTCAATTCCGGCGTATAATGGAGGAGCTTGTAAGTATTACAGACCAGCCGCTCATCAGGGCTCAGGATGTAGAAAAGGTCCTTGCCAGAGAAAAGCTGACACCTACAACAGCTCCCGGCATCAACGGTCCGGAGGTTTTTGATATGAACCGCACTCTGGATGAGATGAATGCCGAGATCGTACTGAGAGTACTGAAGGAATGTGACGGAAATCAGACCCTTGCTTCTAAACGTCTGGGCATCTCACGTACAACTGTATGGAGATACGCAAAAACCTGACCGGGATTATGACGAAAAAAAGCAGCACGTTCAAAAAGAACGTACTGCTTGGATTTAATGGAGGTTTGGTGATTTTTTAACTGCTTTTTGCAGGAAGTTTCAGGATGATTTTGGTGAAATCATGCTGCGTTACAAAGTGAGATACGGCCTTATGACCGTCATGTGGAAAGGCAGCCCAGAACATACCTTTATTTATCATTATACTGTGTTCAAAGGTTCCATTGTATCTTGCGGCATCCTTTTCCTCATCATAAGGTATGGCTTCAGTCAGATCCGAAAGCTCCTTCCAGGCTATTTCCTCAGAACCATCCAGAAGTATCTGCACATCTATATACTTTCTGTGAGCTTCGAAGGTTCCTTCGGTAAAGGCTTTTGTAACCCCCTTTTGCACCTTGAAAAAACCGCCTTGAAAAGTATAAGTGCCTTCCTCTAAGCTGCCTTTTTCCTGCGTTTCCTTAATGGCAGCAAGGCCCTGCTTTAAATTCGGAAGCATGGAGGTATATAATTCTATATTCTTAAAATCATCGATAATCATAGTTATGATCCTTTAATAATGATTGCTCCGGGAGTATTCATGCTCCTTTAAGATAAGGCTGAGTACATGACTTTACAGCCTGTAACCGGCTATACGGTCTGCAAGCAGCTGTATAGCCTTCAATCGGTTATACAGCCTGAAGTCTTATCTCCTTATTGTTTCTGTAGGAAGCCATCATAAGTGCCGCGTCGATAGCATTAACCAGTGACAACTCGTTTGCTCTTCCGTTACCTGCATGACCAAAGCCGGTTCCGTGATCTACGGAAACACGGATTATGGGAAGACCCAATGTCATGTTAATGCCGGCAACTGCCTCCCAGTGCTGTTCACGCTTATTATAAACAAATCCCTTTACCTTAAGAGGGATATGTCCCTGATCGTGGTACATGACCACAACAATGTCATAGATTCCTCCCAGTGCTTTTGAGAAAACCGTATCCGGTGGTGTGGGTTTCTTCTCGGGGATATTTATGCCTTCTGCCAGTGCCGCATTTATTGCCGGCTGTATTTCCTCGATTTCCTCCCGGCCAAACATACCCTCCTCTCCGCAATGGGGATTAAGACCTGCAACTCCGATTTTTGGGTTGCGGATGCCCAATGCTTTGCAGGCCTCGTTTGCCATATGTATGCAGTCCAGCACCCTGTCCTTCTTTACCCGGTTACAAGCCTCCCTCAGAGACACATGGGTTGACACATGCACTACTCTTAAATCATCGTGAGCAAGCATCATCGCATACTTTTTGGTTCCTGTATAATCTGCGTATATCTCGGTGTGGCCTGAATAGTGATGCCCTGCCATATTTATAGCTTCCTTTGACAGAGCATTTGTGACCGTAGCGTCAACTTTGTCTGCCATTGCAAGCTGTATAACATGGACAACATACTGAAAAGCTGCTTCACCCCCAAGTGCACAGGCTCCGATTTTAAAAGGCTGAGGTCCGTTTATATCATCCAGTGTGTCAGGGATTTTATCCGCAGGAACTATACCTAAATCTATCAGATCTATGGTTCCGTACTCATATTTACCTTCCAGCGGGTCTCTTACAACATTAAGTTCAAGCTTTATTCCATCAATCTTTTCCGATACTTTCAGGGCATACTCCATTGATGTCCTGTCTCCGACTATAAGGGGCCTGCAGCGGTCATAAAGGGTTTTATCTTTAAGCGCTTTAACAGTAATTTCAGGACCGTTTCCGAATGGATCTCCCATGGAAATACCTACGATTGGTCTAATGTCAGCCATAGCTTCCTCCTCAAAGTAACAATACATCATCATGTTAATTGAATTATTAATTTCAGGCCGTTTAAATTAACATTTAATGAACTCGTCATAATTATGATATCAGAGGCAAAATAGCTGTTAAATATTCTCAGACTTCATATATCGTTCAGTTCTGAAACAATCTGCATTATTTCCGAAATAAAAAACGTCTCAAAGAAACTGCTCTTTGAGACGTGTATAAATTGTAAACACCATTCTTTAAATAACTTCAAGGTATATTCTGCGTGCATCCTCTGCTGTTACTTCCCGCATATTATTAACCAAAAGTCTTTTCTGCTGTAAGCCTGATGCAACAAGGCTGTCAAGATCCTCTGATCTTACACCGAACTCCTTAAGATCAGAAGGTATATTCAGATTCTTTACTATTTCTTCCATCCAGCTTATAAGTGCAGCTGACTTTTCATCAATAGTCTCTAGTTTTCTTTCTCCATGGTATGCGGTGTCCCAGGCCTCAGCCAGTCTTCTGCGAAAATCCGCATCTCCTGCATTAAACTTCATTACTGAAATAAGCAGCATGGCATTGGCTGTACCGTGAGGTATATGATATTTGCCTCCCAGGGGATAGCTGAGAGCATGTACTGCGGTGGTTCCGGATGCGGTGATTGCGACACCGCCGTAAAAAGCAGCAATCTGCATATTGTTTTTCTCGGTAAGGGCATCCTTATCATTACATGCCTTTTCGATATTGTTCATTATTATATCAAATCCGCGAAGTGCAAAAGTATCGGAAAAAGCATTAGCTTTGTTGGAGGTATAGCACTCGATACAATGACACATGGCATCAACACCTGTGGTTGCGGCAATCGCTCTCGGCAGATTCTCAATAAGTCTCGCATCAAGTATTACATAATCAGACATCATATTATCATTGACGATGCCTATTTTGACCTCTTTCTCCGGTACACCTACTATAGCGTTTGGTGTACACTCGGCACCGGTACCGGCTGTTGTAGGGATGGACAGTATCTCAAGGCACTTTTTTGCGCGTTTCGGATCATCCAGCAACTCCTTTACCCCATACTCATCAGTAACAAGTACAGATGCCAGTTTAGCTGTATCAAGAACAGATCCGCCGCCGCATGCAACTACAAAATCATAGCCTTTGCCCTTAAACTGATCAATGACATGCTGCACTTCCTGATAGCCGGGCTCTGAAGGAAAATCATCATAGATGTCATATTCTATATTTGCTTTTTTCAGCTCTTCTTCAACCAGATCAAAAAGTCCCAGCTTCCGTATGCCCTTATCCGTAAAGGCTGCAACCTTTGCGGCCCCTCGGGATTTGAGGATGTCCTGAATGTTTTCCAGGGAATTTTTTCCCGAGTAAACTGCTTTCGGCAATTTAAGACTATACTTTTCCAACGACATGTTTAAAACCTCCTTACGTGTATATCATTTTGATTATCAAGCCTGAATTTAAGTTACAGGGTAATGCCCTTTCATTTTTGAACTACTGTAGATAATTATCTTTTAAGCAATATCAAAATTCAATTTAACTAAATTCATTTTTGTTTCAGTTTTAAACAATTTGCGTTGGAGACCTGTTTATCAGGACTGCTTAACAGATGAAGAATCGTGAAATATGAGCATACTTTTCTTTCATGTTTACATGAGAGGTGCGAACAATCTGAGGATCAGCTGACCGAATTTCAGGAAGGCCCCCTGTCCCGTCCGGTAGTACTCTGTCACCTCGGTGCTGACCTTGAACATCTCTTCAAAGTCTTTCCTGGTATCAATTACAGCTTTACAGTCAGCATACAGACATCCGTTTTCAAAATGATGATAAAAGCTTCTGTAATCCATGTTTATGGTTCCGCAGGTTGCTATCACATCGTCACTTACCGACATCTTGCAATGACAGAAGCCCGGAGTATATTCAAAGATCCTGACACCGTTTTTGACCAGGGCACTGTAATAGGATCTTGTGACACTGTAGACGATCTTTTTGTCCGGTATTCCCGGAGTTATGATTCTTACATCCACTCCCCTTTTGGCAGCCAGTGATAAGGTATGTATCATTTCGTCTGTGATGATGAGATAAGGTGTAACGAACCATGCGTAGTCTTTTGCACCTTCCGCTATGGATATATACACTTCCTCTCCCACCTGCTCGTCATCCATGGGACTGTCGGCATAAGGAACTGCAAAGCCCTCATCGGAAAAGCTTTTGAACTCACGATTCAGGAATCTGTCATAATCAGTATCGTCTGTATCTTTTTCATTGACAGCATTCCACATTTCAAGGAAGGTGACTGTAAGATTTTTCACAGCTTCACCTTCTATTTTTATTCCCGTATCCTTCCAGAATCCGAAGGGCTCTCTGAGATGAAAATACTCATCTGCAAGATTGTAGCCTCCGGTGAATCCTACATCACCGTCAATTACCGTGATCTTTCGGTGATCTCTGTTATTAAGGAACAGATTAAGACCCGGAGCGAAGGGGTTAAAAACCCTGCAGGCAATACCTTTATTCTCCAGCTTCTTCACAAAGTCTGTATTGATAAAGCCGATGCTCCCCATATCGTCATAGAATACCCTTACATCGAGACCTTCCTTTACTTTCATTTCAAGAATAGTCTCCAGTTCATTCCATGCGGTTCCGTCCTCTATGGCATGATACTCCATGAAGATAAAATGCCTTGCGGATTTTAATGCCTCCTTTTGTGCCTTTAATCCTTTCAATGCATCATCGTAGTACGTGATCTTGCTTCCGTGATACAGAGGATAACGGGAATAGTTCTTTATATAGTGTGTGACATTAGCTACGTAAGGATTGATTTCTGCCAGCAGCTTCTGGGCATCGCTTCCACTTGGGAGTTTAGGGAGCAGGAGTTCATCTATATCCTCATAGCGTTTTCTCATTTTGTGAGTACTGCTGTTGAGTCCGGCCAAAAGATAGAACACAAGGCCTGCCACCGGAACAGCCATTATAAGCATCATCCAGGGCATCTTCAGCGAAGAGGAGTAATTACGACCGTACAAATAGAGCACAGACATCACACCGATGATTCTGAAGACGGCAGAAAACAGCAGCCATTTTTCGAATAGATAATAGTTCAGCAGAATGATGATCCCGACCTCAATAAGTATGGAAATGATGGCAAACACCATCCTGCTTACGCCGTTTTTAACAGCACTTTTAGTCTCTAATGTCTCATTCATACACGGTTATCCTTTCTTCGGAGAATTCTGATATAAGATACCCATCTTTATATAATTATAGGATGTGAGTGTCAAAAGTCGATATCGGACCGCTTCGCGCTATGCGCTCCCGCGTTCCTCCCACATTCCGCACTCTCAGGCCGATAAATCGTCCTTTCGTGCTCCATGTGGGGCGTGTCATGAAGTCTATCCTCCACTTTTGTGCAAGCACAAGTGGAGGAAGACTTATGACACTTATATCATTATAGTAAAAAACACATGGAATTACATAATCGAGTAGGGCGGATTAAACCGCCCTCTCACACCACCGTACGTGCCGTTCGGCATACGGCGGTTCAACATAAC
>SVDD01000047.1:0-20135 GCA_015057945.1 Lachnospiraceae bacterium | reverse complement strand
TTACTACGGTAAGTGTGAGAATAACCGCGGTGGTTGATGCAGGAATCCCATTAGCTTTAGCTGATGGGTAGGTCAATGGAATCAATACCGGTCAGAAGAGAACGGTCAAGCTTGATTATATCTGGTTTCATAAATTCTGCGATTTCACATGTGTTTAGTCCTGAACCAAAGTCATCCAATGCAAGAAGATTATTGAACTGAGAAGTTTGTTTACGCTTATATGCATAGGCTACATGGTCAAATATTTCTGACATTTTGAGTCCTTTATTACGGAGACTGTAAGACAATTTTTTATTAATTGTCTGATTTGCCACGGATTTACTGTGTTATAATAATTGATGATATGAAAATTTTTTCTGATTCAATCAGGAAGTGTAATGAGGGGGCATAATATGTTTTGTAAAAAGTGTGGAACACAGATACCGGATGGCACAAAGTTCTGTCCAACTTGCGGAGAGCCTGCAAATTCAGTGAATTTAAAGGATCTCGGTCAGGGGGCTGTAGATGCTGCTAACAGCGCATTCAACAGCGCTGAGAATGAGCTTCGTAATGCTGCTCAGGATGTAGCCAATGGCTTAAATGGTAATAACCAGAGCTTTAATGGCGGTTTCAATGCCGGAAACGGTGGCAACAATGGTGGTCAGTATACAGGCATTAAACTGAAAGAAGACAGAAGCATCGTGATGTATATTCTTCTCACCATCGTGACATGCGGCATCTATTCAATTTACTTTGTTTATAAGCTTATTCAGGATGTTAACATCGCAATGGCCGGAGACGGAGAAGAGACACCGGGCATCGTTAAGTATTTACTTCTTTCCATTATTACTTGCGGTATCTACGGATGGTATTGGATGTACTGCCTCGGAAACAGACTTGCTAACAATGCTCCACGTTATGGTATGCAGTTCCAGGAGAACGGTACAACAGTTCTTTTATGGTCCATTTTAGGTTCATTCCTCTGCGGCATAGGTCCTATCATCGGATGGCATATCATAATTAAGAATACCAACGCTATCTGTGCAGCTTACAACAGAGCAAACTGATTCTGATTTATATTTTATAAACTGATTAAGTACATGAAACCGTATCTCTCCCATAAGGAGAATACGGTTCACTCAAAAAACGTAGATATGGAAATCCCCGGTCATTTGACCGGGGATTTTAGTGTTTATTATTTAGTTCAGTGCGGAGGATAAACATCAATCTGATCAGTGGCTCTTTGAATAGCTCGTTTTGAATAATACCACAAGGCTACAGCAGATAAATCTCATCCTGCATTCCTATATCATCGCTGACCATCATTTCCAATTAGCTGCGGATGCAACTCGGTAGATCCAGCAAAAGTATCATATCCAATTTGCTTCAGACCGGTAGGTGATTCAAAACCAAAATTAAGATCGGCAGATTTAAAAGCATTCTCTCCGATTCCGATTTGCCGGATAGGTTCAACAGCATCTATGGAGGGAAGTCCCATGAGCGGATTAGACTGTGCTCCGTAGATCATGTAGGTAAGTCCTTTTGTGTTCTTATTAAACGGAATGGTAAGTATTCCGTCTGTGGTACATTGAACAGTAGTGCTTGTTCCGTCGCTGAAGTATACAGTATAGTTATAACCGGCTGTGACATTTGCAGCTACGGGGATATTTACTATATCACCTAATGTAGTGGCAAGGAGATCATTGAAATCCACGACAGCTGCGCCCAAAACATTATTTAAACCATAGGTTGGCCTACCGAGTGTAAAGTTGTTGAAAGCTGATACAGGCTCAAGGGGTGTTAAGACATCAAGTACATTCAGAATTAAAGGAGTTCCGTCAACACCTATTGCCTGGAATGTTAAGCCTGCGAAAGCGGTAGGAGAAAAGACACCTGTAGTTACCTTTTGAGCCTGTCCAACAGTCCAATCATCATCATTATCAGATGAACTTGAATCACTGCTTCCAGAACTGGAAACTCTCTTCAGATTAACACCTACAAAAACTCCGCCGCCCCTTGGAACTTCGAGATAATACTTTCCGCCGCTGGAGATGACCTTACAGTCAGCTGCACCTTCAACGTTGTAGAAGCTGTCAACTGTGTAGCCGCTTGGTACAGTTACTTCAAGATAGACTTTGTCCCCTTCATGGGCAGTCTGATAGCCGTGAATCTCGGTTGTGCCTGAAACTGCAAGGGCACCACCTGTGGAAGTGGCAACAGGATCTACCTTGACGATGTAGTTAATGCTCTTTTCAGCTGCTTCATTTCTTGTGTATTCGTAGTTTTTACTGGATTCTGATACGGTCCACTTGGCATCCTCAATCAAATTGCCGGTATCTTTTGCCGGCTCAATCTTCCATACTGTAATGTTGAGATTCTCGGTTGATGACTTTGTTGTTTCCGATGGGCCAGACGAGGATGGATTTACAAGAACTAAGGAATGCTCACCGCCTGAAACAGTACCTCCTACAACAAGATCAATGGTACTTTTATCAGATGCTTTCATTATACTGATCGCATCTCCGGTGGCGGTTATGTTTTCAGCAACCTTAACGGTAATCGTTGCAGTATCAGCTCCATAATCCTTAAGATCAACTGCAGCACCGTGTTCTCCGTTCTGTATAATGTTTCCACCGATATCTACACTCAAGGCACCTTCACCTTGTCCTGAAACGGCAGTCGCATAATCAGCTCCGCTTACATTCAGATCACCACCTATAGTAACATTTATAGATGAGTTTTCAGTACCTGTATAGGCGCTTATGCCGGTAGAGCTTAAATACCAATTCACGTAATTCGTAGTTCCTATTACATTTAAATCGCCGCCTACAGAGAAGTTAGAGGAACTGTCACCGTAATCTTGTGCATAAATACCGTAAGCACTCTTGGAATCGTATCCTCCGGTACTTACAACATTCATATCAACATTTATATCACCACCTACAGTAACATTTGAGGAACTGTCGTCGTAAGTCCAGGTTTCGATACCTTTAGCGGAGCCATCTGAAGTGACTGTAAGATCATTCTCTATACTGACTTCAGATTTTGTATTTTTAGATACATCTACATTAACACCGGTAGCGGAAACGGACCAGTCATTATCGTTTGTCTTTGCTGTTACAGAAACTTCACCGCCTATTTTGACACTGACAGATGAATTGTCATCATCAGTAGATGAACTACTTCCTGAAGAATAAGCATTAGTCTTAACACCTGTTGTTGTTGAATATCCTCCGGAGGAAACTGTAAGGTCTTTTCCGATGTCCACCTCGGTTTTGGAGTCATTTGAAGCAGATGCTGAAACACCAGTAGATCCGGTTGAAGAAGTTACTGAAACATCATTAGCTACAGAAACTGTTGTTGCGGATTTATCAGAAGATTTGGCATCAACTCCAACACTATAGCCAGAGGTATCTGATGTTGCGGTTGCCTTGACATCATTACCTACAGAAACATTCGTCGTGGAATCATTTTTGGCATCAGCGTTAACACCTGTGGCTCGATCCCATTTATCTGAAGTTGCAGTTGCAGTAACATCCTTTTCGATTGTTGCGGTAGCAGAACTGTTATCCTTGGCTTCAGCATCTACGCCGGTAGCGTTGCCACTTCCTTCCAAACTGGCTGTTGCATTTTCTTCAGTTTTGGATTCGGTTTTTCCTTCAGTGGCAGAAACCTCGAAACCAACGACATCTTCTGATGATTCTGCCATGGCAGTTATGCCCGGGCTCAAGGCCATTGAGGCAGAGATGATAATTGATATAAGTTTCTTTGTCTTACACAAGTTCCTTCTTTTCAATGTAAACCTCCTTTTCGTCTTTTGTTGTCACATATCACAAGTCGTTTCAATATATATTTTTCTTATCTGACATTTTGGTTTCCTCCATGTTTTTTTATTATTTCTTAGGATCTTGATTCTTCGTTCCGTTTCTTGATGATTCGACATTATCATGTCCGGGTAACCTTTACAATATTTCCTGTCTATTCGGTTGTTTTATATGTCTATTCGGTCAAGTGATTAATTTCTGCAATTTATCTCTGCCATGAAATATCAGAATTAAATGATATATATATTTCGTTGACATTTAAGGCTGAAAGATTTATCGTAATTAAAAAGTTAATAGTTTAAACCGTTGAAGCGGAGATTAAACTATGTATGCTCCCACAGAGAGTCGGCGATGGTGAGAATCCGGCAGAACACAGCATGGCAAATGGACCGCTAAGGGCACAATGAAAAGCATTGATGGTTATAAAGCTTTTATGTATGTAAAGGTGATGAATAGCTGAAAGCAGGTTTCGCTTAAGAACAAGTGACAAGCTTACAGAGGTTTATATGTAACTGCCAGGCTTAGTATCCTGTGACGTGAGACATACGTTAGTTGTCGGAGATATGTTGGTATCTCGCAAAGCGCACGATTATTTTATCGTGAAACAGGGTGGCACCGCGATTATTCGTCCCTGACAAAGTCAGATTATATGGCTTTGTCAGGGCTTTTTTTATTTTCCTCATATATCTTCGTTTCGAAGAAATGAGGATGCCGCCGTATTTTTTACGCAAAGTGAGATCTGTAGTTTCAAAAAGGGGATGACCCGGAAGGAGATCAAATGATCAAGAATGCTATTGAAAAGATTGCAACACTTAAAGGAGATTTAACTTACGATGAAGCTTATCAGGTCATGACTGAGATCATGACAGGACAGACAACACCTACACAGAATGCGGCTTTCCTTGCGGCCCTTTCCACCAAGTCTACGAAGGCTGAGACTATAGACGAGATCTCGGGCTGCGCAGCTGCAATGAGAAATCAGGCCACACAGGTTCCTCATCCTGGTATGGAAGTTCTGGAGATCGTAGGTACAGGCGGAGACGGCGCACATAGTTTCAATATCTCTACCACGGCAGCCATGGTTATAGCCGCAGCAGGGATCAAAGTCGCAAAGCATGGAAACCGCGCTGCATCATCCCTTTCCGGAACAGCTGACTGCCAGGAAGCTCTTGGAGTAAATATCCAGCAGGATGTTGAAAAGGCACAGCAGCTTCTCAAGGATGTAGGCATTTGCTTCCTCTTCGCTCAGAAGTATCACGCAGCCATGAAGTATGTAGGACCTATCCGTAAGGAGCTTGGCTTCAGAACAGTTTTCAACATCCTCGGACCTCTTACAAATCCTGCAAACCCTGACATGTTCCTTCTCGGAGTCTACGATGAATATCTGGTGGAGCCGGTTACCAAGGTTCTTAGTAAGCTGGGAGTCAGGAGAGCTTTTGTAGTATACGGACAGGACAAGATGGATGAGATTTCCGCATCAGCTCCCACAACTATCTGTGAGCTCAGGGACGGTTTTTACAGAACCACAGTTATAAAGCCTGAGGATTTCGGTTTTGAGAGATGCAGTAAGGAAGACCTCGTAGGCGGAACAGCAGAAGAGAATGCGAAGATCACAAGAGGCATCCTGAGCGGTGAGATCAAGGGGGCAAAGAGAAATGCAGTTCTCCTTAACGCCGGTGCAGCCATCTATATCGGCGGCAAGGCAGATTCCATTGCCTCCGGCGTAAAGCTGGCGGAAGAGCTCATTGATAACGGTTCAGCTTTCAGGAAGCTTGATGAATACATTAAGTGCAGTAACGAGTGAAAAAAGGACCTGATATCTGAAAGAAATCAGAATGAGGGTAGAGGATAAAACACCGGATTCTTAAGGATGTGTGGTTTAGTGTTACGGAAACAGGGAAATGTCCTGGAGGATATATGACGAAAGTTAAGATCTGCGGCCTGAGGCGACGGGAAGATATAGAAGCCGTGAACCGGCTGAAACCTGAGTACATAGGCTTTGTCTTTTATGAGAAGAGCAGGCGGAATGTGACAGAGGAAGAGGCTATGGCCCTAAGAAAAGCATTGGACCCTGACATCATATCCGTCGGTGTTTTCGTGGATGCGGAGCCGGAGCTTATCCTGAGGCTCGTAAAAAAGGGAATAATATCTGTCGCACAGCTTCACGGACACGAAACAGAGGAATATATAGAAAAGCTGAAAAAGGAAATGGAGAAGGACCGCGTGGAATCAGATGATGGTTCTCGGGAAAGAGGAGCAAAAATTTCATCAATGCCGGAAGACGATATAAAGGTAAGAGAAGCTGAGCCTGAACATGAAAAGGGCTTTGAATATGAAAAGGGCTTTGAACATGGAAAGGACTTTGAACATATAAAGGGCTTTGAACATGAAAAGGAATTTAAAGTGATGAAAGCCTTTCTTATCAGGTCTGAAAAGGACCTTCAGGCGGCACGGGAGACCAAAGCGGACTATATCCTTTTTGACAACGGCCTCGGCTCCGGTGAGACCTTCAACTGGGAGATATTAAAGGATTTCCGGAAACCCTATTTTCTGGCGGGCGGGCTTACGGATGCCAATGTCACAGGCGCCATACAGCGGCTTTCCCCTTATGCTGTGGATATCAGCTCGGGAGTAGAAACTGACGGATACAAGGATCCGGATAAAATTAAATCATTTATTGATGCAGTAAGGAGAAAAAACTATGTCTGATACAAAAGGAAGATTTGGTGTTCATGGCGGACAGTACATACCTGAGACACTTATGAATGCTGTTATCGAACTTGAAGAGGCCTACAACAAATACAAGGATGATCCTGAGTTCAACAGAGAGCTCATCGAGCTTTACAACGAATATGCCAACCGTCCTTCGAGACTCTACTATGCAAAGAGACTTACCGAGGCTCTGGGAGGAGCAAAGATCTATCTCAAGAGAGAAGACCTTAATCACACCGGTGCCCACAAGATAAACAACTGTCTCGGACAGGCGCTCCTCGCAAAGAAGATGGGGAAGACACGCCTTATCGCAGAGACCGGAGCAGGTCAGCACGGTGTTGCCACAGCCACAGTTGCGGCCCTTCTCGATATGGAGTGCGTTGTGTTCATGGGCAAGGAGGATATGGAGAGACAGGCTCTCAATGTCTACAAGATGCGTCTCCTCGGTTCAGAGGTGGTGCCGGTGACAACAGGAACTGGAACCCTCAAGGATGCGGTATCTCAGGCCATGAGAGAGTGGACATCAAGAATAGCCGACACTCATTACTGCCTCGGCTCCGTTATGGGCCCTCATCCATTCCCTACAATTGTAAGAGACTTCCAGGCAGTCATTTCCAGAGAGATAAAGGAGCAGATGCTTAGGAAGGAAGGACGTCTTCCGGATGCGGTCATCGCCTGTGTGGGCGGTGGTTCCAATGCCATCGGATCCTTCTATCATTTTATCGAGGATAAGGACGTACGCCTCATAGGCTGTGAGGCGGCGGGCAGAGGAATCGACACCTTCGAGACAGCTGCCACCATAAATACGGGAAGGCTCGGAATCTTCCACGGCATGAAGTCATATTTCTGCCAGAATGAGTACGGACAGATCGCTCCGGTTTACTCCATTTCAGCCGGCCTTGACTATCCGGGAATCGGACCCGAGCATGCATATCTTCACGACATAGGGCGTGCGGAGTATGTTGCCATCACCGATGACGAGGCGGTGGATGCATTTGAATACCTCTCAAAGGTAGAGGGAATCATTCCTGCCATTGAGTCATCCCATGCACTTGCCTATGCGAAGAAGCTGGCACCAACCATGGACAGGGACCAGATCATCGTTGTTACGGTTTCGGGAAGAGGAGACAAGGACTGTGCGGCCATCGCGCGTTACAGAGGGGAGGATATTTCAGAATGAGCAGGATTACAGAAGCATTTAAGGATCATAAGGCATTTATTCCGTTCATAACTTGCGGAGATCCGGATCTTGAGACCACCGGAAAGTGCGTTTTGGAGATGGTGAAGAACGGTGCGGACATCATCGAGCTGGGAATTCCTTTCTCTGACCCTACCGCAGAGGGACCTGTCATCATGGAGGCTGACAACAGAGCACTGTCAGGCGGGGTGACTACGGATCAGATATTTGAATTCACAAAGAAATTAAGGCAGGAGGTGTCAGTGCCTTTCCTCTATATGACCTATGCCAATGTTGTCTTCTCCTACGGCATCGAAAAATTCATGAAGGAGGCTTCCCTCGCAGGTGTGAGCGGACTGATCCTTCCGGATGTGCCATACGAAGAGAAGAAGGATTTTTCTGAGATCTGCGACAAGTACGGAATAGAGCTTATTTCCATGATTGCTCCTACCTCAGAGGACAGGATACAGATGATTGCAAAGGAAGCGAAGGGCTATATCTATGTTGTTTCTTCACTGGGGGTTACCGGTGAGCGTTCAAGCATTTCAACAGACATCGGTTCCATGGTGAAGCTCGTAAAGGAGAATACATCGGTTCCCTGCGCTGTAGGCTTCGGAATTTCGAATCCCGATCAGGCAGCAGCCATGGCAGGTTTAAGTGACGGTGCCATCGTAGGATCCGCCATCGTAAAAATCATCGCAAAGGAAGGAAAGAATGCACCGGCTAAGGTCGGGGAGTTCGTGAAGGCCATGGCGGAGGCTGTGCATAAGGCGTGACAGTAGGTTTTGAGCGCCGCGGTCTGGACAGAGGCTATGTATTCTCCCGGGCGCCCCTAAGTCGCAATGCTGTATCCGGCGTGTATCTCATAAGCTGCAAGATGCACCGGACTTAGCACGGGCAACAGTCAAGAGCTGTATCCGGTGTATATCGCATAAGTTGCAAGGCTATCGACAGAGTGGTCAAACTGTGATAAACTATGGCGGTATGCGAATTTGAGAAAAAACGTTTTTAAACGGATTCCGGATCGTGGATTTTGTAAGCATTAGCATGATCCGATGTGAAATCCGATTAGGAACCCAGGAGGTTATATATGGCAGATTATACCGAGAGAGCCAATGCAAAACTTATGGAGGCTATCGCTAAAATAAAGGAGTCGGATGGAGCTGACAGGGAAGCTAACATGATGCTTGAAACCGAGCTCATGAACAATGCAGAATTCATCATGCCTGTAATGATCGAGAACGAAGAGTCTGCAAGCGAAAGAAAGCTTCTTTACGGAGTTACGGCTATGAAGGACGGCCGTCCGTTCTATATGCTTTTCACCAGCAAGGATAAGCTTAAGAGCTGGAACAGAGAGGGAAGACGAGTTAAAACAGTTGTACATAAGTTCGAAATGGTCTGTGATATTGCATTTGGCGACGAACGTATCTTTGGTCTGGTAGTAAATCCGGGAACTGACAATTTCATCATTGCACGTGCAGGAATCTCCGCTCTTCGTGCAAGAATGAAGGGCATAGAACTTGAACCTAATGGTGAGAAGTCAGGCAAAAGTGCAGGTGTTGTTTTCCAGGATGTTCGTGATGATGAGGTTTCTGAGGAGCTTAAGACTTCCATTGCGTTTGCTATGAGAAACGATCCTAAGATCACAAAGGGTTACCTCAGGGATATGGTCAAAAACGGTCGTCTGTCTTATGTAGTGATAATCGAACATACAGGTACCATGGAGGAGTCATTCCCTAAGATCATGGACATCTGCAAGAACCATTCACATGGCAGAAGCATCGCTCTTCTTTCAGCTCAGGCACCTGCCGCAGAGAAGGCAATCGAGGGAGTAGAGCCTATCTACACTGCCTGATGGAAAAAGATTCCCGAAACAGGCATTTATTTGAACAATGTATGTCAAGGTAGTCTTGACAAATATATACATACACTAGTAAAATTCTTATACTTACTATAACTAAGTACTATTTTCAGAAAGAGGTGTTGGAATGAAGCATATCATTACATTAAATACCAGAGACATGAAGAGATCAGAAGAGAAGGGCGGATGCGGTGAGTGCCAGACATCTTGCCAGTCAGCTTGCAAGACAAGCTGCGGTATTGCAAACCAGCAGTGCGAGAACAAGAACGCTTGATAATTCAGGTTCGCGAGGCCGGGGCATGATGCTCCGGCATTTTTAGTGTATAAGTCCAGTGTCATGCGGCTGTACATCCGGAAAGCTTGCTTGTCGGGATGCTATGACTATGATACGGCAACATTAATCGAGAAGGACCGCGATAGTGCGGATTCGAGATTTATGTAGCATTGCTAGGGCGAAAGCGGAGCAATGCACAGGGCTTAGGATTTGTTATTAGTTAGGGAGATTTAATGATTCATCAGTATAAATTAAATGGTTACAACATAGTACTTGACGTATACAGCGCCAGTGTACACGTTACAGACGACCTTGCTTATGATGCCATAAAGCTCATTGATGAGGGAAAGTCATTTGAGGAAGCAAGAAAGGAACTTGCCTCCATGCATCAGGAAGCAAGCGAAGAAGATCTTGATGATACTTTTTCAGATATCCGGGAGCTGACAGATAGCGGAAAGCTTTTCACTAAGGACATTTATGAAAAGGCTGCCGGCTATTTGAAAAAGCAGACAACAGTGGTAAAGGCACTTTGCCTTCTTGTTGCTCACACATGTAATCTTAACTGCAGCTATTGCTTCGCTTCACAGGGAAAGTTCAAGGGCGACGAAGGCCTCATGACCTTTGAGACAGCCAAGAGAGCCATTGATTTCCTCGTTGAGAATTCAGGAAACCGCCGCAACCTTGAGGTTGACTTCTTCGGCGGCGAGCCTCTCGTTAACTTCGACGTATGTAAAAAGACTGTAGAGTATGCGAGATCCATCGAGAAGGAGCACAACAAGAATTTCCGTTTCACACTTACAACAAACGGTGTCAATGTTACCGACGAGGTCATCGAGTGGGCTAACAAGGAGTGCTACAACGTGGTTCTTTCACTTGACGGACGTAAGGAAGTGAACGACAGATTCCGTGTGAACCGTGCAGGTCAGGGTTCTTATGACCGCATCGTTCCGAACTTCCAGAAGTTTGTTGAGGCCCGCGGAGATAAGAATTACTACATGAGAGGCACATTCTCTCACTTCAATACTGATTTTACAAAGGACATCTTCCATATGGCTGATGACCTTGGCTTTACTGAGCTTTCCATGGAGCCTGTAGTTACTGAGCCGGAAAACCCAAGCGCTCTTACAGAGGAAGATCTTCCTGTTCTTTATGAGCAGTATGAGATCCTTGCGAAGGATATGCTGAGAAGAGAGAAGGATGGCAAGCCGATAACATTCTACCACTACATGATTGACCTCGAGCATGGTCCATGTGTATACAAGCGTGTGTCAGGCTGTGGTTCCGGAACAGAGTACATGGCTGTAACGGCATGGGGCGATCTCTATCCATGTCACCAGTTCGTAAACGATCCTGAGTATAAGCTTGGCAATGTTTTCGACGGCGTAGATCGTCATGATCTTGTAGATACCTTCAAGGAGTGCAATGTCTACTCACGTCCTGAGTGTAAGGAATGCTGGGCAAGGATGTACTGTGCAGGAGGATGTTCTGCCAATGCTCTTCACGCTACAGGTGACATCAAGGGCGTTTATGAGTACGGCTGCAAGCTTTTCCGCAAGCGTATGGAATGTGCTCTTATGATGAAGGTCGCTGAGGCCGAGATGGCACAGGAACAGGAAAATGAAGCGTAAACAAAGCTTGTTTGAATATTTAAAATCATATAATGAAAAGGGCATATATCCTTTGCACATGCCTGGGCATAAGAGGCGGATGCCTGATCCTTTGTTTTTTAGGGAAGCCGGTGCCCAGGACGCATTCGCTCAGGATGTCTCCGGTGGTACTGCTCAGCAGTATGGTCATTTACCGGAATCATTGAGAACAGACACAGGTTCTTCGGTTTTTCCGGGGAATTTGATTGCCTATGATTTCACAGAGGTGGAGGGCACCGATGATCTTCATCATGCAGAAGGCATCTTGAAGGATTCCATGGAGCGTACTGCAAGGGTTTTCGGAGCTGATAAAAGCTATTATCTTGTAAACGGCAGTACCTCCGGAAATCTCATAGGTGTAAGTGCTATATGTCCGCTTAATGGAGAACTGATCGTGGCGAGAAATTGCCATAGATCAGTTTTTCATGCATTAGAGCTTAGAAATATCACCCCCCATTTTGTGTATCCTGATTTTGACAGGGACTTCGGGATCTTCGGAGGGGTTACTCCCGAAGCTGTGGAGGAGCTGTTCCGGAAGTATCCGGGCTCATCGGGAGTTGTCATAACCAGTCCCACTTATGAAGGGGTTGTTTCGGATATTCAGGCTATAGCAGAGGTATGCCACAGGCACGGCGCGGTCCTTTTTGTTGATGAGGCCCACGGTGCTCATTTTGGACTGGTTAAGTCTTCGGGATTTCCGGAAAGCGCAGTAAAGTGTGGCGCGGATCTTTCGGTACAGTCTGCCCATAAGACTCTTATCGGTCTTACTCAGACCGCTTTTTTACATATGAAAAGCAGTCTTGTGGATGTGGGAAAGATAGAGAGATTCATAGATATATATGAGACTTCCTCGCCGTCCTACCCTATGATGATATCTCTCGATGCTTGTACCGGGATGGTACTTGATGAAGGGGAAGAGGTCTTCGGGAACTGGGCTGAGACATTAAGGCTCTTTGATGAAAAAATCGCTCCTCTCAGGCATTTCAGGGTTCTCTGCCATGGCGGTGATACTCCGGAGGATCATGGCTTCTTTGATTTTGATAAAAGCAAGCTTCTGGTGAACTGCCGGAACACACATCTCAATGGTGAAAGCTTCATGGAGATCATGAGGGACAGGTTCGGATTTGAACTGGAGATGCAGCTTTCGGACAATGCTCTCGCCATGACCGGACCGGGAGATGACAGACAGCAGATACTTAGATTTGCAGAGGCTCTTCTTACCCTTGACAGGGAAGAGGAAAAAAGAGGCGATGATCACTGGGATTGTTCGGAAGGTGCACATAGTAAATCACATACTCTCAGTCATCAGTTGTCTTTTGATTTTTCTGATTGTTCGGAAGGTGCACTTCGTAAGCTGGAATTGCGAGAGAGTGAATCGGAGAATGAGTGTGTGGAAGGACAGGATTCCCGTGAGAATAGCTGTAGCTGTTTTGATAAGGTCGGTACAAAACAAAAGGATGTGGACCCAGAAATAAAAGAAAACTCAAGGGAAGTTCCCGGTTCCGGAACGGATTATATGAGTCTTATTTCTATGGAACTTTGCCAGGCAGTCACTATTCAGCATGCTGTTGAGGCGGAAAGTGAGTCTGTTGATATATCGGAAGCTGCCGGCAGGATTTCAGCTGAGTACGTTTACTGCTATCCCCCGGGAGTGCCGCTTCTTGTGCCGGGAGAGACATTGGACCAAAGATGTGTGGCAGGACTTCTGGAACTTCTTGGTAAGGGATACAGGCTGCATTTTACAAAGTCCGGGCAATACAGCAAAGATATAGTATGTCTTAAAGCTTTTGACAAAAAAATCATATGACGGATAACGTGGAGACGGTTGTCCAACTTTCCAAGGGAAACATATCGAGTCAGAATGTCAGAGTTGAATTCTCTCTCGAAGACATGGGTATGTCCAGGTTTCAGCAAGGGGCTACATATGAGCAGATCCAGGAGTGGGTGCAGGAAAAGTACGGGTTCCATGTGACGCATCTGAATATCGCTTAGGTAAAACGGAAGTACGGGATCATAGAGCGAGAGAACTATAATAAGCCGAAAACGACTGATTCCCGGCAGCCGGGATGTCCGGAGGAAAAGGCAAAAGCCATTGAGGCAGCGCTGAAGCATTTTCAGATGATTTGAGATTATCACATCCAAATGGGACATCCATAAGATAATGATAAGAGGTTGATGATAATGGGTTCAAATATGGTGATTCTTGGCACCAATGATTTGAAATCTTGGTGCATAAAGAACAGCAAAATAGAATTAATAGATGAATGGGACTATGGTAAAAATGGAGAAATATTACCTGAAACCATAGCTTATGCCTCAAACAAAAGAATATGGTGGAAGTGCCCTAAAGGTCATAGTTATGACGCTAGGGTTGGTAATAGAGTATTTAATGGGAACGGTTGTCCTTATTGTTCCGGGAGGAAAACCCTTGAAGGATATAATGACTTTAAGACATGGTGTCTTTCAAACAGACGGGAAGACTTGCTTGATGAATGGGACTACCAGAAAAATGAAATCAGCCCCTCACAGATTTCACCTCAGAATTCTATAAAGGTATGGTGGAAGTGCTCCATAGGTCACGAATGGGAAAGTACCATTGGAAGTAGAACCTCAGGTAGACCTTCAGGATGCCCGTATTGTAGTAATCCTCCCAAAAGGATACTTGTTGGCTTCAATGATTTTGAGACATGGTGTCTTTCAAACGGGAAAGATAATTTACTACTGGAATGGAATTATGAAAGGAATACCGATTTTTCACCGAGAGATATAACATATGGGTGCGGTAAAAGGGTATGGTGGAAATGTAGCAGGGGTCACGAATGGTGCGTTTCTCCGAGTAATCGAGTCCAAGGGACAGGCTGCCCTGTTTGTTCAAGAACACAGACTTCTTTTCCAGAACAAGCGATAGCATATTATCTCTCAAAATCCTTTAGTGTTCTTCAAAGATATAGAGAAAAAGGATTTGAGATTGATGTATTTCTGGAGGACAACAATATCGGCATTGAGTATGACGGACTATTTTATCATACAAAGGCTAACTCAAAAAGAGAGCTGGACAAAAATTCTTTCTATGCGGAACGAGGCCTTAAACTTATCCGCATTAAAGAAAGTAAGATAAAGTCAGGTGTTGAGGGAAATACAATCTATTATATTCCAAAAAAATCAAACTATCTTGATGGCAGCTTTAATGAAATGCTCTGTTCTCTGGCTCATTATTTAGAGGGTATTACTGGAGTACACACTTTCAAGGATATAGATATTATCAGGGATGAACTGGCTATTCGAGAGCAATATGCTTCAATCATCAAGAACAACAGTGTTGCAGCCTTATTCCCAGAACTTGTCCCAGAATGGGACGTAGAAAAAAATAACGGCATGACTCCCGATAACTTTTCTGCTAATGCACATACGAAAGTATGGTGGAAATGCAAAAAAGGGCATAGCTGGCAAGCTGATATTTCAAGTCGAAACAGGAAGCTGGGGTGTCCATATTGTGCAGGGCAGAGAACCATTATTGGCGAAAATGATTTGGAATCATGGTGTCAAAACAGTATGCCTGAATTGCTTGACGAGTGGGATTATGAGAAAAATGCTATCAAGCCGTCAGAATTATCTAAAACAAGCAACAAAAAGGTGTGGTGGAGATGTGCTGAAGGTCATGAATGGGAAGCTGTTATTGCTAACAGAGTTCACGGCACTCGCTGCCCATATTGCTTTACGGGTAATGATACTATTAGGCGTAAAAAATCATTTGCCGATTGGTGCAAAGAGAATGGTCATGAACAGCTTTTGACTGAATGGAACTATGAGAAGAATGGTTCTATTACCCCTGAAACAGTTTCAAGAGCTAGTCACAGTATAGTGTGGTGGAGATGTTCCGAAGGCCATGAGTGGGAAGCGCAAGTTAAAAGCAGGTTTTATAATCATGGTTGCCCTTATTGCTCGGGAACAAACAAAAAGGCTCAAGTCGGCATTAATGATTTAGTAACATGGTGCGAAGAGAACGGTAAACAGTATATTCTTGATGAATGGGATTATGAAGCAAATGAAGGGCTTAGACCTGAAATGTTTACATTCGGCAGCCACAAACGTATTAACTGGAAGTGTGCAAAAGGACACACATGGACTGCTGTAATTAAAGAACGAACCAAGTTCAAGGGAAATATGTGCCCTGATTGTAAAAAAGAATAGCATAAAGAGAAATTTGAAGTTTTTTTTTCAAATTGCTCCATACATCTGTATCAAATGCAGACAGGTATCATTGGCGGCTTAATTATTTAATAGTTGAAAGAGATCCCTATGAAAGAGTAACCGGCATTCTTGAAGATTAGCCGAGAGGGCACCTCATGTATTGTATGCAGAAGTCTCTTTGATATAGACTTAAGCAAATTCTCGTTTACCGATATGTTATCAGTACACGCGTTTTTCGAGACTGTATGTTTATTGTACAAACTTCATGAGGCGAAGCACCATATCAACGTAAAGGTGGATATGGACGAGCTTGAGCTGACGAGTGCAGAAGCTAAAGCAACATATAAAGAGATTGAAGAATTGGTGCAGGAGCACTACGGATTCCATGTGATAAATCTGAATATTGCTCAGGTAAAGCAGAAGCATGGGATTATAGAGCGTGGAAACTATAATAAGCCAAAATCTGAGAATGGTAGACAGCCGGGATGTCCAGAAGAAAAAGTAAAAGCGATTGAAGAGGCTTTGAAACATTTTCAGATGATATAAAGAGTGTTGTGCTCATTCTAATAAAAAGAATAGTGGATAGTATTATGCCTGTGGGTGTTAGAATTTTAGTTCTGATGCCTGCAGGCTTTTTTACATTCATTTTACAGAAGTGATAGTAAAAGACAAAGATGAATGGAGTTCTCTTGCAAACTTTATCGGAAATATAATAGCAAAATACGCTGATGAAATTGATTTTGATTCATTACCGGATCCTGATGTCTATCTTCAAAAAAGATATATATATATATATATATATATGAATCTTATAAGGCGTATATGAAGTTTTGTAATAAGAAAACGAAGTAGAATATTGAAGGATGTCATGAGGTGTAGTAAAATAAATTCACTAATATGAATGTTATATAAGTGAATGACAAGCGAGGTATCACTCATGATTATCAGCGAAAGAATTATAAAGGTTTTGAAGGAACGCAATATGACTCAGGCGGAGTTTGCAAAGCAGGTAGGTATTTCAACCAGTACCATAAGCGAATGGAAAAAGAGAAAGACCAATCCTACTGTAGATAAGATAATGGATATCTGTAATGTTTTGCAAATTACTCCGGAGCAACTTCTTACCGGTAAAGGAATTGAGGATGAAGAGGAAATTGCTGCAGCAAGTCCAGAAAGTAAATTCACTCCAGGCGATGTTCAGATGATTGAGGATTATCATAATCTCAAGGAAGAACAGCAGAAGCGTCTTATGGCTTATATGGAAGCACTGAAGAAGATAGAGAGCCTTGAGGATATGTGAAAATGGATAAAGTCGCAAAAGCGACTTTATCCATTTCCGTGAAGTCGCTTTTTGCGACTTCATGATTTGTTGGTAAAAGTAAAGGAAGACAGTGTTTATGGATAATACAACAGGAGTGCTCACAGTTGAGTCTATTAGAAATTGTGTATATACGATACGAGGACAACAGATAATGCTCGATAGTGATTTAGCTGATATTTATGGATATGAGCTTAAAGCTATGAATCAGCAGGTGAAACGAAATATTGAGCGATTCCCGGAAGATTTTATGTTTCAATTGACAAAAGAGGAATTTGAAAACTTGAAGTCACAATTTGTGACTTCAAGTTGGGGCGGGATTAGAAAGATGCCGTATGTATTCACTGAACAAGGAATATATATGTTGGCAACGGTACTTAAGGGAGAACTGGCTACACAACAAAGCATTTTTATCATGCGTGCTTTTAAGGAAATGCGCCACTATATTCGACAGAATCAGCAGTTTGTTACACAGTCAGAAATGAGCATGGTCACTGCTAAAGTTTCGGAGCTTTCAGTGCAGATGGCTGGAGCGATTGATCATCAAAAGAAAACGGATAAAGTAATTGAAGATATTCAGAAGAGTATTGATACCTTGAATGAGAATTTTGTTTCAGATAAGGATTTTAAGAATTTCATAATTTATAAAGGTCAGAAGTTTGAGGCAGATGTAGCTTACATAGATATTTATCAGCAGGCAGCCAAGTCAATTTATGTTGTTGATGATTATATGAATACGAAGTCTTTACAGTTATTATCGCAGAAAAATCCAGGGGTTGAGGTTATTCTTTTTACAGAAAATGGGCATGGCAAGAGAGGATTTCTAACGACATCTGTGGTTAATGATTTTATAAACCAGTACCCACCGCTTCGGATTAAACCAAATCTGGATTGTCATGATAGACTTATTGTTCTCGATTATGGATTACCAACAGAGCAGGCATTCCACTGTGGAGCATCAAGTAAGGATGCAGGACGAAAGCTCTGTGCTATTAACAAGGTAGAATCAGTACAAATGGTTCGCCCGGTTATTGATGCTTTGTTAAAACTTCCGGATAAAAATATCTAAAGGAGATGATATTATTGGGAAAAGAAAAACCAAAAGTATATCTATATACTCGTGTTTCCACATCAATGCAGATAGATGGTTATTCTTTGGAGGCATAGAAATCTAGAATGAAAGCTTTCTGCGAATTTAATGATTACGAAATCGTCGGTGAATATGAAGATGCTGGTAAGTCCGGTAAATCAATAGAAGGGCGTGTTGCTTTTAACAACATGATGGAAGATATTAAATCAGGAAAGCTTCCTATGTTACAGCTATAAAAAAGATACTTGAAGAATTATAGTCATAAAAGAGACCGGTTTCCCGATCCCTTTCGCCAATATCAAGCCCCACTTACTCTTAAAACTCTCTGTTTGTGATAAAACGACAAATAAGGTAGATTACCTCCATCCCACAAACCGTGTAAAAACACATCTGTGATTCACCCACACATCCAAGGGGTCTGAGTATTATACCCAAGGCACAAAGAAGCAAAATCGAAAAGAAAAATGCCCGCGATCGAGCCTTATCAGCAATAAAACGTAACCTTTCATCCTCATTTGAGATATCTACATGTTTGGCATACTCCGGATCCTTTTTATATCTCACTAAAAGCATCAGCCGTACAGCAGATACTCCGATAAGTGCACCGCCCATCCCACTCCAAAAGCTGTCAATATACTCCAAACACCCTGCTGCATACAATGCCGCACCGATAATTAGCAAAGCAATATACCATACATTTTTCTTTTGATTACTCATAGCACTACTCCTCCTCAAAAATAAACACATCTTCTATACTGAGCTTAAACAACTTTGCAATCTTATGAGCCAACCCGATTGAAGGATCATATTTTCCTTTTTCCAGTGAAATTATCGTTTGCCTTGACACTTCCAACTTGTCAGCCAGTTCTTGTTGCGTCAGCCCGTTTGTTTTTCTCAATTCAGAAACACGGTTTAGCATGATTATTCTTCCTTCTGTATTTGCTATGTAAAGTTCACTTTACATTTTCATTATACATCCATTTACAAATATGTCAAGCGTACTTTACATTACAGCCCCTTATAGCTCGTATCCTTTTCAAGCTTCACCTTAACAGAATGTATGTTTGCTATAAATGAGGGATTCTAATTTCGTGGAAATTTTAATGTTATCACAATCAAGACTCAGGGATGAAATCAGAAAAGAGCATGTGCCAAAAAGCAAGTTGACAGTGACACAGTGCAGAATTACAATGGTGTCAGAAAGCGAGGTGGCACAAGATGAAGATTACAACTCTTGATGAAGCCCTTGAAAGAATAAAGGAATTAGAAAAAGAGGTTGCCGAGCTTAAGGCGGAAAATGAAAAGCTTCGAAAGCGTGACTTCGGTGGTCGAAAAAAACATGATGAAGCTTGGATGGCAGCATACAATGATTTCATGTTGAAGTATGAGAGTGGCATGACTCTTATGGAGATTGTGGCAGAAGGGGATGTCAGCAGAAGAACAGCCTATCGTTATCTAGCATATTACAGGGAATTGCAGAAATTGACTGAGAATTCTAAAAGTGTTCAGAAGTGAATACTTTGATTGTTTAAGTATACCCCGTCGAATTCGACGGGGTTAATTTAATTAAGACGCAGAATCTTGAGGTCAAAATTTTTCACCTCAAGACTGGAAAGGAAAATATGGGCGAAAAAAAGAACGAAGTGGTGGATAATACTGAATTAGTTCCAGTAGAAGTTACAGAAGATTTATTGAGAGAAAAACTATATGAAGTTCGTGGCGTAAAGGTAATGCTTGATGCAGATTTAGCAGAAATATATGGATATGAAACTAAAAGGTTAAACGAGCAGGTTAAGAGAAATATAAGAAAGTTTCCCGAAGATTTCATGTTTCAGGTTAGTGATGAAGAAGTGAAAATTTTGTGGTCGCAAAATGCGACCGCAAATATTAATTCAATGTCTCGTAGTAATCCATATGTTTTTACAGAGCAAGGATTGTACATGTTGATGACAGTTTTAAAGGGATCATTGGCAGAAAAGCAGAGTATTGTATTTGTCAACTGAAAATTCAGTCAAAAGTTCATTGAAAATTCAGTCACTTTTGTTTTAAATGAGCGCCTCATT
>SVDD01000046.1:0-21664 GCA_015057945.1 Lachnospiraceae bacterium | reverse complement strand
GAAGCACAGAAGAAGGCGGAAGAAGCAATGAGAGAGCTGTCATAAATCTGGTTCATAAAAAAACATAAAAATTTTTGAGGCTTCGGGTATGATTTTTACCCACCATCATACCCGAAGCCTCTTAAAAATTTTTGGTTTTATTTTTTTGAGAAAAAATCCAAAAAATGAACAAAACCCTATCATGTTCAAATAACATTGCAATATGGGAAACAGGGGAGAATTTGAAATTTTTTTTGTAAATATGGGTATTCTATGATAATTTAGATTTATGAGGGAGCAATCAGACTGGTTGCTTCCTTTTTCTGACTATATATTTATTAAAGATATAAGTCCATATCAGTTTGTGATTGTACCAAGGATTGTAGTATGATTATTTGCATATGCAATCGATAAATCGGCAGTTTGTAGGGGCCTTTTACAAGAGAAAGAGCCCGATAGCTTAAAGTTTGTCGGGATAATAGGTTATACCGGAATTTAAAATGAGAAACGGATGAGGAATAAAATGATAGATATAAAAATTTCATCAAAAGATAATATAAATGAACTGATGAGCAGTCGTCTTGAAATGCTTAAGGTCGTCAACGATCTGCCTGAAGATTACGAGTACTCTGAAGAAATAATAAATGAGAGTCGTGATTACTTTTTAAACGGAGACCATCTAACTGCTCTTGCTATGGATGATGATGTGGTTATCGGTTGTGCATCAATGAGTTTTATTAGAATAATGCCCACATTTGAACATCCCACGGGGAAACGGGCTCATCTGATGAATGTCTATACAAGAAGCGAATATCGTCGTAAGGGGATTGCCCGTAAAATGGTTGAATTGCTGATTGAGAAGACGTGGGAAAAAGGTGCTTCAGAGATTAGTCTCGATGCTACTACATTGGGAAGACCACTATATGAAAAAATGGGATTTACTAATTCGACAGAGTGTATGGTATTAACAAAAGGATAGCAAGCTATATTGGAAGTTAATCGCACAAATTCAAGTTTATGGAAATAAGATGACCTGCTCAAAATTTTGGGCAGGCCTTTCTTTTACAGATTTGTTCTGTTGAAACAGAACATTAGTTCTGCTATTATTGATTCAGGAATTGGAAATAACCTGATTCCTTTAGAAAGGTTTTAAGCTAAACAGTTAAATGGTCAGAAAAAGCTTCTTCAGAATGTGGCGAGTGGCTTCGCTAAACGGAAAAACATCTGTGGAAACTCTTAATCGTTTTCTTTCCCTTTACCGATTAAGAGAGATTGAAAAATATTATAGGCTTTTTCAGGAGGCATTGTGAATGAGTAGGAAGTTGGACAGAAGAGAGAGGTTTGTTGCGTCTTGTAACTATTGTGGGACATTTCTTCAGGAGACACAGGGTAATTGTAAATGCAATGTGGTATGTTCCGGGTGTGGGAGGAACATGGCAGTTGTGGTCAGAAAGGGAAAGGTAACGGTCTTTGAAGAGAGGCACGATGACGATCCTGTATATAAGGACAGAATCCGTATGATCAGTTATGTAGCCGGATTGAAGAGGCTGGAGCATGAAAACAGCAAAATGGTTGCAGAATCAGGAACACTTTATGAGATGAGTGTTCCGAATAAGATCTGATAATCATAGAAAATTGAATATAGTGAGATCCCTGCGTACAGACTGCTAGACCGGTCATCAGGGCTTTGTCCGGAGAAAACCGTAGCCCGAGGGGGGCGCGGTACAGAGCCTTAGGTGTTAAATGAGTTACGGATAAGCGGCACGCGGATGGTCAATAGTTTGCCGAGAGCTGAACTATACGGTAATGATGCGATGTAACATCCGAACAATTGGATTATTACATAGATGTAACTACTTAATAATGTAAAGAGGAGCCTGCAAAACGAAGCTGGTCATCAGAATACTGTGTGAAAACACAGATATGTTCTGTATATGATTGGGTATATGTTTTGCAGGGTTCTCTTTATTAATCATTTGGAGTTTATAGACTGCAGTTGTTAACTTATGCGCTTTTTCGGATCGGCTTCCGTTTTGGAAGGCACCGGAAAGGTGCGAAAGATGAAAAAGAACCATGAAATTGACACAACAACTGTAGGAGGAAGAATCAAGTTTCTGAGAAATCAGGCTAATATGACTCAGGAGGAACTAGCTGAAGCGTTAGGGCTTGAAAACAGATCCAGTCTTGCATCTTATGAGACTAATCGAAGAGATGTTTCAGGTTTTCTGGCAGTATGTCTTGCTCAGATACTGAACAGCACAACAGACTATATACTTACAGGATACGAAAAGGATTCATTTATAGAGGAAATCGGATGTTTGGCAGGAAAAGTAAAAACTGAAGCTGTAAGGAATATGATTATTCAGCAGATCAAGGAAGCCATAAAGATGGAGGAAGCATTGATGAATAATAAAAAAGTAGAGTGGTGAGATGGTTCCTTGAGATATGTATGAATGATTAAAATGTTATATGCCATTTATAAACTGAATTTCAGAAATATTATTCCTGAAAAAACATATAAAAGTTGACTTTTCCCTTTATTTACATAAAATAGAGTTAAGTAAGTTGTTTGTGTTAATGGATATGGGGTTAGATTTATGCTTAGTCAGTTTTCATTTAGCAATTTCAGATCATATAAGACAGATACCACTTTTGATTTCCAGGCAGAAGCGATTCCTGAATTTGAGGAGTCATTGATTACGGATGAAAAGACAACACCTCTGCTGCCTGTAAGTGCGATATATGGACCTAATGGTGGAGGAAAGACGAATCTTTTACGAGCTCTGTCATGCCTTATTTCGACAGTGGTAAAGCCAATATATGACCTTGATAAGAACAGAAATAATCTTGTCATACAGGACGTTATAGAGTCAGAACCATTTTTATTTGATAGTGAATCTTCAAAGAATCCTACTGAATTTGAAGTATATTTCAGAACGGAAGGGAAAGAATATAGATATTATATTGCTATTAAAGACAGTGAGATTGTTTCAGAATATCTCTATTGGAGAGCTCTTGGCGGAAAGCGTACCGGTACGGTGTTTACAAGAGAGGGATCAAATATAGAACTTGGTCCGGCTATAAAAAAGAATGGAATCAACCGACAGGTTAATCCTAAAATGCCGTATCTCTCTTTTCTTGCGATCAACTACGATTTAGAGCCAATTGTGCCTGTCCAGAGATGGTTCGAATCATGTATCAGTCATAGTTATGATGATCCGGAATTAGATCGTCGGATAATGATGATAGATGATTCTGAAACAAAGAAGCTTATTATTCGTGCATTAAATGATCTGGGAATAGATATTAGTGATTATCGTTATATAAAAGAAGAAAAGAAATTCTATACAGAAAGAATAATAAATGGAGAAAAGTATTCGCTTTCCTTTGATGCAGAATCTGATGGAACAAAGAAGCTTTTGTCAACACTTCCGATGCTTATAGTTGCGCTTAAGGAAGGCCGATTGGTCATAATTGACGAATTGGATTCAAAGCTTCATCCAAAGCTGCTCAGGTATATAATTAGTTTGTTTAAAAATAAAGAATTAAACCGAAATGGAGCTCAGTTACTTTTTACTTCCCATGATATGACTACCATGCGAAACACTGTATTCAGAAGAGATGAGATATGGTTTGCAGCTACGGATATGAAACATGAGAGCCAGATTTATTCATTGTACGATATAAGAAATGCTGATGACAGTCATATCAATAATAAATCGGCTTATGATAAACAGTATTTGGAAGGAAGATATGGAGCGGATCCTTATCTTGAGAACATGCTCAATGGAGGTTCCTTTGTATGAGTCTTCATCCACTAAAACGTTCAGATATTAATAAGGAATGGAATCAGGGAAGAAAAAGAAAAAAGGTACTTATTCAACCTGAATATCAGTTGATAATTACCGAAGGTACGGATACAGAACCCAATTACTTTAGTGCTATAGCAGATATTGTGAATTCCAAATATCCTAATAAAATCAATGTGACAGTAGAAGGAATTGGAGATAATACTTTAAATCTGCTAGAAAAGGCCCGCAGGATGGTTCTTGCAAGCCCTAATGTTATCAAACATGTATGGGTAGTATATGATACGGATGATTTTCCACCAGAACATATTAACAAAACTGCAGAATACTGTGAACAGTACACTGATGTAGAAACAGAGTATCATGCCATTTGGTCCAATCAGTGTATTGAACTATGGTTTCTTCTTCATTTTGGGCTTTATCACTCAGATATTCACAGAAAAGAATATTGGCCTAAGCTTTCTGAATGGTTGATAAAATATGGATACGGGAAATACTCAAAAAACAGGTCAGATATGTTTGAGATTCTGAGGCCTTACATGAAAACGGCTATAATAAACGCAACACGGTTGGAGGAATATAATATAGGCAAGGTACCATCAGCTTCTGCTCCGGGAACAAGAGTACACGTATTGATTAAACATCTACAAGAATATTTATAATCAATAATAGTTTATAACGCTTGCAAATGCAGGCGTTTTTTTTATGTAAAAAAAGAAATTTAATAATGTGTCGAAATGACACAATATCAAACTCTATTGTGGAGAGTATTAAAGAAAAGATGGAAATTATATGTATAGATATCGTACAAGAGAAGGTGAAGTAAAATATATCTATAATGACAATCTTTCAGAGCTTCGAATTGAAGAGTCAAAAGCAATGTTAATTGAGCAGATAAATATATCCAAAAAGATAAAGGGTATGATTTTAAACGATCAGTATGAGCTTTGGATATCTTCAAAATTCAACCTCAGGGATTCTACCAAAGAACAATATAAGTTCCTTTACGATGCATATATTAGAAATTCATTGGGTAAAATGAGAATTGAAGATATAACGACGTATGAAATAAAATGTAGATATGAAAAATTGCATTATGTGGAACGTAAATCAGTTGAGACGATATCCCAAATTCAAAACGTATTATTTCAGGTTATGCAGTCAGCATTAGAACGTGATATTATATCGCGTAATCCTGCAGATAGAGCTTGCAAGCATTTTGTCAGATCACATTCAAAATATACAAGCACAAGGAAAGGCTTAAATAAGATTCAGACAAGAAAACTTCTACTATTCTTAAAAGAAAATGATCAATATAAGAGATGGTATCCATTGATTTACACATTTATCTACACCGGATTACGGATAAGTGAAATGGCAGCAGTTCAATGGGACGATATTGATTATGATAATAAAACCATTTCGATACAAAAAACAATAAAATATATTAATGGAAAGGATCACAGATATAAGATATACCCACCAAAAACATCATCTGGAAAAAGAGTATTACCGTTAACTGTGAAAATGATAGAGGCTCTGGAAATGGAAAAATATCATCAGAATTCCGAACATATTAAGTGCAATGTAACAATGGAAGGATTTAAAAATTTTGTCTTCCTAACTCGGAAAGGTACTCCTATATCGCAGGAAACCGTAAATCGTGCATTGAAGAGAATTGTTTTTGAATACAACAAGCAGGAATGTTTTACAGAAACTGCGAAAAAAATCATTCTTCCTGATATAACTTCCCATGTACTTCGTCATACGTTTGCAAGAATCCTATGTGAAAGCAATATAAATATAAAAGTTGCTCAAAAATTACTGGGGCATAGTGATATTGAAACCACTATGAATATATATACAGATGTTAGCGAGGAATTTCAGATGAAAGAATTTTTTGATAAGGTTAAAGAACTATGATTCAGGAAAATCAACCGCGAGTTAATAGTCAGAGAGCTATTTTGAGGTTAAAATATTACTGTATATGAGTGTTATGGGGGAATATTTATGATGAATGGATATAACAAAATAATTGAAATTTTTGAAAAAAATAGATTTAGATCAGATTTGGAGCGTATTGATTATACCCTGTCCTGGGAAGAACCGGACAGAGTAAAGGGTTTGGATTTGGAAGCGACAAAGAAAAGAGTGTGTGAACTGATAAAAATAAGGGGACTAAAGGATAAGATCATTGCTGACAAACTGGGGATTACTCCACAGGCTGTCAATAAATGGAGACATAAAGGCACATTTTTTGTGATTGAAAATCTGTATGTTCTCAGTGGACTTTTGGATGTGAGTGTTGATGATCTATTGGTTCCGGTAGCCGTAAAAAAATGGAATGTCTTGATAGAGGTAAGGTAGATGAGAGACAAAGAAAGAATACGTCCTTTTTTTGGATAGGATCGCAGAGGAGAGGGAGAAATATCCGGATCTTAGATTTGGCCAATTTGTTATGGATGTGATTCCGGATAAGGATAAATTATGGAATTGTGAAGAAAGTGAATTTTTAAGACACTTGGATGCTTTTTCAAATAAAGTGACATTGAAATAATTATCAGGTTTTAGGATCTATCTCAAAGCGGGTAGGTCCTTTTTTGATAAAAAAATTATGGACAATTATTTCAGACCAATAAGCGGTTTAATATAGGTTCAAATTCTGATACAGCGAATAAGCTTATATGGATTATCAACCACGAGTTAACTGACAGATAGCATGGATGACTATATTATTTAATTACATGGATTGTTTTAGTTACATTAATCCGGAAGTTTTCTTGATGAGGAAGGTAAAGAAAGATGAGGAAATTAGCATCAATACAGAAGATAAAGGCAGTCATGCCGGTACCTGATGCAGACAGACTGGAATTGGTCCAGGTTCTTGGATGGAAGTGCGTCGGAGGAAAAGGTGAGTTCCATGTTGGCGATATGGTGGTTTATTTTGAGATAGATTCATTTCTTCCGATATGTGAAGAGTTTGAATTCTTAAGAAAGAGCTCCTATAAAAACAATGACTTCATGGGAGAAGGATTCAGACTAAAGACGATGAAATTCAGAGGAGAGATATCTCAGGGATTATGTCTTGGATTAGAGAAGCTTCCAAAACTGTATGGGATGACTCTCGAGGAAGGAATGGATGTTACAGAAATCCTGGGAGTACGTGAGTGGGAAATGCCTGAGCGAGCAGGTTCCGGAGGAACTATGATAGGTGATCGTCCGGGATATATTCCAAAGACTGACGAGACAAGGATACAGTCTGCGCCGGACCTGCTTAATGAGTTTAAAGGCTTGCCTTATTACATAACGACTAAGATGGATGGTTCAAGCCATTCAATAGGCATAATGGATGGAGAAATCGCTTTTACAGGCCATAATTTCACTTATAAGGATGATGGTAAGTCAGCATTTGTAGAGCATGTAAAAGCAGCTGGTATACCTGAGAAGATGAAAGCATATGCAGATGATCATGGGCTTAGTACGCTGGTACTTCAAGGTGAGTGGTGCGGCGAAGGAATACAGAAAAATAGGCTTAAGTTAAAGAAACCTGAGTGGTTTGTATTTACAGCCAGGGTTGATGACAAGAGAACTGACTTAGCAACGCTAAGGGAAATTTGTAAGTATGTTGGATGTCAGATGGTTCCGGTAGAAGAGGAAGGTGATGATCTTACGGCAAAGTATCCTGATGAAGCAGCTCTTATAGCAAGAGCAGAAGGAATCGGATACAACGGAACAACCAAAGAAGGAATAGTAATCCGTCCTGTTACACCTGTTCATTCATATACGCTGAGTGGACCTTTATCAATGAAAGTCATAAATAACAAGTATCTAATGAAAAATGATGAGTGATCATGGAAATGAAGTCAAAGATTTTAGAATTTATCGAAAAGAACCCGGACACTTGGGAGCTAGAGTTAAATGAAAGACTGATTCATACGAAACACAGCGATAATCTGGTGTGCTTTAAGTATGCAACTGAAGCTGACTTTTCAGATCCATTGGTGTGCGAAGCAAGAGGGATAATAATTGATCTCGATGAGCATAAGGTTGTATGCTGGCCATTTGATAAGTTTTTTAATGTGCAGGAGCAATATGCTGCGGATATCGATTGGAGAAGCGCGAAGGTACTTGAAAAAATAGATGGTTCTATGATCAAGCTGTTTTGGTACAAGGATGAATGGAGATTTGCTACAAGCTCTACCTGCGATGCTAAAGATGCAGCTATTCATGGATATAAGGATCTTACGTATTCAGAAATTATATCTAAGACTGAGAATTATAGGGATATACCTTTTGATAAGCTGAATAAAGACTATACATATGTCTTCGAATTAGTATCTCCTCTTAATCCGGTAGTCATAAGATATGAGAAAACTCTTTTATTCTATCTTGCAGCAAGGAACAACAAAACCGGCGAAGAAGTTGATAATGAACTTCAGGGTTTCATGAAGCCCAAAAGTTATTCACTAAGTACGCTTGAAGAGTGTGTGGAGGCTGCAGAGGCTCTGAATAGTGGAGATGCCATAAAAAAAGAAGGCTTTGTGGTTGTGGATAAGAATCACAACAGAGTTAAGATCAAATCACCGGCATATGTAGCTATGCACAGGATGGCTATTAACAAAGTGTTTACGACAAAGAGGATGGCGGAGCTTTTCTGTAGAGGAGAAGATTTTTCAAAACTTGCAAAAGACTTCCCTGCTGATGCGCATATAATCAAGTATTATGATTGGCAGTTTGAGGAAATGAGGCACAAAGCAGAGGACATGATGCTTTATACAAGGCGGCTGTATGAGGAATACGATCATGACAGAAAAGCAGTTGCAATGATGATAAAGGATTCACCATATGCATGGGCAGGATTCAAGGCAATCGGTAATGAAAAAGATATAGATGACATAATGAAGTTGATTGTTCCGTCCAGTGCAGAGAAACTTATTTCAGAGTACGCGTATTCCAACTACTGAAATTAGATAGGCAGGGTTATTATGTATAGATAGCAGGGAGATGTAAAAAATGCGATTTGATGAGATGGACGCAAAGATGCGTGTTTATGAACAGTCTTTAGATCAGGTATTACTTCCGGACATTTACATGGTAGCAAGACTTGACGGGAGAGGGTTTACAAGACTTACTAAAGAAGTTTGCCATTTTGAGGCGCCTTTTGATGAAAAATTCAGGGATATGATGGTGAAGACCACAAAGGTTCTTATGGATTGCGGATTCAGAGTGGTTTATGCCTATACAGAAAGTGATGAGATTTCATTATTATTTTCGGCTGATGAAGTTACATTTGGAAGGAAGGTACGAAAGTATAACTCTACACTCGCAGCTGAAGCAAGTGCAGTTTTTTCTCTCGGACTTGGTATGGCGGCAACTTTTGATTGCAGAATGGTGCCACTTCCAAATGCACAAAGAGTTGAAGATTATTTCCGCTGGAGACAGGAAGATGCAAACAGAAATGCCCTTAATTCACATTGCTACTGGATGTTGCGAAAGGAGGGGGTATCAATTCATAAAGTGACTTCAGAGTTAAAAGGCAAAGGAGTTTCATTTAAAAAGGAGCTTCTTTTCAGTAGAGGAATCAACTATGACAATTTGCCTTCATGGCAGAAACATGGTGTTGGTATGTGGATGGAAGAGTACGAAAAAGAAGGACGTAATCCACTTACAGGAGAAACAAAGAGGACAACACGTAATAGGATACACGTGGATTATGAGCTGCCGCTGGGAGAGGAGTATGGCAATCTTATACGTAAGTTCATATAAAAAGAAGGAGCGTTGTTACTAATGATTTATTTTACAGCGGATATGCACTTTGGACATAGAGCCATAATATCGATGCAGAATAGACCATTCGGGTCTGTAGAAGAGATGGATAGAGTTCTTTTGCAGAATTATAATTCAGTTGTGCGAAAAGAGGATACAGTTTATATTTTGGGCGATATTTGCCATCATATGAGTATCGAAGAAGCGGATAGTCTTATTAAGAAGCTTAACGGAAAGAAGTATCTTATCAAAGGCAATCATGATAAGAATTACGATCCTCGTCTGTTTACAGACATACAGGATTTTTTGAAAATATCTGTTGATGGAAATCATTTTTCTCTTATGCATTATCCTATGTTGTCATGGCCTAAGAAAGGTAGCGGAGGATATCAGTTACATGGGCATATTCATGCTCGCATGGACTATAACGAAGCTAACAGATCTGAAGGTCAGAGAAGATATGACGTAGGAGTTGATGCAAATAATTTCTTTCCTGTGTCATCAAAACAGATTGTTGAGTTTTTCGAGGAGTGCAGGGAAAGAGATGATTCCATATCGAGAAAAACATTAAATATGATAGGTACAGCTATTTCTAATCTTAAAGAAGGTCGTGTTTCAGAGGGGATATTTTGATTAACTGTGAGTTCAATAACAAATAGAATCATTAATAATAAAACGACAATGGAGAAGTCCTTGTCAGGAAGGTGATAATATGGGTAAGGGTTTTCAAGTAAAAGATAATGTTTTTGTAATGCCTGTTGATACGGAAAACAGATCAGCTGAAGATATTGCAAGAGATACAGAACCTGCCCATTCTTAAAGCCTGCGGCATAGCAAACCTCGTTGATCCTATGAGTATATTCTATGCCATAGAGGAGCACTTCTCTATGGAAAAGACGGCCTCTGAAACCACCGAGGCAAAAGGAACCACAGATGAGGATAAAATTGCCATGCATGGTTTCGATGTTAAAAAGTCCTTCAGGAAGATGAATAGGATGTGTAGATGGGTATCGGGAGTCAGACTGTTGAGTTGAAATGGTAGGGTAACCAAGATGATTTTTGATATTACCGAATCACTGATTCGGTTGAAATTATTGGAGATTTTAAAGTGAGTAGAGTACTTGTAATACCGGATGTTCATTTGAAACCGTGGATTTTTGATATCGCAGATAGGATAGATAAGAATTCCTATGATACCATTGTCGTTCTGGGAGATCTGGTGGATGACTGGGGAAAAGGAAATGCTTTAGATGTATATAGACAGACCTTGGATAGAGCAGTAGAGTTCGGACAGAAACATAGTCAGTCTTTGTGGTGTTATGGTAATCATGATGTATCGTATTTATGGGATGCTATTGAATCGGGATATTCCATACAGGCAAGGATAACTGTTGTAGAGGGAATAACGAGGTTGGAGCATGTACTTGAAAATCGGTACAAGTTTGTTCATAGAGTTGATAATGTACTTTTCAGTCATGCCGGGGTGACTGAAAAATTTGTATTCCAATTTTGTGGTTATCATGTAAAAGAATCTGATGATGTACTTGCAAAAATAAACCAAATGGGAAAACAGGAGCTGTGGAGAAATAGTTCACCTATATGGGCGCGTCCTCAGACTGACTTCTACAGGATGTTCAGAGATGATTTTATTTACCAGGTTGTAGGGCACACTCCTGTAAAGGAACCGTTTGATTCAGGAAGTGTTTTGAGTTTGGATCTTTTCTCAATATATTCAAATGGAACTCCCTATGGAAATCAAAAACTATATATCGTGGATACTATAACCCATAGATATTACGAAGCAGAATGATAGTTTAATACAAAGTAAGACTTTAAACATGATGGATGTAGATATTTCAGGGCTAAAGGAAGGTATCATATTAAAGAGATAATATATTTTAATAGTAATGGTATTATTGTTGATTAGAGAACACTTAGGTGTTCTTTTTTCTTGCAATAATTAATCTATAAAGTGCTAAAATGATTATGTATGATTATTTTTGTAAAAGAGATTATATCGCTATTTTGCAAATGATATTTTGCGCGTACTTAAGTAAGATGGGAAATAATTCATGAATGATACTACATTAAACTATTACGATGCTAATGCAGAAAACTTTATAAAAGGAACTATATCTGTTGACTTTAGCGCTACACAGGATAAATTTTTGAGTCTTTTATCTGGAAAGAAAATTCTGGATTTTGGGTGTGGCTCCGGCAGAGATACTAAGTATTTTCTTGAAAAGGCATATGAGGTTACTGCCATAGACGGATCTTTGGAGTTATGCAAGGCAGCTAGTCTGTATACAGGAATAGAAGTAAAACATATGTTGTTTCAGGAACTTAATGAAAACAAGTCCTACGACGGAATATGGGCCTGTTCATCTATTCTTCATCTTCCAAAACCGGAGTTAAAAGAAGTGTTGTTGAAAATGTCCGAAGCATTAGTTCAAGATGGAATCATCTATACTTCATTTAAGTATGGAATATTTGAAGGAGAGAGAAACGGACGCTATTTTACAGATTTTACGATAGAAACATTTGAAAGCTTTATCGAAGACATTAGGGAGCTTGTCATAAAAGAACACTGGATAACGGGAGATGTAAGACCCGGTAGAGAGGATGAGAAGTGGTTAAATCTGATACTGCAAAAGACGAGTTTTTAGATCACCATAAACAGTTTTCTTTGAGAGAAACCGTTAGTTATCCAAACGGCGGTTTCTCTTATTTCTATGATGATGGGACAGATATGGTCATCATAGATGAAGGTATTTGTGATCATGTTCAGGATGAGCCGGTGTTTTCATACATGCTTATAACCGATAAACAGAATTCATACATGCACCGGTTTAATAGACTGTTCAGGTTTCTGGGCTATAAAAAAGAACTGGTAGACAGATATCTTGATGCTGATGATATAGTTGTACCCGTTGATTATAAAATTACAGTTGCAGACCGTGGTGAACAGGCAGATGTCTCGCCTCTTGAACTGCATTTTGAGAGGAATTTTTCCAATGTCTATGGTCTTAATGCTTTGAAATATCTCTCAAGAGAATATGGAATATGTGATGAGAACGGGAAAAACTATTTCCTGGATTATCTTGTCAGAACAACAGATCAAAAATATGCCATAGAAGAAAACGGTGTTTCATATCACCATCCACAGATAATAGGAGAAGAAAAATACAGAAACCAGTTAAGGAAGCAGAATACCTGTGCTTTATGGGGCATCAAACTGTACAGGTTTTCCACGGAAGACTGTGCTTTTGACAGCCGTATCGAAGATGACATTAAACAATATATGGGGGACAGCAGTTCCCATTTTGTTGATGATGGATTAAAGATAGACAGAAAAGTTGAACTCTACGAGCATCAGACTATCAGCTTAAATGAGATACAAAGCAGAAGAGCTTCAGGGATAAAAGCATTCCTTGTTGTTTTACCAACAGCTTCCGGAAAATCAAAAATAGTAGAAGAAGATCTGAGAGAATTTGCGAAAGATAATCCTGATTTTAAAGGGCTTATTTTGGTTCCGGGAAAGAATACTCTTGCTGATTGGAAGGAGAGAATACGAACATCCATACCTGAACTTCTGGAAAAGATAGATGTATGTACATATGCATATATGGCGAGACACTATACTGAAAAATCTTCAGATTACTACAGCTATCTGGCCGTAGACGAAGCACATCATGCAGTGGCGCCTATTCTTAAAAGGGTTATCCAATATTTCGAAACTGATTTCACCATAGGTCTCACAGCAACAGATCAACGACCTGATAAAAAGAAACTGGAGACGGTTTTTGGAACCTATACGTCTTCACTGTCACTGAAAGATGCTATGGAAAAGGGCATTGTCGCAAAGGCCAATGTCTACAGAATCGAAACAAACATCGATCTTTCAAAAGTAAGATATAACGGGAAAGACTATGTTAATGCAGATCTCGAAAAGAATATCCGTGTTACATCCAGAAATAATTTGATAGTAAATGTTTTGAAAGATTATTTTGTTGATGGTGAAGCAGGAAAAAGGCAGGGTGTGATTTTCTGTGTTAATGTTTCTCACTCAAATGAGATGGCTAAACTGTTAAACGATTCCGGTATTTCTGCGTTAAGTTATACAGGGCAGTCAAGGAATCCGGAAGAAATCATGAGAAAATTCAAGGATAAAGAAGTCCGGTTTTTATGTTCCTGCAACATGATTTCTGAAGGCTGGGACTATCCTGAACTCGGGATACTTGTTATGGCGAGACCTACCTTATCCAAGGTACTTTACCTGCAGCAAATCGGAAGAGGGTTGAGGAAAACTGCTGAGAAGAATAATGTTATCGTTATAGATGTTGTGGATGAGTATGGTGCCATGGTAAAAGCCTGCAACATGCATACTATATTTGCCAATCCATACTATGTACCGTTTGGAGATATAACGAAAACCGATTATAAAAACGGAGATATGATAACTATCGATGGCTTTGAAGAAAGAATCGAAAAGATAACTGAAGTTGATATAGATTCTTTCGAGGATAAGTACGGTAATTATCTTAGTCAGGAGCAGGTTGCCAGAGAGTATTTTGTGAGCACAGGAACAGTTACAAGCTGGATAAAAAAGGGTAAAATTCAACCATCAGTGGAATACAAATTTGGCAGCAAATCAATGTATCTGTTTAGCCCTGAGGCAGTAGAGACTTACAGACAAGAGCTTGATATAAGGGAACACAACGATGAAACTATCAAAGAAGATTTCTTTGATTTTCTGGAAGAAAGGGACTACTCACTATCCTATAAAATGCCGTTTATGCTAGGTTTTTTGAAGCATCTGGATTCCATAGGAGATGCAAAGATTGAGGATATCCTTGAGGACTATATCTCATTTTACAGATCAAGACTTGAAAGAGGATTGCAGGTGGATCGTAAATCCTGCCCATATGATGAGAAAATGCTGAAGGATAAAAGTGCTGTCAAAAGAAATATGCTGACAAACCCTTTTGAAAAGTTTGAAAGAAAAAGATTTTTGTACTACTCGAAGGATTTAAGCATTATATCTATGAATCATGCATTGTTTGAAAAACTTACAAAGGAAGATTTTGAAAAAATCGAAAATCAATTAAGTGAGGATCTAAAGAATTACTACTCGGATATGGGAGGATTATGATTAAAGAATATACAACAGAAGAGCTTTACGGTTCTCATATGAGAAAGCACCCCGAGGTTTTGAAGCTGGAGCTTATCCTTGATATTGATAGTCTTCGAAAGGAAGACATGGAGATATTGAAACAGTATGGCAAGGTGGAAAAAGGAATCACGAGAGAAATTCTTGTTCCGGCAGATATTACGCTTCATGCCTTAAACTATGCAATCTTACGTGCATTTGGATGGCAGAACAGCCACCTGCATCATTTCCGCCTGCCGAAGGAAGTGTTCCAGAAACTTACCGGTGGTAAGAACAAAGTAGATCAGCATGATTATGTGGAATATGATGGGCTATATACGAATTGGATGAAGCTTTGCGGTCTGTATTTCCGTTTCCCTTGCGATGATTTTGAGGATCTATATTGGGATGATGATTATAAGGAAGGACAGAGCATCAAGACTTGGTTTTCTAAGAAATATACCGGTCCGTACAAATACAAGGGGAAGTGGGAGCATTTCCATTTTGCAAATCCTGCGGCACAGAGCGTTTTGAAGAAGAATCCCATGATTCGTCAGCAGCTTTCCTTTGCAGAGTGGAGAAGGCTGAAGGAATCCGGAAAGGATCCGGATAAGATGCCTGCAAAGATGATTCTTATTGAAGAGGCTACCATTCATGAATTGTCCTATGGGTTTGAAAGCAGTATGGATGAACTTTTGGAGAGAATTCCTTTGATCGAGCTGATGATTCCGGAGGGAATCAAAGAGGACCGAGACATTAACGATAAGATAGCGTTTCTGCAGAAACGCCAGGAGAAGGAAGAGAAGGACCTTCCGGTTCTTCCTGTTACGGATGAGCTGATCTATGCCTATGATTACGGTGATGGCTGGGAAGTAAAGATTCGTTTGAAGGAGGGTTACTACATAATCCGTGAAGATAAGTCTGAAAGCTTTACTGAAGTACAGGAGGGTGTACGGTTAAATCTAAAGAAGGACAGCTATTTGTCGGAACAGACAGCATTTGACAGGAATAACCAAAAGGTCAGCAAATCATTGGCGCTTAAGATTGCAATGGTAAATTATAAGAGAGGACCCGTTTGCCTGAGCCTGGATGGACTGTCCCTTATGGATGATGTGGGAGGCATTCACGGCTATGTTGATTTCCTTCGTACCATTCACGGTAACGATCCGGAGGAGAAGGAAGACATGAGAGAGTGGGCTAAATGGATGGGCTGGACCGGCCGTATGAACAAACCGGAGACACTTTTATAAGGTTGGCATTTTTAACGGACACCTCGTCGTGTATTGTATAGTCAGAAGGAAATACATTAGGACTGATATACATGATAATACTTAATCCACAGGATATGCTAGTTTTGAAAAAATATCTTATCATAACGATACAAAGTCGGATAAGTAGTTATAAATATAATCAATCTGAGAAAAAATTAAACAATTATGGATTCTACCAAGTACATGATTATAGCTAAAGGACGTATATGTACAAATGAAGTCAGCTCTTGTATGAGAAATGCAGCTACTAACAGTTATGACATCATTTTTGAAAATGGGAAACGTTACTCGTATTCTGCGGGTAACGTCCTTTTCATGGAGAATCCTAACATTCTTGATCCTAAGAACTTTATCATTGAAACATCTAAGGGAAAACACCTTTACAATATGGGGCAGATATATGAGTTTACAGGACCTCATGATAAGTATTGGCATATAGTATGTGATAACTTCGTTTGTGATTACAGAAAAGATGATTTGAGGATACAGAGTAATTGTCTGATGGATAAGAGATCCGGCAGTACTTTTGATTATTTGAGAGAAATCTCTGGTCTTTGTAAACTTCCAGATGAAGCTGAGGAGGTGATCTTACAGAAATATTTTGAAAAGATTGGTTTTGTTTCTGATAAAACTGTTTTAAGCCTGTATCTTAATCCAAATAAAGAACCTTCTCATTACACTGCAAATAATCTGATTTTTCCCTTTGGCTGTAACAAAAGTCAGTATGAAGCTGTCAGGAATGCTATTGAGAATCAGATAAGTGTGATACAGGGACCTCCAGGAACCGGTAAAACACAGACAATTTTAAACATTATCGCAAATCTTTTAATACAAGGAAAATCTGTACTGGTTGTTTCAAATAACAACTCCGCCACACAGAATGTACTTGAGAAGCTGTCAAAAAAGAAGTACGGTATGGATTTTCTTGTTGCATCGCTAGGAAGCGTGGCTAATAAAGAAAAATTTATAATGAATCAGAGCGGTGTATATCCGGATTTATCCTCATGGAAAAGTGATAATGATTCTCTGACCATAATACAGGATATCTCAGAAATATCAGGCAGGCTAAAGCTGGTGTATGAGCTTAAAGAAAATTTGGCGAAGCTTAGAGAAAAACGTTACAACGTTGAACTTGAAGCTAAGCACTTTGAGGAGTTCCTCGATGAAACAGATGCTCTTTGTAAATGCACAAAAATTCGCGACAAAATTAAGTCTGATAGAATTATGCAGCTATGGCAGGAAGTCCAGGCTAAAGCTGATGAGTCAAAGAAATTGTCACTTTGGTTCAAGTTAAAGAGTATCTTCCTGTATGGGATTGCTGATTGGAATTTTTATAAGCAGGACATATCGAAGGTTATAGCTGTTCTTCAGGGGATGTATTATAAACAAGCACTTAAGGAAATTGACTATGAAATTGAGAATTGTGAAAAGGATTTAGATAACAACAAGGGAGGCTATGAAAAACTACTGGAGGAAAAGTCTCTTGCATTCCTTAAGGCTGCCATAGAGGAACGATATAATTGGAATGGACAGAGGAGTAGATTTACCAAAGACGATTTATTCAAATTCCCGTCTTTGGTTATGGAGGAATATCCCGTCATACTGAGTACAACCTTTTCTGCGAGAAATAGCTTAAATATTAACGAAGTTCAATATGATTATGTAATCATGGATGAAGCATCCCAGGTTGACCTTGCTACAGGTGCGCTTGCTCTTTCTTGTGCAAAAAATGCTGTAATTGTAGGAGATTTGAAACAACTTCCTAATGTCATAAAGTCTGATGTTCGTAGAGTGGCAGAACAGATTATGGCTAGATATAATATTTCTGAAGCTTATGATTTCGCACATAACAGCTTTCTTCAGTCAGTTGTATCTGCATTACCGAATGTTCCGTCAGTTCTTTTAAAAGAGCATTATAGATGTCACCCGCAAATTATCTCATTCTGTAATCAGAAGTTTTATAATGGAGAACTCATTGTGATGACGGAGGATGATAATCTTGGTAAGGCTCTGATGGCAATAAAAACTGTCAAAGGTAATCATGCCAGGGATAACTATAACCAGAGACAGATTGATGTAATGAAAAAAGAGATTCTTCCGATACTTGATGTTCCTATGGAGGAAATAGGCATTATCACACCGTATAATGCCCAGGTTGATGCTATAAAGAGGCAAATTCCTGGAATAGATGTAGCCACGGTTCATAAGTTTCAGGGGCGCGAGAAAGATGTAATCATTCTTTCTACAGTAGATAATCAGATAAAAGATTTCACTGATGATCCGTATTTGCTTAATGTTGCTGTCTCCAGAGCTAAGAAACAATTGATAGTTGTTGTTTCCGGTAATGAGCAGGAGAAAAAAGGTAATATAGTTGATTTGATATCATACATTCAGTACAACAAGATGGAAGTTGTGGATAGTAAGGTATTTTCTATATTCGATTTTTTATATTCGCAGTATAAAGATCAGAGATGGAAATATTTGAAGGATAAAAAACAGATTTCCCAATATGACTCTGAGAACAGGGCGTATAATTTTATTTTAGAACTTCTTAAAGATCATAAGGAATATTCTGTTGTCTGCTTTGAACCGCTGTCTATGATTGTAAGAGATATCAGTGGACTTACTGATGAAGAAGTTCATTATGTTATGAATCCGGCTACTCATGTAGACTTTATGATATATAACAAGGTTAATAAGCAGCCGGTTGTGGCAATAGAAATTGATGGCTATTCATTTCATAAAGAAGGAACCACACAGCATGAAAGGGATAAGCTGAAAAACCATATCCTGGAAGTATCAGGAATTGGACTTTTAAGACTTAGTACTAATGGAAGTGGAGAGAAAGAAAAGGTGCTAAAGGCGATGGGTATAGAATGAGTTTGTTATGGTTTTAAGGGAGGCATATAAAAAAATAAGCTTCCGAGATAGTTTTTTTAAATTGATTATGTTGCGTCCTGGACGCTTCATATAATACACCAAGACAAAGATAAAAACGCAACGCACATTTTATATGTGCCAGAGCCGGTAGGGCGCTCGATGTCCAGTGGACATCGGCTTTGCGCCGACCGAAGCGGAGCGGAGACGAGCAAGGGAGAGTTCACATCCGTTGCGCAGGCTAATGGAGGCATTGAGAACATGATCAATCCTGATGCCAAGGATAAGGATACTCTGGCATTGATAAGGTACATTGCCGATGAAGACAAGCTGGAAAAGATACTCGAGAACCAGCAGGTTATCAAGACTCCTATTGTCAGAAATGGAAAACTTTCTACAATCGGGTATCAGCCGGATGTGTGGAAGAAGTGGGAGTGAAATAAATCGTTGCTTGAGGGGATGATGCAAATGAATTACAAGGTAATTGACAGGGAGAAATACTATAGAAAAGGTGTTTTCCGACACTTTTCGGAAGACTGTAAATGTTCGACATCCATGACAGCGCGAATTGACGTCACGGAACTGGTTGAATATTCCAGGAGTACGGGGACAAAGTTTTATATCAACTTCCTATATATTCTCTCCAAGGTTTTGAATTCGCGTGAAGATTATAGAATGGGATATCTTTGGCAGACAAATGAACTGATCTGTTATGATGTGATCAATCCTACGCAGTATGTTTTTCATGAGGATACTGAAACATGTACTCCGGTATATACATCATACGATGAGAATTATGAAAAGTTCTACGCTGCAGCGTTGAGGGATGTTGAAGAGGCGAAAAAAACAAGAGAATATGGGCTTGATATGGCTAATCATCCCAACTGGTTTGATGCCTCCTATATATCATGGCTTTCATATGATTCTCTTAATATTGAGCTGCCGGATGGACATTTATTTTTTGCACCTATCATCAATTGGGGAAAATACAGGGAAGAAAACGGTAGACTCGTCATGCCTGTGACAGTACGTCTGAATCATGCAATTGCAGATGGATATTTAGTAGCAAATGTATTTCGTCTCTTGGAGCAGGAGATAAAGGATTTTGTTGAGTTGTAATCGATAACGTCAAGTTTTCAGTGATGGAGAACAATGCACGGAAGAGACTTTTAATGCGTGGGATTATGTAGATCAATAAAACAGTTGTATAGACTGTAGCCGGAAAGGAATGGCAATGTAATATGAACGCATATTCATTATTCAAGCATGGCAGATCGTATCGGAAAAATGCAAGATTCGGTACACACATTTTTATCGGAGCACATCGATTTAAATATTATATGGAAGGGCGGCCGTATTATTATTACAGTGACAGACCGTATACGATCAGTGACGCCAAAACATGGAAAACACGTAACCTGATCCGTTATGTGGTTCTTTTAGTAGTTAGCATATCTTTGCTTTTTGACAGACCCATGAACATGTCTGAATCAGTAAATATCCTCTTTAATATCGGAATTTTTTGCGCCGCAGCGTTCTGCTTATATAGAACGATCATATTTTTTTAATTGATCCTGAAAAAGACCCGATGCTACAGTCAACTCAGTGCGTGGATGAATAGAAAATATTTAAGGATACTTTATGCGTCTGTTTATTGCATTAAACTTTAATGAGAATATGAAGTATGCTCTTTTGAAGATGCAGAATGCTTTAAAACAAAACGGAGTAAGAGGCAATTTCACACGGGATGAAAACCTTCACATGACACTTGTATTCATAGGTGAGAGTGATGATCCGAAAAAAATAGAGAGAATAATGAGGGATGTACCGTTCAGTGCTTTTGATATCAATGTTTCCGGATTTAAGTGTTTTAAAGACATGGTATTTGCTAATGTAGAGGCTAATCCTGATCTAATGGACTATGTGAATAGACTAAGAAGTGCTCTTTCCGGGAAAGATATAGATTTTGATACAAAGAAATTTACGCCACATATAACCCTTGTGAGACGAGCTGGCGGAGCAAAAGGTTATGAGAAGATTGGGAATGTACTTGATGAGACAATGAAGGTAAGCAGGATATCACTGATGAAGTCAGAATAAAGCAAGCACGGGATGGTGTATACAGAAATTGGTTATGTGAAAGCATTTTAATCGGGCATGGTTCTGGCTATATCACAGAGAACCCTTTGCCACACTTTATCAGAATGCTGACAAAGCGATGTATGAAAGCAAGCAGCATGAAGGAAACTACCTTACATTTTACAGAAAGCTGTCGAATTAAGATGTAGCAGTATTTTCTTTAAAGATGTAACAGTTTTTTCTTTAATGTTGACATATACGCTTAATTGAAATATCATTTATTCAATTCAAGCTAAACAAAGAGCCGTCCCATTATGATTAGTGATCTGGGGGCGGCTTTTTGTTCTCCATTAGGTTTTAATTCAGTTTTTTCTGTACCTTATCCAGTTCCTTCTTCACATCGTTTCCGTTCAGGGCATTCTGTTCGGCAGCGATGATGTCCTTCTTGGCCTGAGCCCACTCGGCTTTTTCGGTGGGGCAGAACTTGCAGTTATCAAGGATATCAAGCCATGCTCCGAAGTTAGTATCATATTTTGCCATATACTTCACACCGGATTTCACTACCGGAAGGAATCCCTCCATTTCAACCCAGGCTGTATAGTTTTCGGGTGCAAAGAAGAATGTCATGAATTCGCCGATAGCTTCATTTCTTGCGTCCTGATCGGAAGCATCATCATCCCTAAATGCCATAATCCTGTCCATAACACCGATGGAGGATGAGGTTTTTCCCTTTG
>SVDD01000045.1:0-23149 GCA_015057945.1 Lachnospiraceae bacterium | reverse complement strand
TTTTCTTGTTAAAATCTGGCTGTGCAGAAAAAAATAAGGAACATTCCCTACATGGAATAAGAAATATGGGTAATGTAAAATCACAGTGGCAGTGGTTAAAATTTAATGTGTTTAAAACTGATGGAGGATAAACACATGGCAGAATATCACACTGGCTGTACAGGCACTGAACCCTATGATCATCAGTGTCATCTTGGCTATGAAGTAAATCATGAGGACTGGTCACCCTTCCCAAGAGTTAATTATCTCAGGAAGACCTTTCTGGAAAAAAACTACTGGATAGATATCGAGCGTCTGCGTCTCGTAACTGAGTCATATAAGGCTCATCCTAAGGCACCGGCAAAGCTTCAGTGTGCCTACGCCTTCAGAAATATTCTGGAAAATGTGACACTTTATATTTATGATCAGGAGCTTATTCTGGGCGACAATGCTGCTCCTGCGAAGGCTGCGCCTGTATATCCGGAATTCTCAGTAGACTGGATACTTGATGAGGCTGTGAATCATCCCTTTGAAGCCAGGGAACATGATCAGTTTTATTGGAGAAGTGAGGAGGAAAAACAGGAGGCGATAGAGCTTCTAAAATGGTGGCAGGGAAGAACCGTTGCAGATGAAGTGGAAGGCAGACTTGACGAAGAACAGATCAAGGGCTCGGAAGCCGGAAAGAAGATCTTCCAGACCAATCTTTATCACTATGCAGGAACGGGACATCTGGCCATAGACTATGAAAAGCTTATGAAGGTGGGCTTTAACGGACTTATGGAGGAAGCAAGAGCTCACAGGGAAGCCCTGTCCAAAAAAGATCCTGAGTTTTCGGATAAGAGAGATTTTTATGATGCCATGCTTATAGAGCTTGAGGCTTCGGTGGCTTACATCGAAAGATATGCTGCTCTTGCGGAAAAGCATGCTGAAAAAGAGACGGATCCAAAGAGAAAGGCTGAGCTTGAAATGATGGCTTTTAACTGTCACCAGATAGCCGGCGGTCCCGCCGGATCCTTCTGGCAGGCAGTACAGCTTTTCAATTTTGCAACCACACTTATAACCATCGAGAGTAACGGCCATTCCATTTCTTACGGCAGAATGGACCAGTGGCTGTACCCATACTATAAGGCTGACATAGACGATGGAGTCATCACCAAGCTTCAGGCCCTGGAGATACTTGAAGATCAGTTTGTGAAGCTGAACAATCCGACCAAGTTAAAGGACTGGGGATCAACAGCCGTAAGAAACGGACGTGGTTTCGGAGGAGAAAGTCTGACCATAGGCGGTCTTGACAGAGAAGGAAATGATTCCACAAACGATCTCACATTTCTGGTGCTGGAAGCTTCGGAACACACCAGAATGATGGTTCCGTGGATATGTGTTCGCATGTCGGAAAAGACCCCTTATGAACTGAAAGTAAAAACAGTTGAATGTATACGTGCCGGTTTCGGACATCCAAAGCTTTTCAACGATGCGCCTGCCATTAAAGCTATGCTTTCAAAGGGGATGTCTCTCGAAGAGGCAAGAGACTACTGTGTAGTGGGGTGTGTGGAGCCTGATCTTCCGGGAGCAGAGTACGGCTGGCATGACGCGGCTTACGTAAACACTCCGAAGATGCTTGAGATGGTCATTAACGGTGGTAAATTCCTGGATTCCGATGAACAGTTCGGACCGGACACAGGAAGTCTCACTACCTATAAAAATTTCGATGAAGTTCTGGAAAGTATAGATAAGCAGTTTGACTACTGGTGTGATCAGATGTGTTCAAGCCTGTATATTATCGAAGCGGCTCATGAGCACAGAAAGCCGATTCCCTTTGTGTCGGCATTTTTCCGAAACTGCATGGACACAGGAAAGGATCTGACAGAGGGAGGCGCGAAGTACAACGGTATCGGGCCTCAGGCAAGCGGTCTCGGAACCTGCGCAGATTCCCTTTCGGTTATAAAGCAGTTAGTGTTTGATGAGCATAAGTACACAGGTGAAGAGCTTCTCAATGCTGTAAAGGCAAACTGGAAGGGCTATGAAAAGCTGTATGCACTTGTAAACGGTTCGAAGGTTCATCATTACGGAAATGATGATGACTATGCGGATGAGCTGTTCAGGTTCATGTTCGATTGTTACACAGGTCATATCAGCGGCAGGAAAACCTACAGAAAGGGCGGTAGGTTCAATCCGGGAGTATATTCCGTCAATGCCAATGTCGCCATGGGAATGGCTACCAATGCAACTGTTGACGGGCGAAAGAAGGGTGAAGCGATTTCAGATAATATGGGTCCGGTACATACCGACGGTGGTTCTCATGATGTGTCGGGACCAACAGCCCTTACGAATTCTCTGGTTAAGGTTGATCACAGTAAGGCGGGGAACGGAACTCTCATGAATATGAAGTTCCCGCAGGACGCTGTAGCAGGAATCACCGGAAGAGATAATCTGATAGCTTTTATTGACCAGTATATAAAGCTTGGCGCAATGCATGTACAGTTCAATATCATGAGCTCCAAAACTATGAGGGCAGCCCAGAAGCATCCTGAGGATTACAGGGATATGCTGGTGAGAGTGGCAGGCTACAGCGCATATTTCGTGGAGCTTGGGAAAGCACTGCAGAAGGATCTGATTCAGAGAACAGAATTGAGCTTTGGATGAGGCGGACCATGGGTGGCCCTGTGTGGGCCATGGGGATGGGGGTCCCGGTCCACCTGAGTACCTACATATGAAATAAAATGGTGTTGCAGGAGACGGTTCCTCTCGGTGCGGGCCCGCCGGAGATGAACCGGGAACCCCGTCCCTGCAGCCCAAAAGTATGATGATAAGGAGTATGAGATGAAAGATTTTGAATTTAAAGTGCCGCAGACTATAAAATTCGGAGCAGGAAGCCTCAAGGAGATTCCTGAGATCGTAAAGCAGGAGATGAAAACAGATAAAGTTTTTCTGGTTTCCGACAGGGGACTTGAATCAATAGGGGTAGTGAAAAAGGTTGTTGACCTGATCGAAGCAGCAGGCGTCAGCTGTGATTGTTTCCTTGATGTGGTTCCGAACCCTACAGTTTCCTGTGTGAAGGAGGCTGTCGCAAAGTACAGGGAGTCCGGTGCAGGATGCATAGTTGCTCTCGGTGGCGGAAGTCCCATGGATGTTGCCAAGGCCGTTGGAGTTCTCGCAATCTACGGAGGAGAGATACAGCAGTATGTGGGAACAGGTAAGGTTCCCGGCCCCATCACACCGATCATTGCTGTTCCCACAACAGCCGGGACAGGCAGTGAGGTTACAGCTTCAGCTGTAATTACTGATGAGGTGACCAATTTCAAGATGTCTGTTTTCAGCTATGAGCAGATCCCGAAGTTTGCGGTTCTTGATCCAGAACTTATCATGACAGCTCCTGCATCTGTGGCATCTTCCTGTGGTATCGATGCTCTTATTCATGCCATGGAGGCTTACGTTTCAAATAACGCAACACCTTTCTCAGATGCAATGGCTGAAAAGGCTATGGAGCTTATCGGAAAGAATCTTCGTCGCTTTACTGCAAACCGTAAGGATCCTGAGGCAGCCGGTGCCATGATGCTGGGTTCAAACTTCGCGGGAATATCATTTGCATGGGCAAGACTTGGTGATGTTCATGCCCTGAGCCACCCTGTAAGCGGTCATTTCCATGTAGCTCACGGTGTTGCCAATGCCATCCTCCTGCCTTATGTGGCTGAATTCAACGCTATCGCAGACCATGACGGAAAGTATGAGAAGATTTACAGGTATATCCGCGAGGAGAAGGGTACTGTAGAGAATTTTGTTCCTATGATGCTTGTGGAGGAACTTAAGAAGCTTAACAGGCAGCTCGGAATCCCTGAGAAGCTTTCTGATGTCGGAGTAACAGAAGATAAGATTGATGTAATGGCAGAGGATGCCATGAAGGGACAGGCGAACATCATGGCAAATCCGAGACAGACCACGCTCAAGGACTGCGTGATGCTTTATAAAGAGGCACTGTGACAGGTCTTTGGGCTTTGGAGAATGAGGGATCATTTTAAGACTTTTCGTGAAAATGAAGATTAAATACGGATGACAGAGATAGATCAACTCTGTCATCCGTATTTTTTTACGATAAAGTTGATATGATCAGTATCTTTCTATCTCAGGTATATTAAAGGCTTGACAGAAATGGAAAATAAGACTATAGTTAAAATCAACATATGGAACGGGTTCCACTAATGGACGGACGGAAATAATGCACAACACATTCGGTTGTGCATTATAAAAGGCAACATATGGAACGGGTTCCACAGATGACGTTACTACTGTATATGTAATGCAGAGAAAGGGAGATTCAATGAAAAAGAACCTATTAACCATTTTTTCAACAGTTATGGCCGTATCACTTACAGCATGCGGCGGAGCCTCAACTACAGGAACAGTGCCGGATCAGTCAACCCAGGCGGAATCAAAGACGGCAGACGGAGCAGCGAGCCTGACAATCTGGAGCCCTACAGACAAGGAATCAGTGGAAAAGTGGTGGGCAGAAAAGATTGATGAGTGGAACAAGGCAAATCCTGATATACAGGTAAAAAGAGATGCTATAGATCGTTCTGATTCATACGCTTATGACAATAAAGTTGCAACAGCTGTCACATCAAATTCTCTTCCGGACATTTTCTTCGTGGACGGGCCTCAGGTTTCCTACTATGCAGCAAATGAAATCATAGTGCCTTTGGATAAGTACTTTACATCAGAAGATCTGAAGGATTTTGTTCCTTCAACAGTTGCCCAGTGTACTTATGACGGAAAGACTTATGCCATTTCCGCAACGGAATCCTCTGTTGCCTTCTACTATAACAAGGATATGCTGAGAGAAGCAGGAATCGATGTAGATGACATCGATAAGAGAACTGTTGATAACCCTATTACATGGTCAGAGCTTCGTAATATAGCTGAAAAGTGTACAACTGAGGATCATGTGGGCACACATATCATCATGGATCATGGTGAAGGAATTCCTTATGCACTGGAACCTATGTATATCTCACAGGGTAAAGACTATATAAATGAAACCGGAGATACGGCAGAGGGCTATGTGAACAGTGATGAAGCAGTAAAGACCAGCGCTTTCCTTGCACAGCTTATTGCAGACGGATATGCAAACATTGAGCCCATAACAGATGAGTTCCTTAACAAGGCATGTGCGACCATGCTGGGCGGTTCATGGGATGTGGCAACATTAACAGAGAATGCCGACTTTGACTGGGGAGTAACCTACTATCCGGTTTCTGATGATACAAAGAAGGCAGTTTCACCCTGCGGCGACTGGTCAGCAGCTATTTCAAAGGATTGCAAGAATGTTGACGCTGCAGGAAAGTTCTTACAGTGGCTTATGAATACAGACAATGTTGCTACATATGCAGCAGCGATTGCAAAGCCTGCCACCAGAAACTCTTCTTATGATACCGAGTCAATGGCTGCTTATAAGGATTACCCGCTTTCACTGATGGTTGAGCAGCTCAATCATACTGCAGTACCTCGTCCACGTACTCCGTCCTATGCATCTTTCTCAACAAAATATGCAGAGGCGATGTCAAACATCTTTTCAGCAGCGGCATCAGATCATAAGGTTGATGATGCTTACATCAAGGAGCAGCTTGACAGTGTAGCAGCAGATTTTGCCGAGGACTACAATACTTACTATGCAAAATGATGTTCAAGCATCAGATATGTAAAGAATGGCAGTCGGCGCTTATGCGCTGACTGCATAAGAGGAACTATACCATGATAAAGGTAAATAATGTAAAAAACAGAAATGAAGGTACTTCAGCCGCAGTGCTTGTAACACCATCGGTTTTTCTGCTCATAGCATTTCTTCTTGTACCGATGATATACACCGTGTATTTTTCGGTCTTCCGGTATCAGATAATGCGACCGCAGGACATGACTTTCATAAATTTTGAAAACTACATAAAGCTTTTTCAGGACAAAGATTTTTGGCAGGCGTTTAAAAATACAATTTACTTTACGGTAGTTGTAGTTCCTGTACAGACTGCTCTGGCTTTAGGACTTGCACTTCTGGTTGCGGAGAAAACACGTGGAGTCGCTTTTTTCAGAACCATGTACTTTGCTCCACAGCTGACATCGATGGTCGTCATATCTATACTGTGGACCATCCTGTATAATTCAAATCCTTCCACAGGGCTCATAAATTCACTGCTTAAAAGTCTGGGGATGGAGAGCATCAATTTCCTGAGCAACAAAAAGACTGCCATGAATTCAATCATTTTCATGTCTGCATGGCAGGGAGCAGGATACCAGATGATGATCTTCATCGCAGGACTTCAGGCTATTCCGGCATCACAGTATGAAGCTGCAGCGGTTGACGGTGCGACAGCATTTCAGAAACTTGTCTACATCACATTACCGGGGCTGAAATCCACAATAAAATATGTTGTGATGATAACTATGATACAGGCTATGAAGCTCTTCACACAGCCTTATGTCATGACTAAGGGTGGACCGCAGAACTCTACAAAAACACTGGTCTACTATATCTATACCGAAGGTTTTCAGGAAGGTGATTTTGGATATGCCTGCTCTGCGGCAGCTGTGTTTTTCATCATCGTTGTAACGATGTCACTTGTTATGAAACGTCTGACCATGCCGAAAGACTGAGAGACTGAAAGGGGTATTTCATGAGCAGCAGAACCAGTTCGATTGAAAGACAAAAATTAATAGGAAAAATTCTATTTTATCTTGGGAATTTTATCATCGGAATAATCTTTGTTTCACCTCTGCTTTGGATGTTATGTGCTTCACTGAAACCTGAGGCGGAGATATTTGCCAATATGAATTCCATCAGGACATTTATACCTACACACGCATCCTTCAACAATTATATAGAGGTATTTACACGACTTAATATCCTGAATGTTCTGAAAAATACATTTTGCTATATCGCTTTGATCCTTGTGGGAGACCTGTTACTGAATTCACTTTGCGGATATGCACTTGCAAAATTTCATTTTAAGGGTAAGGGACTTATACTTAATCTGGTCATAGCACTCATGGTACTTCCCATGGAGGCTATCATGCTTCCTCTCTACATCGAGATGTCACAGCTTGGCTGGGTTAATACGTTACAGGCTTTGGTTATCCCCTTCATCCCGAAGTGCTTTTCGATATATATGTTCAGACAGTTCTTTTCCGATATTCCGGATGAGTTGATCGAAGCTGCATACATCGACGGAAGCGGACATATCAGAACCTTTTTCAGCATAGTGGTGCCTATTTCAAAAACGGTTTATGCGACAGTATTCATCCTTGATTTTGTAGCCCACTGGAATGATTTTATGTGGCCGTTTCTTGTTATGACCGGAGAGGAAAAGAGAACTATCCAGCTGGCTGTTCAGGTGTTCTTCGGAACACAGCCTGTTCATTACAGCGCTATCATGGCGGCTCTTGTCATTTCTGCAGTTCCCATGATTTTGATGTTCATATTTATGCAGAAATACTATGTGGAAGGTATCGCTTCCTCCGGAATAAAGGGATGATAAGATGCAGGTTGATGATGCGCAGGGAATATGCAAAAATATGTGTGTGCGTTTTTTACCATAAATCAGGACGGAAGAAAGGAATCAAAGATCTATGGCAACCATACAGGAAGTGGCAAAGCTGGCAGGTGTCGGAGTTGCCACAGTATCACGAGTCATTAATGATACAGGCTACGTAAAGGAAGAGACAAGAGAGCGTATAGAAAAAGCTATTCGTGAGCTTGATTATACGCCCAATGCTGTGGCCAGAAATCTGTACCGTAATAAAAACGGTATAATTGCTGTTATCATCCCTGAGATAGATCACCCGTTTTTTTCCGCCTTTGTCAATGAGCTTGAGGAGATATTTGCAGAGCATAAATACAGGATGATGCTTTGCAATACCTGGTTTAAAGAGAATTACGAGTATCAGTATCTGAAGATGCTTAAGGAAAAACTGGTGGATGGGATAGTTGTTGCGTCTCACACACTGGATCTGGAACGGTATGCCACTATAGAACGTCCGGTTGTAGCACTGGACAGGGATCTGGGAGATATGATCCCCTGCGTCAGATCGGATCATGAAGCCGGAGGAAGGATGGCTGCAGAGGAACTGATAGCGGCAGGCTGCAGAAAAGTAGCTCAATTCAGAAATGAAGAGAATACCTCGGCACCTTTTGTCATAAGGCATGATACTTTTGAAAAGGTACTGAGAGACAGGGGCGTCGAGGTGGTCAATGTCTACACCAGGTGGAACAGCTTGGGCTATGAGTATAACAAAAATCTGTGTAAGGACTTTTTTGCAACGCACGGTGATATAGACGGAGTGTTTGGAACAGATCTTATAGCACTTAATATCGAAAAGGAAGCCCTTAAGTCAGGAAAGCGTATACCGGAGGATCTGAAGATAGTTTCCTATGACGGAACAGATATCATAGAGACGTCATATCCAACCATAACTGTTATAGAGCAGCCCATCAAGGAGCTTGCAAGAGAGTGCTTCAAACAGCTTGAGATGAGAATAGAAGGAAAGGATCCGGAGAAAAAAGTCATTACATTGCCTGTAAAATTAAAGAGGGGAATGTCGACGGAAGTGAAGGGAATAGTATGATAAGTGAATTACTGAAAAAAGCCAGAGAACAGGAGACTGAAACAGGAAGATATATAGATAAAGGTGAAAGACCGGTATATCACCTTTCGCCATGGGCAGGATGGATGAACGATCCTAACGGATTTTCCATTTACAAAGGGATGATCCATCAGTTTTACCAGTATTATCCATATAAAACAGAGTGGGGTCCTATGCATTGGGGACACGCGGTATCAAAGGACTATGTGAAGTGGGATTATCTCCCTGCGGCTATTGCTCCGGATGAAAGTTATGATAATTTCGGATGCTTTTCAGGAGGCTCGGTTGAGACAAAAGAAGGAAAGCAGCTTTTGGTATATACCGGAGTAAAATCGGAAGTAAAAGAAGGAAAAGAAATCATACGACAGACGCAGTGCCTGGCTTTCGGAGATGGGGCTGATTATGAAAAATTTCAGCAGAATCCCGTAATAGATCATAAAAGTATTCCGGAGGGCTGGAGTCCTGTGGATTTCAGAGATCCTAAGATATGGTTTGATGAAGAGGATGACTGCTACTATATAGTGGCTGGAAACAGAACCGATGACGGAAGCGGTGCCATACTTCTGTTTGAAAGCAAGGACGGAAAAGAGTGGAAGTTTGTAACTGTACTTGATCGTTCCCGAAATGAGTATGGAAAGATGTGGGAGTGTCCTGATTTTTTTGAACTTGACGGTAAACACTTTATATTTACCTCTCCTCAGTTCATGCAGGCCAGAACACTGGAATTTCACAATGGAAACGGTAATATCATGATTGTGGGAAGTTATGACAGGAAAACCCACAGCTTTGTGCGTGAGAGTGTATCTGCCATAGATTACGGTCTGGATTTCTATGCCATGCAGACACTTAAATCCGGTGATGGCCGAAGGATCATGACAGCATGGATGCAGTCATGGGAGTCCTGTAAGGCTGTGCCGGAGGGACAGAAGTGGTTCGGTCAGATGATACTTCCGAGAGAACTGAGCTATAAAAATGGCAGACTTTATCAGAGACCGGTGAGAGAGATAGAGAATTACAGAAAGGAGCATGTCTCCTACAGGGATGTGGCTCTGTTTAATGAGACAACTCTTCCGGGGGTTTCCGGTAAAGTATGTGATATGGAGCTTGAGCTTGTTCCAAACGGGCAGAGTTTTGGTGAATTTAAGATCTCGTTCCATGCTGATTCTGATTATCATACTGATTTTATTTACAGGCCGGAAGAAGGTATAGCTATTTTTGACAGAACTTATTCCGGATTCCCTTACGATATAAATAACAAAAGAAAGTTTCCTGTGAGGTATAATGCCGGCAAGCTGAAACTTCGTGTACTCCTGGACAGATTTTCTGCGGAAATTTTCGTCAATGACGGAGAAAGTGTATGTTCATCAACTGTATATGCTCCTGAAGAAGCCGGAAAAATTAGTTTTTCAGCCAAAGGAAGCGCAGTGATGAATCTCGATTTCTGGAAACTGGAAAATTGACTCTGTTTTGATACTCACTGATGACGCCATAACACATTCTTGTGCGAAGAGCTTGTGATAAGATATTGTGCAATGTGCTGGTGATAAGATACTTGACATTCAGATATAAATAGATGCGATTCCAACATTAATGTGGGAAGTACGACAGTGAAACCACCCTTGATATTTCAGGAGGTCTTTATGACCATGGAAGTTAAGGGTGGTATTTTTGTGCGATTTTTACTGATGACGCCGCTGCACATATGCCACAAAAACGCAATCTTAAATAGCTGACAATTTAGATAAAATTAAGTCTATGGTTGATATATAATTCACAAAAATCATAAAGTGATGTACTTATGGTCGATTATGCTCTTTACATTTGTGCAATACTAACTATAATACTAATTAATTAATTGAATTAACTAATTAATGCAGCTTAAATAAAGCTGCAGGTGAGACAGAGCCGTCCCATTAAAAACGGTTTTAATGGGACAGAGTTCTCGTCAACGAGGAGGAAGTAATGAAGTTCTTTTTAGACAGTGCAAAATTAGATGAGATTGACTATGCGTACAAGACATTTGGAATCGATGGTGTAACAACAAATCCAAAGCATATCATGCTCAGCGGAAAGCCATTCGTAACAGCTATTACAGACATCGCAAACTGGATCAAGGAAAACGGCCTTGAGGGTATCGACAAGTTCCCTGTATCCATCGAAATCAATCCTCATCTTGACAAGACAGAGGACATGGTCGAAGAGGCAAGAAAGTATGCCAAGGTTTCTCCAAACTTTGCAATCAAGATTCCTGCAACAGAGGCAGGTGTTGCTGCAGCAAGACAGCTTGAGAAGGAAGGCATCAGAACAAACCTTACACTTGTATTTGCTCCGGCACAGGCAATCTTCGCAGCAAAGAACGGTTCACTTTTTGTTTCACCTTTCATCGGATGGAAAGAGGACAACGGCGAGGATTGCAGGCAGTACATCAAGGACATCGTTGATATCTACAAGAACTACGGTTTCTACGGAAAGACACAGATCATCTGTGCAGCACTTCGTTCACCTAAGCAGATGGTTGACTGTGCGGTAGCAGGTGCAGACATCATCACAGCAGGACTTGCAATTTACAAGAGCGCTCAGCACCACGCTTACACAACACAGGGTATCGGAACATTCTGTGATGCATGGGACAACACAAAGACAGAGTGATTTCATAAAGTTAAGATCAGAGAACAGCGCCTGTCCATCGGCATGAAGCGAATAACTGTTGCTGATGGACAGGAAATATAAACAATTAGACATTATCATCGGGAAAAACAAAAATTAGAAGATCTGATCATAAAAACAGGTCCTTGGAGGAAGTAATGAAGATTGGTTTTATCGGACTCGGAATAATGGGCGAGTCAATGTGTGCAAATATAGTAAAGAAGCATGACGATACGGTTTACTGTTCAGATATGGTAAAGGAAAAGGTTGAGGAGCTTGTAAAGCTCGGAGCAGTTGCTGCGGAAAACAATGTTGACCTCGCTGAGAAGGCGGATGTGATCATTTCCATGGTTCCCAAGTCAGAGCATTCAAGATCGGTTTATACCGAGATCCTTCCAAAACTCGGAAAAGGCAAGATCTGTATCGATATGAGTACCATCGATCCAAGCGTATCGGTTGAGATCGCAAAGATGGTCAAGGAGACAGGTGCTCAGTTCGCAGATGCTCCGGTTGTAAAGTCAAAGCCTGCAGCTATAGCAGGAAAGCTCGGAATCTACGTTGGATGCGACGAGGAGCTTTATGACACAGTTCGTCCGATTCTTGCATACATGGGTGAGAACATCATCCGCATGGGTGAGAACGGAACAGGTATCACCATGAAGATCCTTCATAACGCTCTCGTTGGTCAGATCCAGAACGGCGTAAATGAGGTTTCAAATCTTGCAGCAGTCTGCGGCATAGACATTCAGACCTTCGCAACAGCCATCTCTTATGGCGGCGGACAGAACTTCTATCTTGACAGCAAGAAGGATGTTATAGAGAAGAACGATTTCACAACAGCATTCTCAGTTGAGAATATGTACAAGGATGTGAATATCTGCAAGAAGCTTGCAGAGGAGAAGGGACTTCCGATGCCGGGCGAGATGAATGTTGTAAGAGTTTACGACAAGGCTATGGAAGCAGGATATGCAAAGGAAGACTTCTCGGCCACAATCAAGGTAGTAAGAGCTGAAAAGGCATAAAGAGATTTGACTTTATAAGGGGAATGGAGGATGACGGTCACGGACCGGCCCGGGAAAATGGCGACATGGGAAATGACCGCTCATCTATGAAATATTATGGAGCTTTTAAAACATTTAAATGAAGTTAATGATGTTTCCATCAAGTCAGTGCTTGATCATGAAGCATTCAAGACTTACGGACGTGTGGTCACAGGATATGATTTTTCCGAAGTGGTGGATTACATGGAAAAGGAAACGCCCATCCCTGAACAGGGCAATGTCTATGTAGCCTCGGTTCCGGAGATGGAGAAGCTTTCCGTAAAGGATAAGGTAGAAAACCTGATTTACGGAGGCATGCCGATCGAGATCGGATACTGCAACGGAAGAAACACAACATACAACGGTTTCGAATATCACAAGGGCAGTGAGATAAACATTGCCGTTACAGACTTCATGCTGTGTCTCGGCCATGTCTGGGACATAAAGGACAATACTTACGACATAAAGGATGTGCAGGTATTTTTCGTACCGAAGGGCACAGTGATAGAGATGTATGAGACTACACTTCATCTGTCACCATGCAGAGTTACTGATGAAGGATTCAAGGGAGTTGTTATCCTTCCGAAGGGAACCAATACACCACTGGAAAAGCTTGCTCCTGCAGATAAGGAAAGCGAGCTTCTCCTCCAGAGGAATAAATGGGTGATCTGTCATCCTGAGAGAGAGCCGCTGGTAAAGCAGGGAGCTGTAACAGGAGTCATAGGACCAAATAAGGAGCTTCATTATTGACATGGAATTACAGGTTATTGGTCAGACATTAAAACTTACAGAGGATGACAGGATCATCCTTTCGGCGGATTCGGATAAGCCTATGATCTTCGTGGGCCACGGAAAAGAATCCGTTGATATGTACAGAGGCAACTTCAAGATCGAGGATTATGTTGAGGATAAGATACCTTTGAAGCTTACAGGTTCAGAGGAAAAGGACGGAAGCACAGTTCTTGATTTTGAAGGAAAGATAACTGCCACGGTTACTGTAAATGGTGAGTGTGCGGAAATTAAATTCCGGAATAATGATCCTGCAGTAAACAGATTCTGGTTAAGAGTTGCAGCTGATAAGGATGAACACATCTACGGCTGCGGAGAGCAGATGTCATATTTCGATCTTCGAGGGAGACATTTTCCTCTCTGGACATCTGAGCCGGGAGTAGGCAGAGACAAAACAACATACGTTACATGGCGATCCGATGTTGAGAACAAGGCAGGAGGCGATTACTACAATACGAATTATCCTGAGCCTACCTTCGTTTCATCAAAGAGATATTATCTCCATGTTGATTCTACAGCTTATGCGGATTTTGATTTCAGAAATGAGGAATTCCACGAGCTTGAGATCTGGGAGGTTCCTGCTTCTGTCCGTATAGAGGCGGCAAAGGATTTTCAGGAGCTTCTTTTAAAGGAAACGGCTTATTTCGGCAGACAGCCTGAGCTTCCGGACTGGGTATATAACGGACTTATCTTCGGTGTTCAGGGTGGAAATGAAAGATCCTTCGGTCTTGCTGAAAAGATTCGTGAAAAGGGCGTAAAGCTTTCAGGAATCTGGTGTCAGGACTGGTGCGGTAAGAGAGTTACCAGCTTCGGAAAGAGACTTCAGTGGGACTGGCATTATCATAAAGAGATGTATCCGGACCTTCCCGAGAAGATAGCTGAGCTTCACAAAAAGGGAATCAAATTCCTCGGTTATGTGAATCCCTATCTTGTAAATGACGGTGAGCTGTTTAAGGAAGGCGAAGAAAAGGGATACTTCGCAAAGCGCCATGACGGTACCACTTATCTTGTGGACTTCGGTGAGTTCTACTGCGGTGCGGTTGACCTCACAAATCCTGAGGCCTTCGAGTGGTTCAAGGGAATCATCAAAAAGTACAGCATCGACATAGGAATAGACGGCTGGATGGCGGATTTCGGCGAATATCTTCCTACTGACGATATCGTACTCTACAGCGGAAAGTCAGCTATGGTTGAGCATAATCATTGGCCGCTTCTCTGGGCTAAATGTAACTATGAAGCTGTAAAGGAGTCAGGCAATCTTGGAAAGATCGTTTACTTCATGAGAGCGGGTGCCAACGGAAGCCAGAAGTACTGCACACTGCTCTGGGCAGGTGACCAGTCGGTGGATTTCTCAAGGCATGACGGTCTCTGCACAGTTATCTCGGCGGCTCTCGGAACCGGTATGATGGGATGCGGAATCAGCCACAGCGATATAGGCGGATATACTTCACTTTTCGGCAATGTAAGAACCAAGGAAGTATTCATGAGATGGGCCGAGATGGCAGCATTTACACCGGTCATGAGAACCCATGAGGGCAACCGTCCCGATGACTGCTACCAGTTCTATGATGACGAGGACGGAATCGTGAGGATGGCGCGGCTTGTAGACATTTACACCATGATGTCGCCATATATCAGGGATGCAGTAAAGGAAAATCATGAAAAGGGAATGCCGGTTCAGAGACCGCTTTTCCTTCATTACGAAGAAGAAAGGTGCTATACGGAACAGTTCGAGTATCTTCTCGGAAGGGATGTGCTGGTGGCACCGGTTTATACAGCAGGGCAGACAGAGCGGGAGGTATATCTTCCGGATGATGAGTGGATCCACCTCTGGACAGGACGAAGCTACGGAGCGGGCGTCAATGTCGTAGAAGCGGAGCTTGGTGACACTCCTGTATTTTACAGAAAGTCTTCAAAGTACAGAGAATTGTTCGAGAGTATACGTGCTAAATACGGAAAATAAAAACTGATGTTGAATACAAATTACATTTTATTTTTTCTGGCTATATTTGTGACCCATATCATGCATGGGGTTACAGGATTTGCGGGTACTGTGCTGGCGATGCCCTTCGGGCTTATGCTGGTGGGATATCCGGTGGCAAAACCTGTTTTGAATGTACTGGGAATGGCAAGCGGCATCTATGTGTTCCTTGGAAACAGAAAGCACGTAGTATGGAAAGAACTATGGAAGATAGTCGGGATCATGGGGGGCGGAATACTCCTTGGTATTCTCATTAAGGACAGGCTTCTCGGTAAAGAAAAGCTGCTTTATCTTTTCCTCGGTATCTTCGTTATAGCTGTTTCGGTACACGGACTTTTTAAGGAACTTTCAGTCGGGAAGACCGGAAAGAAGGAAGAGGGCAAATTAAAAGAGTCTGCTTTCACAGGGGATGTAAAAGCAGGGGAAGCTTATTCGGAGATTTCCGAAAAAGGAAAAATCAGGGACAGACTCATATATCTGCTCCTTCCGATAGCCGGAATAGTCCATGGAATATTTGTAAGCGGGGGACCGCTGCTCATCAGTTATCTCACAAAAAGGCTGCCTGATAAGAATCAGTTCAGAACGACCATTTCCACGGTCTGGATATTTCTTAACAGTATGGTTCTTATCGATGACATAAGGTCGGGCTACTGGAATCAGTCACTTGTGATCAGTGCTCTTGTGGCAGCACCGTTCCTGTTCTCGGGACTTAAGATAGGTTCTGTCCTATATAAGAGGATGAGCCAGAGAACATTCATGATACTTAGCTATTTACTGCTTCTTATCATGGGCATAAAGCTGCTTCTCTAAGCGGCATGGAAACAGAATTATGGGTCGAAAAGAGACCACGTAAAAAAAAAACACATGATAGTAAACAGGAGGAAGTTACTATGAGAAAACAGTTATTGGCAGGAATTCTTGCAACAGCAATGGCAGCAACACTTGCAGCATGCGGTGGATCAGCACCGGCTACAACAACAGCAGCTGCAGCAGCCGAGACAAAGGCTGAGGCCAAGACAGAGGCAGCTGCTGAGACAAAGGCTGAAGAGAATAAGTCTGCAGGAAGCGGCCAGACAGTTAAGGTTATCTGCCCTTACGGCGTAGGCGGAACAGCAGATATCATCGCGAGAAAGTTCGCAGAGGTCGCTACAAAGACTCATCCTGAGTATAACTTCATCGTTGAGCAGCAGACAGGCGGTGACGGATTTGCAGCAGCAACAGCATTTACACAGGAAGACCCAAGCACAACAGATCTTCTGGTTTACGGATACGGTGTAGCTTATCGTCATGATCTCGGAAAGCAGTTCAATACTGAGGTCGTAGAGTTCGACAGAAGTGAGATCCTTCCGCTTGCAACAGTAGATGACAGAACATGGATCCTTTACACAACACCTGATCAGACACTTGCAGGACTTATTGAGAAGTCAAAGACAGGCGGACTTAAGATGTCCGGTGGAAACCCTCTTTCAGATCCACATCTTGCTTTAGGTTCACTTCTTGCTCAGGAAGGCGGCAAGGTAATGGTAGTACCTTATGACGGTGGTGCTGCTCAGAAGAAGGGTCTTACAGACGGTGAGGTTGATTGTTTCGTAGGTACAACACAGGCTGCTCAGGAAGACGTTGAGGCAGGTAACCTCATTCCTGTACTTGCATTCTCAGACAAGGCATTCACAGGCTTCAAGGGACCTCAGGGTGATATAACAGTTCCTTCACTTGCAGGTGATGCTAAGTCTGCTGATCTTGATGCATCAAAGGATTACACAAAGTCAATTCTTCCTGCAGGCGGTTCTCTTGCAACACGTAAGGGCGCTTCTCAGGAGTGGCAGGATGCAGTTGTACAGGTTGCCAAGGACGTTTGGGCTACTGATGAGTACAAGGATTTCATTGCAAGCATCATGCTTAACGACACAGAGATTTACGGACAGGATGATGTTCAGCACTATGAGGATGCTTGTAAGGCAGCATTAGAGGCATTCAAGCTTCTCAGCGGTCAGAACTAAGAAATGTGACCCGGAAAGGTACACAGTTACCGATCAGATGTTCATTGAATTATTAATAAGTTAAAAACTTAAGAGCTGCCCGGCATTGCCTTAGCGCAGTGCCGGGTATTTTGGTCTAATTTTGGAGATTTTCTTATGAAAAAAACAATTAAAATCAAAACCAACCTTCTGGCAGGTGTCGTAATGGGACTGTTTTCAGCCATCATGCTTCTGATAATGCCTACACAGGTACGTCTTCCCATGTGGGATTCGGGAGCACCGAGCCCGCGTATCATACCCGGCATATGTCTCGTCGGGATACTTATCTGCTCGATTATTCTTATAGTTCAGAGCCTGGTGTTTCATAAAGAGCATATTTATGAGTTCGTCTGGGAAAATGAAAGAAAAGAGTTACTGCTCATCGGTGCACTGGTAGTGTTTGTTGCACTTACAAAGATGCTTGGATTTATTCCTGCCGGCATACTTATCTTTTGTGCCATTCAATGGTATGAAGGTGAAAGAAAGCCGCTCATTTACATTTATACACTGGCTATGGTGGTGATAGTTTACTTCCTTTTCCAGAATGTATTTCATGTGGATCTTCCGGCCGGAATACTCAAGGGAATAATCTAAAGAGGTATGGATATGGGTTATTTTGATTATATTTCTTCCGCATTTGCTGCGGTATTTACATTAGGAAACCTGGTATTTATATTCGGCGGAATGCTCATGGGCATGATCATCGGCTGTATACCGGGTCTGAGCGTTACACTTGGAATCATCCTTTTCCTTCCGCTCACATACGGAATCAAGGATCCAAGTACAGCAATTATTTCACTTCTTGCGGTTTACGTAGGAGGAATGTATGGCGGTTCCATAAGTGCGATCACACTGAACACACCGGGAACCAATTCGGCTATCGCCACAACATTTGACGGTTATCCGCTGGCTAAGAAGGGAAGAGTTCTTCAGGCGCTTGATACTTCTCTTTTTGCGTCATCCTTCGGTGGTATCATCGGAGCACTTTTACTTCTTGTTCTTGCGGCTCCTATAGCAGCATTTGTTTCAAAGTTCACTTCGGTTGAATATTTTTCGATGGCTGTTCTCGGAATCTCACTTCTTGCAGGTGTTTCCGGAAATTCACTTCCAAAGGGAATTCTTTCAGGTCTTTTCGGTATTCTCATTGCCTGCATTGGTGTTGATGCTGTAACGGGTGTTTCCAGATTTACTTTTGGAGTATCTATTCTTCAGTTCGGTATCGATATGCTCCCTGCAATGATCGCACTTGTTGCCCTTAAGCAGGTAGTAGGCAAGCTTGCCGAGTTCAAGGTTAACGGCGGAAAGATGGAAGATGCCAACAAGATTGACAAGAAGGGCCTGACTCTTTCAGAGGCAAAGTCAATACTTCCTGCAACAGCACTTTCAACCATTATCGCTTCCTTTATCGGTGCTATGCCGGGTGTAGGCGGCGGTGTTGCTCAGTTCCTTTGCTATAACCAGGCAAAGCAGTTATCAAAGCATCCTGAAAAGTTCGGTAAAGGTTCTCTCGAAGGAATCGCAGCAGCAGAGTCTTCAAACAATGCTGTCGTTGGTTCTGCCATGATCCCTCTTATGACTATGGGTATCCCCGGAGACGGTGTTACAGCGCTTCTTCTCGGAGCATTCATCCTTCACGGCATGCAGCCCGGTCCTAACATGTTCACAAAGCAGGCACTTCAGGCATACACAATCATCGTTGGATGTTTCGTTGCCAACATTTTCCTGTGGCCGCTTGGAAAGGTCATGACCAGAGTTGTAGCCAAGGTAGTACAGGTCAAGTACACCTATCTTGCTCCGGCCATCATGCTTTTCTGCTTCGCGGGAGCATTTGCAGGAACAGGAAACTTTAAGGAGATGATCTTCTGTGCAGTACTTCTTGTATTCAGTTATCTTCTTAAGATCATGGAGATAGATGCGATCCCACTTCTTCTCGGACTTATCCTTGCGAAGATCATGGAAACAAACTTTGTAACTGCCATGATGTCCTATGACAGAGATTACTTTATCTTCTTCAAGAGACCTATATCTCTTATCATTCTTCTTATTACAGTGGTTCTGGTAGGTTCAATGCTGAGAATCAATAAGAAGGTTGAAGCCCTTAACGAAGAGCAGGCTGAAGAGATCAACAAGATGCATAACGACCTTGAGGCTCAGGAGGCTTGTTGAAGGGGAGTGAGTGATGAAGGGTCTGAAAAGTGATATTAAGACCACGACATCATTCCGGAAAAAACAATACATAATTTTTATACTGAGACATTAATATCATGATGTGAGTGTCAAAAGTCGATACAAGTGGAGGAAAACTTATGACACTTATATCATAGCTTACTTAATATCGGAAAAGAGGAAATAACAATGGGTTTTCAGGTGGCTTATGTGCCTATCGGAGTAGGAACATTTCATTTAGAGAGTGCGCAGATTCAGTTCGAAAAATCAATAAAGATGCTTAAGGATATCACAGAGGATGTTGTGGTTCCCAAGGAGATGCTTCTCTCCATCGATCTTTTGAATGAGTTCCTGGATGAGATCAACCCGGATCTTATAGTTTTACAGAACATTACATTTGCCAATGCTGCTTACGCTACAGAGGTTCTTCGCAGATTCTCGTGTCCTATCTTACTCTGGACTCTGAGAGAGCCTGTTATCGATGGAGGAAGACTCCGTCTCAATTCACTCACAGGCGCTTTCTCAGCAGCGAACAGCATCAAGGCATTCCGTAAGGGCTCAAAATTTGAGTATATGTTCGGAGGTCCCGAGGAGAAGGAGATCATCGATAAGGCTGCAGCAGCTATAAAGGCAGCAAGAGTAAAGAAGGATCTCAAGGGATTAAAGCTTGTATCCATCGGACATACACCACAGGGCTTTGGTTTCGGAAGGGCACTGGATGCAGACATTACATCTGTTTTTGGAGCGACACTTGATTCCATCGAATCAAGAGAGCTTATCAACAAGGCTAAGGCATATACCGATGAAGAGTGTGCGCCTTACCTTGAGGATGCAAAGAAGCAGATCGTGGGACTGGAGAATACACCGGAGAAGAACGTAAAGGATTTTGCAAAGCTTTATAAAGCTTATAAGGACTATGTGACAGAAAATCACATCGGTGCCATCTCTTCAAGATGCTGGCCTGATTTCTTTACAGATTTCGGCACACCTGTATGTGCGGTACTTTCACTCCTTAATTCTCTCGGAGTAAGTGCAAGCTGTGAGTCCGACACTTATGGTGCGCTGTCAATGTATATCGGTTCGAAGCTCACTGGAAGATCCTGCTTCTTCGGAGATCCTGTATCTCTGGATGAGGGTGAGAATACCATAACATTCTGGCATTGCGGAATGGCAGCCTGCGATCTCGCAAGAAAAGATACCGGTGCTGCTGTAGGTGTACACCCTAACAGAAAGCTGGGACCGACCATGGAATTCGGCTGCGAGAGCGCGGAACATGCCACCATTTTCAGAGTAGGAAGAGACGAGAACGGCAGGTTCAGATTCTTCATTGCAGAGGGTGCTGTGCTTGACAAGCCACGTCAGTTCCTGGGAACATCCATTGTTGTAAAGACAGAGAATGATTCCAAAAAAATCGTTGAGCAGGCAGTTAAGGATGGCTGGGAGCCACATTATGTTGTGACTTACGGAAGATGTGCCGAAGAACTGGAAATGCTTGGAAATATGCTGAATATTGAAGTGTTCAGGTTCTGATATTAAAAACAGGAAGATTAAGCCTATCATCCTCTTGTATTTAAGTTAAAGAGGGTGGTAGACTTCATCACAAGATGTCATATTTTGATTTTCATCTGGTGGATGGGGGCGACATGAAGTATACGGGGATAAACAGTAATGATGTAAAATCAGAAAACAGAAGTAAAATCATCCGTCTTTTGAACGACAAAGGAGATATGGCCAGAAAGGACATTGCGACTCAGCTTGGGCTTACCGCAGCTGCCGTGACACAGATAAGCAATGAGCTTCTGGAGATGGGCATTCTCAGGGAAAACGGTGAGATGGAGGAAGAAGCCCATGTTGGCCGCAAGAAGATCCGCATAGGACTTGATGATGATTTCACTAAGATACTGGGGATATGTATCGAACGAAATGTAACTGTGGTTTCCGTAAACAACATGAGAGGCAAATGTCTGCTGAAGAAGACATTGGTAACAGATACAGAACTGCCGCCTGAAATCTTTCTTGAGAAGATCATCGACACAGCCTATGAGCTTATGGACAGCCTGTCCCTTACACCGGATGATATCCTGGGAGCGGGAGTGTCTGTGCCCGGTAATGTCTCAAGCGACAAACAGAGAGATGATTATATTCCGAGCATCTGGAATGCACCTGTGCCTGTACGGAGAAAGCTTGAAAGAGGACTCCGTATTCCGGTGGTCGTTGATAACAATGTCAATGCCTTTGCCATTGCAGAGCTTATATACGGTGCCGGCAGGGAAAAGGGTAATTTTGTTTTTGTGAAGTGGGGGCCGGGACTCGGTTCTGCCATCGCCATAAACAACAAGGTATATGGCAATCAGGATGGAAGGATTCCTGAGCTCGGACATATCGTGGTTGACGACAAGGGAAGCACCCTTGAGTCCATGATCTCATTAAAAACGATCACAGAAAAGCTCAGAGAAAAGTTCTCGGAAACCGAGACTCCCGAACTCTGGGAGGCGCTTGAGGGCGACAGGGAAAAAATCACAGTGAAGACCGTCTCTGTATGGGGTGGAATACATGATCCGGGGCTTGAAAAGATACTTTACGAGGTGATGGGCAAACTTGCCTGCGCACTTTACAATGCTTCCATGGTTCTGCCTCCCGATAAGATAATTTATTACGGCGGTTTATTTGAACTGCCTTATATCAAAGAAAACTTCAAAAAGATATTTTTAGATCGCTACCATGTGGAAGATACTGATTTTATCAATAAATCCACACTGGGAGATTTTGAAGATTCCATTGGCACTGTTGCCATAGTATTCAATGAAAAAATATTAAAGCTGAAAGTATAAGAAAATCTCAGACCAAAAGCAAAATGGGCCCCGAAGCTGACTTCGGGGTCCATTTTGACGGAAAAAAATTACCCGGATTTTCAATTTGACGCTTTAAATCATTAAAATTGTGAGAGAAAAAGCAAAAAATTAAATCTTTCTAAATGATTACAAAAGTGGAAAAAAATTTAATATTTTTGTTGCTTTTTCGTCAGAAATGGGGTATCATGATGGTGGTGGGAAGAATATATAGTAAGTAGCTTATGGGCACAAAGTTCAAAGCGTGAAACATTGGCTTATGCGTGTAGAAGATGAAAACTCGTTTTCTACACGCTATTTTTTGTACATGCCTTGTAATCCTTATAAAGAAAAATTATAATTGATTTATCATTCGGCTGAAGTGGGCAGTAAGACTGTTCTTTGAATTGTCTTAAAACGTATGGTCGATATAAGTCCTCATTTTTGAGGCAAAGTATAGAAAATTGAATAGAAGAGGGGATGAAACTATGATTCTTGCAATTACTTACAATCCTGATAACAAAGAGGTATTTCAGCATTTTGAAAAGACTAGATTCTTTAAGCTCTATAATATCGAGAAAAATGTTATCATAGATTCATCTGTTGTCAGTACAGATGGGCAGGGACATTGTGCTCTTGCCGGTGTTTTGCGCAGGATAGGTGTTAACGCGGTGGTTTGCGGTAACATCACAGAGGACGCACAGGTAGCTGTCGCACAAATAGGTATCAGAGTATTTGACGGCGTGTCGGGAAGCTGCGATGTGGCGGCTGAACAGTTTGCCGGAGGGGAGCTGAATTGCCGTGAGTGGGCTGTGGGCTGTGAGATGGATGAATATCGTCTTGCATAGGATTGACGATGGCAGCGTTTCGCCATGTGCCGATCTGATATTTGATGATTAATACTGAGTTTTAAATGAGTCTGTCTGAGGGGCGGGCTCATTTTTGTGTTATGGCTTAAAAGCGGAGACGCATTTGCACCTGCATTTATTTTAAGTCCGGTTCATCGGGCAGGGAGCTGCATTCATGCCCGTTTTCATAGGGGTGAGAGAATCGGAAAAAAGACTCATGGCTTTAGGG
>SVDD01000044.1:0-23436 GCA_015057945.1 Lachnospiraceae bacterium | reverse complement strand
CTTTATCCAGTATCAGCAGTGAGACATCACTTCTTGGTACAGTTGAGAACAGTGATACAGTTTATGTTTATGCCAAGGCCGGCGGAGATGTGACTTCACTTAATGTATCAGCAGGTGATGTGGTTAAAGCCGGAGACCCGATCTGTACCATAGATACTAAACAGGTAGCAAGCTCCAGAGCATCTCTTGAGTCTGCACAGATCAACCTGCAGAAAGCACAGCAGGATCTGGCGAGAATGCTGCCTCTTTATCAGACAGGAGACATCAGTGCTTCAAATTATGAGTCCTATGCCAATGCTGTAAAATCTGCAGAGGTTCAATATACATCAGCAAAGACAGCATATGATACTCAGATTGAATACTCGAATATAACCGCAAAAATAGATGGAATAATCGAAATAGTTAATATCAAGGTTAATGACACAATCAGTTCAGGCAATCAGATATGTGTTATCACCGGACAGGGAAATAAAGAAGTGAAGTTTTCTGTAACAGAACGAATCAGAGGCGGACTCTCTGTTGGTGATGAAATAAGAGTTGAAAAAGAGGGAAACACTTATAAAGGACATATTACAGAAATCAGCACTATGGCTGAGGATTCCACAGGATTATATTCAGTAAAGGCGGATCTTGATGAGACAGCTTCGGATAGTTCATCATCAGATATTTCCGCACTTCCTACAGGATCAAAAGTAAAGCTTTATGTAGTTTCAAGTCATGCTGATGGAGTCCTGGTTATACCTAAGGATTGTGTATACAGCGAAAGTGCAGGGTCATTTGTTTATGTAAGTAAAGATCATGTTTTATCCAAGGTAAAGATTGTAACAGGTATTGAGGATGAAAATAATGTTCAGGTTCTGAGTGGTGTGAATGCAGGAGATCAGATAGTATCCACATGGAGTTCAGAACTTAGTGATGGAACGGTTGTACGTATAAAGGGTGAAAACGTCACTGATACTGCTTCAGATGCCGGAAATTCTGAAGTAATTACAGAAACAGCAAATCAGTAATCAGGAGGCGTAGGATGGGTATTACAAAATTAGTTTTAAAGAGGCTTGTTTCGGCGATACTTGCTGTATTGTGTCTCGTGGTATTTGGTATTCTTTCAATTTTTAATACGACCCTTGAGCTGGCACCGGATATGGACATGTCCATGCTGATTGTAAGAACAATATATACGGGTGCCAGTCCGGAGGATGTTGCTGAGCTTGTTACAAAGCCGATAGAGGATAATCTTAGTGCGTTGTCAGGACTTGATACTATTACATCAAAATCCAATGAAGGTGCATCCATGATCATGCTTTCCTATGATTATGGTACAGACATGGACAAAGCATATGATGATCTCAGGAAAAAGGTAGATGCAGTTACTAATAATCTGCCAAGCGGATGTAAAACACCTGCTATCATTGAGATGAATCTTAACTCAAGTACGGATATGACTCTCATGGTACAGAATGAAAAAGAGTCAGCTAACCTCTACAATTATGTAGAAAACAAAATCTCTCCGGAATTTGAAAAAATTCCCGAGGTTGCTGAAGTTGATATAAAGGGTGGAAATAAGCAGTACATATCCATAGAGCTTAATGAAGAAAAAATGCTCCAGTATGGTGTGACCATGGCATCTATTGCCAGCGATATTTCATCAGCTGACTCTACCATTCCGGCCGGCAGTACACTTGATGGCAGTCAGGAATTAAGCGTTTCAACCAGAATGAAATACGATTCTTTTGAACTGCTGGGGGATATCCCGCTAACTACAGCCAATAAAAATGATATTGTATATCTTCAGGATGTAGCAACTGTAAATTATGCATCGGAAAAGAATGACAGTATAGCAAGATACGATGGACAGGATACAGTTACATTAGCAATATCAAAACAGCAGAGTGCGTCATCTATGACTCTTTCTGACAAAGTAAAAGATACTATAGATGCTCTGACAAGAAAGGACCCAAATCTTTCGTTGACAGTAATCGATGATTCTGCAGATTCAATAGTAGACTCACTGACAGATGTAGTAACTACTCTGTTACTTGCGGTTATCATTTCAATGATAATAATATTCCTGTTTTTCGGAGATATTAAGGCATCACTTATCGTTGGCAGTTCTATCCCGATATCAATTCTCGCAGCTCTTATCATGATGAGTGTAATGGGGTACTCACTCAATATGATAACTCTGTCAGCATTGACACTTGGCGTAGGTATGATGGTAGATAATTCCATCGTTGTACTAGAGAGTTGTTTCCGCGTTACAGCAAAGTATGATAAGAAACCGGAATTGATCAAGTACGCACATGATGCTCTTGACGGATCAGGAATAGTTGCCACATCAGTCATTGCATCAACGATAACTACCTGTGTTGTATTCCTTCCGTTAGGACTTCTCACAGGTATGGTTGGACAGATGTTTGGCCCACTGGGTTTTACAATTGTGTTCTGTATGGCGGCTTCACTGATCTCGGCAATAACGGTAGTGCCTCTTTGTTACATGCTTTACAAACCGGCAGAGAAGAAAAGGGCCCCTTTCAACCGCCCTGTGAAGAGTTTACAGGATGGTTATAGAGAAATAATGAAAAAGATTCTTCCCAAGCGTAAAACTGTAATGGTTACTTCTGTTCTGCTTCTTACAGGATCACTCCTGCTTGCAAGTACATTAACAATCGAACTTATGCCGTCTGATGATCAGGGTGAAATTGCAATAACAGTTGATACAAGACCCGGTACAGAGACCTCAAAGATTGAGCCTGTTCTGAATGAGGTAGAGGATATTATCAGGAAGGACTCCAATCTGGATCATTATCGTACAGAATTTTCAGGTGGAAATGGCAACTCAAGTGCTACCATTTCAGCTTCACTTAAAGATGACAGGACAATGAAGACAAAGGATGTTGTAAATAAGTGGAAGAAGGAGCTTGAGGATGTAACAAACTGTGATATTTCAGTAGAAATGTCATCATCGATGAGCATGATGAGTTCAACCAAGGATAGCTATGAGGTGATTATCCAGGGTGCGGACTATGATGAAGTAAAGTCTGTAGTAAGGGATATAGTGGCTCAGCTTTCGGAGCGTGATGATATAGCAAGAGTACACTCAGGTATTGAAAATTCATCACCTGTTGTGGAGGTAACAGTAGACGCTATAAAGGCCAAATCCTATGGTCTTACAGCAGGCAGCATCGGAAATACATTAAGATCGATACTTACAGGTTCAACAGTTACCAGCATAGCAGTCGCTGGAGAGGATACCGATGTAAAGGTTGAGTATCCGATTGATGAATATAATTCGCTATATGAAATCAAGAATATTCTGCTTGCTGCAGGAAACGGTGGACAGGTGGTTCTTACTGATGTGGCAGATGTACATTATACAGACTCACCTGCTGCAATTAACAGGACGGATAAGCAGTACAATGTAACAATCACTGCCGAGTATTCGGATAAGGCTACTACTGCAACTCCGAAACAGATACTTAACGATGTTGTAAATCCGAATCTTACAGGTACGGTAACAATCGGACAAAGTATGGCGACCAAAACACAGGCCAGTGAGTTGAGTAAACTTGTTGTAGCCTTGTTTGAAGCAGTTTTCCTGGTATTTATTGTAATGGCGTCACAGTTTGAATCACCTAAGTATTCGCTGATGGTTATGACTACGATACCGTTTTCTCTTATTGGTTCGTTTTCATTGCTGTGGCTTACAGATGTTTCCATAAGTATGGTGTCCATGGTCGGCTTTCTGATGCTTATAGGTACTGCTGTTAATAACGGTATTCTGTATGTTGATACTGCCAACCAGTACAGAAGTACCATGGAGTTTAATGAAGCGCTTATAGAGGCAGGTGCCACACGAATGCGCCCAATCCTTATGACAACATTAACAACGGTTATTTCAATGGTACCTATGGCAATGGCTCTTGGTAATGCCGGTTCCATGAATCAGGGTCTGGCTATCGTTAATATCGGTGGTCTTACAGCATCAACAATTCTTTGTCTGCTTATGCTGCCGGTTTATTACTCGGTAATGACTCCAAAGGATAAGAGAGTAAAACCTGCGATTACATCAGAGTTTGATGAGGATGAAGCTTAAGAGGTTATGAAATGAAAAGAAAATATATTAAAGGAGTGCCGGTTTTACTGGCACTCATGATAATAAGTTCAAATTCAGCATTGGCTGAGGATGCCCCGGTAGAGGTAAGTGCACATCAGACCTTTGTGCCAAAGCTTGAGTACCAGAGAGCAGTATTTAACTATGAGCAGGCAGTCACAAAAGGAATTATGTCATTGGGAAATTGATTTAAGGAAAAGCTCACAATAGTGGTTTTTTTATGAGTGGGGTCGTAAATGCTTGTTATTTATGACTGAATCTGATAAATGCTATAGGCTATATCTATATACAATAATAAAATTAAAGTGTTATGTATAGCATATCCTTATGCGCTATCATTGCTATATCAAAAAACAGAGGAACATTACTAAAAAAAATCTATATATAGTAATGTAAAAGCCGAATAAGGGAGGATACAGCTATGAGCAAGTACAGATTTGAGACACTTCAGTTACATGTAGGACAGGAGCAGCCTGATCCGGCTACTGATTCAAGAGCAGTTCCTATTTACCAGACAACATCCTACGTGTTCCGAAACAGCCAGCATGCCGCTGACAGATTTGGACTTGCCGATGCCGGTAATATCTATGGAAGACTCACAAATTCAACACAGGATGTATTTGAAAAGAGAATTGCAGCTCTTGAGGGAGGAAGCGCAGCTCTTGCAGTAGCTTCTGGTGCAGCGGCTATCAGTTACACAATTCAGGCTCTTGCTGCAAACGGCGGACACATCGTTGCACAGAAAACCATCTATGGTGGAAGCTACAATCTTCTGGAGCATACATTACCACAGTACGGTATCAAGACCACTTTTGTAAATGCTCATGATCTTAATGAAGTGGAGAATGCGATAGTTGAAGACACCAGAGCCATCTATCTGGAGACTCTCGGTAATCCAAACAGTGATATCCCTGATATCGATGCAATCGCTGAAATCGCTCATAAGCATGGACTTCCACTCGTTATAGATAACACTTTCGGAACTCCTTATCTTATCAGACCTATAGAGCATGGCGCTGATATTGTTGTACACTCTGCCACAAAGTTTATCGGTGGTCACGGAACAACTCTTGGCGGAATCATCGTAGAGTCCGGGAAGTTTGACTGGAAGGCAAGCGGAAAATACCCGAACATCGCTGCTCCAAACCCAAGCTACCATGGAGTATCTTTCTATGATGCAGTAGGACCGGCAGCATTTGTAACCTATGTGAGAGCCATCCTGTTGAGAGACACGGGCGCGACGATTTCTCCATTCAATGCTTTCCTCCTTCTGCAGGGAACAGAGACACTGTCTCTGAGACTTGACAGACACGCTGAGAATACTAAGAAGGTCGTTGAATTCCTGAGTAAGCATCCCAAGGTTGCAAAGGTCAATCATCCTTCACTTCCTGACCATCCGGATCACGAGCTTTACAAGAAGTATTTCCCTAACGGCGGCGCTTCGATCTTTACCTTTGAGATAAAGGGCGGAAAGGAAGAGGCATGGAGATTTATCGATAACCTCGAGATCTTCTCACTTCTTGCCAATGTTGCTGACGTAAAGAGCCTGGTTATCCATCCGGCTACTACAACACATTCACAGCTGTCTGATGAAGAACTTCAGGATCAGGGAATCACTCAGAGCACAATCAGACTCTCAATAGGAACAGAGCATGTGGATGATATAATTGCGGATCTTGAAAAGGGATTTGCGGCTGTATAAACCTCCTAACTTATATCATATATACTTTTACCTGTACCCTGAAAAAGGGTACAGGCTTTTTTTCTATGAATCTTGGATATTTTGGATATTTAAAATCATTCTTAATATTCTGAAACTTTTTATCGTGATAAGCGGCAGGTAGAACGGTATGATATTAAAAGCTTTCTTAAAAACTTTAAGGCATATTTATTGAATAACCTGTTATGTTTGTGATGATACTGCCGATATAACCATTAATGATATGAACGTGAATCCTTATACCCTCATATATTTTTGAAGTATGTCTGATATAGTTAATCTAAATGACATCGGACAACCGGGAAATCCGGTACACTTCACTTAAGCATGTAGTTTCTCCAATTTCTTTCATTCTTTTTCTAAAGGGCGGGCGGATATAATTCTGCTCGTCCTTTGAACTGTCTGCTTTTTCAGTTTATGCTTTTTCAGAAAGTGATTCAGCTTTACTATAAAAAACCAAACATATATAACAAACCGAAAAATAGGCTATAAGAACAAATAGTGAACTTTAGATCTGCGCAATATGTCTGTCTATATAGTTGTTTATGGTTGTTTTGATGGTCTTGAATTTCATCCTGGTATCTTCCACATCACTTTTGAAATCAAGCATCTGATCCAGGTATCCCTGCTGACGTACTTCGACAAAGCTCTGCCTGTAAACAAGCCCATACACAAAGGCTATATGACCTATGATGTAGTCAGCGGGAGTCTTCGAATGGTTTCGGTCAACATTGTGTTCTGAAATAATGTCTTCATATACATCCTGAGATATGGATGAGGCTCTGAAATCAGCTTCCGGAATGTCATAGATTTCTGATCTCGGAGTGATGCAGTTGACTTTGATGATGTCTACTTTATCTGCATCTCTGAGAAGATTTATGAAAAGCAGTTCTCTTTCTGTAAGGTTGTCCGGAAGTATATAATAATTGTGCAGGCGTATCGTTTTTTCCAAAAGCTCATCTTCCGAAGAGTCATCCGTGAACATGCGGATATTACCGTCTTTAAAAAGTATATCTGCGCTCAGAGCTGCATGATCGCAAGAGATTTTATCTTTGAATGTATGGTATATTCTAAGCTGCTCAAAGCGTCCGATGTCATGAAGCATACCGGTAAGCCAGGCAATGTCCCGATCTTCAGATGAAAGGTGAAGAGAGTCGGATATCTTATCACAGATTTCTGCAACTCTGTAAGTGTGGTCTATCTTGAGTTTTACCTTTACATCAGAAACGTCATAGTCTGAAGTGTATCTGTCAAAAGCTGAAAGAACCTGTTCTCTGTTTATGTTCATGTTTTACCTCTCTGAATATAATGCTAAAACACCATGAGAATATCACAGTTTCCCTAAAAAAGAAATGTTGTCATGTGTGTCAGATAAAATCGTCAAGTCTGTCAAATAAAATCAGTATGATGAAGTTATGGTGATCCGGACATCAGGGTGTATAATTTAATATGTATATTTTATTTCATTGTTGTTTTAGAGATTCTGAGATGAGTGAATATCAGAAAATTTCAGTAAATTAAAAAGGTTTTTTGAAAGGATTTTTTATGAGAACCCGGGAAGAAGCATTAGCATACGGTCTGACCTTTGCAGATACATATCAGGAGGCACCATTTCATGATGCAAACTGGCAGCTTATCAGAGTGAAGCCCAGTAAGAAAGCTTTTCTTTGGTCTTATGAAAAGGATGGACAGATATGCCTTAACCTGAAATGTGATCCTGAGTGGCGGGATTTCTGGAGAAATGTCTACAAGTCTGTCTTGCCCGGATATCATCAGAATAAAGACCACTGGAACACAGTGATTTTGGACGGGTCTATCCCTGATGATGAAATAAAACGCATGATAGCTGAAAGCTATAAGCTTGTGACAGACAATCCCACAAAGCGTATATATGAAGCTGTCAAAAAAATCCCAAGAGGTAAAGTGGCAACCTATGCCCAGGTAGCTGCAATGGCAGGAAATCCGAAGATGTGCCGTGCAGTCGGTAATGCTTTGCACAAGAATCCTGATTTTGAAGATATCCCTTGTTATCGGGTGGTGAATTCCAAAGGTGAATTGGCAGGTGAATATGCATTTGGCGGAGCTTGGGCTCAGAAAGAACTCCTGGAGGCAGATGGAATCGAAGTCATTAACGGCAGAGTGGATCTGTCAAAATATTCAATGATGTAAGGGTCAAAACAACCAAATCACGTGTTTGCACGATGATTAGGTACTTTAATGACCTGATATATGGAATGCAATAGTTGCGGACGATAGGTAAAAGATGTTGGAGGAACAGGAATGAGGATTATTCTTTCCCCTGCCAAGAAAATGAATGTTGATACTGATAAGCTTGAACCAAAGGGAATTCCTGTATTTTTGAAACAGACTCAGGAAATTCTTAACTGGATGAAAAACCAGTCATATAAAGACCTGAAAAAACTCTGGGGATGCAATGAGGGGATAGCTGAAAAGAATTTTCGACGTATCAGAGATATGGACCTCGGGAAAATGCTGACACCGGCAATTCTTTCTTATGAAGGAATCGCCTTTCAGTATATGGCGCCTGCAGTTTTTGAGGAAAGGTGTTTTGACTATGTAGAGGAGCATCTGAGAATATTATCAGGGTTTTACGGAGTTCTGAAACCTATGGACGGAGTAACACCCTATAGGCTGGAAATGCAGTCCAAGGCAAGTATAAACGGATATAAAGATTTATATGATTTTTGGGGATCCAGTCTGTATAACGAAGTAAAGGATGAATCAGGAGTTGTAGTCAACCTTGCATCCAAGGAATACTCTAAGTGCATAGAAAAGTATCTTCAGCCTGAAGACCGATATGTCACTGTTATATTTGGTGAAATGTCAAATGGAAAGTTTGTCACTAAAGGCACATATGCCAAAATGGCAAGAGGCGAGATGGTCAGGTACATGGCTGAACATGAGATAGAAGAACCGGATGATATAAAGTTCTTTGACAGGCTGGGATATGTATATAGAAAAGATTTATCAGATGATACTGATATCGTGTTTGAAAGGCAGACTTAAGCATATCAGAGACGAAAACTTAATGGTATCTGAGACAGTCATGAAAAAAGGTCATGTTCCTTTACCGGAATATGACCTTGATTTTTGGAAAAGAATGTTATGATGTAAGGGTCAAAAGTACCAAATCACGTGCTTGCACGTTGATTTGAGACTTTATGACCCGCCTGAACACGAATAACGTAGTCGTTTTGCACAGCAAAAGGACGTGAGTTATGAGTGTTCAGCAGCTCATTGCACACGAATGTGTGCGTTAGCGCTAATAAGTGAGTGGCAAATACTTTTGACACTCACATCATTTTATTGACTGACCACGGTTAATTTAGAAGGGACAGCATGGACAAAGGGGCTTCATTTATTATTTAGTATAATCTCTTTCTCCGAAGATTCCTGTTCCTACGCGAACCATGGTGGCACCTTCTTCAACAGCAACTATATAGTCACCGGTCATTCCCATAGAGAGAATATCGGCTTCAACACCCGGAATATCAGCTCTTTTCATTTTATCAAAAAGGCTCTTAAGGTTTCGGAAATGAATCCGGTTTGTTTCAGCATCCTCCGTGTATGGGGCTGAGGTCATAAGTCCACGAACACGAATATGACTAAGAGCACTTATCTCTTTTACCACATCGAGTGTTTCATCCGCTGTGAAACCCCATTTTGATTCTTCACCGGCTATATTGACCTCCAGAAGAACATCCATTATTTTATCTTTCTTTCCGGCCTCTTTGTCTATCTGGGCTGCCAGAGATACACTGTCTACGGAGTGTATCAAAGACACCTTATCTATGATGTATTTCACTTTGTTTTTCTGGAGATGCCCGATCATATGCCATTCAGCAGAGTCAGCAAGAATTTCATATTTTGAAACCAGCTCCTGAACATAGTTTTCACCAAACAGATGCTGTCCGGAGGACATGGCGATACGAATGTCTTCAATGGGTTTCAGCTTGCTTACGGCACAGATGGTTACTTCTTTAGGATTCCGACCGGTCCTTATACAGGCTTTATTAATGTTTTCTTTAACAGTATCCAGGTTACGGCGGATTTCTTCCGGTGTGAGTCCATCAGCATTCATTGTTTCGTTTGGCATTTATATAGCTCCTTTTACTGGTTTTCATCATACTCAGTCTTGTGTTCTGTTCCTGTCATAAGACATACTTCTGTTAATTTTGGAATGATTATATCAGCTTTTCCGAAAAGTGTAGACATTAAATTTGGCAAAATAAATAACAAACTATAATGAGTAAGTTAATGTAATATATGACCTTCATCCTGTCGATAAATGTTTTAGTGTTTATTCTAAGTGACCCTATAGGTTTTTTTACACTAATACAGGAGGAAGCATGGTTATAGATGACAAGACTGTAAACATATACGGGGAATCGGAGGAATCTGTTCCACTTATTATTTATCATGCATTTCAGGGTGATGGGAAAGGTGTTTACGACGAAATCAAGAAACTTACAGATACAGAATTTATTTTTGCTGTTATTTCGGATATTAAATGGAATGATGAGATGTCTCCGTGGGAATGTCCTCCGCGATACATCAGTGATGAAGCCTGTACAGGAGGAGCGGAGAAATATCTTAAAAAGCTGACGGATATTATCATTCCTAAGATTAAGGAGCAGCTAAAAGCAAAACCTAAGTACATCGCTATCACAGGATATTCTCTGGCGGGGCTGTTCTCACTTTACAGCTTATTCCATACCGGCATATTTGATAGCGCAGTCAGTGCTTCAGGTTCCATGTGGTACCCTGATTTTGCAGAGTATGTTAAGAAAAACAAATTTGTCACGAGACCACGTAAGGTTTACTTCTCACTGGGAGATAAGGAAGCTGAAACCAGAAATCAGCTGTTAAGTACAGTTAAGGAGAAGACAGAGAATATCTATCAGATATTGCGTGACAGAGGTATCGATGCCACCTTCGAGATGAATCCGGGTAATCATTTCAAGGATGAGGATTACCGTATGGCAAAGGGCATCGAGTGGATTCTGGATTATTAGAAAACTCATATTGACCGATAAAGCTTTGAAACTTATATAATAAGGGTCGGAGACAAAAAAATGTGATCACTTAATAGTGATCACATTTTTTCTTGGCTTTATTTGTGAAAGCTACATGACTAAACCCTGTTCATTTCTTTTTTCGCTTCATTTAAAGGCTATATCAGCTGTTATTTAAATGATTTTTGGCTTTAAATGTTAAGCGTATCAGGATTTTTCTCCGAGGTAGATATGCTGTGGCAGTCCTCCGACAAAAATAGGTGTCAGCTCTGCCTGAATGAGTGGAAATGCATAGTCGATGAATTCCTGCTTCATCTGAGTGTGATCTTCATTTATCCAATCAAGAGGAACCTTCTTTTCAAGGTTTGCAATCTCCGATATCGGATGAAGCTCAGTAGTGCACTGATATGGTGAATTGGAAATTCTCTTAAGTGCGACCATTTCACCTGTATGACCTTCGAAAGCGGCTTTAACTGCAGCACCGCCAACCTGATAGGCTTCTGTGATATCTGTGCGGCTTGTAAGATGTCCCGCACATCTCTGAAGTGTTGAAAGCTCAATGCATCTGGTCTTTGTATCCATAGCCCTTGCAACTGTATTGGCAAGAAATCTTGCTGTTCCGGTAAGAGACTTGTGACCAAAGGCATCTACTGCATGTACGTCATCCGACAGCTCACAAACATAACGACCATCTTCCAGCTTGACACCTTCTGAAACAGCAATGACTATGCTGCTCTTTTTTTCCTGCATTCTGCGTACTTTCTCCACAAAACGGTCTACATTGAATGGAACCTCGGGAAGACAGATCATATCAACACCCTCACAGTCATTGTCTTTTGCAAGAGCAGCTGCGGCAGTGAGCCATCCTGCATTTCTTCCCATGATTTCAACGATAGTAACATATTTTGTTCCGTAAACTGTAGCGTCACGTATGATTTCCTTCATTACAACGCCGATGTATTTGGCGGCAGATCCGTAACCCGGAGTGTGATCTGTTACAGTAAGGTCATTATCTATGGTTTTCGGTACACCTATAAATCTGATGTCGCTACCGACCTGCTTACCGTAAGCTGAGAGTTTGTCGATAGTGTCCATGCTGTCATTACCACCAATATAAAAGAAGTATCCGATATTCAGAGCTTCCAGTTTTCCCATGATAGTGTCGTAAATCTCTTTAGCGCCTTCTGCATCAAGTGCAGGAAGCTTATAACGACAGCTTCCAAGATAACTTGATGGTGTACGTTTTAAAAGCTCGATATCAATGGTCTTTTTGAATATGTCAGTCATATCCACATATCTGTCTTCCAGAAATCCCTGAATTCCGTTGCACATTCCATAAACATGCCCGGCTCCGCGACTTTTTGCTGCCTCAAATACACCTGCCAGTGATGAATTGATAACAGAAGTGGGTCCTCCGGACTGTCCAACTATTGCATTCTTCATATTTCTCCCTTCTGATTCAAGAAAAAATTTTCTCCTTCGCATTCTATAATAATATTTAGGCAGAAAAATATTTTTCATTTTCGAAACGAAAAAGTTACATAAATCATACAAATGTAAGTGCTTACATTAAATATTGTTATATATCAGGCTTATAGCATAAAAAATAAAGACAGCTATGCTCATCTGAAACATAGCTGTCTTTTATTGTGTTTCGCAGCTTCTCCATGATTAAAATCGAAAGAAGATCAGCTGTTCAGATTATCAGACAAAGCTGTTATCTGAGACTGTAATATACGAATTTTGCTCCTGTAGGTATACCATGGGCACGAAGGCTTTCTTCCAGGCCGGAACGTAGATCATCAGGAATAGCTTCAGGCAGATGTACCGTTACATCATCAGGGATACCTTCAAAGGTGTCAGGCTGATAATGCGGGATTCCGCTGGCGGAATTATCTGAGTCTATCTCATTGATAATAGAAGTATTGAACCATATATCCTTAAGAGCAGTATTACCTGCAAGAATTCTTGATCCGATTCCGTCTCCGCACTGGCCGCGGAAGTAAGCAGAGGTAAAGGTGGAATCCTTGAAGGCTTCATCCACGATTCCATATACATTGCCTGTCAGCCACCAGTCATCATCTCTGTACAGATGATAGTTAGGTATACCAAGCTTGTCACTGTTACCGTGATATCCTGTTATCATACCTGCACTGGTACAATCGAAGTCGAAGGTACTGTCAGGAATGAAGTCTCTTGAGGAACCGATCCATGCGATATCCTGATATCCTATAGAGATCAGGAACCGGTCAAGTGCATCAGCCTCTTCAACGGTAGCGTCAGATGGAAGGTAAACCTGATAACTGAAGCTTGTTGCATCATAGAAATGTCCCTGGAGCTGAGACGCTGCATCATAGACACCGTCAAGATACAGACAGCTTCCTTCCAGCTCCTGATGATCGGAAAATACATGCTTATAGGCATCTTCCATGTATACGTAGTCTGCCTGTATTGCTCGCTCGCCTATCTCTGCTTCAGGACACAGGATAACGATGCAGGCTGCACCGAAGGTTGCGCTGTCACCAATCTTCGTGACAGTAGAAGGAATCACGAGAGTATCCAGTGTTGTTGAATTGAAACAGCCTTCAGGTATCTCTGTAAGCCCCTCCGGAAGAGTGATATACGGAAGACCAAACATGGATGCAAATGCACTTTCTCCGATGGTTGTCACTGTCTCAGGAAGTTCTATCCTTTGTATGTTGTGGCAGTTTACAAATGCACCCATACCAAGTTCTTTAAGGTCAGATGGGAACTCTATCTCAGAAAGCTTTGCACCATCAAAAATATAGTCTGCTGAAAGAACCGCACCTGCTGCGAAGCTTATCTTATCAAAACCACTTTCATCAAATGCATGAGAATCATATTCCGCAGAGCTTCCCTTGAATGTTCCTGTACCGGAACCCTCATAAGCGCCGGAACCAACATAAGATACACTTTCCGGCAATACTACGTCCTTAAGATTCGGGCAGTCACGAAAAGCGTTTTGGTAGATAAAGTTCAGGGTTTCGGGAAGTACAACCGTTTCAAGATTTGTACAACCGAAGAAAGCATTGCCCTGAATCTCAGTTACGCCTTCAGGTATGACGATTTTTCTGACAGAAGTATTGTCCTTAAATGCATTAAAACCGATGTAGACTGTGTTGTAGTCGCCGATCACTGATGGGATATCAACTTCTTCATCTGAACCGGAGTATGACATGATACTGCCTCCGTCAGACAGAAGACCGTTTACTTCAGCTGTACCGGGCTGATGCCATGCGTCAGGATCGAGTTTTACCGAATTCATAAGATCCACAAACTGTTCGTTGTCAAGGAAAGCCTTGAACTCATCCGGTCCGAAACTGTTGTTGGAAACATGAACATTGGCACACATCCTGTCACTGAATTTTGAGAACAGGTGCATGGAGTACAGTATGGTCGGTTCAGAAGTTTCATCCTTCTCAAAGGTATGCTTGGCGATAACACCTATCCAGTCATTACTTCCATAGGTACGGCTGAACTGTTCACCCTCGTACTGATCCACATGATGCTGAGGATCCGGATTGTATTGTGTTGACATGGTGATTCCTCCGGTGAGGGCGTTCGAATGCATATTTGCCACCAGAGAGTTTTCACCGGCTTTTACAGGCCAGCGGGCCGGGAAGGATGCAGTGATACCGTTTGCGGTATATTCCTTTCCGTCAGGAGTTTTTATACATTCAAAACTGTTCAGAACGGCGCGCAGCTTACTGTTGTATAGATAGTGGTAAATGTTGGTATCATCTTTAGGGTTAAGAGCCTCAAGACGAATGTGCATGCCCAGCCATTCTCCTACAAGAGTCTCGCCATAATCCACGATGATGTCTACAGCCGGCGTATCGGTTTCATTGGAAGGGTGAAGCCATCCTTTTCGTATATTGTTGGCCCATACCCTGACAGGGAACCCGGAAAGAGTACCTGCCACATCCTTTGACCAGTCGGTTTTTACCACGTTACCGTCATAAATAACTGTATTGCTGACATTGTTAACTATGTTGTTCAGAGAGAAATTATCAGGGCGGAACATCAGTTTCCAACCGTCTTCCTCATCTGTGACAGTTATGTGTCCCATGTTTTTCCCTCTGCCTTCATTAACAGCAGTGACACCTTTCGGCAGCCTGAGAATCAGATTTTCTTCTTCAAATATCTGTTCTGTAAGATCATAATCCTTATTGATTTTCGGAATGGGAGAGGTGGAATTCAACTCATTCTTTACAGGCTCTTCTTCCACAAAAGGCGCTTCAGTCTGCGTTGTTTCTGCTTCTGTGCCAGGACTTGAAGTCGGGCTCTTACCGGAGCATGCAGCAAGACCTAAAACTAAAGCTGCACAGAAGATACAAATCAGAGATTGATTCTTCATAAAATATCCTCCGTATTGATTAAATTGATACATTTAAGAATCCCCTCACAGAAAATGAAATTTTATAGCGTTTCATCACTCCTTCCCTATAATTTAAAGCTCTCATTTTTTTATACACATCTGTTACTTAAACAATGCTGACTTTACAGTACTGTTTTTGAAACACAGAGTTTAAACACGATCAACTCAATCTATAGTCAATTATACCATTGTCGGAACTATATTTGTTCTATAAGAAAAAAATATACTGATGTGAGTGTCAAAAGTCGATATCGGACCGCTTCGCGCAATACGTTCCCTATGTATAAAATATGGTTATATTTGCTAAAGGCACTTATTTAATATTTAAATCAGTTGTTAATCTTGACCATAACAAGTTTTTTTATTATGATTATAGAATAGCTGTAAGCGTTTACACAGCAATGTTGTAATTTACACAAGGAGGGAAAATGAGATGAAGAATTTGAAGAAAATTATCGCCATTGCTCTTGCCGGAGTGATGACAATGGGAGCGATTGTCGGGTGTGGAAGTTCAGGAAATTCCGGATCCGGCTATCCGACTAAAGGCGTGACTGTTATCTGCCCATGGAGTGCCGGCGGCGGAACAGACTCCTGCTTAAGAGCGTTTTCAGATGCTCTTGGCAAGGAACTCGGCCAGACTTTCACCGTTGACAACCGTACTGGCGGTGGTGGTGTTGTAGGTCATGAGGCAATCGCCAATGCAGAAAAAGACGGTTACACTATCGGCATGATCACATTTGAGCTTTCAACCTATGGTCCTCTTGGCACAAGCCAGCTCACCAGTGACAGCTATGATCTTTTGTGCCGTGTTAACACGGATGCTGCATCTGTTACAGTCAATGCTAAATGGGCTCAGGAAAACGGTATTACAGATCTTAAGAGCTTTATTGATTACTGTAAGGCTCATCCGGGAGAAGTACAGATGGGTGGTTCTTCCAATGCTTCCGTTTGGCATATTGCCGGTGGTTATCTCATGGAGGAGACCGGTATCGATATCCATATGATCACTTACGAAGAGGGCGCAGCAACAGCTGTTCAGAATGCAGCCGGTGGTTTCATTAACGGTGTTACTGTATCTCTTGCTGAGGCTCGTTCTTTCATAGAGTCAGGTGATCTCATTTGTCTTGGTGTCATGGATGAGGAGCGTAATCCTGCATTCCCCGATGTGCCAACATGTAAGGAACAGGGCGTCAACGCTACATATTTCACATGGCGTGGACTTGCAACTCCAAAGGGACTTGATGAATCACAGCTTACTACTTTGAGAAATGCCTGTGCCAAGGCTATCGAGAATGAAGATTTCAAGTCTTATATGAAGAATGCAGGTCAGACCATCAGCTATCTCGATGCTGATGCCTACGGCGCTTTCCTCAAGCAGAATGCAACAGATGTAGCAGCTGCTATGAAGGCTCTTGGAATGTAAAGCATATCATAGCCGGGAGAGCTGAAACGCTCTGCTCTATAATTTGAGCTGTCAAATGTATGTTCGTCCAGACATAACATGCATTTGACGGCCTTATCGCGAATAAAAAAATCATAGCATGCCGGCGGCGCGCTATGATTTTTTAACCTTTAATTGCTTGCGGATCTGATGGCATCCCGGCCTGGATCCGCTTTTTAAACAGAAAGGACATTCATGAAAAATAAATTCAACACGGTGGCCTTCTCAAATCTGATCGGTTCCGTAGTCTTCCTTCTTATCGGGATTGTGAGCTGGATTATGTCAACCAGATTCCAGACTGTGAAAGGCAACTTTGTCCAGCCCGCGGATTTTCCGCAGATAATGATCATAGGTCTTGTGTTCTTTGCGGCTATACTTTTTATCATATCATTACTGAAACTCATAAATATGAAAGATGACGATCCGGAGGCTGCTCCTGCACCGGTTCTTAATCCTGTTAAGGATAAAGGCATGCAGGCATCGCTCATAGTTATCGTCATTTGCATAGCCTATGTGGCGCTCTTCAGTTTACTGGGGTATGTGATTGTATCTGCCCTGGCCTGCCTGATTATCATGTTCCTCATCGGAAAGCGCAACTGGAAAGTCATGATATCGGTATCCATATTGGTTCCTCTTGGAATGTGGCTTCTTTTCTATACACTGCTAAAGGTTAACATCCCATTGGGACCTCTTGCCTTCCTGCGCGATATAGTGGATATGATTTTTTAAGGAGGATGTACGATGGATTTCGGATTATTGTTTTCAAGCTATCTTGAAGTGTTCTTAAATCCCCAGGTACTTCTGATGACTCTTGTTGGAGCATTGGGGGGAGTTTTGCTGGGAGCTATTCCCGGAATGACTGCCACCATGGGTGTGGCACTTCTGGTACCGTTCTCCTTTGGAATGGATCTTATACCGGCTATCGGACTGCTGCTTGGAATCTACTGCGGAGGTATGTATGGAGGCTCTATTTCTGCAATACTTATTCATACACCGGGAACACCTTCTGCGGCGGCAACTACTATCGATGGTTATCCGATGACCAGAAACGGTCAGGCCGGACTGGCGCTGTCGGTGGCGATGTTCTCATCCTTCTGCGGAGGAATCATAGGTGCTCTTATCATGACCTTCCTGTCACCGGTGATTGCCAAGGCAGCTATGAGCTTTGGCCCCGGCGAGATGTTCATGCTGGCTATTTTCGGTCTAAGTGTAATCATCTCAATATCCGGAAAAAGTGTTATCAAGGGTATGATATCAGCATTTTTCGGTATGCTCATCTGTACTGTGGGTCTTGACCCCACTAACGGAGTGGCACGATTCATCAGCTATTCTCAGACCTCACTTCTGGAGGGCTTTGCCTTTATTCCGGCACTGATCGGTATGTTTGCTGTTGCCGAGGTCATAGGCGGCGTGGAGAAGATAGTGAGGGGAGAGGAGAAGCAGCTCACCTCCAATGCAAGGATCGACAGAGTGCTTCCTGATATGAAGACCATTAAGAAGATTTGGCCCAATATCTTGAGCGGAGCAGTAATCGGTACTTTTATAGGTGCCATTCCCGGAGCAGGCGGAGACATCGCCGTGTTTGTATCTTATGGAGCCAATAAGTCAGCCAGCAGACATCCTGAGCTTTGGGGTACCGGTATACCAAACGGAGTTGCCTCAACTGAGTCAGCCAACAACGGCTGTTCAGGAGGTGCAATGATTCCTCTTTTAAGCCTGGGTGTTCCGGGAGACGCTGTAACAGCGGTTCTACTCGGTGCTTTTATCATGAAAGGCATACAGCCCGGCCCTATGATGTATGTTTCCAATCTGCCTATTGTCTACAGAGTATTTGCTGCTCTCATGGTAGCCAATCTTGCCATGCTGGTGGTAGGCTGCGCCGGTGTCAGATTTTTCACCAGGATAGTCTCTGTTGAGAAGACTATGCTGTATCCTGTCATCATGGTCATATCTCTTCTGGGCGCCTATGCGATCAATAAAAATGTCTTTGATGTAGGAGTATGCATTGGCTTCGGTATATTTGGATGGATAATGAACAAGTACGAGTTTCCTCTTTCCCCAATCCTGCTTACTCTTATTCTCGGGCCCATGTGCGAGAAGAACTATGCGCGCTTTATGAATATCCATAAGGGTGAGATCATGGAAATATTTAATTCGCCTATCGCCATGACTTTCCTTGGAGTAGCTATACTTGTAATCATTTACTCACTTTGGAACCAGCGTAAGATCACCAAAACTCTGACACTGGATAGCTCATTGAAATCCGCAAGTTAATAATTTAAGAGGTTTTTATATCCGGTATGATAAACCGAGTATACTGGGTAGACCGGGTTTAAAATGTTAAAAGGCGCTCTTCCGAGCGCCTTTTGTAATAAAAAAATGTAATGCTCATTATTATTGGCGACGTATAAAAATGCTTAAATTTTATGATTTGAATCGTAAATAACCGATTTTTATGATCCGTGTGGAGACTATATTTCAAAGGTTTTAAAGAATTCCGGAATATTAGTATGTTATATTTAATAGTGTAATTAGATATGTAAATTAATACCGGACTAATTTATCGTCGATAAATACTAAGAACAGTAAAAAATGACTTTTACAGGCATTAAATAAGTATTTGATTTGTTTGTGTAACAGCAACAGAAAAGGAAGCATATGGACAGAACCGGAGGCGGCGGAAGCCGACAAAGAAATACAACAAGCGGATCAAGCCGCGTGTCTACAAGAGGAAGCGGTCTGGGACTCGGAGGATCTGTAGGTAATTCGGGCGGTTACAATGGAAGACCGGGATTCAATTACGGAGGAGGGAACAACGGCTGTGGCTGCAGTGGCTGCGGCTGTGTGCCTGTTATGATCTTTGCGGTCATAATGATCATTTCCATAATCTATAATGGAGGATCCCAGCTGATGGAACTTGGCTCCACGCTCTTTCATACAGCAGCGACAAAGGTTGAGGATGGAAGTGTTCAGCAGGGAATAGATACCGGTATCGGTGCCATAAATGAGGCAGTACAGGGCATAGGCAGTGGTTCAGGCAGTAACGGTAACACTGGCGGTAAAGCCGGGCTGATTTCCGGAAGCAGTGAAGTCAATGCTGAAAAGTCCGCAAGTTCAGAGCTGACTGAATACTATAAGAGCGGAGGCTTACTGCCGCTTTCAGGTGGAAACGGTTTTCTTCCGGGTCTTGCTGCGGGAGCCGCAGCGTCCTCTGCTTTAGGCGGAAGTTCCAAGGGTGGAACCTCACAGGGATTTACCGATACTGAAGGAAAGGCAATTGATGAATCCCATCTTGTCTGGTCCCGTAATAAAAAAGGACAGCAGGTTCTGATACTGTCAGATGAAGAATGGGATGCCGTTGAATATGTCAGGCTCAATGTCTTTGTAGACACCGGAAGTGCGTATATAGACCTCGGTCTGGATAATCTCTATGATTTTGACGATGACCTGAACCTGATTGGCGAGTACGACGATACCTGGCTGTCTCTGGATAAACATGTGGTAGCATATTATCAGCTGGACGGCTGGCACGAGGGCAACAGATATCAATCCCGCGGTTATATCCCTGCTTTTGTTAATTCCAAGCATGCAAATATCATACTGCAGTTCGACAATTCAAATCCGGACGGAAAGATTCTCGGAGTTAAACCGCTTCCCGACAGTCCGGGGGGTGATCTTTCCACTGAGGAAATGTGCAGCGGACTGGAACCTTTAAATGACGGAGATCTGATAGAACCCATCTGTGACGTTTATTCTTATGAAGGAGACTTTATCGATAACTATTTTCTGGGAGAAGGTTTCAAAGTGGGGACTAAGCCGCTTATAGCCAACATTCGCCTGGAAGACGGAACTGTTACCAGTGTGGCATACAGACTGACAGACTATGAAGGATATCACTACTGGACCCCTCTGATCGAAAAAGACTAAAAATAACACATCATAAGATGACTTCGAAAGAGGTGAACCAGATGATATTTGCCTTCCCGACTGAGAGTTACGGACTTATATCCATGGTTGCAGGTATGCTGAAATAAAGTGAAGATTTTGATGACACAGGGAATTACAGATTCCTGAAAGATATTCAAGGACTGAATTCACCTTGTCATGGATCATACCGGGGACTGTATCAGAGCAAATGAAAGACAGAGGTAAAGGATTATGAGAATTGTGTTAATATCAGCCGCAATGATACTTGCACTTGTAACTCTATGCGCATGCGATAATAGCTTAGATGCAGCAGAAATAAACATTGAGTCAGGACATAAACAGGAAACCACTGTAAATGGGGAATCCGGTGAACATACTGCCATGGGAGAACTGATTGAATTAAGATACCATCCAGGTTACGGTGATATGAATGGCGGGTACCACGGTGAATGTTTGAAAAAGGGTGAAAACGGGGAGTGGATCATTGAAAGCGAAAACAGAAACAGCCTTGATGAGCCTGAAATTAAAACTGTATATTCCGTAAAAACAACTGACCAACAGGATTTTGAAGCCTTTATTAAAGATAAAAATGTTGCATCACTAATGAATAATGAAGATAGTGATGAATTTGTCACTGATTACAGTCCCTGGAATTACAGTATCGTTTATGCCGATCCTTCATCCGCAAGCAGAAGGAAAAGGATTTATGTGAGTTTCGGTGAGTATCAGAAATACAGCGAGGCGGATTATGAACTGATTAAAGAACTGCGTGAGAGGTTTGATGCCCTTAAGGGAGAAGTGCTGTCAGAGACCATCGAATCGGAGGCAGAGGAGATTAATGAAGATTTAAATGAAGATATAAATGTCAAATCTGCAAAGTGAATATATAGACATCGTTTGATGGGAAGCGACGAACAGTGTTGATTCTCATAACTTGCCGGAGAGGTGAATATGATGAACAGTAATTATAAAAAGGCTAAAATACTGACATTGATTCCGGTCATTGTTCTTGTTGTTACCGTAGTATGCTTTGTTCTTGCAGCAATACTTGAAGCTCCCACAAACAGAGGTCTGATTTATACTGTTTTTGCATTTGCAGGTCTCATGAGTTTATTTTTAGCACACTTTCCCTGTCTTCTTTTATCTGTTTTCGGAACGGTGTTCGCTTCAAAGGCAATAAAAGAAGGTGTACCGGAGGCCAGAAAATTTTTAATACTGGGTATTCTGGAGATACTTGTTTATGTTCCGGGAGTGATACTTGCGTTCCTGATGTTCATTGCAGGACAGGGAGTATGATTTCAAAAAAGAAGCACGAATTACAATCCCATTTGATAAAGGCGTTTGTAATTCGTGCTTTAATTTAATCGTTAAGAATAGAAAAAGAGTTAATATTCACTATCAGTCTTTTATGGCGAACATAGTAACATCTGCATTTTCAGTGCTGCTGCCCGTGAAAGGAATTTTGCCTTTTGGATCTTTGTAAAGACTATATCCTTTACGAATATTCGGAATGATCCGGTAAGCATAATCTACCGTCATTCTGAAAGACTCTTCATCATCCGTATCAGGGTCATAAATAACTGTCAAAGTTCTCGGCTCTTTAATTTCATCATTTTTGTAGTCATAAACAAGAGAGCACATTTTGTAGTAGCCTTCAGGTGTATCAACATCATAGGTATCCTTCTGTGTCAGAAATTCATAGGTTTTACCATCCGCCACGATTTCACATACTAGTTCTGACATCTCAAGGGTCTCTTTATCTAAAGTATATGTATATCTGACTTTTCCTCCCTTCCATTCATCCGGAAGATTTTTGATTTCAGGGCAGAGCTCTGTGGGAATATGTGTTATTACAGTCAGTGTTCCGTCATTGGCATCCTGAACAGAATCAATGGTTTCATGGATATCTTCGTTATAGGTAAAAGGGGTAAAACAGTCAGGATGTCCGAATTTGGATTTAAGAGCATCTTCCTTCTCATCATCTGACATGGCGTACCAGCCGGCAAACAGTTTCTGATCTTTCTTTAAGTCTGCATTATGATAATAATCTGTTTCACCGTTAAATAACGAAGTTTCATATCTGTGTGATTCCATATCATCATCAAGGTAATCTGTTTCAAAATAGGATATACCGTTTTCGTGAAAAGATGTAAAACCAAATAATTCATAAGCCTGTACCGCTATACCTGAATCATCTTCAGATACTTTCACTTCGCTTAACCAGTTACTGTGATTTGAAAAGATTTTATCACGGCTATTGGCTTCCTTAATATCTTCAATTGTAATATCCGGAATATCTGCAGTAACAGCTTCAGTTGTTTCCACGTTTTCAGTTTCAGTTTCCTGTTCTGTCACACCACCGTTTTCGGGGAAATTAACACTTACCTCCGGTATACCTGTTGTTCCACATCCGCTGATTATGGCAGCTGATGTAAGCAGCGAGATTAAAAGTGAACAAAAAATCCGCTTCCTCATAATTTAACTCCATTTCCGGGATACATTCCCTTTTAAATTAAGTTTTAATCTGTAGAGAGATTATCTTTTGAAATAGAAAAACTACAGATTGTTTTAAATAAGTGCCCAATTATTTTTCGTCAAAACAATAAACCGGAATAAGATGTTTATAAAAATTTTAATCAATCAGTGCAAATCTTTTCAATATAGAAAAATAAAAATATGCTAGCGTAAAGTTTTTGTAGGTTTAAGAAAATAGAAAAGAGAACGTTCTCGAATAAGTGATAAAGTTATTGCGACGAAACAAAACTTTAGGTAGGAGATCGTTCTCATGTTTAACAGTATACA
>SVDD01000006.1:0-134515 GCA_015057945.1 Lachnospiraceae bacterium | reverse complement strand
TGAGGCGCTCATTTAAAACAAAAGTGACTGAATTTTCAATGAACTTTTGACTGAATTTTCAGTTGACAAATACACCAACATCCACGTCAAAGCATTCTTTGGAAAATCAGCATACTTTTGTCTGTTTTTCCTGTTTGCAGGAATAATTCTATTATTCAGCCATATATCAACAAGCAAACACCCTTCCTCATTAAGAATCAGCTGAGAGTCTTGCACATACCGTACAAACTCAGTTTGATAATGAACAATCCTTTTCAAGGGGAGCGGAAGATGGTCAGCTGTTTTAAGATTGATAACTCCGGAAACCACCTCTGTTTCCAATTCAAAAACGCAAACCGGAATATCTTTATGCAGAAGAATATATATCATATCTACCCCCAAATATCCTGTGCTGTATTAATCAAATCATCCTGTCTATACTTCACATTTTTATTCTGTTCATCAAGAATAAGAGAGACCATCTTATCTTCAATGTCCCGTAGTATAGTCAGCTCCAGCAATCTTAAAGCATACGCCGGTGGAGTTCTATATGCCTTACTTTCTTTTGAGGCTTCCCATTGTTTTACAGTTTGTAATGGAATATGGTATATCTCTGCAAATTTGGCCTGTGTAAGTCCTGTCATTCCCCTTAATTCTTTTATGCTCAGCATATAATCGCCCCTATTTAGTATACAATGTATACTTTGATACTAATATTTCTTGCAACGATAATCAAGCAATTTATTATGATATAACCGCTTATCAATGTTTCTGCGTCAATCGTGTAATAAACTAATTTGTTATATCGATATACCTTTTTGTATAGTTTATATAAGTATTGTCATATTAAACGCCTATAAAATTGTAAAAATATAATAAAGTCATTCACTTGGACTGGGCGCTTTGCCGGATAAAGAAGATGCTTATAACCAACTATAAGAATATTCTTTTTTACATTCTTCCTCATAAAAAATAAAATTATAGCAAAACTATAGAGGAGGCAACAAAATGGCAGAGTACAAATTATGGAATGCATTAAATGCAGCCAAGAATTACAAATGGGTAGAGCTTTCACATTCATTGAACAATGACAGTCCATACTGGGCAGGAATTCCGGACGGATCTGTGGAACTAGCCAAAACAGTTTGGGACTGGGGAAAGCCTGAGCTTGAATGTCTGATCCAGACATTTAAATTTCCCGGACAGTTTGGAACTCATATAGACTTCCCCGGTCATTTTGCAAAAGGAAAGGACCTCTCAGAAAAATATGATGTTCAGAGTCTGATATTCCCCCTTGTAGTAATAGATATTTCAGAAAAGGCTAAAGATAACCCGAGATATGCGGTCACAGCAGAAGATATCAAAGAATTTGAGCAGAAATACGGGCAGATTCCGGATGGAGCATTTGTGGCCCTTAGAAGTGACTGGTATAAAAAGTGGCCCGACATCGATGCCATATCAGGTATAGACGAAGAAGGAAAAGAGAATGCACCGGGATGGTCATTGGAGGCATTGGAATACATCTACAAAACAAGAAATGCAGCAGCCAATGGTCACGAGACACTGGATACTGATTCCTCACAGGTAGCCGAAGACCATCAGGATCTTATTTGCGAAAGATATGTTCTGGAAAACGAGAAAATTCAGGTAGAACTGCTCGCTAATCTGGACAAGGTCACCCCTGCAGGGGCGGTCATACTTGTTTCTTATCCGAGAATTGAAGGGGCCACCGGACTTCCGGCAAGAGTCTGGGCTATTACCGAGTGATTTTCATAAGCCGGATCCGTTGGTGACACTTATGCTTACAGAACCCTGTATTGATCCTGATAGTCTGAAAATTATTGCGATTCCGGTTTTGGTAACGGCTGGTGAAAAAGATCTTATTCTTCGTTCGGAAACTGAACTCATAGCGTTTTTTGGGATCAGCTTATTACACCAGAGGTGTTAAACCTCTGGTGTAATTTTTTTATATAACATAAAAAAGTGAGTGCACGATCATGGCGTCTGTAGTGAACCATCCGGGTTTCTGGTCTGTGTCCAGATGGTAACCGGATGCCTGCACATATACTTTGCAGCAGACCTTTCATCAATTTCGATTCCAAGTCCCGGCTTTTCGTTAGCATAAACATAGCCATCATTTCCATATTCCGGCATACCCGAAAAAACTTCATTGATCGCTTCATAAGCAGTCATGTCAGAATCAATGATGTCTGACCCTTGCTGAAGAAATATATAGGATTTGATCGCACTCCACTCCTGAAGTCCGAAATTCGGTATTGCAAGATCTATATTAATTATTGCACTTGCTGCAACAGGAGACATATCCGGTGGACAGTGCCAGCAGGTACGCACCCCAAAAGGAGCTGCAAATGCAGCCATCCTGAGTGCCGGGGTTATGCCGCCGATATCGGAAAGATGAGCTCTTAAATAATCAACCGAATTATCCATTACTGCATTTTTCCAATCGTTCGGATTTGAATATAATTCTCCATGACTTAGTGGAGTAGTGCAATAATTATGAATCTCTCTTAACCACGATACATTTTCCGGGGAGACCACATCTTCAAGGAAAAACAAATGGTACTTATCCATTTCCTGACAGAAATATCTTGCATCAATAGGATTTATGCGCTCATGAACATCATGTACAAATTCCATGTTATCACCAAAATGGCATCGTAATCTGTCAAACATCTTCAGGGTATCTCTCATATATTTTCTGGAATCTATATATGTTCCCAGGGAAGGCTGTTTTGATGCACCGGCACATGCCTTGCCATATTCAGTACCTCCGTATATCCCCATCTGACATCTTATATACTGTAGGCCGATACTTTTGAAGCCTTCGATTTCTTCGATCAACTCCTCTATAGTTGCGCCATCGGCATGGCGATATACAGGAACAGCATCCCGGACCTTTCCTCCAAGCAACTGATACAAGGGCATATTGGCCATCTTGTCCTTTATGTCCCATAATGCCATATCTATTCCTGAAATAGCGTTGTTTTCAATAGGTCCTGACCTCCAGTAGGCGTTCTGATGCATAAGCTGCCAGAGATCAGAAATCCTGTCAACATCTCTGCCTATGAGAAGAGGAGAAAGATAGTTTTCAATAAGGTTTTTGATGGTAGCGGTACGGTAGGCCAATGTCGCACAACCTAAACCGTATAAGCCGGCTTCAGTTGTTTCTACCTTTACCACAAGGAAGTTGATACCTGCAGGGGCAGTTTCGATAACTTTTATATTCTGTATTTTGGGAATCATGACTTTATCTCCTTTTTTACATGAGTGTATCCCGAATAGATATACTTGTATCTTAAGAATTGGCGAAGTCAAAAGGAGAAAAACATGAAAAAGAAAATCGCGATGCTTACTGCAATGTCATTACTAACGATGACTATGACAGGATGCCTGAACAACGCTGCAGCATCTTCACCATCAACCGGTGGAGCAACAGAAGCAACAGAAGCAGCAAAAAACACAGAAGCAACAAGTGCTGCCGAAAAGGCTGATGATTCATCTAAAGATACGACCTATGAGTACAATCTTGATAATGTAGGTGAGCATACTTTTACATTATCAACAACAGCAAGCAGCGGATCTGCATTGTCAGATGTTACAAACAATTTTGCAAAAAAGGTAAACGAGCTGTCCGGCGGAAAGATGACAGTTGATGTATTTGAAGGCTCTTCACTTGGCTCAGAAGCCCAGAATCTTGAAGCATTAACTGCCGGAACTCTGGATATGGCGGTAATCGCGGTTGAGTTCTATGTAAATTCCATCCCTCAGCTTGGAGCATTGATCCTTCCTTATGTTTATGAAGACTATGATCAGGTACAGAAGGTACTTGAGTCTGAAGCCGGTCAGTATGCCAACGAGCAGCTGTTAAATGTCGCAAAGGTAAAAAATCTCGGTTACTACGTTATGGCTTTCCGTAATATGTACACCACAAAGGAGCTGAAAACAGTTGATGATCTCGCAGGTTTAAAGATGCGTGTTCCTGAGTCATCACTTTATGTTGATACCTTTAAGATGCTTGGAGCAGCACCTACACCGCTTGCATCATCAGAAGTATATACAGCTCTTGACACAGGAGTAGTTGAAGGATTTGAGAATACAGCCGATTCATGTCTCCATATGTCGATCTATGAAGTTGCACCTTACTTCAACCAGACCAATCACTTAAATGCTCCTACAACTTTCTCGATGTCAGCCAAAGTGTTCGATGAGCTTAATGCCGATGAGCAGAATCTGCTTCTCGAGGCAGGACTTGAAGCATCTCACTACGGACTTCAGAGCACAAAGGACTCTGATGAAGCAAACCGTGCTGAGCTCAAGGAAAAAGGCATGACATTTGTTGAAACTGATGTTGAGTCTATGAGAAACAAGATCGACTATACTTCCTATGAGTTTATGAAATCCGATGAAGCAAAGAAGCTATTTGATCTGGTAAATGCCAACAAGTAAGTTTGTATCATCGTAAAGTGAATAAAGGATAACCGGCCGGACTTCTGTGTCAGTTCGGTTATCCAATTTAGAAAGGGGCCGGGGCACTATGAAATCCTTGGAGAAAATACATGATGCGCTGATAAAGATTGTTACGATATCCATCATCATCCTGTTTCTTTTGATGTTTGGTATCACAAATTTAAATGTCATCATGCGCTACTTTTTTAATAAGCCTATTACATTTGCTGTTGAAATGGGAAGGTATTGTTTCGTTTCCATAATCTTTCTCGGAGCCATCATTACCACAAAGGAAGACAGACATATCCAGGTTGATTTCATCACAGGTATGCTTCCTTTAAAAGTGAGATTTATCATCGAGCAAGTGGGCCGTGTGTGTATGACGGCATTCTTTGCCATGCTGAGTTTCCATACCTTCAGAATGGCTCTTGCCAATGTTGCGGTTAAGTCATCAGCGATGCAGATCCCTATGGCTGTTCCGTATTTCGTGATGGGAATCGGTTGCATCGGTATATGCCTTGAATCACTGCTGAACGTGTACCTGTATCAGACCGGAAAAAAGATAAAAAAACACAGCAAAGAAAGTGAGGACCTCGCATCATGACATTACTGCTTACAGCATTTTTTGCAATGCTTCTCATCGGGATACCTGTGGCTGCTGTAATGGGTATATCTTCAACCTTGTATCTCATGATCGTAAAAGGCGCCGATCTCATCACAGTACCTCAGCGTATGTTTGCGGGAGCTGATAACTTTACTCTTATGGCTATCCCGCTGTACATCTTCGCCGGAGAAATCATGAACCGCTGCGGAATCACCCGAAGGATCTTCAATTTTGCGTCTGAGATAGTCGGATTTCTTCCGGGAGGTCTTGCTCTTGTTAATGTCCTAGCCTCTACTATGTTCGCAGGAATTTCCGGTTCCACCTCTGCAGATGTTGCATCTCTCGGAGTTATGGAGATCTCCGGAATGACAGAAGCAGGATATTCAAGGCCATACTCAACAGCCATAACCTGTGCATCGGCTACAATCGGCTCAATCATTCCGCCTTCGATTCTGATGGTTCTGTATTCCTCAATCACAGGAATCTCATGTGGTAAACTTTTTGTTGCCGGAATGATACCCGGACTGCTTGTATCTCTTTCACAGATGGGTTTTTGTCTCTACAAAGCAAAAACTGATCCTGAAAACTGTGATGGCAACTATCGTCCCAGCTTCAATTTAAAACGTCTCGGTCACGCCGCAGCAGATGCCATACCTGCCATGATCATGCCGGGTATCATCATCGGTGGAACACTTTCCGGTGTTTTCACAGCAACGGAAGCAGGCGCAGTTGCCGGACTCTACGGAATCATCATCGGCGTTTTTTATTATCGTGAGTTTCATCTCAAGGACCTGTATGAAACTCTTAAATCAACTGCATTTACTGTAGGACAGAGTTCACTTATCTTTGCTGCAACTTCTGTTTTCAGCTACTGTATCGCAATTCTGAAACTTCCGCAGGCAATGAGTATCTGGATTTCAGGCCTTACAAACAATGTTTACATCATCCTTCTTCTCATGATATTTGCCATGATGATCATCGGCTGTTTCATGGATACAACACCGGCAGCCATCATTATGGTTCCTATTTTCCAGCCACTGGCTGCAAGCTTTGGATTTGACTCCATTCATTTCGGAATGGTGATGGTACTGACCTTCATCTTTGGCGGTATAACACCACCTGTAGGAGCAACTCTGTTTATTGCAAGTTCCGTAGGTGACATACCACTGTCAAAGCTTGTCAAGAATATGTGGCCGCTGATTCTGCTGTTCTTCATCGTGATGATGCTGGTGGCTTATATACCTCAGTTGTCCACCACATTACCGGCACTTGTAGCATAACATGTTTTGAAAATACCTATATCTGCGCTATACTCGTAAACGAAATTAACTGTCGTTCCCATACCAGGAACGCAAGCATTTACTCGTTATATCCTGGATATAGTGGAAAGAATTTCCTTTAAAGAGTATATATAAAAAGAGTGCAGTATCAGACATGATATGCTGAATTAAGGTATAGTTTACAGAATTGAAACAAAGCAGGAGTGGCTATGTCAAAAGATAACAATGTTACAGAATATGTAATGCAGTACATAAAAGATAAAATCGAAAGCGGAGCATGGCCGCTTAACAGTAAAATTCCTTCTGAAAACGAGCTCACCATAGAGCTGAAATGCAGTCGCACAAGCATCCGCAGTGCACTTCAGCGTTACAATGTTCTCGGTATACTGGAGAGTCAGCACGGCAGGGGATCCTTTGTGAAATCTACAGAGATATTTATACCGGGAGACAATGATTCTGTTCCATCCAGAAAACACAGTCATCTGATCGAAACAGACGAAAATGCACATTCATACTGGGAGTGGAGACAGGCCAGAAATATACTGGAGCCTGCAATAGCTGCGAGAGTAGCCGAAAAAGCTACCGCCGAATTCATTGAAAAGATAAACAGAATCAACAAAGAGCAGAGGGCTCTGGTTGGGGATCAGGAAAAATTCATCGAAAAGGACAAGGAATTTCATATGGCATTTGCGGAATTCCTTGGTAACCGGATCATCATAAAGCAGATGCAGGAACTTATGAACTATAAAGAGATGCATGTTCTCGGAAATGATGAATTCGGATATATGGGTGGTGTGTATTTTCACGCCCTTATAGCAGATGCTGTTGCTCATCATGACAAGGAAAGAGCAAGACAGCTGATGTATGAACACGGAAAAAATCAGGAGGCTGTAAGGAGAATGATGGGAGAACTGGACTCATCAGATAAAGATCAGCGTCCTTAAAGCAGAAACGAGATGTGTAATCTCGCAGGAGATAAAAAATCAATGGAAGAATTAAATAGTCAAAAGGCACGAAAACTGGCACCTGAGATGGACCCCCTTCGCATAGGAAGCGGATGGAAGCCTGATGATCTCGGGAAACCGCAGGTCATCATCGAGAGCACTTATGGAGACAGCCATCCGGGATCAGCTCATCTCAACAAACTTGTTGAAGCTGCCAGAAAAGGAATATTTGATGCCGGAGGATATGGAGCAAGATATTTTGCAACAGATATATGTGACGGTGAGAGTCAGGGAATGGACGGAATCAATTTCAGTCTGGCAAGCCGGGAAATGATAGCCAACATGATCGAGATACATGGCAACGCCACACCTTTTGATGCCGGTGTATATATCTCAAGCTGCGATAAAGGTATGCCGGGCAATCTCATCGGCATGGCCCGTCTCAATATACCGGGCATCATGGTTACAGGCGGAACCATGTCAGCAGGGCCGGATCTTTTAACTCTTGAACAGCTGGGCATGTACAGCGCAAGATATGAACGCGGTGAGATAGATGAAGCAAAGTTAAAGTGGGCAAAGCATAATGCCTGCCCAAGCTGCGGAGCCTGCAGCTTTATCGGAACTGCATCCACTATGCAGATAATGTCAGAGGCCTTAGGTCTAGCATTACCGGGTTCTGCACTGCTGCCTGCCACATCCCCGGATCTTGCCGAATATGCTTATAATGCAGGTAAGCTGTCAGTTGAACTGGCAAGAAAAAAGATAAGACCAGGTGATATAGTTACACTCGAAAGTTTTGAAAATGCAATACTTGTTCATGCTGCTATTTCAGGCAGCACCAATGCACTTCTTCATATCCCTGCCATTGCCCATGAGTATGGTATAGAGATTACAGGAGAGACCTTCGACAGACTGCATCGCGGAGCAAAGTATCTGCTTGATGTACGTCCTGCAGGGAAGTGGCCGGCTGAATTTTTCTATTATGCAGGCGGTGTTCCATCCATAATGGAAGAAATAAAGGATGTACTCCATCTTGATGCAAAGACCGTAACAGGGAAGACTCTGGGAGAGAATCTTTCGGATCTCAGAGCAAATGGCTTTTATGAGCGCTGTCAAAAGTGGCTTGATGATGCTAATGCTAAATACGGAATCCACGTAACAAAAGAAGACATCATAAGACCGGCAGAAAAAGCAATAGGAAGCAATGGCTCAATAGCTGTCTTAAAAGGCAATCTGGCTCCGGAAGGCGCTGTTATAAAGCACACGGCATGCCCTAAGGAAATGTTTAAAGCTGTCTTAACTGCACGTCCTTTTGATTCTGAGGAAGAGTGTCTCGATGCCGTGCTTCATCATAAAGTACAGAAAGGTGATGCTGTCTTCATAAGATACGAGGGACCAAAGGGTTCAGGTATGCCGGAAATGTTCTATACCTCAGAGGCCATAAGTTCCGACCAGGAACTGGGACGCAGCATCGCACTGATCACAGACGGACGTTTTTCAGGGGCTTCAACGGGACCGGTCATCGGACACTGCAGTCCAGAAGCCCAGGATGGAGGACCTATAGCCCTTGTCAAGGAAGGAGATCTCATCGAACTTGATGTCATGGAACGTAAATTGAACATAATCGGCGTAGATGGCGAGAGAAAAACTCCTGATGAAATCGAAAAGATTTTAGAAGAAAGAAGAAAACATTGGATACCCAAGCCCAGAAAATATAAAGGCGGCGTGCTCCGACTGTTTTCAGAACTGGCTGCAAGCCCGATGAAAGGCGCTTATCTGGAATATAAGAATTAGTTTTCCGGAACAATCAGCAAATTCACATAAGACATAACAGTAATTTTGAGACGGATAGATATGAATCTGTATGTCATAGATTACCGGCAAAAAAGCCTATACAGATGAGAGGCAAAACCGAAGAAGAGTGCACTGATCAAGGAAAGTTTGATTTGTGCACTCTTAATTTTTACAAAAAAAGCACACTTGATCCTTAGAGCATATATCATGTTATTAAATATCCAATTTCGCCGATTATTATTTCATGTGTAAAAGAATAAAGCCTAAAGCTAAAAGGCCACACGGAAGAAAGCAGGTGTTGAAACGTGAAATTACTGCAGACGACATTTGATATAGAATTTGAAAATACTGTAAAATCATGGGCAGAGACTGTCAGTAAAAATGATTATTCCGCTTTGATTCATGTATATATTCCGTATGCCTCCGAAAATAGAATTGACGATCTTGGAAAGATAAGACATATATTAAAAAAACATCTTCCATCAGTTCCTGTTGTTGGCTGCAGTTCCATCGGTAATATCATTGAAGGTCAGCTAACTGATGATGAATCCATCATATCCATTATGCTGTTTGAATACGCATCTACCGAAGTCACAGTAGTACCCTTATATGCAGAAAACAATCAAGGTCCCTACAGCATTTCGAAATATATTCAAAGTCTCTCAGATCTTAAGGGGATAGAGGTAATAACTGCAGCGTCTTACCAGCTGCTTGAAGTTTCCGGCAGTGTAGTAGATACCCTTCCTGAAGAAATTGATATTTTCGGAGGTATCGCTGTAGGTGATGATAAGCATCCTTCTTTTGTCTTTGCCGGTGACTGTCCCGAGTCTTTTGAAAGTACAGTACTTGTTTACTACTGCGGACCTGAACTTCACCTCCTTACAAATCGTATGTTTGGCTGGAAACCCATAGGTTATCCTTTAAAAATCACAAAATCCGACGGCCCTCTGATTTATGAAATCGACAACAAACCGGCCTATTATGTTTACACCCATTATCTTAATATCGTTAATGATGACAATTTCTTCTATGACGCTTTGGATTTCCCATGGCAGGTCCAGCTAGATGAAGAAACAAAATATTTAAGGCACGCCAAATCCGTCAATCCTGACGGATCTATCCTTATGTCATCTACCATTCCCCAGGGAAGCGAAATCTATCTTACTTATGGAGATCCAAGAAGAATCATGTCACACACCAAACAGACAGCTCTTAAGATAATGGAATTTGCACCGGAAGTTCTGAATGTCTTTAATTGCTTTGGACGAAAAATCTTTTGGTCAGACAAAGAGAATACAGAAATTTCTGTACTGTCCAAACTGGGCGATACAACAGGATTCAGCGCTCTTGGAGAAATCATGCGCTACAAGGGCATCACCATCTTGAACAATCTGACCATAGTGACCGCAGCCATGAGGGAAGGTCCAAAGAAGGCTATTCCCGAGGTCGATTTTGCACTTTTTGAGCATAATGCCGGCACCTCGGTTACAGCACGTCTTGCACTGTTTATCAACACCATCAGCGAAGAACTTATGGAAAAGAACAAAGAGCTGAATAAAATGCTTTATAAAGCATCCCACGATGCTCTCACAGGTATTCTCAACCGCGGAGCCATAGAACGCTCTATCTATGAATACTCTGAAGGTGGTGGTACGGATTGGTGTCTTGTTATGCTGGATCTTGATGATTTCAAAAAAATAAATGACAATTTTGGACATATCGAAGGTGATGCTATTCTTAAATACCTGTCTCAAATACTGTCCGATTACGTAAAAGCTATCCCTAATGCCTCTGTAGGTCGCTGGGGAGGCGAAGAGTTTATGATATTTATAAGCGGATGCAGAGAGGATGAAATCATCGAAATTGCCGAAACATTACGAAAGAAGATCAAAGATGAATCCAATCATCGATACCCCGTTACAGTAAGTATCGGTGTCACAGGTCACAGGCAGGGCGAATCGGTTCTTGCCACGATTTCACGCACCGATGAGCTTATGTATCAGGCCAAGCATAGTGGTAAAGATCGTGTTTGCAGCAACTGACAAATAAAACATATACAACGATATTTGGAGAAAGCTATGTGGCAGGTCCTTTGGACCTGCCACATACCACACCATCATAAGTCACACTATATTTTTGCCCTTATGACATTGTTGCTTGCGGTTATGAATTTTTGAAGATCTGAGTACAGCTTATTGATTTCAACATCAGGATTACCGGAATTAAAGAAATAGTAGTCACTGCATATCTGGGAATATGTATCATAGCTCTTTGTTCCGTTTGAATTATAGAAATCCTTCAGTGCGAAATAATAGGCATAGTAATAAGGGAAATTGTTCTGGTAACAATTAGATACATCCGTACCAAATAACCACTCGTAACGGTTTCCTATGTTAGTGCTGAGCACCAGCATTTCGCTGGTGGGACTTTGAATCTTATATTGCGCCCATTGACCCAGCATCATGGCTTCCGACTTCGTATCATGAGCAATCTGCGGGTTGAACCAGTTATCTTTTCTGAAAGGAGTCAGGATATCATCTGCAACCAGGCCCTTTAAAGGATCTGTGCTGCTATATGCTGAGCCATTACTGCCGGAATATGATACAGCAGTTTTATTTATCCCATGCAGACTGCGGATAATATCATGCACCTTGGTAATCAGTGGCTGAATACCAAAATAGATTTCTTTTTCCTTGTTTGTCCGGTTTTTTTCAGCCTTTTCCTTTATCGTATAATAGGTCACATACAAAGACACAAACTGATCTCTTTCGGAACTACCGTCGCCATACATGGCAGTCAGATTATTGCGGTAATACCTGTACCCATCATTAACTGCCTGCTGCATATCGTAAGACCATTCCGAACGTGTTTTATAATATGCCCAATCAGCTACCAATGCTGTCCACGCGGGAAAATCACCATCCAGATAGTTATCGGGAACCTCCATTACGCCGTTAAATGCATCATACTTATAGGAAGGTGCTCCGATAAAAGCCGACACTTCTTCATTGAAAACATTCAGTATGTCCAGTGAGATAAGATCATTATTCATAGGATGAAGACGCCTGTAGGAATCATAATTCCCCTGACTGTTATAGGATGACCATGCAGTGGATTTGCTTCCTGCTTCGGCATTGATCAGATAATCATCGATAAATGTTCTTTCGTTTTCTTCAGTATCCTTTTCAGTTTCAGACTCATCCACATCTGCTTTTATCTTTGTCTCAGTGCCACTGCCGGTAAGTTTCGGCTTTGCCAGAGTCTCTGTTACGGTCCCGGTCACAGCAGGAACGGTCCCGATCACAACAGGCTGTGATTTATCGGACGATCCACATGCATTAGTCATGCAGATTACAGCCAGCGATGCCCAAACAACGATAAGTTTCCCAACTCTCATACGTACCTCCTATTCATGTAATGATTTGAGTGTCAAAAATATTTGCCGCTCATTTATAGCGCCACCGCACACATCCGTGTGCAATGAGCAGGAATCCTTACGGATTCCTTTGAAGCGCTCAAAGCCGCGTGGCTCCTTCGATTAAAAATCGAAGGCAGTTGTGCTGCATCATTCTATAACAAAAAAAGAACCTCGAATCCATGAAGCACCCGCCATGTCATCTACCGTTCTTTTTCAATCACGAATCGTTTCAGATCTGTGAAGCACTCGCCACATCTCTTTAACTTGTTTTTATTGTATCTATTTTTATACAATCAGTCAACATGAAAATTATTTTTATTTTCATGACCATATCAGCGGATGACAAACATATCCACTGAATTGTATAATGAAAATCCCGATATATACCCATATACGGAGTCGACGGATTGGAGATTGATATGAAAATATACGTAGATTTTGATGACTGTCTCTGTGAAACAGCGAGACATTTTTCCGGCTTTGTGAAAGAGCTTTTCGATAAAGATGTCCCATACGAAGACATCAAATACTTTGATCTTCAAAAGTCCTTCTCACTGGAAAAAGAGCAGTACGAGTACATGATGATCGAGGCTCACAAACCGGAGATCCTTCTGTCTTATGAGGAAACCCCCGGCGCATCAAAGACCATCAACAGCTTAATTGATGAAGGTCACGAGGTATCCATAATAACCGGAAGACCCGCCAGTGCTTATGATGCTTCACGCACATGGCTGGACAGACATAATCTTGATCGAGTCAGGCTGTACTGCCTTAACAAGTATGGCCGTGACAGTTTTATAAAGAACAGTAATTTCAGCCTGGAGCTAGAGGATTACTATAAGATGCATTTCGATTATGCCATCGAAGATTCACCTAAGGCTTTTAAATTTTTTGATCATCTGCCGGAACTCAGGGTTATGGTATTCGATCGCCCATGGAACCATGATTCAGAGCTTCCCGGAAAGAATTATCACCGCTGCACTGACTGGAAGACCATCAGTACATTGATTAAAAACGCATAATGTTTAACTCTGTTTAGTAAGTGAGTCTCCGGACCCCGGGCCGGAGACTGCACAATTTTTTTCTTTATCAGTTCATTCCGTAGGTCACTGTGATGTCCGCTTCAATATCGGATTCTCCCGGCATGATAACTGCATCCGCAGCCTCATTGGAATTCTTTAAAGCCTCTGCATCTAAATAACGATACTCAAGATCAGTGTTCTGATATCCCTCAACGATGGTAACCACATCACCGAGCTTCTTTCCTGAAGCTTCAGCCAGAACTTCAGCCTTTTCGGATGCACCCTTTACTGCTTTTGCCAATGCTTCTTTATAGGCTTCATCATAACCGGAGCAGGAATAGCTTATTCCGTTCATGCTGTTTATTCCTGCTTTGACACACTGGGAGATGATGTGTCCTGCATCCTCAACCTTGATATCGCTTACTGTAAGCATGGTGCTGACTGTATATCCTGAAACCCTGCTTTCACCGTCATCGTCATAATCGTACTGTGTGTAAATATCGTAGCCGGAAGTCTTTATGCTTTTCTCATCAACACCCAGATCCTTGAGCTTTTCAATAACCTTTTCTGTTTCCCTGCTGTTCTTTTCCTGAGCATATTCTACATCTGTATCTTCCGTATCGACTCCGAAGGTGAGCTCAGCCATATCAGGAATGACCGTGATCTTACCTATGGAAGAAACCATTACAGTGCTGTCGGACTTAGTGGAAGAGGACACCTCCACAGTACCTTCTGTCTGTATGGCACCGGCAGGCACCGAAGTGGTTCCGCAGCCTGAAAGCATAGACGCTGTGATGATGGTTGCTGCTGTAAGTCCTGCAATGACAACTGATTTTCTGTTCTTTCTCATGATTTATTCTCCTTCATTTTTAAATGATAATTCCGGCTTCCTGCTTATCATCCAAGCCGGTAATGCATCAGACTTATGAGTTTTACCTGATGCTTTGTTTTATTCGTCTCTATCTATACAGACAGAATTCAGAAGCATAAGGTCACACATAATTTTAAAAATATTATTCACGGGAGAAAAATAAACTGATTTTACGGAAGTATGTTAAAAACCATAAAGGACATGCCCGGACGAAACATTATAAAAGATAATACGTTATTCACTTATTCCTTTCCCGTAACACGCCGAAATTTTTCTAAGAATCAATCATCCAATATAGAAGGAGTATTTTTACTATGAAAATCACAGGTTTTTGCCCATTAATCGTAACCAAGGATCCTGAATCAGTAATGAAAGTTTTCGAAGAACTCGGCTTTGAAAGACGCCACACAAAGAAAGATATCGAAGGCGGTACTGTTACAAATTACTCCATGAAGGATGCCAATGGCTTCCGCATCAATATAGCTGCATCGGAAAACATGGAAAAAGACCTTACATCCATGAGTATGAATGTAGATAATTTCCAGGAGGCTTATGATTTTCTTATTTCAAAGGGTTTCGTTAATCCCCGCGGAGATAAGGTCACAGATACAAGCTCGTCCAGAGCAACTATGCTCATTTCTCCTTCAGGCTTCCCGATTACGATTTCCGAGCACATAAAGAAGGATAAAGCGTAATCTGACATAGTGAAACGCTTTAATCGACATTTCACTGACCGGGTTTTCGCTGCGAAGCAACAATTTCCTTTGATGATCTGTGCCATCCGACGGAGGCTCTTAGGAACTTCATACCACCTGCCTGTGGTCAAAAAGTCCCTGTACGGTACCATGTGATAAACAGGTACGGTACAGGGACTTTTATAATTCACTATGGATTTCCGACTATGATATCATACGGGACCGGAAGAAAGTGTCAGTATATACATTTTGAAATATATATCAAGTACAAATAACGAGACAAAAAATCCCCCATCCCATATAATAAAATTAATTATGCTCTTTACTGAACTTATCGTCCCTAATTAAAGGAGGTTCTGATGCGACAGCTTCCCAAAAAAGGAAATATGAATGAACGTATAGATACGGTACTTCATAAATTCCGTTCAAGGATGACATCTTATCCACCGGGTATGTGCCCGCTTACCCTGTACCGTTCACTTCTTCATATCTCCATGAATCAGTCCTGCGGAAAGTGTATCCCCTGCAGGGACGGTCTACATGAGGTGGATCGGCTTCTTAAAAGTATCATAAACGGTGAGGCCACGCAGGATACCCTCAGTGAACTCGAAAAAAAGTGCCGGATGATAGAAGAGACCTCTGATTGTGCTGTGGGAGCTTCCGGTGCGAAGCTTATACTTGACTCCCTGAAGGATTTTCCGGATGAGTACGAAAGTCATATAAAGAATAAGCGCTGCATAGAAAATACAGTTCAGACCATTCCCTGTATCACACTCTGTCCAGCCCATGTGAATGTGCCGGGCTATATAGCACACATAAAAGAGGGACATCCCGAAGACGCCATAAAGGTAATACGGGACAGAAATCCATTTCCGGCAGCCTGTGCCTACATCTGCGAACATCCCTGTGAGAATAAATGCAGAAGATCCCTGATAGATGCCCCCATAAATATAAGAGGGCTTAAAAAGTATGCAGTTGATAATGTTTCCGTAGACAACGTCCCTACACCCAAAAGAAACGTAAGTACCGGAAAGAAGGTAGCCATCATAGGAGGCGGTCCCGGAGGGCTTACTGCTGCATATTTTCTGGCTCTCATGGGTCATAAGGCTGTCATCTACGAGGAACAGGAAAAGCTTGGAGGCATGCTCAGATACGGAATTCCCGAATACAGGCTTCCCAAGGAGCTTCTGGACCGTGATATAAAAGCAATCCTTTCCGCCGGTGATATCGAAGTCTTCACAGGCACCAGGATAGGAAGGGATATACCATTTTCCGAAATCAAAAAAGACTATGATGCCGTATACATTGGTATAGGAGCACAGCTTGGCAATCGTATGTCCATGGAAAACCATGATGCGGCGGGAGTTATACCAGCTGCTGATTTTCTGCAGAAGGTGGCCATGGGAGAGAACATTGATCTCAGTGGAAAAAAAGTGGTGATCATAGGCGGCGGAAATGTAGCTATGGATGCAGCAAGAACTGTTGTGAGACTCCATGCCGAAACTGTCCATGTCTTTACCAGAAAAAGAGACGACTACACGGCACTTGAGAGTGAGCTGGAATCAGCCATGCAGGAAGGGGTCAGATTCCGTACTCTGCTTAGCTTCCTGCACATAGAAACAAACAAAGAAACAGGGGCTGTTCAGGCCGTGTGGCTGCAGCCTGAGATCGTCAATACCTATGACGATTTCGGCTTCATCACCACTGAACATTCCAGTAACTATCCTTACCGTTTTAAGTGTGATCTCCTGATATTCGGAGTAGGGCAGAGAAGTGACAGCGAAGCCTTCTCGAAAGAAGGTGTTCCTGTGGAAAGAGGCCGGATACTGGCTGATGAAGCCTGCAGGGTAACCGGCATGGAGGGAGTTTTTTCCGGAGGTGACTGCGTCACAGGACCTTCCACTGCCATAAGAGCTATCGCAGCCGGTCAGGTCGCCGCCATAAACATTGACGAATATCTGGGATACCACCATAAGATTCCTCTTGAGACAGATATTCCTCCTGCATATCCTAATCCCTGTATACCAACAGGAAGAGCGGAAATCGAGGAAAAAGATCCCTTTGAGAGAAGAACCAACTTTGATTTCGTAGAGCTGCCCATGACTTATGAAGAGGCCATGAGAGAGTCCGGAAGATGCCTGCGCTGCGATCATTATGGATGCGGTTCAATGGAAGGAGGTCGAGGCGACAAATGATCACTGTTACCATCAACGAAAAAATCTGCTCATGTGATGAAGGGGCAACCATACTTGATATCGCCCGTGCCAACGGAATTTACATACCCACCCTTTGTTTCCTTAAAGGTGTAAGTGATATAGGCTCCTGCAGGATGTGCATGGTGGAATGCGAGGGTTATGAAATGCTGCTTGCTGCCTGCAGAACCAAAATAAAAGAGGGCATGGTCATTAAAACCGAATCCGAAAAGATAAATTCCTACCGGAAAGCCATGCTGGAACTGATACTGTCCAATCATAAGAGTGACTGTATGAGCTGTCCCTCCAACGGAGCCTGCGAGCTTCAGACCCTGTGTAACCGGTATGAGGTGACAAACGGTCTTTTACCTGGCACCAGGACTGAGATGGATCAAAAGCTTCCGGTACTCCATGACCATCCCTTCATAAGCTATGATCCGAAAAAGTGTATCCACTGCCAGAGATGTATCAGCGCCTGCCATCAGATCGCCTGCAACGGAACTCTGAAAAGCGACAGACTGGGAAGCTTTCATATCGTTAATGCTCCCTTCGGAGAAGCTTATAAGGAATCCGGCTGTGAATCCTGCGGAAATTGTGTGAGTGTATGTCCTACCGGCGCTCTTACACTGAATAAGGAAAAGTCTTACCGGAACTGGGAGGTCAGTAAGGTTCTTTCCACCTGTCCACACTGTGCCACAGGCTGTCAGTTATATCTCATTGTAAAGGACGGAAAGATCGTAAACGTGGAAGCCGCAGACGGCCCCTCAAATCATAAAAAGCTCTGTGTAAAGGGCAGAAGCGGCAGCATTGATTTTGTCCATTCAAAAGACAGACTAAAAACGCCTCTTATAAAGAACCCGGAAACGGGAGCCTTTACAGAGGTCTCCTGGGAAAAGGCCATTTCCTATGTGGCTGAAAGATTCATGTCCATAAAGGAACGTTTTGGAAGTGAATCCCTTGCGGGCTTTGCCTGCTCAAGATCCGCAAATGAAGACATTTACATGGTACAAAAGATGGTCCGTACATGTTTCGGCACCAATAACACAGATAACTGCGCCAGAGTCTGCCATTCTGCCTCAGTCACAGGTCTCGCCAGAACACTTGGTTCCGGAGCCATGACAAATCCCATCGGGGATATCACCACGGATGTTGACTGCATCCTCCTTGTGGGTTCAAACCCTGAAGAGGCACATCCTGTAGTAGGTATGCAGATACGGAAAGCTGTTAAGAACGGAACCAGGCTTATAGTTGTTGACCCAAGGGATATCGGTCTTTCTACCCTTGCGGATATACATCTGAAGCTCCGCCCCGGCACAAATGTTGCCTTTGCCAATGGGATGATGCATGTGATGATAAAGGAAGACCTTATAGACCACGACTACATAAACGAGCATGTGGAGGGCTTTTCTCAGCTTAAGGAACTTGTGGAAAAGTACACACCGGAAAAGGTTGCCGGTATCTGTCATATAGATCCGGATAAGCTTGTGGAGGCCGCCAGAATGTATGCCACCGCAAAAAAAGCACCTATCATCTACTGCCTCGGAGTCACTGAACACTCCACCGGTACAGAAGGGGTTATGAGCATGTCCGATATGGCTGTCATCACGGGAAAGATAGGACGGAGCGGATGCGGCATAAATCCTCTGAGGGGGCAGAACAATGTTCAGGGCGCCTGTGATATGGGCGCCATGCCCACAGACTATCCCGGTTATCAGAAGGTTGATAATGAAGACGTCCGGAAGAAATTTGAGCATGCCTGGGGCGTGAGCCTGAATCCTGTTCCGGGGCTTAAGGCTACGGATGTCTTTCCTGCTGCCATCGAAGGAAAGATTAAGGGGCTGTATATCTGCGGAGAGGATCCCGTGGTTTCGGATCCGGACACCCACCATATAGAAAAAGCCCTTGAAAGTCTTGATTTCCTCGTGGTACAGGACCTTTTCATGACAAAGACAGCAGAGTACGCAGATGTGATACTTCCGGGAATAAGTTATGCAGAGAAGGAAGGAACCTTTACGAACACGGAACGCCGGGTACAGAGGATCCGAAAGGCCGTGACTCTTCCAGGCGATATGCGCCCTGACACTGACATCCTTATCGACCTTATGAATGCCATGGGGTATAAGCAGCCTTACCTTACCCCCAAAGAAATAATGGATGAAATAGCCTCTCTGACTCCCAGCTTCCATGGTATTTCCCACGAAAGACTGGACAGGGGTGAAAGTCTCCAGTGGCCGTGTCCGGACAAGGATCACCCGGGAACTCCCATCATGCACAGAGTTCATCCCGCAAGAGGAAAGGCCCTGCTTTATCCTGCGGAATTCAAGGAATCACGGGAGCTTCCCGATGAGGAATATCCATTCATTTTAAGCACAGGCCGCATACTTTATCATTACAATGCTGCTGCCATGACCAAAAGGACCCCCGGTCTTATGGATATTTCCGGAGAAGGCTTCATAGAAATAAACTTCAGAGATGCCGAAAGACTGGGAATCAGTAATGGTGACAGGATAACCGTCAGGAGCAGAAGAGGTGAAATAAGTGCTACCGCACATGTGGGAAGAAAGGTTTCGGAAGGCGAGACCTGGATGCCTTTCCATTTTCCGGACTCTCCGGTAAATATACTGACAAATGCTGCACTTGACGAATTCGCAAGAATACCCGAATATAAGGTTTGCGCAGTACAGCTTGTTCCAAATAAACACAAGGAGGCAGGAGATTAATTTATGAAAGAAAAAATCATACATCAAAGGAAAGAAAAAGCAGTGATCCTCGCGGACCTTTTCCATGGTATAAAGCCCATAGCCTATGACTGCATATTTATGCTTGTTTTATGTGTTGCCGGAGTTCTGGCAAAAAAAGCCATCAATCCCACAGCCAATATGATAACGGACTTTCTTCATATCCCCGGAGGCATTTCCACGGCTCTGTCACTGATGTTTCTTGTCATCGGCGCCGGTCTCACAAAGGGCAGATGGAATGCGGGAATCATGGGACTTCTTCAGGGAATCAGTGCACTTATGATGGGCTCTGTAGGAAGCATGGGAGTCCTTATCCCTATGGCTTATTTCCTTCCGGGCGTCGCCATAGACCTCATGATGCTGCTCCCCTTTAAAACAGCCTCCGGCATGAGAGTAAAAGTCTTTCTTGCAAATATAGCATCTTCACTGTCAGCTGCTGTATTTGCGGATATAATGGTCTTTCATCTCCCGGCACCGGTGCTTACCGTATATCTTTTTGTAGCAGCATTGTCAGGAGCTATATGCGGATATCTGGCAGGAGAGGTCATAAATCACATTTCCGGAAATAAAGAAATCTGACAGTAAAATTTCAAACTTAGTTGCCGGATCCTATACGAATTCGGGCAGGTTCGATTCGTGCATGACCCATGGAGGAAAGTTTGATAGTATAATTTCAACTTTAGTTGCCGGGTCTTATACGAATTCGGGCAGGCTCGATTCGTTCATGACCCATGGAGGAAAGAATGCAAAAAAAAGTAAAACTGATTTTGGCGGGAGTCATCATTTGCCTCGCCCTCATAACATCCATCGTTTCAGCTGTATATCTCAGGGGGCGTAAAAGCACACCGGAAAATCAGATAGCTGTTTCCGTAAATGCAGAGGATAAATTTATATCTCTTTCGGATTTCAGGCTTTCCAAAGTAAGTGAAGATATAAAAAACAAAAAGGGAGAAACAAAACACATCGAAGGAGACGGAGTACTCATAAGTGATATCATAGGTCCCGTTTCATTCACCGAGATCACTGTCATTTCAGATGATGAATACAGGGCATCTCTTACCTCCGATGACATGGATAATGCCTGGCTTTTGTCGGATGAAGGAACCGCAAGACTCATCGTAAAAGGAGATGAAAATTCCAAACGCGATGTAAAGAATGTGGTGAGGATAGAAGTAAAATGATCGATTATTCTGCCATCATACTGGCCGGCGGAAAAAGCAGCCGTATGGGAAGAAAGAAGTCAGAGCTTATATTTTCGGGTAAAACCTTTCTGGAAATCCTTATAGATAAACTGGAAGCTCTAAGTATAAGTGATATTCTTCTTTCCGGATACGAATGCAGTGATAAAAGAGTCAGAAGCATCTACGATATCTACAAGAACAAAGGTCCCCTCGGCGGCGTCCATGCCTGTCTCAGGGAAGCGAAATGTGAACATGCACTGGTGCTTGCCGAGGATGCCCCTTTTATCCCCGAAGATTTTCTGAAAAGACTTATAGATTGTCACAGAGCGGGAAGCCAGCAGATTACCGTTTCCGTCTGTAACGGAAATCTTCAGCCACTTACCGGTATCTATGACAGGATTCTTTACGAAAGCTGTGAGAAACTGCTTCGCGAAGAAAAAGGGAACCTTATAAAACTGATACAGAATACCACGCATAAAACAGTTTCCTTCACCGGCGATGAGCTTCTGATACGAGGCTCAAACACTATAGAGGAATATAAGCGTATGTCAGAGCTTTTCTCACATAACTTATCCTGATCCCATTTTAAGAAGCTAAGACATATCAGGGTAACCAAAATCAGGATATTTGACAAAACATCATAATCTGATATATATTCTTACAAAAATATTTGATGGTTTAAAATTAGATTGTGAGCAATTATGAATTTGGAATTTTTTGTACCTGAAACAACCGATGCAGAAAGGATAGCTCCTTTTTACTATATGAGACCGAACAAGGCCTGTGACAGTGGTGTGATTGATACTTTCCTTTGGAGAGATTATTACCAGGTCCGGGTCTGTATAGCGGATGATAGAGCTTTACTCCTTCTGATGCAGAGTAAAGGTGAATATTTCTCTGCCATGCCTTTTTGTAAGGAGGAAGACCTTCCGTACTATTTTGGTATGATCGAAAAGTATTTCAATGACGTATTGAAGAAGCCTTTAAAGATATACCTTGCCGATGAAGAAGCGGTAGAAGCATTGGCACTAAAAGATAACAGCAGGTATCTGGTCAAAGAGGAATTTGATCTTAAAGACTATCTTTATAACGGAGATGACCTGAGAAATCTCTCCGGAAAAAAATACCACAAGAAGAAAAACCTCGTGAATAAATTTTTACGTGAGTACGAAGGAAGATGGGAATATAAAACCCTCTCTTGCAGCGACAGGGACGAAATCCGCAGTTTCCTTGATGAATGGTATGAAAAGCGCTCGGAAGAGGAAAGGGCAGCAGAGCACACTCTGGAATTCGAGTTCATAGGAATCCATGAGATGTTAAAGGAATGCTTCCATCTTGAGACATTTAAAGCCGGCGGCATATATATCGACGGAAGGCTGGAAGCCTTTTCCATAGGTTCTCTTAATCCGAGAGAGGATATGGCATGCATAGCCATCGAAAAGGGTAATCCGGATATCCCCGGCATTTATCAGATTATAAATCAGCAGTTCCTGATCCATGAGTTTCCTGATGTAAAACTCGTTAACCGTGAGGATGACTGCGGACTTCCGGGCCTGAGAAAATCAAAGGAAAGCTACAATCCCATGGGCTACGAAAGAAAGTACATGGTCCTTCAGAAGGATTTCGAAGGATGGAATAAAGAAACCACTGACATATACGAAGCTGAAATCGGGTAGATTCCCGTTCTCACCAGTCTGACTCCAAGGAACAAAATCACCACTTCCCATCTCAGGGTATGCGAAATACCGGTGTCCAATCTGCGGGGTATAGTTTAGACTGCCTTATCAAAATAAATCAAATCTATGAATGAACTTTGTGTACTGACTGAAAAAGCCAAAAAATACGAAACTAAAGCTCTTTACGAAGAGGTTTTCCCTGAGGACAAGGGTCCTTTCTCGGACTGGTACTATGAGGACCGTTCAAGCGACAACATTATCATAAGCATGAAAAGCCATGGTGAAATCGTATCCATGGCTCATCTTAATCCTTTTACGGTCTGTAACAGAAATGGGCAGACAGCAGGAATATTTTATATCTATGCTGTGGCCACAAAAAAAGAAGAGCGTCACAAAGGCTGCATGACCTCTGTTTTGAACAAATGTTTTGAAACCATGACGGCTCAGGATGTTCCCTTTTGTTTCCTCATACCTGTAAATGAATCCATATATACGCCTTTTGGTTTTTACACAGTTTCGAAATTCACAGCTGAACGGATTATGGATTTCACTGAAGTCACTTCAAATTACGATATTTATCTGAAAGAAGATGAAGACTACCTGAGAAGATCTCTTAAGGAAACGGAGTTATGTGATGAACCTGAAGAATTCCTTCCTGAGGATCCCGTCATCATGGTAAAGATCATTTCCAAACCTGCATTTTCCCGCTTCAGCGGGCTTCCTGAAGACTCCACAGAAGCTGAAATGATAAACTGGCTCAAGAATCAGAGGATCTATATCTCAGAATCTGTATGACCATTCCTCCTTTGCCTCTTTACACTGCATATCCCATTCATATATCATATGGCATAAGAAACTTCTCTGGAGGCAAACATGAACAAAAAAATCCTGATCATAAATACCGGCGGAACCTTATCATCAGTTATGAAAGAGAGCGGACTTGTTCCTGGCTTATCCATACATGACATAACGAAGGAGCTTCACGTGGTTTCCGGAGACACCAGGATAGAGATTGAAGATTTCTGTTCTCTGGACAGTGCCAATATTTTCCCGGAAGACTGGAGCATTCTGGCACAGCATATAAGTGATAAAAGAAATGACTATGACGGTATCGTAGTGATACACGGAACCGATACTATGGCCTACACGTCATCCATGCTTTCATTCATGCTGAGAAACATTAACATCCCTTTGGTCATAACAGGTTCCCAGCTTTCCATCACGAACCCTGTGGCCGATGCCATGGAAAACTGTCGATGCGCTATCCACATGGCTGCAAGTGGAATTCCGGGAGTCTTCGTTGCTTTCAACAGAAAGGTGATGCTGGGATGCAGGGTTTCAAAGGTACGCTCCCTTAGCTTTGATGCCTTCGAAAGCATAAATTATCCTAACATCGCCACCATCAGCTCTCTCGGAATGAAGATAGATGATTCCGCAGTACCTGAAAGAAGCGGCATATTCCAGCTTTCCAATAAGTATTCGGATAAAGTTGCCATGGTAAAGATGTTTCCCGGACTTCACAGGAGTTTTCTTGAATCCATAGCGGAACAGGGCTATAAGGGACTTTTTATTGAGGCCTATGGAATAGGTGGCATGCCGTTTTTGAAGCATGACTTCATCAGCACTCTTGATAAGCTGATACAGGGCGGCATGACTGTAGTAGTGGGAACCCAATGCAGATACGAGGGCTCCAAAATGGACGTATACGAGACCGGAAGAAAGACTCTCGAGATAGGCGCACTTCAGGCCCATGATATGACCGCAGAAGCAGCATTGACAAAACTTATGTGGATTCTCGGCATCACCGAGAACCCATCTGAAATAAGAGATTATTACTCCATGAGCATCGCAGGAGAAATAAGAAAATTGTGATTAATCAAAAGAAGCACTCCATTTAAGAGGAGGAAGCCATACCAACCCAACTGAGCTGTCAGATATTCCCAACATAGCCGCATTCCTCTATCAGTTTTTGTCCCTCAGGTGACAGGATCCAGTCAACAAGTTTTTTTACATTCGGATTTGAATTGTCTTTCTTATAGACAACGAAGAAGCTTGCAGTGAGAGGGTAGCGGCCGTTTCTTATGTTTTCGGCATCCGGATACACTCCATTTACCGAAAGCATTTTGACATTGTCATTGGCCACCATTCCCGAAAGGTAATAGCGGAAGGAATAGCCGATGGATGCGCCGAATACCGCAAAGATACTTCGGCTTGTTATCATATCCTTCTCCATGAATCTTTCCATCATAGTCTGACTGCCGGAATTTTTGATTCTGAGAAGCGGGTTAATGCCTCTGTCGGGACCGCCTGCCTCTTTCCAGTTGGTGATCTGTCCCCTGTAGATAGCTCTTATCTCATCTATGGTTAGGCTTTCTACAGGATTTTGTTTATTTACGAAAAACACAAATGCTTCCATCCCTACAGGAACTATCTCAAGCTCCGCCCCTTTTTCCTTCGCATATTCCAGCTGCCTGTCCGATGGATAGGCTGTAAAAAAGAGATCTACAGAACCGTCCACAAGAGCATTGAAACCGCGGATAGTATTCTGATACTGCATAGAACTGTCCGGAGCAAAGTTTTCTCCATACTGATTGTCATCCGAAAATGTCCCCCCTTCATAGGTGACTGAACCCTCGGGATAAACATTGTCAATAACCGAAGCATAAACCGGCACAAGCGCCGCGGCTCCATCGAGAACAGGGAGATCATCCTCAGAGGAAAAATGCATGGAGGAGCCTGTTCTGGCAAGAGAAGAGGCCGGCTCAAAAGGGAGATATCTTCCCACATCCACCATTTTTGTCTGTGACACACCGCTGTAGTTATTGCCCAGACGGATAGTGAGCGTGCAGTATAAAAAGATATTGATAACGAGGAAGAAGCAAAGAGTCACTGCAATGATCAGTTTTTTCTTCATAACCAAAGCTCCTTCGAAATGAAATAAATGATGGAAGAATGCTCATAGGCATAGTAAATATAGGCTGCATGAAAAGCCGTAAGAACGATTCCGGCAGTTACAATCAAAATCATAGCTATGATAAATTTTCTGTCGCTCATACTCTGTAATATTCCCCATAAACCCGGTCACATATTCTGCACGATTGCTATAGTCAGCAAAAGTAACAGTACGGACAGGATAATAAATAAGGCCAGTAAACCTGCGCTGATTATCAGTAAAACCGTTATTCCTGTTTTACGTTTTCTTCCTTCTTCCTTCGCCTTATTTCCATCCCGGATAAAGAGACCAAGAGCGCAGGCAAAAAAAACAAGGAACGGGGTAAGCCACATTATATAATCGTACAATATCTGATTCCTCCTCTTTTGTGTCGAATCGTTGCTATCACAAAATTCTTCAATCTTTATGATAAGAACCTCTTAATAGTATACACCCGCCATTTTCATAGATTCTTACATACTTCCTGATAAATGTTTTAAGGTTTTATCCTTCCACAAGCTTCTTTTCCCACTGTAGCATGACCTGCACTGAACCTCTGTTCACAGACTCTGTTAAGACAACAAACTCCCTGATTTGCAAATCATTGCATAATTGTTGGATTATGTGACATTTGCTTATTATTCCTGTATGAATCCTCGATTTTATGTTAAAATTTACTCAATCTGGGTTTTGTTTGAGAGTTGGCAGGTCATATACGAATTCGGGCAAGCTCGATTTGTGCATGACCCATGGAGGTAAAAATGAAAGGAGCAGGAATTAATTATGAGTAGCGAGAAGCGAATCTCAAGACGAGATTTTTTAAAAGGAGGTGCTGCTCTTGCAGCCACAACCGCAATTCTGGATTTAGCGGCATGTGCCAATAGTGAAACACCGCCTCCTGCCACCACGGCTGCAGCAGCTGAAAAGGCAGCGGAGACCACAGCCGCAGTGACTGAGGCGGTAACTGAAACAGCAAAAGCCGAGGAGGCCCCAAAGACCGTTGAGACTGTAAAGGCCATTGTGTCAGAGCTTAATCCTCAGGACTACGATTTCAGAAGTGCAGATTCTGATCTGTCTCATGTATTCAGCCCATGGAAATTCGGTGGTCTTAATCTGACACACCGCATGGTCAAGTCAGCTGCAGGTTCCGATACACAAAGGGGAAGTGTAGAGGAAGCTGTAGAGTACTATTCAGCCTTTTCGAAGGGCGGTGTCGAGATGGTATGGGTCGAGGATTTCCTCGCTTTCGGAGATAATTTCCCGAGCGGAAGAGCTGCAAAAATAGAGGACACTCACGTTAAGGAAGTTATCGAGGGTGTACACGCAGCAGGCGGTTATATCGGATATCAGTTAAGCTGTATGGGAAGATCCTTCAGCGGCTTCGATGCAGCCACCGCTCCTATGTATGCTTCGGCCAATGCTGAAGACCTGACTCTTGATGAAGTAAAGAAGGTTCAGGAGGACTTCATCAAGGGCGCAAAGAAAATGCAGGATCTCGGCTTTGATGCTGTTGAGATCAATGCAGCAGGAAACAACATCGGACAGGCATTCTTCTCCCGTCAGAGAAACCATCGTGACGATGAATACGGCCCTCAGAGCTTTGAAAACCGTGCACGTTTCGTAGGTGAGATCATCAGCGGGATCAAGGAGCTTTGCGGAAAGGACTTCCCTGTACAGATTCTTCTTAACGGAATCGAAGAGAATGATATCAACATCGGTGAGTCTGACCTTTCCACTACCGCAGAGGAGAACTGTAAGATCTGCAAGGCTCTTGAGGATTTCGGAGCAGATTCTCTCCATGTAAGACTGGGAGTGTTCCGTATGCATGTATGCCAGTTCGCATCCGATCTTTACTTCACGGGAAACGGTATCATCGGTACAACAGCCAACGGTACACGCTTTGACTTCTCAAGACATTTCGAGGGTAAGCTTCTTGCAAACCACGACGGTTACGGCATGATGCTGAATGTTGCAAAGGAGATAAAGCAAGCCGTTTCCATCCCTGTAGGAACAGTTACATGTATGAACCCGGCTTATGCTCCCAAGTTCTTTGACGACGCCATCGCTGACGGAATGTGCGACTTCTTCATAATGAATCGTCCTCTTACTGTTGATACAGAGTATGTCAACAAGCTTCGTGAAAAGAAGCTTGACGAGATCGCACCCTGCACACGCTGTATGCATTGTCACTTCGATTATGATGAAGAGGGCAAGATGTATGAGCATTGCCGTGTGAACGCCGCTACCCAGAGAGCATGGCACGAGGATATGCCTGAAGGCGCTATCCCAACAGCGGCAGAAGAAAAGAAGAAGGTCATGGTCATCGGCGGCGGCCCTGCGGGACTTGAGGCTGCACGTATCGCAGCAGAGCGCGGACATGATGTAACACTGTATGAAAAGAACGGTTTCCTGGGCGGACTTCTTATATTTGCAGAAGCCATTAAGGGACCTCATGAGAACCTGGGTGATCTAAGAAACTACCTCATTCGTCAGCAGGAATTAAAGGGTGTCAATGTCAAGACCGGAACTGAAGTAACTGCCGAGATCATAAAGTCGGAGGCACCTGATTACGTTGTTCTCGCAGCAGGCGGAAAGAGACCTGAGCTTGAACTCAGTTCTCAGGGAGCTACCAATGTCATCTCCATCGACGATATCGCTTCCGCTGACATTGGCGACAAGGTAACTATCATAGGCGGAAATGCCCAGGCTGTTGACGCTGCCCAGTATCTCATCGCCCTCGGAAAGCATGTCACCATGGTTTCTCCTGAAGGCAGGGAGCATCTCGATAAGGGTCAGTCCTCATGGGTCAAGCAGTTCACCATCCCTATGCTCTATGCAAACGGTATGCGCTTATGGCCCAATGCTTCAGTCAAGGAAGTTCAGGACGGCAAGATAGTCATAGACGGTGAGACAGGCTGTGATGTTGTGATCGACTGTAACACAGTTATCGATGCCAGAGATATGCTTCCAAACACTTCACTCATCGATGGTCTCGACATCCCTTGCATCGCTGTAGGTGACTGCGACAAACCATTCAATATCGCTGAAGCCATCGCTGCAGGAAACATCGCTGCAAGAAAGATCTGAATCCTATTGGACCATGGGGACGGAGTCAGTGGTCCACCGGCTAAAGATCTGAATCAGGTATATTTCTATAAAGAGGCTGCCGATGCCGGCGGCCTCTTTTACCGTGAAGAATAGAACTTTCATAGTTATTTAATTGAATACCGGCACCCTTCATTGTATACTCATGTTGAATTTGTTACCGTTGGTAGATACCAGCGGTTTTATTATGATATGATGCAAGGGTCAAAAGTACCAAATCACGTGCTTGCACGTTGATTTGAGTCTTTATGACCCGCCCGAACACGAATAACGTAGTCGTTTTGCACAGCAAAAGGACGTGAGTTATGAGTGTTCAGCAGCACATTGCACACGAATGTGTGCGTGCTGCGCATCATAAGTGAGTGGCAAATACTTTTGACACTCACATCTTATTATGCAAGAGTATATAAGGACGCTTTAATGGAAAATACACATTTTACAGAAGAGATCCTGCCCGGAATCTATAGGGTCGATCTTTCAGATACTACCGTAGAGCAGGGTGTAAGCAATATTCACATATTTATCATCAAGGGACGAGATGATGTAAACAGCGGCAGAAGCCTCATGATAGACACCGGCTTCCGCAATGATGCCTGCCTTCAGAAGCTTATGTCATCCCTTGAGGAACTAAAGATCCAGCCTGATACCCTTGACATCTTTCTGACTCACAGGCACCATGACCACTGCGGTCTCGCAGGAGCTTTTTCGGAAAAGGGTGCCCGTCTTTTCATGAATCCAACTGAGGAGAGGCATCCCTATGACTGCCTTGCCTACAGAGTCTCCCGAGAGTCTCTTGATGCTCAGAAAAAGGTTCTCCATTCCGTGGGCATCACTCCGGAACGGACACCTCAGATATGGAAGACCTTTATGGAAATATCCGACAGGGTACAGCACCACGGTGAATGGGTACTTGCCATCTGGGGATTTCCTTACACAGAAATTCACGAAGGGGACAGATTCTGCTACGGCGATTATAAATTTGAAGCCACACTCCTTAAGGGACACACCTATGGTCAGATGGGGCTTATGGAGCACGAAAAGAAGATTTTCTTCACCGCCGATCAGATAATACATGACATATCCCCCATAGTGGCAACCACCTACCCGGATGAAGGTCTGCTGCTCAGCTTCTTTGATTCACTCCGCTATGTAAAGGAGCATTGCTCTCAATGGACGGTGATTCCTTCCCATGGAGAGATTCTGTCCGATGTCCAAAGAGACGTTGATAAAACTGTTTTCAGTTATCTTAACAAGGCAACAGTGGTAAGGGACATTTTGAAGGCAAAAGCCCTGAGAACAAAAGAAGTATCAGCCTATGATCCTGACGCAACATCGGAAATGACCATTCAGGAAGTTGCCGAGATAATATATAATGTGAAGCACATACCTGAAAACGAAGGTGAATTTTTCAACTACAAGATGTTCATGACTAAAACATACAGCCTTCTCGAATATCTCTATGATCTTGGTTTCATCAGAAGAGAAGAACGGGATGGTACATTCTATTGGAGTTACACTAACTGATTTATGGCACAGAACAATATCATAACTATCGAACATTTATCCAAGGTCTACACAGAAAGAAAGATCTTTGAGGATACGGATTTTTCCATGCTGGAGGGCGAGAAGGTCGCACTCATAGGCATTAACGGAACAGGAAAGTCCACGCTTCTCAGAATAGTGGCGGGACTTCTGGAACCTGACGAGGGAAGCATTGCCAAGCGCAGGAATCTGGCAGTACGTTTTCTTTCCCAGACTCCCGAATTCGATCCTGAAGATACTATTATCGAAGCTATAATCCACGATAACGAAGGGCAGCAGCATGTGTGGGATCTGGAAACAGAGGCAAAAAAGTTCCTGTCAAAGCTTGGGGAAGATGACTTCACCAAGAAGATAAAGCACCTTTCCGGAGGACAGAAAAAGAGAGTAGCTCTTGCCAGCACACTGCTTTCCACTGCAGATCTTCTCATACTGGACGAGCCTACAAACCATCTGGACGGAGAGATGTCGGAGTGGCTGGAGGGATATCTCAAAGGCTTCCGCGGCTCACTTCTCATGGTTACCCATGACAGATATTTTCTTGATTCCGTTTGCGACCGCATCGTGGAGCTGGATCAGGGAAAGCTTTACAGCTACAAGGCAAATTATGCCGGGTATCTGGAGCTCAAGGCTGAACGAATGGATATCGCGAGAGCTCAGGAACGGACCAGACAGAACATACTCAGGAACGAGCTAAAATGGGTCATGCGCGGCGCCAAAGCCCGTACCACCAAGCAGAAGGGACGTCTCCAGAGATACGAAAAGCTGTCCCAGATGCACGGTCCCACCGAGGAAGAAGAGCTTAAGTTAAGTTCCGTAAAGACACGTCTCGGAAAATCCACCATCGAGATTGATGATGTGAGCAAGGCTTATGATGAGAAAACCCTGATACAGAATTTCAGCTACAATTTCCTGCGAAATGACCGTGTGGGCATCATCGGTCAGAACGGTGCAGGAAAGTCCACCCTCATCAAGATGATAACCGGATGGGAGAAGCCTGACAGCGGAGAAATCCGCATCGGTCAGACTGTCCGCATCGGATATTTCTCCCAGGAGAACGAGGAGCTTGACGGAAACCAGCGGGTGATCGATGCCATGACTTCCATCGCGGAATACGTTCACACTACCGACGGTCTGGTCAGTGCCAGCAACATGCTTGACAAGTTCCTGTTCCCGCCTTCACAGCAGTTCATGAAGGTCGAAAAGCTGAGCGGAGGTGAGAAAAGAAGACTGTACCTGCTTCGTGTGCTTATGTCAGCGCCCAATGTTCTCATTCTGGACGAGCCCACAAACGATCTGGACATTCGCACCATGACCATACTTGAGAATTATCTGGACCATTTTGACGGAATCGTTATTGCCGTTTCCCATGACAGATATTTCCTTGACAGGGTTGTGAACCGTATCTTCTCCTTTGAGGGTAACGGTGTCATATCCCAGTATGAGGGCGGTTATACTGACTATCAGGTAGAGTACCTTCGAAGACACCCAAATCTGGACAGTGTTTTTGCAAATGCAGGCTCCATCTCAGGAGTGGGCAAAGCCGGAACTTCAACCGGAAGCTCTGATGCTTCAGCACTTACTGCTGAATCAGATGGAAAAGCCGGCACAGTTAAAAATTCAGAGCTCACAAGACGTGACCACAGTCGGAAGAATCTCCGCATGAGCTACAAGGAAGCAAGAGAATGGGAGACCATAGAGTCGGATATCGAAACGGCAGAAAACAAAATCGCCGATATCGATGCGTCAATCCTCAAGTACTCCAATGATTTTATAAAACTAAACGAGCTCACAAAAGAAAAGGAGGAACTTGAAGCATTCCTTACGGAGAAGATGGAACGCTGGGAATACCTCTCAGACCTGAATGAACGTATACTTGCCCAGGGAAAGTAATTATCCGAAGCCGTAGGGCATCTGAAATATGTTGAGCGCGGACGTGAAAAATATAATCCGTTCACAGGCTCCCCGTTTTTATCAGATACCACCGGTTCCGGATATAAATCACATCCAGTCTGAACCATTACATCCGAAGACATCATGTAAAAAACCTCTTGACGCACCCCGGATGATTTGCTATTATTATGAAGCTTTATGACGAGGTGTGATAATTGGTAGTCGGCCAGCCTGGAAAGTTGGTGCCCGTTTTACGGGTTGTGAGTTCGAGTCTCATCCTCGTCGCTCGAGAAACCGGTTCAAATGAACCGGTTTTTTTGCTATAATTAAAAAGAATTTAAAGAAGGAGGGTCTACGTTATGCTTGAGCTTCTCAAACTCCGTATGGATGGCTTCGGCCTCGGTGAGAGTTCCATAAACATTTGGACTCAGAACGGCAGATTACGTTATTCATACGACCGTTCACCACTTGATACAGATCCCAGTATCATCGTAAAAGTTCCCAAACGCATAGCAGATGACTTTCTCTCTAAACTTCAGGATATTCATGTATATCGCTGGAAAGATCATTACGAAAAAGAACCGGCGGAAACGGGAAAACGTTTTTCTCATATGAAAGCTCATTGGGGCCTTATATACAAGGAAGCAGGGGGAGAAACCCTTTCCTTCAGCGGCAATGATGCTTATCCGAAAAACTGGAAAACCTTCATGGATCTCATTAACAATCTCGTAAATGAATCCCAGGCTCTGCATCTCAACGGTCTCTCGCACATGGACATAGAATTCCATGATACACATTTTTTAGAGGGATATGATGCCATTAGCCAAAGGCCTGTCAAAAAAGCTGTACCTTACAAGGAAATCCTTTCCCTTGACCGTAAAGAAGGCATGCTCCGTTATGTGCAGTTTCCGAATGATCACACTTCAGTAAAACATGAATACAGTGTACCTGAAATCATCGATTATCTATTGGGTAACTGCGAGAGATATTTTAACGATTTTGCAAAGCAGCCTTATGTGAACGCAAATAACCGTCAGGCTTCCATTTCCGTAAGTTTGTTCTATCGAAGCGGAAAACGCGTTAATTTTTCAAGAAGCTATGACCGTTCCGGCATACCCGGAGACTGGCGTGAGCTTCTGGATGATCTCCATGATACCATGGCGTTCTTTGGTCTTTACGGACCTCTCTTTGACGAGAACCTTTATAAGCATGGTGTGAAGAACGGGGAGTTCATCTACTTATTTGTATCGGATACCCGGGGCAGAAACCATTATTTCCGTACTCTTGATGACACTCTCAATGTCGGAGACCTGGTCATCATTCCGGACCGGACTGTTGCACGTAAAAAAATCGCCATGATTTCCGAAATCGTATATTGCACAGCGGATAATGTACCCAAGCCTCTCAATGAGACCGGATTTATCGTTGGCAGATACCGTCCTCACGAATCCTTCGGACTTAACCGTAAAGACGATGACTTTGATCCATATGATGATTTAGATGACGATGATTTCTAAATAAATTATGCGGCACTATACGCACGATGTGCGGGGTGGCGCTATAAGTGAGCGGCAAGTACTCTATTCCTTCATATCAATTTCTGTGAAGGAATGAACACTTCCTTCACAGAAATACTTGCAGGGGCCAGGCGCCCCGGTTTACAGGAGAAATCTCGTGATAATTTTAGTTGATTTTGAAAACACCCATGTATCCGGTCTTGACGGATACGAGTACCTCAATGACAGTGACACCCTTGTTATGTATTACAGTGACGAAAACAGTGCTGTAACGAAGGGCATGGTCACCGACCTGAAAAAAAGAAATGTACATGTAAGCCTGGTAAAGCTTCTGAAGCAGCATAGCAATGCTCTCGATATGTACATCGCTTCCACCACCGGCATGTTTCTTGAATCCGGTGAAAAGATATGCATAGTCTCAAAAGACAAAGGATATGCAGCTGTTCGTGATTTCTGGCACAGCTTAAGAGGTGCGGAGATACTGCTGGGAGAGACCATCAAGGAATGTTTCCTCAGCTCAGAAAAAAATGATGACGAACGTATAAGCTTATGTAAGGAGCGTGCCCAAAAGGCAACACTGGTGGATTCTTTTGCCACCATGAACACCATCCCTACAAGACCGACATTAAGCAGGGGGAACCAGCGCAGACGAAACAGGAACATTCATTTTACAGAGGTTTCGGAGCCGGCATCACTCATACCGAATCCTCTGATGTTTGAAACACCTGCTGACCAGCTGGTGAAGCAGATGAAAGATATGCCTTTCGGAAGAGTACCTGAAACCCATTACGCAGAGACCCGATTCTCACAGGACAGGGAAATCGTGAAACCGGAGAATTCCGGAGATACAAGGAGAGAGCCTACTAAAGAGCAGTCAGAGAAAAACAACGGTTTTTCAGGTTCATCTGAAGAGTCAGGCTCACAGGACAGACCGCGTCGCGAAGACCGCCGAAGAGAGGGTTCAAGACGTCAGGGAGACAGAGACAGGAACAGGCAGGGAAGAGATTCAGAGAATTCCCGCTATGCAAATTCCCGTAAAGATACCATGAGAGCTGAGGATTCAGGTTCAGACAATATTCCTAAAGATACACCTAAGTCCGAGGATCCAAGCTCAGGAAAGCCATATCAGGAAAACACTAAGAAGGATGCAGTAAAGAATCCAATTATCAAGTCAGAGCCCGATAAAACAGCCATCATCATAAGACCTGAGCAGAAAACAGCTGTCGCAAAATCCGAGCCCAAATACGATCCCAATCGTGTTCAGTTCGTCTACGATCCTGTTTCACGTTCCATGAAAAAGGTTGGAGCGGATACAACATCGGAAAAGAGCAAGGCTGATAACGCTGAAAAGACTGATGCCGTATCAAAGGATACCGATAAGACAGAAACATTAGAAGCAAAGGATACAAAGGACACAAAGGACACCGTATCAAGAACAGAAGAACAGGATGCTGTAGCCCAGGCTCAGAACACAGACGAGACATCTCAGGAAGCTATAGATACTTCCGAAGCTTATGCGGTTTCACCGGGACAGGTAACTGACGATATCGTTGAGACTGTAACATCCGGTGATAAAGCTATCGTAGAAAAAGCAGAGACGATCACAGCCGAATCATCAGAGTCTGAAGCTGTAAAGGAAGAAGCTATCGTTTCCGTAGATGCAGCCACAAAGACCGATGATGAGACATCATCAGCTTCTAAAAAAACTGCAAGAAAATCCGGTGCAAGAAAGAGCGCTTCAAAAAGAAGGACGGCTAGAAAGAAGTCAGCAAAGGAAGCGGAGGCAGCTTCTGAAGCCACAGGCGCAGAAGCAGAAGCATTGACAGCTTCCATAGAAGCAGCGGAGTTATCCGGGGATAAGGCAACTGAAGACAGTTCTACGGAAGAAGAGGAAAAAAAGGCTGATGCCAGGGCTTCAGAAAAAAAGAAGACCGTAAAGAAGTCCTCATCCAGAACGAAAAAGGCTGATGCGGGGTCAGAGGAGGAAGCAAAGCCGAAAAAGTCACGTTCAGGAAGAAAGTCCAAAGCTTCGGAAAGTGCCGATTCCGGATCAGATGATGCAGGCGAACAGCCAAAGACCGCACCTTCTGTGTCTCCTCAGGATGCCGTAGAAAAGTATGGTCTTACAGCCAACACTCTTCATACTTACTATGTACGCCTTGTGAAGGCTTACGGAAAAGAAAAGGGTCGCGCAGTATATGATGCCAGCAAAAAGACCGTTCAGGAAGAGATAAAAAAGAGAAAAGCAGCTGAGAAGGCTGCCGAAAAAGAAGTAAACGAATGATCAGAAGAGCTATAAATAACTCAAAATAAGCATTCTGCAAAAAAATTAAAATTGTGCTTGCCAAACCGTTTCCACCGTGCTAATATACTTCTTGTCGCGCGGAGGTGCTGAAATTGGCAGACAGGCAAGACTAAGGATCTTGTGTCCGGTAGGACGTGTGGGTTCAAGTCCCATCCTCCGCATAGTTTAAAAGCTCTAGGCTTGAAAGCCTAGGGCTTTTCTTTTACCATATATTGATATAAGTGTCATAAGTATTTGACGCTCACTTATGATACTAAGCACACATCCGTGTACATTGTGCTGCTCATATGATTCATATTTACAGATGACAGAGGAGACTTATTATGAACATAGCGATAATTACCGGAGCTACCTCAGGAATGGGCCGACGAATGGCCGTTGAATTGAACGATCAGATCCCGAACATTCAGGAATTCTGGCTTTTCGGGCGCCGTATGGACAGACTCCGGGAATTGGAGCGTATGCTCTCAAAACCCTGCAGATTGTTTCAGGAGGATCTCCTGGATGATAATTTCCTGGATAACTACGAAAAGACATTGTCCAGTGAGAACCCTGAGATAGTATTTCTCGTCAATGCCGCAGGCTTCGGAAAGATCGGTTCCATCAGGAGTCTTCCCCTTGAGGAACAACTCGGAATGGTGGACCTCAATATCAGAGCTCTTACGGGAATCTGCAGGCTCAGCCTGACCTACATGGCAGCTCATTCAAGGATCATCAATTTTGCTTCCGCAGCAGCTTTTCTTGCCCAGCCTTCTTTTGCAGTCTATGCTGCAACCAAAAGCTATGTCCTCAGCTTTTCAAGAAGCCTGAATGAGGAGCTTCAGGGAAGTGGCTGTTATGTCACGGCAGTATGTCCGGGTCCTGTGAAGACCGAATTCTTTGACATCGCAGAGACAACAGGAAAGATTCCTATCTATAAGTATCTTTTCATGGCAGACCCGGAGGAAGTATGTCGTAAAGCACTTGTGGACAGTATCACAAAAAGCGATATGTCAGTTTACGGTGCCGGCATGAAGGTCTTTATGCTTTTCGCCAAGCTGATGCCCACAAAGCTTATTTTCCTGATGATGCGCTGTCTGAACCATTTCAGTGATCAAAAAAACCGAAATGACCTTTGACACAACCTGAAAGCGAGATCAGATTTTGAAAGAATTAAACATTTCCACCAATGAAGCAGGACAGCGTCTCGATAAACTCCTGCACAAATATCTTTCCGGGGCCACAACCAGCTTTATCTATAAAATGCTTCGTAAGAAAAACATTGTTTTAAATGATAAAAAGGCTGAGGGAAAGGAACTGCTGAAGGACGGAGACATCATAAAGATCTACTTTTCCGATGAGACACTGGAAAAAATGACAGGTGGAGCTTCATCTGGAACTCTCTATAAAAACAGCTTACATGAGAAATCCGGTTCACTCCAAAAAGATGGTTCTTCACATAAAACCACCGAAAAAAACAGCAGTGACATCGCAGGAAAGAGAAGAGAAACGAAAGCTTTATCTCAGAAAAAAACCGAAAAGCTGCTGAGTGATCTCAGGAAGCATATCATCTATGAAGACGATAACCTTCTTGTCATCGATAAGCCTTCAGGATGGCTCAGCCAGCAGGACGAACCCGGAAGCATCTCCGCGAATGAGCTCTGTCTTATGTATCTCATGGAAAAGGGAGAGCTTACATCAGAACAGCTCCAGACCTTTAAACCGGGCATAGCCAACCGTCTGGACAGAAACACCTCCGGACTTCTTCTTTTCGGAAAGACTTTACCGGCACTTCAGAGCCTGGCAGAGCTTCTCAGAAACCGAACCGTTGAGAAATACTATATGGCCGTTGTCAGCGGAAGTATCCGGGAGGCGAAGACCATTAAGGGATATCTTTCGAAGGATTCGAAGCAGAATAAGGTCATCATCAAAAAGGAAAAGTTCAATGATGCTTCCGAAATAAATACTGCCTACACTCCATTAAAGAGCGGTGACGGTTTCACAGTGCTGAAGGTTCATCTCATAACCGGAAAGACCCATCAGATTCGTGCCCATCTTGCGTCCATAGGACACCCGATTATCGGAGACCCGAAATACGGATCCATGAAGGACAACAAACGCTATAAGGCAGCCGCCGGTGTGGCTCATCAGCTCCTTCATTCATGGCAGCTAACCTTTCCGGATGATTTAAGCGGGGTACTCAGCCCCCTTGCCGGAAAGACCATAACAGCAGAGCCGCCTGAAGAATTTGAGTTTTTCACACGTTGATAAAAATTTCAAATCTGCCTTTACTTGTGGCCGCAAACAACTGTGTGCTGCAAAAAACTGTGCTGCAAAAGTCTGCGTGCTGCAAAAAACTTGTGCCACAAAAGTCTGCGTGCTGCAAAAAACTTGTGCCACAATAAGCCGGAGACAGACAGCTTACATAATTAAGAAATGGTATGGTCGTTTTTCAGACCATACCATTTTTCTTATCTTTATGATATGTTTTAAAGGGTTATAAACATTCCTCCGAGAGAGGTAATATGTTAGCAAAAATTCATAGTGCCGGTCTGTCCGGCATGGAAGGCTTCCCCGTCACTGTGGAAGTGGACGAGAGCGACGGTCTTCCTAAATCCATCATCGTCGGCAATGTTTCCGCCTCTGTGCGGGAATCTCTGGAGCGCTGTCAGGTAGCGCTTCGCAATGTAAACATTATCATTCCCCCAAAAAGACTCACCATAAACTTAGCTCCCGCAGACCGTCGTAAAGACGGCACACATTATGATCTTGCCATCGTCACTGGTATCCTTAAATCCATATTTCTGGAGGCGGACTCCTTCCTGAATGATTATGGCTTCGTGGGAGAGCTTGGCCTCGACGGAAGAGTACGTCATGTGAACGGGATACTTCCCATGGTGACCGAAATGAAGCAGAACGGACTTAAGGGTGCCGTGGTACCGAAAGCAGACATTCAGGAAGCACTTGTGGTGGACGGAATGGACATTATAGGGGTGGAAGATCTTCCGGACCTTTGCAGGATTCTGGCAGAGGAAGAGTCATTCATGAATTTCCCCCGGGAAAAGCCTATTGTATCTGCCCATCAGGAGTCTTACGATGTCGACTTTTCGGATATTCACGGTCAGTCCTTTTCCGTCAGGGCTGCTCTCATAGCTGCCGCAGGCGGACACAACCTTCTGTTATCGGGAGTAGCCGGGTCCGGAAAGACCATGATTGCAAGACGTATCCCCACCATACTCCCGGAGCTTTCAAGAGAAGAAAATATAGAAATCACAAAAATATATTCCATAGCAGGGCTCCTTCCGGAAGGCTCCGCCCTCATGAATCAGCGTCCCTTCAGAACGCCTCATCATACCATCACGACACCGGCCCTCGTAGGCGGTTCCTCAAACTCCGGTGTGATCCCCGGGGAGATAGCATTGGCATCCAGAGGAGTTCTATTTCTCGACGAATTACCCCTTTTTTCAAAGGCCTCCATAGAGGCCCTTCGACAGCCACTTGAAGAAAAGCAGGTCACCATAAACCGTCTGAACGGAAGCTTCAGGTATCCCGCAAACTGTATGCTGGTGGCCGCCATGAATCCCTGCCCCTGCGGATATTACCCGGACAGGAGCAAATGCCACTGTACCGAAAGCCAGATACGTCACTATCAGAGGGGAATCTCCAAGCCTATACTTGAACGTATAGACCTTTGTGTGGAAGCGTCCCCCATCAGTTTCCGGGAGGCCACCAGCAGGGATGCATGCGTTAGCTCGAGAGAGCTAAGAGAAAAGGTCCATAAAGCGAGAGAACTGCAGAAGATACGTTTCAAGGATCACAGCCATCTTCTGGTAAATGCAGATATGGGGGCCAAAGATATCGAACGATTCTGCCCGTTAAATGAAAGAAGCAGATGCTTCATAGAAAAAATCTTCGAACTGAAATCCATGTCCATGAGAACCTTCCATAAGGTCCTTAAGGTATCACGTACCATAGCGGATCTGGATAATTCACCGGAAATAGACCTGGTTCATCTGAGTGAAGCAGTGAGCTACAGAGGGCTGGAGGACCAGCTGTACGGAAGCATCGAAAACCACATATCAGAAGGATACCATGGGAGATTCGAGATTACGGAAAATGAATTGAGCAGTTACAAAGAGTACAATCACAGCGAAGTCCAGCTTGAACAATACAAATTTTCGCCGGATAAAATGATCAAAAACAGGGAGGGCCTTGCCATATGACTATTCAGGATTTAAGTCTAAGAAAAGAAATAAGAGAACTCACTCCACTGCATAAAGATTATCCGGAAAGACTCAGAAACATTCCTAATCCGCCATCAACACTTTATGTACGAGGTCAGCTTCCCCCCGATAATGTTCCCACAGTAGCCATCATCGGTTCCCGGGAGGCAACTCCCTACGGTACAGAGGTGGCCGGGACCTTCGGAAGAATGTTGGCTTCAAAGGGTATCGGCATCATAAGCGGCATGGCAGCGGGAGCAGACAGCGCAGGACAATGGGGTGCAATAGAAGGAGGCGGACATACCTATGCAGTTCTCGGCTGCGGTCTGAATATATGTTATCCTTCAAGAAACTATCGCCTTTACGATGAAATCCTCAAACACGATGGCGGACTGATCTCCGAAGTGCCACTGGATTCACCTCCTCTTGCAAAGCAGTTCGCATCAAGAAACAGAATCATATCTGCCCTTTCTGACGCAGTGATAGTCATAGAAGCCAGAGAGCGGTCCGGAACCTTCATCACGGTCAATGCAGCCCTTGACCAGGGGAAGCAGGTCTTTGCCCTGCCCGGCAGGATCAACGATCCTCTCTCTAAGGGCTGTCTTCAACTCATAAAGGATGGCGCAGAAATTCTCACGTCTCCTGAGGATATACTTGAATTTCTTCATTTAAAAACAAGCGGTGAACAGCTAATGATGGAGAAAGATACATCTATGCTGACACAGGAACAGAAAAGAATACTTCAGACCCTCGAAAGCGAAGCTGTTCATCTTGACGTCCTTACCGAAAAAGCAGGTATCCCTGTACAGGAACTCACTGCCATGCTTTTAGAGCTTGAGATACTTGGCTTTGCAGAATGTACCAAGACCGGATTTTACAGGAGAAAATCTTTCTGAAAAACCCTCCTATTTATAAAGATTTTTCTTTCTTTATAAAATGTTCTTTGTCCGCCGAAATAAAATAATACATAAACAGGGTTTAATATCATTTAAACGGAATCTCGAAGGGTTACGTTATAGATTAATAACTTTTATTATGTTACACAAAAGCTGCTTTTAACCCGGAAACTTATTAATAACCTCACAAAAAAGGATATCCATATGTTCTTTTCGAATATATTTTTTGTAATATTCTTTTTGCCTGCAGCACTTATTTTTTACCATTTATTTTATTTCAACAATACTGCACAAAAAGTTGTATTACTGTTTTTGAACATCGCATTTTATGCCATGGGAGCAGACTTTCATCATGTCATTCTCATGCTATGCCTTATTGCCTTCGATTACATATCGGGTATCCTGCTTGGTTATTTTGTGGAAAAGGGCAAAGTACGACATTCCAGGTTTCTTCTGACTTTCATAATCGTTTTACATATAGCATCTCTTATTCCTTTCAAATACTTAAACTTCCTGTTGGAGCTTTATAACAATATTTTTGAGAACCATCTCACCATGCCATTTAACCTTGTTGTTCCCCTTGGCATATCTTTCTATACCCTAAGAGCAATTTCCTATCATATTGACGTCTTCAGAAAGGAAACGAAATATCAGAGAAATCCCATAGATCTCGCAATATATATCAGTTTCTTTCCTCAGCTCCTCACAGGACCTTTGATTTGTTATACCGAATTCCAAAGAAACCTCAAAGAAAGATATGTGGACAAAGAAATCTTTTATCAGGGTATCAAAAGATTTTCCATAGGTCTGATCAAGGTGGTTTTGATAGCAAGGAACCTTTCTCATATTACAGACAGTATTTTCATGCTCACTACTTACGGAAATACCAGCAATCCTGTACCGGTACTTGTCACCTGGCTCGGTGCCATAACATGCACACTGCAGTTTTACTATGACTTTACAGGTTTTTCAGATATGTCTATAGGCATCGGAAAACTCCTTGGCTTCAGCTGTGAAGAGAATTTTGATCACCCCATGCTGGCAATGACGGCCACCTCATTTTGTCATAAATTCAACATAAGCCTGCGACTATGGTTCGAAAAATATGTATTCGGAAAAAGTCCGGAAAACCATTCCCGCAATGAAGACACACAGGCAAAACAAATTGCAATAACCTGGCTCCTTATAGGTTTATGGTTCGGCACAGGATGGAACTATATCTGGTGGTCTGCAATCATCATTGTGATTCTCATAATCGAGATAATCTTTCAGCTGCAGGATACCACAGAAAATCCGCTATTCAGACATTTATATGTGCTGTTGATTTCAGTATTTTTTATCATTTTTCTCAGATTTGACAGTGCTTCGCAGATGACGGTTTTTCTTTCCTATATGTTCGGCTTGAGTAACAACGGACTGTACTCTTCAAGGCTCATCATGTATTTGAGCGAATATAAACTTACCCTTACAGCATCAATACTATGCATTTTTATGTATTCCAAACCAATAAGAAAATATATGAATCAATCGGTGAGTGATAGGGCCCGGGAGTACCTGAACCATATAAATGATTTCATCCTGATAGCTCTTTTTTTCTTTTCCTTTGTAGCATTAACACGAGGCTATTATGAGCCGTATATCTTCATGAACCTATGAATAACAAAAACTTTCTTTCAAAAGCCCTTATTATACTGCTCTTAGCAGCCTCTTTGTCCGGTACTGTTTATGCACTTAAGCATATTCCAATAGCTGAGCTAAATAGTACTTCTTTCAACGAAGCCCTGAAGAAAGAGCGTATAACAAATGAATTCCATTCGCTCCTTTACCGCCTGTTAGGAAAGAATGAAATAGATAATTTTCAGGTAATAAGAGATAAAGATGGAAACCTGTATAATTCAAATTTCTGGAACAACACAGATATATCCATGATGGATGCTGCACAGAAGATAAGGGGCATGCAGGATATATTCAAAGAAGACACAACAGATGAAAACACAACAGGTGAAGTAAGCACCAGAGTCATGGTCCTTCTGTTCCCGAACAAATTTGAAAAGGGAAGGACAAATGACTACGACGGTCTTCCTTACCCTGATATGAATGTATATGCTGATGATTTTCTTCAGTATCTGCGCAGATACAGTATAGACTTCATAGATTACAGACAATGGCTTAAAGATAGTGGCAGAAGTACTTCTGATGCATTTTATATTTCCGATTCGCACTGGAGAGTTAATACAGCTTTTTATGCCACGGAATTTCTTGTCGAATATATTAAATATAAGTATGGACTTGATCTGGATCCTGACCATACCTGCTTAAACGTCGAAAACTATACAAAAAACCTGTATCCAAATGTTTTTTATGGTGACTATGCACTTAAAACCGAGCGGTTCCATACGAAAGCAGACAGTTATGAGCTTTTGACACCGACTTTTCCCACGGAATTCGATACTGAATCGGAATCTCCAAACGGCAGAACCATACAGGAACATGGCATTTTTTCGGATGTACTGACCACAAGACGATATATAAATGAAGATGATGTATATGACAGAGAAGTCTATAAAACATACCTGGGATCCGTCCATGCAAAGTTTCATATTAAAAATGCACTTATTCCCGACGGTCCAAAGATTTTGTTCATATGGGATGTATGGTCACCTGAAATGGCAGCATTTACAGCAAGCATGGCAGGAACCGTTGACAGTTTGAATATTTTATACATGAATGATCAACGTATAAAAAAAGAACTTGCCGAAAATTCCTATGATTATATCTTTATCGGATTACAACCGGACACTCTGAACAGCAGTCATTTTCCATATGAGTTCCGGATAAAGGAAGTAGAGGAACAAAAATGAGTGACCTTTCTGTAACACGTACCGAAAGAAAATTTGTCATCGGTAAGTTTCAGGCCGAGAAAATATTCAACCGTTTATTAAAAGCCCTGCCCGGAGATCCGTTTGCGGGTAATGAACCCTATTTTGTCAGATCTCTGTACTTTGATTCTTACTATAACGATGACTATTTTGACAAACTGGATGGCATTAAAAACAGAAAGAAGATACGTATACGAACCTACAACAGAAGCGACGATATCATAAAGCTTGAGCTCAAACAAAAATCCGGTGATGCACAACATAAAAAATCTTACTCCATATCAAAACAGCAGGTTAAAGATATGTGTTCCGGACGATATGAATTCCTTTTACATTCCGGGGATCCGCATATGGAACAAATATATTACATCATGAAAAAGGAAGTATACAGACCCAAATGCATAATCGAATATCAGCGAAGAGCTTTTGCCGTTCCTACAAACGACATACGTATAACTTTTGACACGGATATATGTACATCCGAAGGAAACCTTGACCTGTTCGCTGACAAAAACTGCTTCCGGCCCTCATCCGCATTTGATCTTGTGGTACTGGAAGTAAAGTACAACCGGTTTCTTTTAAGCTATGTTAAGGACCTCCTTAAAATGGATTACATAGAGGAGACTTCCTACAGCAAATACACAACAGGAAGGATGCAGCTGTTTTGAGAGCTGTTGTATTAAACCGCATTCTCTCTGTCATACCTAATGAACCCCTTAGATACTATTCAAAACAGGAGATACTATGAGTCAAGATTTATACAAATATCTGCTTACCAATTCAGGAAATATGACCCTGGAAGAGATACTAATTTGTTTTATGGCTTCTGTAGTTATAGGTATGGTCATATTCATTTCCTACAGATTTTCACATTCCAGTACCGTCTACAGTGCAAAGTTCAATGTCTCCCTTATGATGCTGACATCAGTGACCACCCTGATCATGTCAGTCATAGGCAACAACGTTGCTCTGTCTCTCGGCATGGTCGGTGCCCTATCCATAGTTCGTTTCAGAACCGCCATAAAGGACCCCAGAGATACGGTTTATATATTCTGGTGTGTCGCAGCGGGAGTCTGCTGCGGAATACAGGATTTCACCGTAGTATCCGTGGGAAGTGCTACCATATTCCTGATTATGCTCATACTCGGAAACGTCAGAAACAATGAAAAATATCTGATAATCATCCGTGGTACTCGGGACACAGAAGAAAAGGCCAATAACCTGATGACAGACACCTTCAGAAACAAAATTTCACTACGGGTTGCGAACGTAACGAAAAACGACATGGAACTAATATATGAAATAAGTGAAAAAACTCTGAGAAAATCAGAAAAGAACAATCCAGGCTTTGATATAAGGGCAAGCCTTCTGGAAATAGAAGGTATTGAATGTGTGAATTTGGTGTGTCAGAATGACGAAATTACTAGGTGATAAAAAACCGAATACAAGTATATGGGCTGTATTGCTGGTTGCACTTTTACTGGTTTCTTTTGTTTATGGATTTTACAGAATCAGAACAGAAACAACGTTAAAAAAGTACAATTTTCAGCATATTACAAACAGTAATGCAGATCCTACTATCGGCCCCACTGTTATACCGGAGGGAGGAATTATAGATCCGGAAACATTTGCAACTCATCTTCCTCTGGTCGTACTGGATACTTACGGAGCAGAAGTTCCAAATATTTATACAAGTATCGACGATATCCAGACCAGAGGCTACGCAGATCCCGATATAACGGATCCATACATACCGGTCCATATGTATCTTGTGAATAATGAAAGCGGAGGAAACAAAATCACTGATGTCCCCAGCTTTATTAATGATGGAAAAATAGAACTGCGAGGCAACTCCTCAAGACATTTCGAAAAAAAGCAGTATAAAATCAAGCTGCTCAATGAATCAGGTTCCGAAATTGAAGAACCTTTACTAGGAATGGAGGCGGATGAGGACTGGATACTTTGTAACAGCATATTGGATGCAAGTTATATACGAAGCTATATTGCCATGAATATAGGTGGCATAGTTATGCCTTTTACTCCGGAAGTCAGATTCTGCGAACTGGTATATAAGACCGGTGACAGCTACGAATATAAGGGGCTGTATCTCCTCATGGAATCCGTCAAAAAAGGAAAAGGACGAGTTAACATAGCCACTTATAAAGGCAATCCGTTAAATCTCAGCTACATAGTCGACAGAGACCGTTATGATACCACCGCAACCATGCTATCAACCTATGCATCAGACCGGCAGCTCTGCTACGGCTGGTTCGATCTTCGTTATCCAAAAAACGAGCTGGCTGACCCGGATACCATAAAGGCAATAGAAACTGAAATATCAGAAATCGAAACGGCACTTTATTCCGACGATCCTAAAATATTCAAGAATTATGAGGCAATGATAAATGTGGACAGTTTCGTGGACTACATGGTGGTAAACGAATTCCTCATGAACTACGATGCCGGTGAACACTCCACATATTACTACAGGGACAATTCCCATAAGTTTTCTGCCGGACCTATATGGGATTATGACAACTGTCTTGATAACTACAAAAATGCTGTCGCAGGTATATCATGGATGGTGTTCCCATCTCACCCATGGTACGAAAGACTGACCAGAGATCACGACTTCAACGAAAAAGTCGCAAAACGTTATCACCGTTTAAGAAATACCGTATTCTCCGACAGATTTATGGAAGAATTTGTATCCGGCACCACAGCTTATCTTGGCCACGCTATCGAGAGAGAGCACAGTCGATGGGGTGAAATATATAACGAAAATCACGCTCTGAAAAACGGAGAGGGAGATGACGGATTTGTAATTTTCAGGACCAGAGACAGCTATGATGAAGAAATAACCCGCCTTTTAGATGTTCAACAGCTTCATGCCAAATGGCTGGATGAACACATAGAAGATTTTTTAAGCGACTATGAGGCAGATGTAAAAGACGACCCGGGAATTATAGTATATTCCGCCTTGGCGCTTCTCATGATTTTATCCATTTTCACCTCCATTATTTACGCCAACAGAATGAAGAATGGAGAAATAACCTAGACAGGCACAGCTATGAATACAAAAAAGAACAAAAATAAGAAACTATTTGGAATAACATCCGTAATCGGGGCAGTATTACTTATTATTTATATCCTTTGGCGTGCCCTGTTTACTATACCGGGGCATGAAGCATACGGATGGATAGCTTTTATTGCCGGAATAGCCCTTTTGGTGTCCGAAGCCCTTTCCATTTTCGAGGCTGTCATGAGCTATATAGACCTCAATCTTGAATTCCAACCCGAAATGCCTGTCATTCCGGATGATATGTACCCGGAAGTTGATGTCATGATAGCCACTCATAACGAAGATGTTGATCTCCTCTTTACCACCGCCAATGCTTGCCGCATGCTGCGATATCCGGATAAAAAAAAAGTTCACGTCTGGATCTGCGATGATAATAACAGACCCGAAATGAAGTCCCTTGCAGATTCTCTGGGGGTAGGCTATATCGGATTAAGCGGAAACAAACTTGCAAAAGCAGGAAATCTAAACAATGCCATATCCAAAACAAATGCGCCTCTCATAGCCACATTTGACTCGGATATGATACCCAACAGTGAATTTCTGCTGGAAACAGTTCCTTATTTTTTTCTTCCCGTGATGAAAAAAGATGAAAATGGAAACTGGATAAAGAAAAACGAAGATGAGATCGACAAAAAAGAAAAAATAGGCTTTATACAGACGCCTCAGAGCTTTTATAATTCCGATCTGTTTCAGTATAATCTCTACAGCTCCGGGAACATCCCAAACGAGCAGGACTATTTTTTCAGACAGGTAAATATAGGTAAAAACAGAAGCAACTCAGCCATATATGCTGGTTCCAACACTGTTATTTCCAGAGAAGCTCTGGAATCGGTGGGAGGAATAGCCACAGGAACTATTACAGAAGACTTTGAAACCGGCCTTTTGATAGAAGGAAACGGCTATAGATGTTATGCCGTGAATAAGCTCCTTGCAAAAGGTCTTTCACCTATTTCCATACCGACTCTTTTTAAACAGAGAGAACGCTGGGCAAGAGGATGCATTTTTTCACTGAGACGTGTTCATATCATGCTTAATCCAAAATTCAAGCTCTCCCTGAAATTGAGTTACCTGGCCTGCGGACTGTACTGGTTAAGCTTCGCCAGAAGACTGGTGTACATAATATCACCTCTTTTATTCAGTATATTCAGAATACCTGTAGTTATTTGTACCCTCAAGGAACTTCTCATTATCTGGCTGCCATCCTACGCCATATATTCCTATACACTGAAAAAAATCTCCGGAGATATAAGAAATACCAGGTGGAGCAATACTGTGGACACCATCTTATTCCCATACCTCATCATACCTATTTTCAAAGAACTGATAGGTATAAGAAAGAGAGAGTTTAGTGTCACCAACAAGTCTAGATCCAAGATAGAGCCGTCATATTCCTACATGGCAGCACCGCATATAGTCCTTCTGTTTTTTTCAGTCATCGGTCTTTTTATGTCCTGCCTTGACCTCATGCAGTTTCATTCCATGGGAACTCTCATTGTAATCTACTGGATACTGCAAAATGCTTTTAACCTTCTTATGGCAGTATTTTTCATGACCGGAAGAAATAACGAAAGAATGTCTGAAAGGCTTACGGTAAATCTTCCTGTAAAAATACTCTTTGATGGAAGAAAATACGAAGGTACAGTAGTCGATATTTCAGAAGGAGGTCTTGCCTTTATAATGGATGATGCCATATATTTCCCACACCAAAAAGGAGAGCTGGCTGAATTCATGATCACTGACAGAGAATACAAAGCAACGGTAAAAGGGCGGGTTGTTGCCGTCAAGGAAGCAAATCCTGAAAAAACCCGGTGGAAATACTGCGTCATCAATGAAGAAATAAGCTTTGAGAACAAGGAACAGTACAACCAGATAATTTACGACAGAGAGCATACTCTTCCTAAAACCCTAAGCTCACGAAGCAATTACATCGGTGACATCATGATAAATCTTGAAGAAAGGATCAACACAAAAAAAGTGATTCATCCAAGAGCAACTGCACGTATACCTGTTAATGAACATACCACCTGCAGCAATGGTCTTGACATAATCATCAAAGATTTTAATTTTGAATATATGCGGCTTGAGTTCCCGACTCTGCTGACTGACAAGGGAAAAAAAGGAAAACGTGATGATCTTCCCGAGACCCTGACCATTTTCCAGGGAGAAGCCTATGAGATGAGGCTTGTTCAAAGCGGTTTTAACCAGTATATTTACAGAATAGAAAATTTTAGCGATCTTGAACATACAGACAGCTGGAAGTTAAAGCTCCGCCAATGGCAGGGCAAATGATACGATGACACCCAATCCGAAGTTATTTTTATCAAAGGACTTAAAATGCTTAGACGATTCTCTGCAGTGCTTACACTTATATTACTCCTTATCAATACCTCGGGCTGTGAGATCATTGGTCCACGCCTTGATGAATTTGTGCTACTTGAAAACATGGGCAGCGGCATTAATCTGGGTAATTCATTGGATTGTGTTGCACGGGAATATCGTTACAAGCTAAGTTCACCTTCAGAATTTGAAACCTACTGGCACAATCCTGAAGTAAACAGTGAATGGTTTTCCCAGGTAAAAAAATGCGGCTTTAACTCGGTAAGAATTCCTGTTAGCTGGGGAGAACATCTATCGGAAGAAGATGTCATAGATCTGGCATGGATGAACCGCGTCAGAGAAGTCGTGGATATGGCCCTTTCCAATGATCTGTATGTAATCCTAGATATGCACCACGAGGACTGGCTTATGCCAACTTACGAAAAAGAAGAAGAGGTCACGGAAAGACTTACCGGTCTTTGGAAACAGATAGCGTCAGAATTTAAAGACCATAGTTTAAAATTATTATTCGAAGGAATGAACGAACCCCGATTACGGAACACTTCACTGGAATGGTCCGAAGGTACGGCAGAAAGTTATGATGTTATAAATCATCTTAACTCAGCTTTTATCAAAACAGTAAGGTCAACAGGAGGCAACAACACCCTGCGCTATCTGCTTATAACAGACTATGCCGGTTCAACTTTAACAAAAGCACTTGAAAATCTTGAGTATCCCGAGGATGACAATATAATCGTATCCATCCACTGTTATCTTCCACACAGCTTTACTTCCGATGAATCCGGCTCGACCCAGTGGAACAGTAATTCCGAAAAAGATACCGAACCTCTCAGAATGTTCAAAAATGACCTGATTGAACTGTTCCTGAAAAAGGGAGTCCCTGTTCTCATTACGGAATACGGGTGTTCTGAAAAAAAGTCAGGAAACGGACGAATGGAATGGACGAAATATTTCACCAGTGAAATGAAGGAAATACACATTCACACTATGTGGTGGGACAATGGCGGAAAATATAGTCTTATAGACCGGGAAAGCTGTGAACCCTCGGATAATGAACTTATAAAAACTATAGTTCTCTCCGAAAAACAATAGTTAAATCTGAAAAACATTGACAAATAACATGTAAGGAAATACAATAATGCCGTCTGTAAAACAAAACCTCTTTGGACAATTGTCGGTGCTTTATTCCATTTCAGGATATACATGCAGAGACTTGTCGGAAAAGAAGGCAGTTATAAATCGTTGACGAGGACAGTAGCTTTTTGCTATCACTTCAGAGAGGAGCCGTTTGGTGCGAGGCTTTGTGATAAATAAAGTGAAAACCACCTCCGAGAGGTCCTTAATCGGACCCGTTGATTACGTTATAATCCTTAAAAGTGGTTGTTGTATTACTACAGCAGCAATTTGGGTGGAACCGCGAGATATCGTCCCAATCTGTGATTCAGTTCACGGATTGGGACTTTTTTAGTGTATAAGTCCAGTACCACGCGACCATCGGTTCGGATGCTCGCATCCGAAACCGAATGGACATGTGGTACGACAACAGAAATCGAGAAGTAGCACGATAGTGCGGATTCGAGATTTCTGTAGCATGGCGAGAGCGGAACGCGAAGCCATGCGTAGGACTTATACCCTCACATAACCAAAAAAGCTTCCCCAAAGGGCTTTTTGCATTTTTTAAAGGGAGAACCAGAATGGAAAAAGAAGAAATTTTAAAGGTTTATCGTCATTCTCTTGCTCACATCCTTGCAAAGGCTGTTATCGAGATCTATGGCAAGGAAGTACAGTATGCTATCGGACCTGAGATCGATGACGGAGCTTACTATGATTTTGCATTACCTGAGGGCAAGACCATAACAGACAAGGATTTCAAGCAGATTGAGAATAAGATGCGTGAGATCATCAAGAGAAGAGAAGACTGGACCCGTAAGGAAGTTTCAAAGGCAGAGGCTCTTGAGATCTTTAAGGATCAGAAGTTCAAGACCGAGCTTATCAACGACCTTCCTGAGGACGAGATCATCACTATCTATTACACAGGTGAAGACTATGTTGATCTCTGCCGCGGACCTCACGTAGACAATTCTCAGGAGCTTATGAGTGCGGCATTTGAGCTTCATGCAGCTTCCATGGCTTATTGGAGAGGTGACGAGAAGAGAGACAAGCTTCAGCGTGTATACTTCTACGCTTTCCCAAGCAAGGATGAGCTGAAGCAGCACATCAAGATGATTGAAGAAGCAAGAGAGCGCGACCACAAGAAGATCGGTGCACAGCTCGAGCTCTTCATGTTCGATGAGACAGCTCCGGGTATGCCATACTGGCTTCCACGTGGATGGGTAATGTACCAGACTCTCCTTAAGTACAGCCGTGAACTTCAGAAGGCTCATGGATATACAGAGATCTCTGCTCCGCTCATCAATAACAAGAAGCTCTGGCTCATCAGCGGTCACTGGGCACATTATCTTAACAACATGTTCATCGTTCCGGGAATCGAGGGTCACCTTACAGCAGATGCTGACATCTCAGGTGTTATCGAGAATCCCAAGGATACAGCAGCAGAGGCAAAGGCTGTAAAGATCATGGCAGGTTCTGTTGTTTATAACCGTGAGAACCTTGACACCATGGCAGCAAAGCCTATGAACTGTCCTAACGCTATGATGACCTTCAAGCGTAAGAACCGTTCTTATAAGGAGCTCCCTATCCGTTACAGTGAGTACGATGTTCTTCACCGTAAGGAGAAGTCAGGTCAGATGAACGGTCTTTTCCGTGTACAGGAGTTCCGTCAGGATGACGACCATACATTCGTAATGGAGTCTCAGATCAAGGATGAGATCAAGGATATCATCTCAATCGCAGATGAGATCTACACAACCTTCGGTGTAACATACCGTGCAGAGCTCTCAACACGTCCTGATGACTTTATGGGCGACATCGAGGTATGGAACCAGGCAGAGGCTGACCTTAAGGAGATCCTTACAGAGCAGTACGGCGAAAACGGATTTGAGATCAACGAGGGTGACGGTGCATTCTACGGTCCTAAGATCGATCTTCAGATCAAGGATGCCCTCGGAAGAGAATGGCAGTGCGGAACTATCCAGCTCGACTTCCAGCTTCCTCACAACTTCGGACTTACTTACATCAATGATCAGGGAGAGGCTGTAATGCCTGTAGTTATCCACCGTGCTATTTACGGTTCACTTGAGCGTTTCATCGGTATCGTTATCGAAAACTTCAAGGGAATGTTCCCATTCTGGTTAAACCCTTATCAGGTAGGTATCGTTCCTATCCGTGAGAGCCACAACGAGTACGCAAAGAAGGTCGAGGACGCTCTTACAGAAGCAGGTGTACGTGTTGAGGCTGACTACTCAGACAACAACATGAAGACCAAGATCAAGGGCTTCAAGAACTTCAAGGATCCTTATATCCTCGTTCTCGGAGACAAGGAGGCAGAGGAGAACACTGTTTCCATCAACATCCGCGGAACAAACAAGCAGGTTCAGAACGTTCCTCTTGATAAGTTCGTTGAAATCTGTAAGAAACTCAACAAGGAGCACACTCTCGAGCTTCCTGAGAATTTCGACTGATTCTGAATCATATACTAAAAAAATTTTTCCTTTGCTCCGTAGAACCTATCAAGGTCCTGAAAGGCGGGTGGAAGCAGGAAATGGAAGAAAAAGCGCAGATTTCTCCTGCGCTTTTTTGTATGGTAAAAATGTAATATCTTTGACAAAAAATAAGTTTTCTGCCTTAGTAGCGAAAAATTGTTTTCATAACTGTCCCTTGCAAAATAAAAAAGAGTGTTGTATATTGACCTCGATTTACGCTCGGCGGAATCACTTTTCTGATGTAAGCATTATCCGTGCCAAAGTGCGGGTCCCGCATACATCGGCGAGTGCAGATGTTTTGACGCTCGTTTCTTTGTAGAACACTAAACTGGAAAATATGTGCCCGGAGAACCGGATTTTTTTCGGGCAAAAAGGTAAGAGTATAAATGGCAAACAGCTTAATAATCGTTGAGTCTCCTGCAAAGGTTAAGACAATTAAAAAATTTTTAGGAAAAACATACACTGTTGACGCGACCATGGGTCACCTCATCGACATGCCGAAGAGTTCTCTCGGTGTTGATGTGGACAATGACTATGATCCGAAATATATTACCATCCGCGGCAAGGGCGAACTTCTTTCAAAGCTTAAGAAGGAAGCCAAAAAAGCCGACAAAATCTATCTCGCAACCGACCCTGATCGTGAGGGAGAGGCTATAAGCTGGCATCTCAAGAACGAACTTGATAAGGATGCATCAAATCGTGAGAAGATATCCCGTATCACTTTTAACGAGATCACAAAGAATGCAGTAAAGAACGCAATCAAGAATCCAAGAGACATCGATATGGATCTGGTAAATGCCCAGCAGGCACGTCGTGTCATCGACAGACTGGTTGGTTACACCATAAGCCCATTATTATGGAAGAAAATCCGTAAGGGTCTCTCAGCCGGACGAGTTCAGTCCGTAGCTCTCCGCATGATTTGCGACAGAGAAGCGGAGATCGCAGCATTCACTCCTGAAGAGTACTGGTCACTGGATGCCCATCTTCTTTACGGAAAGAAGAAGCTCACAGCTTCCTTCTACGGAAAAGACAAGAAAATGCCTCTTCCGAATGAGGCCTCTGTTGATGAAGTCATAAATGTAATCGGTGACCACGCATTCACCATTACCGATGTGAAGAAATCAGAGCGTCGTAAAAAGGCACCGCTTCCTTTCACCACCAGTACCATGCAGCAGGAAGCAGCAAAGTCTCTCGGTTTTGCAACAAGCAAGACCATGAAGCTTGCGCAGACACTCTATGAAGACGGTTATATCACTTATCTTCGTACCGACAGTACCCGTATTTCTGTCGAGGCTGACGCCGCAGCAAAGATATATATATCAGACAAGTTCGGCGAAGAATATGTAAACGGCGGCTCCAAAGATGCCCGCAAGCCTCAGGAAACAGAAGTAAAGATTCAGGATGCACACGAAGCCATAAGACCTACAGATCTCGAGATGACTCCCGAGGATGCAAAGGAAAAGCTTCAGCGTGATGAATCCCGTCTCTACACACTTATATACAAGCGTTTCCTTGCAAGCCGCATGACAGCTGCGGTTTACGACACAGAATCCGTAAAGCTCACATCCGAAGGATATACCTTTACACTGAACGGATCAAAGCTTCGCTTTGACGGTTTCCTTTCAGTTTATATGTCCGAGGAGGATAAGGCGGAGAAGGACGTTTCCCTTCCTGACATGAAGATAGATGAGAAGCTGAATCTCTCCAGATTCGAGAAGGAGCAGCATTTCACCCAGCCGCCTGCCCACTACACGGAAGCATCTCTGGTAAAGGCTCTGGAAGAGGACGGAATCGGAAGACCATCAACCTACGCACCGACCATCGGAACACTCCTTGCAAGAAGATACATCACCAAGGAGAAGCGAAACATTTTCGTCACCGAGCTCGGTCAGGCCGTTGATGATATGATGCAGAAGAATTTCCCGACCATCGTGGATACAGCCTTTACAGCAAACATGGAGTCACTTCTCGACACTGTTGCGAGCGGAGACATTAACTGGAAGACAATAGTCGAGAATTTCTATCCTGATCTTTCCGAGGCTGTTGAAAAGGCTCAGCTGGAGGTTGAGAAGATCACCATCAGAGATGAGGAGACTGACATAGTATGTGATAAGTGCGGACGCAAGATGGTCATCAAGTACGGTCCTCACGGAAAGTTCCTTGCATGCCCGGGCTTCCCTGAGTGCAGAAACACAAAGCCTCATGTCGAGTATGCAGGTTTTATCTGTCCTGACTGCGGAGCGGAATGTGTAAAGCGCCGTTCAAAGAAGGGCCGTATATTCTACAGCTGTTCAAGATATCCTGAATGTAATTACATGACTTGGAACAAGCCGAAGGAGCCTGTTACAGGTGAGAAAAAAGACGGCGAGATAATGGCATAAAATCCAAAAGATAATGCAACAAAAACCGTTGACAGTCATTAAATGACTATGTTATATTACAAGTCGCGTCCGAGGGGCGCGGCTTTTGTATTTCTGCAAAAGTGTAACTAAAAAAGCACATCTGACCGAAAACCGGGATGGTACCTTATTTATATAAGGCGACGACGGTGAGCACACACGATCAGATGGAAGAATTTAACCAGGAGGTATTTGAAATGAGTGCAATTGGAATGAAGCAGCTCCTTGAGGCTGGCGTACATTTTGGTCATCAGACAAGAAGATGGAACCCTAAGATGGCTCCATACATCTACACAGAGCGTAACGGTATCCACATCATCGATCTTCAGCAGACAGTAAAGATGGTTGACGATGCTTACAATGCTATGGTTAAGCTTGTACAGGACGGTGGAACTGTTCTTTTCGTTGGTACAAAGAAGCAGGCTCAGGACGCTGTTAAGTCAGAGGCTCTTCGTTGCGGTGAGTTCTATGTAAACGAGAGATGGCTCGGCGGTATGCTTACAAACTTCAAGACAATCCAGACTCGTATCGATCGTCTTAAGGAGATCGAGAAGATGGCTGAGGACGGAACTTTCGATGTTCTTCCTAAGAAGGAAGTTGCTCTTATCAAGAAGGAGTGGGACAAGCTCGAGGCTAACATCGGTGGTATCAAGGATATGAAGCAGATTCCTGATGCAATCTTCGTTGTTGATCCTAAGAAGGAGAAGATCTGCGTTAAGGAAGCTCGCGCACTTGGAATCACACTTTTCGGTATCGCTGATACAAACGCTGATCCTGAGGAGCTTGATTATGTTATCCCTGGTAACGATGACGCTATCCGTGCTATCAAGCTTATCGTAGGCAAGATGGCTGACGCTGTTATCGAGGCTAAGCAGGGCGAGATGACTGAGGAAGAGGCAGCAGCTGCTACAGCTGGTGAGGACTTCACTACAGAGGCTTAATAAAGTAAACGTAAAACCGGCATTAGACAATTTCATAGATTGCTCAATGCTGGTTTTTTTCAGATAAAGAAACATATATCTAGGAGGATATAACAATGGCAATTACAGCAGCTCAGGTTAAAGAATTACGTGATATGACTGGTGCAGGAATGATGGCTTGTAAGAAGGCTCTTGCTGCAACAGATGGAGATATGGACAAGGCAGTAGAGTTTTTAAGAGAGCAGGGTCTTGCAGGCGCTGAGAAGAAGGCCGGCAGAATCGCAGCTGAGGGTGTATCTTTCACAAAGGTTGCTGACGACATGCACACAGGTGTTGTTGTTGAGGTTAATGCTGAGACTGACTTCGTTGCAAAGAACGAGAAGTTCCAGACATACGTTTCAGAAGTAGCAGCTCAGGCTCTTAAGTCAGAGGCAGCTGATATCGACGCTTTCCTTGCTGAGAAGTGGGATCTTGACAACACAAGAACAGTTGCCGAGCAGCTTTCAGAGGAGATTTCAATCATCGGTGAGAATATGCACATCCGTCGTTTCCAGAAGCTTTCAGAGAACGATGGTTTCGTACAGGATTACGTACACGGCGGCGGACGTATCGGTGTTCTTCTTCAGGTTAAGTCAAACGTTGTTAACGATGCTGTTACAGAGATGGCAAAGAACATCGCTATGCAGGTAGCTGCTCTTAAGCCAAAGTACACATCACGTAAGGAAGTTGATCAGGCTTATCTTGCAAGCGAGACTGAGATCCTTACAGCTGCAGCTAAGAACGAGAAGCCAAACGCTCCTGAGAAGGTTATCGCAGGTATGGTTCAGGGTCGTATCAACAAGGAGCTCAAGGAGATCTGTCTTCTTGATCAGACATACGTAAAGGCTGAGGACGGAAAGCAGTCTGTTCAGCAGTATGTTGATTCTGTTGCAAAGGCTCAGAATGCTGCTATCGAGATTGTTACCTTCATCCGTTTCGAGACAGGTGAGGGTCTTGAGAAGAAGAATGAGGATTTCGCTGCAGAGGTTGCTGCACAGCAGGCTGCTGCTAAGAAGGCTTAATTCTTAACACTTTGATCATTATTTGAACATTCAGGCTTCGGAGGAAACTCCGAAGCCTTTTTTGTTTTTCCTTATCAGAATCCCATAACCGGTCCACTCTTTACGGGGCACAGACATCCATATGGGGAAGCTTCAGTAAAAGACCTCCCCGGTCAGAACGCCTTAGCTCCGGGCAGGGATAAAAAATTGTTGCATTTATTTTTGACATTTTCACGGGCGGGTATATCCTCATTCAGTAGTTTGTTATCCTTTGATTTTATGATACAATTATCTTTATTAAAAAAAATGAGGTATCCCCATGATATTTGATTTTTTGAAAAAATATTCGGAACAATTTGATGGGGCATCACATAAGGGCGTCGAGTATGACGGCTCTTCTCCGCCTTCTGGGGCAGAAGGAAATCACTATAAGACTTCATCAGGAAAAGATGCAGACAGGATGATACGTCGGCATCTGGTTTTTCATGGTTCCGTACAGGGTGTAGGATTCAGGTATACCGCCCATCATTTGGCTGAATCCCTTGGGCTTACCGGATGGGTACAAAACGAATATGACGGCTCGGTGACCTGTGAGATCCAGGGTCCCTCCTTCCTGATAGATGAATTTTTGCAGAAACTCAACAATCAGCGATGGATACGTATCATGGATATGGAATCCCGGTCTATGAATGTAATTTCCGATGAGAAGAGTTTTAGAATTACATATTGAAATATAAGGTTTAAATGAAACACAATTACAAAATTATCTTAAGCTATGACGGCTCCCGTTATTACGGATGGGAGCATCAGCCAAATACCGAAATGACCATCCAGGGGAAGCTTGAACAGGTCCTGACACGTATGATCTTCGGTGATTCTTATCCGGTAAAGGATTTTGCTTCCTTTCCCATAACAGTTATAGGCGCGGGACGCACCGATGCAGGAGTACACGCACGGGCCATGACTGCCAACGTCATCCTGGATACTGAAATGACCGAGGATGAGATCAGGACTTATATGAATAAATATCTGCCCGATGATATAAGCATTAACGAGCTGAAGCTTTGCGGAGATAAGTTCCACAGCCGTTTCAAGGCAAGCGGCAAGACTTACAGATACAGCTGCTGGTACGGAGACCAGAAACCGGTATTTGAAAGGAAGTACGTAACGGTTCTGGAACGCCATCCTGATATCGAAGCCATGAAGAAGGCCGCTCAGTTCATCATAGGAGAGCATGATTTCAAATGTTTCTGCGGTAATTCCCATATGAAGAAATCCACTGTGCGTAATATCGACAACATTGAGATAACAGAGAACGGACCTTACATAAGGTTTTATTATCACGGAACAGGCTTCCTGCAGAATCAGGTCCGTATCATGACAGGAACTCTTCTTGAAGTGGGCTACGGAAAGCGCACTCCTGAATCTATTCGTGAAATCATAGACAGCAGGAACAGACAGAATGCAGGCTATACGGCAGAGCCACAAGGGCTGTGCCTTATGAAGGTAGATTACGACTGATCTGCCATGTTGAGAGGCGGAATGTGGGTTTCGCCGATGATGTACCAAAAATACCAAAATACTTTGCAAGAGGGGATAAGTAATTATGAGGAGCAAAGGTATAGCGATACTATTAGGTCTTACAATAGGAATCACCGGAGGCTATCTTGCCAGCACCACTTTTATGAAGGACAAGATGATGCCCGGGACTATGATAAACGGAGCTGATTTTTCCATGGTTCCGAGAAATGAGATCAACGGGAGACTTTCCGATATGGAAAAGAGCGCCTATGCTCTGACTGTCAGGGATATTCATGGAAACGAAACTGTCATAACGGGCGCTGACATAGATCTGAAGGCTGATTTTGCGGTTTCCGGCATACGTGTTCAGAATCCGCTCATCTATCCTTACTATATGCTTAATCCGGGAAACTATTTCATAGTTCCGGAATCCGTTTCATTTGACGAAGAAAAACTTCAGAACATTATAGACAGCACCATCTTACCTGCTGCCGGCTCCACAGTTAAACCGTCTGATGCCTTCCTTACAGCTTATGTACCCGGCGCAGGCTATACCATAGCTTCGGAAGTAGACGGAGATACTCCGGATTCTTCCACAGTAACCAAGCTCATTAAAGATGCCATTCACGACAGATCCGTTTTCATAGACCTTGCTTCAAATGACTGTTATCTGAAGGCTTCTGTACGTTCGGATGATGATTCTCTGAACAGGGAGGCGGCCAGCCTGAACGATGCGCTTCAGGCTTCCATAACCTATGACTTGGGAAACCAGAAAATAACATTGAACTCCGATACCTATTTCCCGTGGCTCATCACCGCGGAAGACGGAACAGTAACTCTTAATGAGGACATGGTCAATGACTATGTCACCAGGCTAAAGGAGTCCACCGATACCGCATATACCACCAGAGGTTTTAAGACTGTATCGGGACATTCAATAAATGTAAAGGGACCTTACGGCTTTAACATTTCCAAGAAAAAGGAAGCAGAGCAGCTAAAGGAAGACATCCTTTCCGGAAAAAAGGTAGAGCGTGAGCCTGTTTACACCACTACAGGTCATTCACGTTCAGGCCAGGAGTATGGTGACACCTATATCGAAGTCGATATGACTAACCAGACTGTTTATTTCATTCAGGACGGACAGGTGGTCTTCACCTCTGATTGTGTTACCGGAAATACCAGTCTCGGAAGAGGTACTCCGACGGGCATATTCAGCATCATGTACAAGGCAAAGAATGTTGTACTTCGAGGCGCAAACTATGCATCACCTGTTACCTACTGGATGCCGTTCTACAATGGATGCGGATTCCATGACGCATCATGGAGAGGCTCCTTCGGCGGAACCATCTACAGGTACAGCGGCTCCCATGGCTGTGTGAACATGCCCATACCTAAGGCAAAGGAACTCTACGGTCTGGTAGAAGCCGGACTTCCTGTAATAATATATTACTAATTTCAGACTATATTCGGTCTTTTCAAAATTGAGCCTGTATATATGTTAAGATACTTCTACAGGATTCACATGTATTACATGGTGCGGATCCTGCAGAGGAAAGCATCATTTTAGTTATTTATGTGAAAGGATCTCAATGAAGAATTTTAAATCAGTATTTTATTCATCCATCATGGCCATGACCCTGGCTCTCTGTACCGCCTTTTCTGCATTTGCGGAATTCGGTCCCGGAGCTGACATAGCGGGAGAGGTCATAGTATCCGAAGCCAAAGCAGACAAGATCTCAGACCCGATAGCAGAAAAGCTTGCTTCTACCATGACTTCACAGCTCACAGATCAAATCATACTTGTGAACGATCATAACCTTACACTATGGAACAGACAGTCCGACGGAAGCTGGATCAAAGACATGGATGTTTACTGCGGATATGGACGAAAGGGACTCAAGGCATATACCGAAAGAAAAGAGGGTGATGAGACTACTCCTGTAGGTTCTTTCCCTATACTTCATGCCTTTGGTTTCGGTTCAAATCCCGGCACAGCCATGACCTGGAGGGAGATAACCAAAAACTCCTACTGGTCAGGTGAAAAGTCCACCTACAACACCTGGGTGGAGAGCACCACACCTGTGGGCGGAGAGCATTTAAGCGAGTACACCATATGTTATAAATACGCCATGGCTATAGGCTTCAACCAGAACCCTACAGTCTATAAACGCGGGTCAGCCATTTTCCTTCACTGCAAGAATCCTGAGGAGTGGGGTTCGGCCGGTTGTGTATCCGTAACGGAAGACAATATGCTCACGCTTCTCCAAAAGTGCCACGACGGATGTTATATCATGATAGTTCCAAACGAGGACTACATTTCTAACTTCTGATTTGCCATCAGTTTAAAGGATATATTCGCCTATGAGTTGGAATCTCGATTACGAAATCGTATCCCTGGCCATGACAGTGATCCTGTTCCTGTCATACCGTCCGGAAAAATATCTTCCTCTGCGAAGAAACCGCTATTTTTACCTTACAATAGCCTGCGAGATCTCGGTTATTGTATTTGATATAATAGCTTCTGTTACTACGGCCAATTTTGGGGATTATCCGTTATGGTTTCTTTACGGCGAAAATATCCTTTATTTTCTGCTTCTGTCTTTGGAATTCTATCTGTTTTTTAATTACACCATATCCATTTCGAAGCATTCTATAATCAATACTTCGGCACGTAAGGTGCTCATTGCCTTACCGCTTATACTCATAAGCATACTGATCATATCAACACCTCTGACCAATGCTTTATTCTCCGTAAACAGAGTCACAGGCTTTTCACGTCAGTGGGCATACTATTACATACTTGTGCCGTACCTGTATTTCTATATCATTTTATCAGTTGTATATCTGTCATATTTTCATAAAGAGATAATTCCGGCACAGATGATCGCTGTTCTTTTTTCTTATGCGCTTTTCATCATAGGAACCTTCCTTCAGGCATCGGTTTTTCCCGGAACACTTCTGATAAGCTGCTTTGCATCCTTCGGACTTCTCATCACATTCATGTCACTTCAGAATCCGGAGTACTATCTGAGCGTCAAGGCCTCCTGTTTTAATTCCAAAGCCTTCAGGGATCTGACAACCGACTATCACGAAACCAATCGTTCCTTCTCGGTCTTCAGCTTCATCATTGATCATTATCCTATTCTGCTCAATACTTACGGCGAAGAGACTATGAATGATATACTTCATCAGATAGTCCTGCTTCTTAAAGCCTACTATAAGGACGCTATGGTCTTTTATCTTGAGGACGGAGTTTTTTCGTTCATAAATCCGGAAGATACAGATCCGGATGAAGCTACGGATCTTCTTAAGAACCGTTTTGATCATACCTGGTCCACCTCCATAGGAGAACTTCGTCTGAGCGCTTATTTTTCTTTCCTGCCAAAAAATCTTGATAGGTTCAATACTCAGAACCTCATATCCATAATCAGAAATTCTCTGATTTCATCCACGATGCACAATGAAAGCCGTTATGAAATCATAGAATCCCAGATGTTTGAGAAGCATCAGAAGGACAACGAAATACATCAGGCTCTGCAGCGTGCAGTTGATCACAATTCCATCAATGTCCACTATCAGCCGATCTATGACACAAAGACCAAAAAAATAGTTTCCGCAGAAGCACTGGCCAGGCTCACCGATGACAAGCTGGGCAGCATACCGCCTGACGAGTTTATAGTCGCAGCCGAGCAGGACGGTTCCATAATGAAGCTGGGACATCAGATCTTCATCAAGACCCTGAGTTTTATCAGAGACAGAAGGTCTGACCTTAAAGATCTTCATTATCTGGAGATCAACCTTTCTCCTGTGCAGTTCACCAATCTTAATTTTGCAGAGGAATTCATAGATCTTGCCTTTGAGAACAGAGTGGATCTCAGTATGGTGAATCTGGAGATAACAGAGACCGCAACCTCTGACATTTCCATTCTGAAAAAACAGATGAAGATACTTCACAATATGGGCGTCAGTTTCTCACTGGACGATTACGGAACCGGATTCTCCAATCTGACTCTTATACTTCAGCTTCCTCTGGAGATCATAAAGATTGATAAGAGCCTGGTCTGGGCATATTTTGACGGTTCAAATCTCATGCTGAAGAACATCGTAAAGATGTTCAAGGAACAGAACTATAAAATACTGTGTGAAGGTATCGAAACAAAGCAAATGGTAGATGAGCTCACGGAAATGGGCGTGGATCACCTGCAGGGCTTCTATTTCTCAAGGCCTCTGCCGGAAGAAGAATTTATCAGATATGTAAAGGAGTTTAATGGAAACGACTGAAATAAAGACAGGACTGATATGTGAAGGCGGGGCCATGCGCGGGCTTTTTACTGCCGGTGTCCTCGATGTGTTTATCGAAAATGATATCACCTTTGATGGTATGGTGGGAGTGTCAGCCGGTGCCACCTTTGGTTGTAATTTCAAGTCAAAGCAGATAGGCAGAACAGTAAGATACAACCTTGAGTATGCGGGAGACAAACGCTACGGCAGTTTCGAATCACTCATCAGGTCCGGAGACTTCTATGATACGGAATTCTGCTATCATACACTGCCTAATGAGCTTTTCCCCTTTGACTGGGACACATTCCTAAGTAATCCCATGAAATTTTACCTTGTGGCCACAGATGTAAAAACAGGAAATCCGGTTTATCACGAAATAAAAAAAAGAGGTGATGATGAACTTGAATGGCTGAGAGCCAGCGCTTCCATGCCTCTTGTTTCAAGGCCAGTGGAAGTTGACGGATACGAGCTTCTTGACGGAGGCATCTCCAATTCCGTTCCTCTTGAATTCTTCGAACACATAGGCTATAACCGGAATGTAGTCATTCTCACTCAGGATGCAGGTTACGTAAAAACCGCCATTCCCTCCGGTTTTTTAACTAAATTATTACTAAAAAAACAACCGGCCATCTATACAGCCATGACTAAGCGGCATATAATGTACAATGCTCAAATCGACTACATTAAAAACAAAGAAAAAAATGGGGAAGTATTTGTCATCCGTCCGCCGGAGCCTCTGGGCATAAAGCGAGTGGAGCATGACAGAACTGAACTGGAGCGGGTTTATAAAATGGGACGTTCCACAGCTCTTTCCCATCTCCAGGATTTAAAGGAATATATAATTAAAAGATAATATGAAATTTTATTTCGCACCTATGGAAGGCATTACCGGATATCCGTTCCGTAATGCCTTCCAACAATGTTTTCCGGGGATAGACCGTTTCTATACCCCTTTTTTGTCTGCCAATGATACCTTTTCCTTCACCACAAGAGAGCTCCGGGATACCGATCCTGTGAACAATCTTGTACCGGATCTTGTACCGCAGATAATCACCAACAACGCCGAGATGTTCGTCTTTGCAGTTGTGGAGATGATGAAACTCGGCTATAAAGAAGTTAACTTGAACATTGGCTGTCCTTCCGGCACAGTGGTTGCCAAAGGAAAAGGATCCGGCATGCTGAGATCCATTGACAGACTTGATGAATTCTTTGAGGACAGTTTCGAGCTTCTTCTCAGGAAGGGGATTAAGGTCTGTGACCATCCATCACCCGAAGAAACCGGTGAAAAGCCCTGCGTCAGTATATCCGTCAAGACAAGAATAGGTATTTACGATGCGGCCGAGGCCGAAAACATCGTCCCTGTATATAACCGTTACCCCATAAGTGAAGTTATAGTCCACGGAAGAGTCCAGAAGGAATTTTACCGGGGAGAGATCCACTATGATATTTTCAGATACTTCATCGAAGAATCCCGGCATCATGTGGTGTACAACGGAGATATCTTCACCAAGGAAGATTACAAAAAGATAACCTCTCTTTTTCCCGGGACCGATACAGTCATGCTCGGCCGCGGACTTTTGATCAATCCGTCACTTGTGCGTGAGATCAACGGAGGTGAGAAGGCTTCCCTTGAAGAGATAAAACATTTCCACGAGACTCTCATAGATAATTACATCCCTGAAATGGGCAGCGACAAGAACCTGCTCTTTAAGATGAAGGAATACTGGAACTGGCTCAGCAAGTCCTTTTCCGGTTCCGAAAGATATATGAAGGACATAAGAAAAGCGAAAAGTCTCGCTGAGTACAGAGCATCTGTAAGAAACCTCATGGCAAACTGTAAACCGGTTATATAAGTTCATCATAAAACTATAAGACTTAACTTGTAGGGCATATACGAATCCAAGTAAAACCGATTCATGCATGCCCCTGGAGGTCAGTTTGAAAGTGGACTTTCATACTTAATTGGCGTGGAATATACGAATCTAAGTAAACTTGATTCGTATATTCCACTGGAGGTAAAAATGATACTGGAATATCCTGAATATTTTGAACGTTTCCGCTGCATCGGCGGCAGCTGCCCCGATACCTGCTGCGCCGGCTGGGAAGTGGATATAGATCCGGACTCCACAGAGTATTATAAAGCTGTGGAAGGTGAGTTCGGAGACAGATTACGAAAGCATATATGCGAAGAGAACGGTGAGAGATTCTTCCCATTAACATCCGAAAACCGCTGTCCCTTCCTTAATAAAGAGAATCTGTGCGATATCTATTCGAATTTAGGTGAAGAAAGCCTTTGCCAGACCTGCACCGAGTACCCGCGGTACTTCATGGATATAGGGAACTACGAACAGATGGACATGAGCCTGAGCTGTATGGAGCTTGGACGTATTTTCTACACCGAGACCGGCAGGATAGAGTATATCCGTTCCGAAAATGACGCAGAGGGAGACATTATCACCCCTGAAGAGCAGGGAACACTTATAGAAGTGATGGCTCTCAGAAATCAGTGCATTTCGGTCATGCAGGACAGTACAGACGGTTTTTCCGAAAAGCTGAAGACTGTACGCGCCTTGATATCGGAAGCCGAGGGAGAGGATCCCGACGAAAAGGACAGAAAAAGGAGCTTCCTCAAGGAAGACTACGTAGCACTTACAAAGCTCCTGGAAAGCATGGATTCCATAAGCCTCGAGTGGTCAGAAAAGCTTTCAGCCTATAAAAAAATCTCCGCTTCTTCGAAGGAGCTTTCCAAAATGGAAACATTTGCATCGGATAATGCTGAAAACCTGGATATCTGGATGTCAAAGACCGCAGTTTATTTTATTTTCAGGTATCTTATAGACACCTGTCTGGACGGGGATCCTGAAATCGAGCTCTGCCTCATACACCGCAGTCTCAAGCTCATATATTTTATGCTTTTTATCGAATGGCTCAGTAAGGGAAGTCTGGATGTCTCCGACATGATCTATGTATCACATCTCTACTCAAAGCAGGTAGAGCATGATGACGGAAACATAGAAAAAATCAAGGGTCTGTGTTAATATCAGCTCAAAGGTATTTTTTGATGTAAGGGTCCATTGCACACTGATTTGTGCGGTGGCACTGTCAGTGGGTGTCAGATGCTTTTGACGCTCACATCACTTTTTGAAATATAAAAAGGACTTATATGCTTAGATTTATTAAAAAAAGTTCCTATTCTGTTTTACTTATGACGATGCTTCTCATGATAACATCCTGCGGACAGCGCAAGGTTCCCCATGAGACCGTTTCCTCCGAAGATCTCGCCCAGCAAATCGTAAATGGTCTTGCTGACGGATTTAAGAGCGGAGAGATCGACGTCACAACCCGGGAAAAGAAGATCATCTCCAACATCATAAATAACGCATTGGAAAATCCCGAGACCACCATGATGTCACTGAAACAGGCTGCGGAAAAGGCCGGTTTCAATGCAACCTTCCCCGAATCCCTTTCAGGAGTCGAGCCTTACTTCAGCGCAGTTGCGGATTCTCTTCTTGAGGCTTCATACAAAACCGGGGACGGCAACGACATCGTTATCCGTAAGAGCAACAACAGTGATTCCCTGACACATGTAGCTGACATCGCCGCCGGCAACAAAACCAAAATAACCCAGAAAATCGGCGATACGGAAGTAAGCATCGTTCTGGACCAGGGAAAAATATATGACGCAATATGGGAGAACGGCGGCAATGCTTACTCCGTTTACTCTCAGGCCGGAATCGATGAAGAAACATTAAAATCACTTATTAAGACGGTACAATAAAAAATGACAGATAAAGAACTGAACAAAGAAAAAATCCCGGCGGTGATTTCCTCATCCGTGTCCGGAGGAACACAGTCTGCGGAAGGCGGAGAAACTCCGGCAGTACACAAGAGAAGAAAACGATACAGCGGCAAGTATCCCAGGAAATTCGAGGAAAAATACAAGGAGCACCAGCCTGAAAAATACAAGGATGATATCGAAAAGATCATCATGAAGGGAAAGACCCCTGCAGGCATGCATATTCCCATCATGGTAAAGGAAATCCTTGATGTGCTTAAGATACAGCCCGGTGAAACAGGTATGGACGCCACCCTCGGATACGGCGGTCACAGTGAAAAAATGCTGGAGAAGCTGGAGGGCCGGGGGCATCTCTATGCCACTGACGTGGATCCTATCGAATCCGTGAAAACAGAGAAGCGTCTCAGAGACAAAGGCTATGGCGAAGACATTTTCACCATAAAGCATACCAATTTCCGAAATGTGGATACAGTAGCCGATCACGGTGAGAAATTCGACTTTGTTCTCGCCGATCTCGGTGTTTCTTCCATGCAGATCGACGACCCTTCCCGTGGATTCAGCTACAAGACCGAGGGTCCTCTGGATCTTCGCCTGAATCCCGAAAGCGGAAAGAGCGCGGCAGAACGTCTCAGGGAGCTGGATTATGATGCCATGGTAAATATCTTTGTTGAGAACTCTGACGAGCCTTATGCAGAGAAGATCGCAAAGGAGATAGTCCGCGCATATCATAAAGGAGCGAAGATTGAAACCACGGGAGAACTTCGTGAGATCATAAAGAAAGCTCTTTCCTTCCTTCCGGAAAAGGAACAGGCAGAAGCAGAGAAAAAGTGCTGCATGAGAGTTTTTCAGGCCCTTCGCATCGAGGTAAACAGTGAATTCGAAGTGCTGTATGATTTCCTAAGCAAGGTGCCTGACTGTATGAATCCCGGAGGCAGGATAGCAGTTCTCACCTTCCATAGCGGAGAGGACCGCCTGGTCAAGCAGTTCTTCAAGGAGATGAAACGTTCAGGCATCTACAGCGACTGCTCCCGTGATGTCATAAGACCGGGCAAGGAAGAGTGCTTCATCAATCCCCGTGCCCACTCCACAAAGCTTCGGTGGGCAATAAAGGCATAAGGAACATATATTTTCCGGCAGGATATTTTATTTGCGCAGGCACTTATCAAAGCCTTTTTCTGCCGGATTTTCAGCTGTGAAGCTGATAATCATCATAATACATAGGTGCGTTACATGAAAAACAATAGACCCGATATCCATGACGAGAAGAGCGCTGTTTCTGAAACAGCACCTGTTTACAATACAATAACCCAGGGTGTGATGTGGAAGTCTCTGATCTTTTATGTCATGCCTTTAATTATGGGAACCTTTTTCCAGCAGCTGTACAACACGGTGGATGCCGTTGTGGTTGGAAGATTTGTCGGCAAGGAGGCATTGTCAGCCGTAGGCGGTACCGCCGCCATCCTCGTCAATGTCTTCGTAGGTTTCTTCGTGGGTGTCTCCTCCGGTGCCGGTGTTGTGGTAGCCCAGTATTTCGGTGCCAAGGATGAAGAAGATGTACACCATTCGGTGCATACGGCCATCATGCTTTCCATTGTGAGCGGTATAATCCTTACCTTCATCGGTTTTTTCATGATGCCGGTCTTCACCGTATGGATGAAAACTCCCGAGGATGTCCTTTCACTCACCATCACCTACCTCCGTATCTATGCTCTGGGCATGGTTCCAAACCTTGTCTACAACATGGGTTCAGGCATACTCCGCGCAGTCGGGGACTCCAAACGCCCCCTCTATTTTCTGATAGTATCCTGCGTCACCAACATACTCCTGGACATTCTTTTCGTATTGAAACTGAATCTTGGGGTTGTGGGAGTAGCCATAGCCACAGTTCTCTGCCAGTTGGTAAGTGCGGTTCTTGTTGTCATAACCCTTTCCGGTGTGAAGGAGAGCTACAGACTTATCCCGGCAAAACTTGGCTTCAAAAATAAACAGCTGATCCGCATCCTTTCCATAGGAATACCCGCAGGTGTACAGTCCCTTATGTACTCCCTGTCCAATGTCTTCATCCAGACAGCCATCAACGAATTCGGCACAGATGCAGTTGCGGCATGGGCGGCCTACGCAAAAATCGACGCTCTCTACTGGATGGTCATAAGCTCCTTCGGAATAGGTGTCACCACCTTTGTAGGTCAGAACTACGGCGCACGGATATATAAACGTGTCCGTGAATGTGTCCGGCAGAGCGCAGTCATCATGGGTGTCATCACCATCGCATTTTCGGTGATCTTTTACAAATGGGGAGCCCTTGCATTCCATCTGTTCACCACAGACCTGAATGTCATGAAGGTCGGGGAAGTCATGCTCCATTATCTTACCCCATTCTATATTACCTACACCGCCATAGAGCTTTTCTCCGGATCACTCCGTGGAATGGGAGACAGCTTAAGGCCCATGCTTATATCTGTACTCGGGATCTGCGTTCTTCGTATATCCTGGATAATGATAGCTGTTCCCATCTGGCACAGAATAGAGACCATTGAAGCAAGCTACCCACTCACATGGATAACCACATCCCTGATGTTCATAGTCTATTATTTCTGGTACATTAACAAACGACATATAAAATGATGTTAAAAGGTGCACTTAATCTAAAGTTGACATCTAATATAAGTAAAACTATACTTTCTAGGATTACAATGCAAGAAACATACAGGATATGAGGGAGTACACATTATATGTTTAAAAAAGGTTTTGACAATGACAAGTATCTGAAGATGCAGTCCGAACATATCAGAGAGCGTATTTCAAAGTTCGGAGGCAAGTTGTATCTTGAATTCGGAGGCAAGCTCTTCGATGATTACCATGCATCCAGAGTTCTTCCGGGATTCCAGCCTGACAGTAAGATCCGCATGCTCACCCAGCTGAAGGAGGATGTTGAGATCGTTGTTGTTATCAATGCCGGCGATATAGAAAAAAACAAGGTCAGAGGAGATCTGGGCATCACTTATGATATGGATGTTCTCCGTCTTATCGACGCTTTCAGAAGCTACGGTCTTTTCGTAGGCTCCGTTGTACTCACAAGATTTGACGGTCAGGAGAGTGCCATCGCTTACCAGAAGAAGCTTGAGAGCCTTGGCATTAAGGTATATCGTCATTATCCTATTCAGGGATATCCCGGAAACCTCCCTCTCATCATAAGTGACGAGGGCTTCGGAAAGAACGAATATATAAAGACCACCCATTCACTTGTTGTAGTTACAGCTCCGGGTCCGGGATCAGGAAAGATGGCTGTATGTCTTTCACAGCTCTACCAGGAGAACAAGCATGGCGTAAAGGCAGGATATGCGAAGTTCGAGACATTCCCTATCTGGAATATTCCTCTCAAGCACCCTGTTAACCTTGCATACGAGGCTGCCACCGCAGACCTTAACGATGTGAACATGATCGACCCTTATCACCTTGAGGCTTACGGCAAGACTACCGTAAACTATAACCGTGATGTGGAGGTATTCCCTGTACTTAATGCCATGTTCCAGCGCATCTACGGAGAATCTCCGTACAAGTCACCTACAGATATGGGTGTAAACATGGCAGGCTACGGAATCGTTGATGACGAAAACTGCTGCTACGCATCAGGTCAGGAGATCATCCGCCGCTATTACACAGCCCTCTGTGACCACAGAAAGGGCGACGGTTCACAGCAGGTCATCGATAAGATCCAGCTTCTCATGGAGCAGGCCGGAATCACACCTGATAACAGACCTGTAATAGCTGCCGCAAAGCAGAAAGCAGAGCTCACAGGAGAGCCTGCTGCAGCCATCGAGCTTTCAGACGGAACAGTAGTTACCGGAAAGACCTCAACTCTTCTCGGCGCTTGCTCCGCAATGCTTTTAAATGCCCTTAAGGTCCTTGGAAATATAGAGGATTCGGTGAACCTTATTTCAAGAGAGATCATCGAGCCTATACAGCACCTTAAGACAGAGCATCTTGGTAATCATAACCCCCGTCTTCACACAGATGAGATACTTATCGCTCTTACCATCTGTGCAACTACAGACGACAATGCCGAAAAGGCCATGCAGCAGCTTGAAAAGCTTAAGGGCTGTGAAGTACACAGCTCAGTTATCATTTCAGAGGTAGATGCCCGCATCTTTAAGAAACTGGGTGTCAATGTTACCTGCGAGCCGCAGTACCAGACCTCAAAGCTTTTCCATAACTGATAAAAACCAAAAGCTCTTCCTCTGAGAAGAGCTTTTTTCGCGAAAATACAGTCATACGAAAGTGGTCATGTGTAATGTAATACGCCTTAAAACCTATACATTGCCCACGACTTTTACTTATGTTAAAATGAAATAAGCCGCATGGAAAAAAAGGCGGCAGAATGGAGATTTATATGTCAGAAAAACGTAGAGTTATGCTGAAGTTATCCGGTGAGGCTCTTGCCGGTGAAAAGCACTTCGGTTTTGACGATGACACTATCAGAGAGGTTGCCCGTGAAGTTAATTCAGCAGTGGACGAGGGTGTAGAAATCGCCATCGTTATCGGCGGCGGAAACTTCTGGAGAGGCCGTCAGTCTGAGGCAGTGGACAGATACAAGGCGGATCAGGTAGGAATCCTCGCCACAGTCATGAACTGTATCTATGTATCCGAGATATTCCGCACCCAGGGTATGAAAACCATGGTCATGTCATCTATACAGATCGGAGATATGGCAGAACTTTTCAATAAAGATAAGGCTATAAAGGCCATGTCAGAGGGAACTGTTGTATTCTGTGCAGGCGGAACAGGCCATCCTTACTTCTCAACAGATACAGGCGTTGTACTTCGTGCTGTTGAGCTTGAATGTGCGGAGATCCTTCTTGCCAAGGCAATCGACGGTGTTTACGATTCAGACCCTAAGATAAACCCTGATGCGAAAAAGTTCGATGAGCTTTCCATTCAGGAGGTTGTGGACAAGCGTCTCGGAGTCATCGACCTTGCAGCTTCCGTAATCTGCATGGAGAACCACATGCCGCTCGCTATTTTCTCACTTAATGAGGAGAACGGCATCGCCAATGCTCTGAAGGGCAGAATCACAGGAACAAGAGTAACTGCATAAGAGGATCATTAAGAGCCGGACGGTTTTTCCGGCATTCCGGATTACATATATGATCCCGGTCAGCAAATACAAATTCTTTTCAACATATATAACGGAGGACTATATTATGGATGATCAATTTACTATCTACATCGAAAAGATGCACAAGACTCATGACAATCTTATGTCTGAGCTTGCTACCATTCGCGCAGGTCGTGCAAACCCGCACGTTCTTGACCGTATCATGGTAGATTACTACGGAACACCTACACCTATCCAGCAGGTAGGAAACATTTCTGTTCCTGAGGCACGTCTTATCCAGATCCAGCCATGGGACAAGTCTCTGCTCAAGGAGATCGAGAAGGCCATCAATATGTCAGAGCTCGGTATCAACCCTACAAACGACGGAACTGTTATCCGCCTTGTATTCCCTGAGCTCACAGAGGAAAGACGTAAGGAGCTCACAAAGGATGTTAAGAAGAAGGGCGAGGAAGCTAAGATCGCCATCCGTAACATCCGCCGTGATGCCATGGATCTTGCCAAGAAGCTTGAGAAGTCATCAGAGATGACAGAGGACGACCTTACACGTGCTACCAAGGACATCCAGGAGCTCACAGACCACATGTGTGAGAAGATCGACAAGTCTGTCGAAGCTAAGAACAAGGAACTCATGACAGTCTGATATGGAAAATATTAATGATATTATAGATAACGAAGGTCGCTCTATACCTGACCATATCGCCATTATACTTGACGGCAACGGCAGATGGGCAGAGAAACGGGGGCTTCCCCGGGCCATGGGACACAGGCAGGGCTGTGAGACCCTTGAGACCATTATCGGTGACTGTGCAAGGCTCGGAGTAAAGTACCTTACGGTCTACGGTTTCTCTACCGAGAACTGGAAAAGATCCGAGGAAGAGGTGGGAGCCCTTATGAAGCTTTTCCGTTTTTACATGGTCAAGCTTGTAAAGGTCGCCAATGAGCACAATGTCCGCCTCCGTATGATCGGTGAAAAGAGCAGATTTGCCCCCGATATCCGGGAAGGGATAACCAAACTCGAGAACGTAACAAAAGACAATACCGGAATGACATTTGTCTTTGCGGTCAACTACGGTTCCAGAGATGAGATAGTAAGAGCTGTCAGGAAATATACCATAGAAGCTCTGAAATCAGGAAAAACAGAGGAAGAGATAGAAGCTCTTACCGAGCAGGAGTTTTCCGGCTATCTCGATACCGGAGGCATGCCTGATCCGGATCTCGTTATACGTACCTCCGGAGAGTTCCGTATCTCCAATTATCTGCTCTGGCAGAGCGCATACGCAGAGTACTATATAACTCCCGTGCTCTGGCCTGATTTCAATAAGGCTGAATTACTTAAGGCCATTGATGATTTCAACGGTCGTGAACGTCGATTCGGTGGCAGATTAAAAAAATAGTTTATGAGACAGGCTTCTTTCACATTCAGAAAAGAAGCCTGTCTTTAGTGTATAAAATATATGGCAGGGCAGTGCATGAGCATCCATAGGATACAGGTAACTTTTTAGCATTGTCCGGATGAAAGTTTAGAAATAACATGACTGATAATTTAAAAAAAGATCATACTGAGAAAAAAATGAGTTCCTTCATCACACGTCTTATCAGCGGTATCATACTGATATTGTGCGCAGTGGTGATAGTTCCCATGGGAGGACTTCCTCTTTTTCTCCTTACATTTATCATTTCGATGATAGGGCTTTTTGAGCTCTACAGAGTATTCGGAATAGAAAAACGTTCCCTGGGCCTGGTGGGATACCTCACTACCATATCCTACTATGTGATAGTCTGGTTCAGCAAAGATGAATATTTCACTCTTATGATTGTTCTGAGCCTTATGGCTCTTATGGCTTTTTACGTTATCACATATCCCACCTACAAGATATCAACAGTGGCAAAGGCCTTCATGTCGGTTTGCTATGCCGGAATCATGATGAGCTATCTTTATCAGACCAGAGTCATGCCTGACGGAGCATATCTTGTCTGGCTCATTTTCCTTGCCAGCTGGGGATCCGATACCTGTGCCTACTGTGCCGGCATGCTCTTCGGAAAACATAAGATGACTCCTGTCTTAAGTCCCAAAAAGACTGTCGAGGGTGCGATAGGAGGAGTTCTGGGCGCAGCACTTCTGGGATTAGTATATGCCACCATCTTCAGAAACCGTTTCACCTTTGTCATTAATCCCGGAGCCACCAGTGCCATAGCCTGCAGCATCGGTGCACTCATTTCCATGGTGGGTGATCTGACAGCTTCCGGCATCAAAAGAGATTATTCGGTCAAGGATTACGGAACCCTCATTCCTGGGCACGGAGGAATCATGGACAGATTCGATTCCATGATCTTCACAGCCCCGGCAGTATTCTTTGCTTTAACTTTTTTTAATATATCTGCTTAATTACAGTGAATTCACAGATTGAACAGAATTAAGTCTTACCATATACACATACTCTGTCGGATTGCTCCCGGCAAAGTAATCCATATGTCAACTATGCCTGCATATTACTGCGGCAGAATGGAGTTTTATATAAATGAGAAAATTAGTCATTCTTGGATCCACCGGTTCCATCGGTACACAGACCATCGATGTAATAAAGGATGATCCTGAAATAAAGGTCACAGGTCTTGCAGTTTACGGCTCTATAGACAAGCTTAAGGAGCAGGTGGAACTGCTGCATCCGGAGGTGGTTTGTGTCTACGATGAGGAAAAGGCAGAGGCATTTAAAGCCTTCGGTCTTCCGGTCAAGGTTCTTTCCGGCATGGACGGTCTCGTAGAGATAGCCTCCATGGAGAACTGTGATGAAGTCGTTGTTTCTGTTGTAGGCATGATAGGAATCAGACCTACCATCGCAGCTCTCAGGGCGAAAAAGAGAGTTGCTCTTGCAAACAAGGAGACTCTCGTCTGCGCAGGGCACATCATCATGCCACTTGCAGAGGAATGCGGTATCGAGATAAAGCCCATCGACTCTGAGCACAGTGCCATCTGGCAGTCTCTTACAGGCGAACCCCACAATCGTATAGAAAAGATCCTCCTTACCGCCTCAGGCGGACCTTTCAGAGGTAAAAAAAGAGAGGAGCTTCGAGGCAAGACCAAGGAGGATGCACTGAAACATCCAAACTGGGCAATGGGCCGTAAGATCACCATCGATTCTTCAACAATGGTGAATAAAGGTCTTGAGGTCCTCGAGGCCCACTGGCTCTTCGATGTCCCTGTTGATATGATAAAGGTCGTTGTTCAGCCTCAGTCCATCGTCCACTCGGCCGTACAGTATGTTGACGGTTCCGTCAAGGCACAGCTCGGTCTTCCGGACATGCGTATCCCTATCGAATATGCTCTCTATGCTCCTGACCGTCATCCTCTTCCCGAGGACAGAAGACTTGACCTTGCAGAGCTCGCAACACTTACATTTGAGGATCCTGACATGGATACCTTCAAGGGCCTCAAACTTGGCTATCGCGCAGGTAGGGCAGGAGGCTCCATGCCTACGGTCTATAATGCCGCCAACGAAGAAGCTGTTGCCATGTTCCTTGAAGACCGCATAGATTTTCTTGAGATCGCCGATGTTATCGAGGAAGCCATGAACGCCCACGAGAAAGACATTATACCGACACCCACTCTGGAGGAGATCCTTTCCATAGAGCAGTGGGCAAGAAACTATGTAAAAACCAACTCAAAGATCGTACGATAAGCACTGATACTTATCCTTCCGTTCAATCATTGAGCCGGATAACAGGCCGGCCGTAAAGCCGGCTTTATATAGGAGTTATAATTTGAGTATACTAGTAGCCTTACTTGGATTAAGTTTTTTAATATTTTTTCATGAGCTTGGACACTTTCTGGCAGCCAAAATCTGCCACGTCGGTGTCCTTGAGTTTTCAATCGGAATGGGTCCAAGACTCCTAAGCCGCGTGTGGAAAAACACACGATATTCCCTGAAGCTCCTTCCCATAGGCGGAAGCTGCGCCATGCTAGGAGAGGATGCCGCAGGCTCCGGAGATTTTTCGACTGCGGAAGGAAAGGAGCTTTCCGAGCTTGAAGGGGATCCCATCATAGACTATGAGGGGGTCAGATTCCGTAAATCCGAGATTGAAAAATACAATTTCCAGAACAAAACCGCTCCCCAGAGATTCTTTATCTGTATAGCAGGTGTTCTCAACAACTTTATCCTTGCTGCCATCCTTGCGGGAGTCATCGTTTTTTTCTGCGGATTTGACAATCTGTATGTATCGGTTCCTCCCGAAGGAAATATCTCATCGGAAAAAGGCTTTGAGAACGGAGATGTCTTCAGATCCATCGGTTTTCACGATAAGGGACAGTCCTTTACGCCGGGATACAGGGACCTTTACATTTGGAATTATGTCAATTCCGAGTATTTCGATGACAACACCCTCCTTGATGCGGTTGTTCTCCGGAATGGAGAGAAGAAGGTCATCACCTTTAAACCCCGTTTTGATGAGGATGCACAAAAGTACATGCTGGGAATAAGCTTCTACGGCGGAAGATTCGCTGCCGGGAATCTTTATGAGTTTTTAACAGATACATTTTACGAAGTAAGATATAATGTAAACATTGTCATCCAGAGTCTCGGTCTTATCTTCAGGGGACGTGTTCAGAGAAACGAAGTCATGGGGCCTGTGGGCACGGTAACCGTCATGGGAACCACTGTGGAGCGTTCGACAAAGTATGGTCTTTTCAATGCTTTCCTGGTGCTTCTTGAGCTTCTCGTCATGATTTCTTCAAATCTCGGCATCATGAACCTGCTGCCCATACCTGCTCTTGACGGAGGAAGGCTCATATTTATTACTATCGAGATGCTTTCCAGAAGGAAGCTTGACCCTTCCATCGAGGACCGCATAAATCAGGCCGGAATGATGGCACTTCTTGTGCTTATGGCACTTATCATGTCAAACGACATATGGAATATATTCTCAGGCGCCTACGCGTCTGTGCTTGGAGGTTAGAAAAATTGTTAGCAAGAGAAAATACCAAGGTTGTATCCATTGGAAATGTCAAAATCGGCGGTGATAACCCCATCGCCATTCAGTCTATGTGCAACACGAAGACTGAAGATGTAAACGCAACGGTTTCGCAGATACTGAGACTTGAAAAAGCAGGCTGCCAGATCATCCGCTGTACGGTTCCCACTTTAGAGGCTGCAAAGGCATTTAAAGAAATAAAGTCTCAGATCCATATCCCTCTTGTTGCGGACATCCACTTCGACTACAAGATGGCCATAGCTGCCATTGAGAACGGTGCCGATAAGATCCGTATCAATCCCGGAAACATCGGCTCAAACGAAAAGATCCAGGCTGTTGTGGACTGCGCAAAGGAGCACGGGATTCCTATCCGTGTGGGGGTTAACTCAGGATCTCTCGAGAAGAATCTCATTGAGAAATACGGCGGACATGTTACTGCTGAAGGCATAGTAGACTCTGCTCTTCAAAAGGTTCAGCTTATAGAAAGCATGGGCTATGACAATCTGGTCATCTCCATCAAGTCCTCCGACGTACTTATGTGCGCGAAGGCTCATGAGCTTATAGCTCCTAAAACACGTCATCCTCTTCATGTTGGAATCACCGAATCAGGTACCGCATGGTCAGGAAATATCAAGTCCTCCATAGGTCTCGGCATCATCCTCGGTCAGGGAATAGGAAACACCATCAGAGTTTCTTTGAGTGCGGATCCTGTTGAGGAGATAAAGTCGGCGAAGCTCATTCTCCGTACCCTTGGACTTCGAAAGGGCGGCATAGAGGTGGTTTCCTGTCCGACCTGCGGAAGAACCAACATTGACCTTATCTCTCTTGCCAACGAGGTTCAGACCCTCGTGGAAGAGTACGATGACAAGAAGAACCTGAAGGTGGCTGTTATGGGCTGCGTGGTTAACGGTCCGGGAGAAGCCAGGGAAGCCGACATCGGAATTGCCGGTGGAAAAGGCGAGGGCCTCCTCATAAAGAAGGGCGAGATCATCCGAAAGGTGCCTGAGGCAGAGCTTCTCAATACCTTAAGAGAAGAGATTGCAAAGATGTAATTACAGCGGAACAATATGAATTATGATTTCGTGCTTGTACGAAAAGCATAATTCATATTAGTTACGCGCCCCTTCATGAGCAAGTAATGGGGCAGGGGCCCCATGGATTGCGAATGCAGGCAGGATTGCGGAAGCGCTAAGCGCGAAGCAATCCGTAATTAAAGAACATGTTAATCATTTAGTATTCAGAGAGGGGATGTACCGCAGATACCGCGGAAGGCGAGGGCGGTGCGCCAGAACCATGAAGAAGTTTTTTGAAGTATTTGACTCCCTTGAGCTTAGTTCAGAGCTCGAGGGCTTATTTCGTGACACATTTGTGACACGTGTCACTCTCACAAAGGACAGGAAGCACATCCATATCTATATCCTCAGTCCTCATCTCATAGAAAAAAGCGCTATATTCCGTCTTGAGCAGATCATCAAAGAAAAGATCTTCGGCAAGAAGCAGATCACTGTAAAGATCTCCGAGCGCTTTCACTTAAGCTCCCAGTATAACGCAAGAACTCTTTATGACATGTATAAGGACAGCATCCTTATAGAGCTGAAGAATTACAACATCATACTCTACAATATGATGACAAAGGGCAGAATCTCATGGCATGACGATGATACCCTTGAGCTTACCGTGCCCAATTCCCATCTCTATCAGGAAGCCAGTAAGGAGCTACTCCATGTCATGAAGCGCCTTTTTGAGGACCGCTGCTCCATAGAATTCAACCTGAACATGCTCTATGAGGAAAAGAAGCGTGAAACTGTTCCGGAGCTTGACAGGAACTATATTCCTCCTGAGTTCAGGGGTGATACCGATGAGTCCAGAAGACGAAGAGAAGAGCTCAGAAAGGCCGAGGGCTTCATGAATGCCTCCGGAAAAGACTTCACCGGAATGGATATGGCAGGCAGCAACAGCGATGCGGAGCGTGCCGCACTTGATGAGCAGAATGCACGTATGGCGGCAGATCTTGCAGGTATGGGCGGTGCAGGCGCTAAGAGCCGGGACGCCTCTCAGAACTCCGGAGCTTCCCAGCAGCCTAAGTCCGGCAGCCGTTTCGGTGGTGAGACAGGTCAGTACCAGCGTAAGAAGAGAGCCTTCAAGATGTCTGAAAATGCCGAAGTGCTCTACGGCAAATACTTCGAAGGCGAAACAGTCCCTCTCAAGGATATCGATGCGGGCTCCGGCAATATCATCATCGCCGGAAACATTTTCCTCGTACACGATCCTGTTCATACAAAGACAGGAAAGAATATCGTGAAGTTCGATATCACAGACTACACAGATTCCATCACCTGCAAGATCTTCGTTGAAGACGATGATATGGAGCAGGCCAACGAGTTCATCAAGCCAGGAACAGGCCTCATGATAAAGGGCTCCGTTTCCTTCGATACTTTCGACAAGCAGGTGGAGATGAGCTTCATCGACGGTATCCTGAAGCATGATATGAAGAGGGCGGCAAGAACCGATAACTCTCCGGAGAAGCGTGTGGAGCTTCACCTCCATACAAAGATGTCCGATATGGACGCGGTTTCCGACGTGACGGATTACATAAACACAGCCATTTCCTTCGGTATGAAGGCCATGGCCATCACAGATCACGGCGTGGTCCAGGCCTTCCCGGATGCCAACCTCCATCTTAAAAAAATCGGACATGACAAGGATTTTAAGCTTATCTACGGCTGTGAGGGATATCTCGTTGATGATCAGGAAACCATTGTTCAGAACGAAAAGGGTCAGAATCTCGACGCAGAGACCGTTGTTTTCGATATCGAGACCACAGGCTTCAGTGCGGAAACCGACCACATCATAGAGATCGGTGCCGTAAAGCTCAGAAACAACGAAATAGTGGATCGCATGGACGTTTTCGTTAATCCGAAGGTGCCCATTCCTTTCCGTATCACCCAGCTCACCTCCATCGACGATTCCATGGTCATGGGCGCCGATCCAATCGAGGTGGTGCTCCCGAAATTCCTCGAGTGGTGCGGAGATGCGGTCATCGTTGCGCACAATGCCTCCTTCGATACAGGCTTCATTCAGAAAAATGCCAAGCGCCTGGGCCTCCACTATGACCCCACCATCATTGATACCGTGAGCCTGAGCCGTCTGCTTCTTCCGAAGCTTAACCGTTTCAAGCTGGATACGGTTGCCAAGGAGCTCAATGTTTCCCTTGAGCATCATCACAGAGCCGTGGATGATGCAGGCTGCACCGCAGAGATCTATATCAAGGAGATCGAGATGGTGAGACAACGGGGCTGCACCAGACTTTCAGAGATCGATTCCCTGGAGTTCGATCATGCTGCCAATGTCATGAAGCTGCCCACCTACCACATCATCCTTTTGGCAAAGAACGACATAGGACGTATAAACCTGTACCGTCTTATTTCCGAGAGCCACCTTCATTACTTCAAGTCGAGACCTCGTATACCGAAGTCCCTGCTTCGTGAGCACAGAGAAGGTCTCATCATCGGAAGCGCCTGCATACAGGGTGAGGTATTCCAGGGAATGCTCCGAGGCATGGATGAGACTCAGCTTTTGAACACAGCCTCCTTCTATGATTACCTGGAGATACAGCCTCTCGGAAACAACAGCTTCCTTCTTTCAAAGGAGGATTCCACTGCAAAGACAAAGCAGGACCTTATAGATTACAACTTAAAGATCATTTCTCTGGCTGACCAGCTCGGTAAGCCTGTTTGCGCTACCTGCGATGCACATTATCTTAACGAGGATGATGACATATACCGAAAGATCATTCAGGCGGGCCGCGGATTTGATGAGGAGGAGAGCGACGCCAAGCTCTATTTCCGTTCCACTGAAGAAATGCTCCGGGAATTTGATTATCTTGAGCCTCAGAGAGCGAAAGAGGTAGTCATTGACAATCCGAATATGATAGCGGATATGTGCGACCCCATAAAGCCGGTGCGTCCCGACAAATGTCCTCCCGTAATCGAGAACTCAGATGAGACACTTCGTGAGATCTGCTATGAGACTGCCCACAGAATGTATGGTCCGGAGCTTCCGAAGATAGTTTCCGACAGACTTGAAAAGGAGCTTAACTCCATCATTTCAAACGGATATTCCGTTATGTACATCATTGCCCAAAAGCTAGTTGATAAGTCAAACGAGGATGGCTATCTCGTAGGCTCCCGTGGTTCCGTAGGTTCCTCCTTCGCAGCCACCATGTCACATATCACAGAGGTTAATCCTCTGAGCCCTCACTACGTCTGCCCGGACTGTTTCTGGTACGATTTTGACTCACCTGAGGTAAAGCAGTACTCAGGTATGGCGGGCTGCGATATGCCGCCTAAAAAGTGTCCGAAGTGCGGAGCCGAGCTTAACCGATGGGGTTATGATATCCCCTTCGAGACCTTCCTTGGCTTCAAAGGAGATAAGGAGCCTGATATCGACCTTAACTTCTCCGGCGAATACCAGGCAAAGGCCCATGCCTACACCGGCGTAATCTTCGGTGAAGGTCATACCTTCAAGGCAGGAACCATCGGTACCCTGGCGGACAAGACTGCCTACGGAATGGTAAAGAAATATTATGAAGAGCGTGGCATTGAAAAAAGAGCCGCAGAGATAGACAGACTGGTTCAGGGCTGTGTAGGCATCCGCCGTACCACAGGACAGCACCCGGGTGGAATCGTCGTTCTTCCTCACGGTGAGGAGATCAACACCTTCACTCCGGTACAGCACCCCGCAAACGATATGGCGAGCCCTATCATAACCACTCACTTCGATTACCATAAGATCGACCATAACCTTCTGAAGCTTGATATCCTGGGGCACGACGATCCTACCATGATACGACGTCTTCAGGACCTTATCGGCATCGACCCGGTTAAGGATATCCCCCTTGACTGTAAGGAGGTCATGAGCCTCTTCCAGTCAACGGAGGTTCTCGGCATTACCCCCGATGATATCCACGGCGTTAAGCTGGGCTGCCTCGGAATCCCGGAGTTCGGAACTTCCTTCGCCATGCAGATGGTTGAGGATACGAAGCCGAAGTACTTCTCCGATCTCATCAGGATCTCCGGTCTTTCTCATGGTACGGATGTATATCTGAACAATGCCCAGGACCTCATAAAGGATGGCATAACCACTCTGCAGCAGGCCATCTGCTGTCGAGATGATATCATGGTATACTTGATGCATAAGGGCATGGATCCGGGAGAGTCCTTCAGCATCATGGAGGCCACCAGAAAGCACAAGCCTCTTAAGGACAGCTGGTGTCAGGACATGCTGGATCACGACGTCCCCCAGTGGTACATTGACGCATGTAAGAAGATCAAGTACATGTTCCCGAAGGCCCACGCTGCAGCCTACGTTATGATGGCATGGCGTGTTGCATGGTGTAAGGTGTTCCACCCCATTGAGTACTACACCGCCTACTACAGTATCCGTGCCGACGGCTTCGACTATGACAAGATGTGCGGAGGCATCGATAAGCTTCGTTACTACATCGATCAGTACCTGAATATTCCTAAGCCCACCAACACGGAAGCAGTGTGTCTTCGTGACATGCGTATCTGTGAGGAAATGTATGCAAGAGGCATCGAATTTGCGCCACTTGACATCTACAAGGCAAAGGCTAAGGACTTCACCATCACCCCGGACAAGAAGATCATGCCGAGCTTTACCTCCATGGCAGGTCTCGGAGAAGCCGTTGCCCAGGGCATAGAGGACGGCGGAAAAAGCGGAGTCAAATACTTAAGTAAGGACGACTTCATTAACCGTACCCACTGTCCGAAGGGCTTCGTAGATAAGTTCAGTGAGCTTGGACTGCTTGGAGACATACCGGAATCCAATCAGATGAGTATTTTCGATCTGATGAACTAAGGGGTTGAAGCGCAAAGCGCGTAAAAGCCGCGTATAGTTCATCAGATGTAAATCATTCCAACAGTATATTTTTCGGGACCGGCAAGTGACGTTCTCCGAAACCAGGTCGCTTGCGGCAGAAAAATCTGAAAGCGAACCCCAAAGATGCAGTAGTCCCTCGTCAATCGCCGAGTTTTCTTTATGAAAACTCTGGCGTTTCCGAGGGAGCCAGGGAAAAGGAACAACTGCATCTAAGGGGTTCGCTTTTGATTTTTTCATGTCCTCAGCTTTATGGTTTCATGAGACCGTCATCTGCCCGGTCCATGAATTTACCTATCCGGTCTTAATTCTTTCAAACTCATTCCACTTATTATTCTTTCAGATTTTTTAAGGTCTTATGTCTTGCTGTGATATACTATTGTTGAATGAAATGTTGAATTATCTGATTGTTTGGTTGACTTTTACACTTAAACGCGTTAAAGTGTGTAAGTGCTTAAAAAATATTACGAGAAGAGGAAGATGATTATGAAGACAGCAGCATTTATAGGATTTGGCCTCATCGGAGGTTCCATTGCAAAGGGACTCAAGAAAAAAGATCCCTCCATGCGTATCATGGCTTATGCAAGAAACAAGTCCAATCTTGAAGTAGCCCAGGAGGATGGGATCATCAATGTGGTTCTTGATACTCCGGACAGTGAGAGACTTTCAGAGGCAGACATAGTATTTCTTTGCGCACCTGTAGAAACCAACATTTCATACATGGAGAGTATCAGTAAGCTTCTGAAAGATGGCGCAGTACTTACAGATGTAGGTTCTACCAAAACGGCGGTTTGCAACAAAGCACTTGAGCTTGGCCTTCAAGACAAGTTCATTGGCGGACATCCTATGGCAGGTTCGGAACAGACCGGTTATAAGGCTGCAACAGATTATCTTTTCTCCAACGCTTACTATATCATCACACCTATATCAGACCAGAATCCGAGACTCGTGGATACACTTCGTGAAGTTGCCATTTCTCTCGGTGCCATCCCCATCATAGTTCCCGCAGAGAAACATGACAGGGCGGTAGCGGCAGTTTCACACCTTCCCCACATCATCGCAAGCTCACTGGTTAATATAGTGAAGGACTCAGACGATGATTCTCACCTTATGAAGACCATCGCAGCAGGCGGATTCAGAGACATTACCAGAATCGCAAGCTCAAGCCCTGAGATGTGGGAGCAGATCTGTGATACAAATTCAGTACCTCTCGTAGAGCTTCTGGACAGCTATATCGAGTCCCTCAGGGATATCTCCACATCATTGAAGAAGGAGGTGTCCGATCAGAAGATACTCCACATGTTTGAGAGCTCAAGAGAATACAGAAACTCCATAGACTCCAAGAACAAGGGAGCTCTTACTGCGGATTACAGCTTCTCAGTTGATATCGCTGATGAAGTTGGTGCCATATCCACCATTTCGGTGATCCTGGCATCAAAGGGTATCTCTATAAAGAACATCGGCATTAACAATGCCCGTGACCATGGTGAAGGCGCCCTCCGTATATCCTTCTACGAGGAGGAGGCAAAGGAAAAGGCCCTTACCACACTTAAGAGATATATGTATGATATAAGATAAAATTACATGAGTGTCAAAGTCGACGTTGAATCCTTCCGTGCGAAGGGTTGACGTTACTTGCCAGGTCCTTTGGACCTACAACAAAGCTCACGATTCCAATTAAAATATCAAACCGCCCTTCTGAAAATATGGATGGAATTCCATCCATATTTTCAGAAGGGCGGTTTTTATTTATAAAACCACATTCAGGACATTTTTCCGTATCCGCAGAACATCTTGTTCCGCAAATTGGACAGTTGACTAAGTCAATCATAAATACGAAGAGGGCAATTCTCTGACGCTATTCTCCCGGCTCGCATCATAGTGATTTTCCATTTGGATACATTACGGACGTTTATATCCAAATTATATTTATATACGGTTGTATATCGGACAGAAGATAAGTTATAATCAATATACAGGAAACAATCTGACTGACATCATCAGGTTTTAAACTATAAACTGAATTCGTGAATTCACGTACGAGGTACGATTATGACTATTGAGGAGATGAAAAAGAAAAAAACCGAAAAGGGTTTTACCAATGAGATGCTGTCAAAGCTGTCAGGTGTCCCCTTGGGAACTGTTCAGAAAATAATGAGCGGTGAAACAACTGCGCCGAGAAAATTCACCATAGATGCCCTTTCAAAGGTACTTGGTGATGAATCCGGAGACTATACAAATATTTCACACTCTGAAAAGAACATGGTATCTGAAACGGCAGTTGCATATTCCGCAGAGGACGGAAAAAGGAAGTATACCATTGATGATTACTATGCCATCCCCGAAGACAGAAGGGTAGAGCTTATAGATGGGGTTATTTATGATATGGGTGCTCCATCTCTCTACCACCAGAGGATACTGGGTGATCTCTTTGTTTTATTCAGAGAGTGTGCTTCAAAACATAATATGCCATGTGAGGTCTACCTATCCCCCTGTGATGTAAGACTGGATAAAGATAATTACACCATGGTGCAGCCGGACCTTCTGGTGATCTGCGGAGAGCATGACGAAAATGGTATACGATATGAGGGTGCACCGGAACTTGTTGTTGAGATATTATCACCTTCCTCCAGAAGCAAAGACATGGTACTTAAACTATATAAGTATCAGAATGCGGGAGTGAAGGAGTACTGGATCATAGACCCTAAACACAGAACAGTATATATTCATCAGTTTTCAGATGAAGATTATGCCCCGAAGCAGTATGCTTTTGATCAGGAGATACCGATAGGTATTTCCGAAGGAAAATGCAGTATTGACTTTTCAAAAGTCAGGGCGTGATGTTGATGCCGCAAAATCAGGGAACCATTATAGAATCACTTACTTATGACGATAAAAGATGGTGTGATGAATCTTGGTGATGATGGCATTTATCATGAAGTTGAATCAACAGATTATTTCGTTAAGCATTCTTCTGTAGATGATGTGCTTGTCATCAGTCTCTGTGATATTAAAGTATAATGCTTAAACATGAACACTTTAAGTTAATAACATCACCCATATACACTCTTTTTTCATTATATTTTTAATGTTTAAGTTTTCCTGCATTCTTTTCCATATACATGGCACTGTCAGCCTGTGACAGCAGATCCTTAAGGCTTTCACCGCTGTTGGCTTTTGCAACTCCGATGCTCACAGTAAGCTCAAAGGGAATACTTTTTTTAGCTGACAGTTCCTTAAGCTTTTCTCTTATGGTATTTTTCAGTTCATTGTTCTCGTCTTCAGTATTTCCCGGGACAAGAATCACAAATTCATCCCCGCCAAATCTGGAGATTACTGTGCCCTTGTCCATTCCCTTGCAGGCAACTTTTAATACTTCTGCAATGATCTTAAGTGCCTTATCACCCTGAAGATGCCCGTAAGTATCATTTATCTTCTTAAAATGATTGACATCTATAAGATAAAGCCAGATGTTATCAAGCTCTCCTGCGTTCTTTGACAGACTGTCAAAGGAATGATTCAGCTGTTTCCGGTTGTTGAGTCCTGTCAGCGGATCAAGTGATATCAGCTGATCGATCCATGTAAGATACAGGAAAAATGTCGAAAGGGACATAGCTACACATGCAACCGGAAATTTTGGATATACAAACTGCAGAATTCCGGATAGTCCCGGACCGATAGGAAAAAGACAAAGCCTTATGAGAAAAGCTTTATTCTGTTCATCGGTTTCTTTAAAAAAATTTATCATGGCTCTGATGAAAGCTATAACAACATAACTATATGAGAGGACGTATGTAAGAATAAAAAGAGGTCCTCTGCGATATACTCCGCTTTCATCAATATAGAAGAGAATTTTCCCAAAGGGATTTATCAAAAGAAGTATCACAAGTATCCACAGCAGTAACGTGGAATACATGACATGGTTTCTCTTCTTTACGAAGCTGGTTTCTCTAAGATACTCAAAATAAAGGAACCAGAAAAAACACATAAGCTCGGTTGACAGAAAGTAGAGCTCCTTACATGTCATAAGTAGTATTCTGCCCCCAGGAAGTACCCCCTTGTATATCAAAATAAACAGTGTGTCGGAAGCAAAAAACAGCATTTCCGCAATAATGGATATGGCAAAATGCGTCTGCGCGACCATCTTTGAAAGACCTCTGGTCTTGAATAGGATGATTCCTATAAGTATCAAAGAAAACAGATTAATCTCAAAATAAAGAATTGCATATTCGTTCGGCATTATATAAAACCCCGGTTCAAAAATCTTTCACTCTTTCATTTTACTCAAACTTCCCACTTAAAAAAAGTGGGATTCGAACCTTTTGGGTGTGGGAAATTTGAGTATGCTTAATGTATCAGCGATACCATATTTAAGAAGCTCACGTTCCGCTTTCGGTTTTTTATTTTGTTTTTATATTGTTTATACATATTTTCCTAAATTCTTGTATTAATCCCTCTTTTTTAGTACAATACTTACATATCACATACTTCGTATGCATACAGCGGTTCCGGCACTCGTGAAATTCCGGACCGCAGCGCCTGATCACCTGCCAAAGGCGAATATAAGAGTGACAGGCGTTTGAGAAGACAGGAGGTAAGACTTATGAAGGTATTTGACACCGGCAACATACGTAATGTTGTTCTCTTGGGACATGGCGGCGCAGGTAAGACAACCGTAGCCGAGGCGCTTGCTTACGTAACCGGCACTACAAGCCGTATGGGCAGCATCCCTGAGGGCAACACAGTTTCAGATTTCGACAAAGAGGAAATCAAGAGAAAGTTTTCTATCTCCACATCAACCATCCCTGTGGAGTACAAGGGTGAAAGCGGAGATTTAAAGATCAATATACTGGACACTCCGGGTTACTTCGATTTCGTGGGTGAAGTAGAGGAGGCTGTCTCTGTTGCCGACGCCGCTATCATAGTAGTGAACTGTAAAGCCGGCATAGAACCGGGAACTGTCAGAGCATGGGATATATGCGAGAAGTTCCACATCCCACGTATGTTCTTCGTTACCAACATGGATGATGATCATGCATCCTTCCGTCAGCTGGTTCTCGATCTCGAAAAGCGTTTCGGCAGATCTGTCGCACCTTTCCAGATTCCTATCCGTGAAAATGAAAAATTCGTAGGTTTTGTAAACGTAGTTAAGATGGAAGGACGTAAGTTCACCAACCTTAATCAGTATGAGGCTATGGAGATTCCCGACTATGTTGAGAAGAATCTGAACATTGCAAGAAATGCTCTTCTTGAGGCGGTTGCAGAGACCTCCGATGAGTTTATGGAGAAGTATTTCGGCGGAGAAGAGTTCACTGTGGAGGAGATTCAGTCAGCCCTCAGAAAGAGCGTCAGAACCTGTGACATGGTTCCTGTCCTTATGGGTTCAGGCATAAACATCCAGGGCTTCAATGTTCTTCTTCAGGTTATCGACAAGTATTTCCCGGCTCCAAACGAGTTCGAGACTGTCGGTGTAGATGCTTCAAACGGCGAGCGCTTCACAGCAAAGTACAACTCAGATGCAACCCTTACGGCAAAGGTTTGGAAGACCATCGCAGATCCTTTCATGGGCAAATATTCCCTCATGAAGGTCTGCACCGGAACCCTCAAGCCAAACACCGAGGTTTACAATGTAAATAAAGAAACCGTTGAAAAAATAGGCAAGATCTATGTTCTCCGCGGAAAGGAAAATATAGAGGTTCCGGAGCTCAAGGCCGGAGACATTGGCGCTGTAGCAAAGCTCACCGTTACAGCAACAGGTGACACAATGGCTGACAGAAATGCACCTATCATCTACCATGGTCCTCAGATTTCCAAGCCTTATACATACAAGGCATACCGTGCTGAGAACAAGACTGATGAAGATAAGCTTTCAACAGCTCTTGCACGTATGATGGATGAGGATAAGACCCTTAAGGCAGTGGCAGATCCCGGAAACCGTCAGTCTCTTCTTTACGGTATCGGAGACCAACAGCTTGAGGTGGTTGCTTCCATGATCAAGGAGCGTTTCAATGTAAACATCATCCTTGAAAAGCCAAGATTCGCTTACAAGGAGACCATCAAGAAGGTAGCCAAGGTTCAGGGCAGATACAAGAAGCAGTCCGGCGGACACGGCCAGTTCGGTGACGTTATCATGCAGTTTGAGCCATCAGGCGATCTGGATACACCTTACATCTTCGAAGAGAAGGTATTCGGAGGAGCAGTTCCTAAGAACTACTTCCCTGCAGTTGAAAAGGGTGTTCAGGAAGGAACTGAGAAGGGACCTCTTGCAGGTTATCCTGTAGTCGGTATCAAGGCAACACTCCTTGACGGATCCTACCATCCTGTAGATTCTTCCGATATGGCATTCAAGACTGCTGCCAACATGGCATTCAAGGATGCCTTCATGAAGTGCCAGCCTGTTATCCTCGAGCCTATAGCATCAGTTAAGATCACAGTTCCTGATGCAAACACAGGTGATATAATGGGCGATATGACAAAGCGTCGCGGACGTGTTCTCGGTATGGAGTCCATCGGAAACGGCAAGCAAGTCATCCAGGCTGAGACTCCTATGTCAAGTCTCTACGGCTACTCAACAGATCTTCGTTCCATGACAGGCGGTGCCGGTGATTACGAATACGAGTTCGTAAGATACGAACAGGCTCCGGGAGATGTTCAGAAGCAGATTGTTGAAGAGAATGCCCAGGAAGCAGAAAAGTAATATTTTCATAATCATTACCAGAGATTTTATCCCCCTGAAGGTGGCCCCAGAGCCACCACAGGGGGATTTTTAACAGAACCCTAAAAAGCATGCATTTACTTTCGCGGATAATGTTTCGTCCCGGCAAATCGGCAGTATTTAAATATTGCCGGTGCCAAATCCCGGCATACCTATTAAAACTTGACTCGAAACTTTTGCCATATTAGAATATCAAGGTATGTATAAGGCAGAACTATGTCTGCCGGAATGGAGAACAATGGTTAGAATAGCTATAGATTGTATGGGCGGAGACAATGCGCCTTCCGCAATAGTAAGGGGTGCTTTGGATTCACTCAAAGCCACAGCTGATACAAAGCTTTTTTTATTTGGTCCTGAGGATAAGCTAAAGCCCGAACTTTCTTATGTAAAAGAGCTCGGGATAACAGATTCCGAACTTAAGGAGCGTGTAGAGATAGTAGATGCACAGGAAGTCATCTCTCTTCATGAAGCTCCTGTTCTGGCTATCCGCCGTAAGAAGGATTCCAGCATAGTAAAGGCTCTCCACTACATAAAGGATGGTCAGGCAGACGCCTTCATATCTGCCGGTTCAAGCGGAGCGGTACTTGCAGGCGGCCAGCTCATAGTAGGCCGTGCAAAGGGTGTTCCACGTCCGCCTTTCGGAGCTCTTGTCCCTACACGTACAGGTGTGACCCTGCTTCTTGACAGCGGTGCCAATGTTGATTCAAAACCGGACTGGCTGGTTCAGTACGCTAAGATGGGCACTATTTACATGCGTGAAGTCGTAGGTATCAAAAACCCTAAAGTAGGTCTTGTAAATGTAGGTGCCGAGGAAGAAAAGGGCAATCAGCTTGTAAAGGAGACCATGCCGCTTCTTAAAGCCGTAAAGGATATAAACTTTATGGGCTCATGTGAGGCAAGAGACATCGCTCTGGGCGGATGTGATGTTGCCATCTGTGATGCCTTTGTAGGTAACTGCGTGCTCAAGATGTATGAGGGCGTAGGAAAGATGTTCATGGGAGAGCTTAAGACTGCCATAAAGTCAGGCCCTCTGGCCCTTTTGGGAGGCGCTCTTTTAAAGGGAGCTCTCAAAAAGACTCTCGGACGCTTTGATGCAAAGCAGTACGGCGGAGCACCGGTCCTCGGTCTCAAGGGTCTCGTTGTAAAGGTTCACGGAAATACAGACGGACGTGAGATCAAGCATGCAGTTCAGCAGTGTTACGATTTCGTAAAGGCTGATGCCGTAAACAAGATCGCAGAAAGCATCGAGGCCGACCAGGCAAAGGAAGCAGCCGAATAATCATCAGTCATATATAGAGAATAAAAAAGAGGAAAAAACAATGGAATTTGAAAAGTTAAAGCAGATTATCACAAATGAGGTTTCTCATGTGGATGCAGACAAGATCACTCCGGACGCAAAGTTCGTTGACGATCTTGAGATGGATTCCCTTGACGTTGTTCAGGTAGTTATGGCTATCGAGAGCGAGTTCGGAATCGAAGTACCTGATGATGCCGCAGAGCACCTCATCACAGTTCAGGATGCCGTGGATGCCATCAAGAAGGCCATAGCTTAAGGCATCAAAAATCATTACACCATCTTAAAACCGGGTCAAAAAGTCTGAAATAATTGAAAAAACATGATTCATGTTCACCATGCATAACCTGCGGGCGACGGTTATCCGGCGGCCGAATCCATGTTATATCAGACCTTTTGACCCTTGTACTATCTTTTACAGAAGGAAGTTTGAAAGTGAACTTTCAAACTCAATCAGCGGGTAACATACGAACCCGGGTAAATACGATTCGTGCATGACCCATGGAGGTAAAAATGGAAGAAAATTTAGACAAGCTGCAGGATGCTTTAGGTTATCACTTCAACAATGTGGGCCTTCTGAGACATGCTCTCACACATCCATCCTTCAGCAATGAAAACGGTGAACCGAAGGAAGCTTCTAATCAGAGACTTGAATTTTTAGGAGATGCGGTTCTTGAGCTTATCTCAAGCGTATTTCTTTTCAATCGCACACCTGTACTTCAGGAGGGTGTCATGACCAAGGTTCGCGCCGCGCTGGTATGTGAGCCGACATTGGCGGAAGCAGCCCGCAAGGTAAATCTTGGTGATTACATCATTTTGGGTAAGGGTGAAGCAAGAGAAGGCATCAATAATCGGGATTCTGTGATTTCAGATGCATTTGAATCCGTGATAGGTGCCATGTATCTGGACGGCGGACTTGAGCCGGCAGAAAAATTCGTAAAGACCTTTGTACTTTCGGATATCGAGAACACAGGCCTTTACAGAGACGCAAAGACTGTTCTTCAGGAATATGTTTCACAGAACAAGATGGAACTTGAGTACAGGGTCATCGAGGAATCAGGCCCATGCCACGACCGGTTCTACCGTGTACAGGCCATACTCAACAACAAAGAGTACGGTATCGGTGAAGGTTCCAGCAAGAAAAAGAGTGAGCAGGGCGCTGCTTACCAGACATTAAAGCAGATTAAGGCGGAAACCGGATATGTATTTAAAATCTATTGAAATTCAGGGCTTTAAGTCCTTTGCCAATAAGACTGTCCTCGATTTCAGTAAGGGAGTCACAGGTATAGTAGGTCCTAACGGCTCCGGAAAATCCAATATCTCTGATGCGGTCCGCTGGGTTCTCGGTGAGCAGAAGGTAAAGCAGCTCCGTGGATCCTCCATGCAGGACGTCATCTTCGCGGGAACACAGTTAAGACGCCCACAGAGCTCTGCCTTCGTTGCCATAACTCTCGACAACTCAGACAGAATCCTGAACATAGATTACGATATAGTTACCGTTTCCAGACGCCTATATCGTTCCGGTGAGTCAGAGTATATGCTGAACGGCACAGAATGCCGACTCAAAGACATTAACGAGCTCTTCTATGATACCGGTATCGGAAAAGACGGCTACAGTATCATCGGTCAGGGACAGGTAGAAAAGATCCTCTCAGGAAAGCCCGAAGAGCGCCGTGACCTCTTTGACGAAGCGGTAGGTATCGTAAAGTTCAAGCGCCGTAAGTCTCTTGCAGAGAAAAAACTTGCGGATGAGCAGGCAAACCTTACCCGTGTAACCGACATCCTGAACGAGCTCGAGCGTCAGGTGGGACCTCTCAAGAAGCAGTCCGACGAGGCGAGACAGTATCTCTCCATACGTGATGAGCTTGTTAATGCCGACTCAAATCTCTTCATCCGCGACATGGATGATACCTTAAAGGGTCTCGATTCTGTCAATGAAAATGCCAGCACCGTAAATGACGAGCTGGATGCAGTGAAAAAGGAATCGGAAGAGCTGAACGGCAAGTATACAGAGATCGAAGAGAAGATCAGGGCACTGGATGCCGAGCTAAGCAGAGCCAAGGATGATATAAACAAATCCGACCTCCTGAAAACAAATCTTCAGGGCCAGATAGGCGTTTTAAACGAGCAGATCAACGCAGAGAAGAACAATGCCCTGCATTATACCCAGCGTATCAATGCTTTGCAGAAGGACATGTTCGACCGCATCTCACAGATCGAAGACAACCTGAGTCTCCTTAAGTGGATCAAGGAGCAGATAAGCTTCATAAAGAACAACAAGGCCGGTACCGACGAAATGATGGAGAACATCGAGCTGGATCTCGAGATGATCAACTCCACCATGGACGAGACTGCGCTTACGGTTTCCTCCTGCATGGGACCTGATTTTCAGCTTGAGGACCGTCCGGTAAAGGAATCAGAAAAAGCCTCCAATATAAAGAGTGACGATTTCCTCGGGAACATCGAAACACAGCGAAAAGAACTGGAAAGAATCAATTCAAGACTTGAAGAAGTAAAGCAGCTTATCGCTTCCGACTCAGAGCTCGTGAACAGACTCGGGGATGTAAACCAGCAGCTCAGGGATCAGATAACCCACAAGACCCGTGAGCATGATAACCAGAAGAACCGTCTTGAGACCCTCCGTAACCTTGCAGAGCGTTATGAAGGCTATGGCAATGCCATAAAGATGGTCATGGACAGGCGCGATCAGGAGCATGGAATCCTTGGTGTTGTTGCAGACCTTATCGAAGTACCAAAGGAGTATGAAACAGCCATTGAGACTGCTCTCGGCGGATCCATACAGAATGTCGTAACAGAGGACGAGAACACAGCAAAGAACATGGTTCAGTTCCTCAAGCAGCACCGTTATGGCCGTGCAACCTTCCTTCCTCTTACCAATATTCGCGGAAAAAGGGACGAAAACTGTGTTAAAGCTGTTTCAGAAAAGGGAGCTATCGGTCTCGGATGTGATCTCATAAAGTATGATCCAAAGTACAAGACTCTGTCAGAGTACCTTCTGGGCCGTGTCCTGGTGGTCAACAACATTGACACAGCACTTCAGATCCAGAGAAAGTACCATCAGACCCTGAGGATCGTCACACTGGAAGGAGACCAGTTAAATCCGGGAGGTTCCATCTCCGGTGGTTCCTTCAGGAACAATTCGAACCTTATGGGCCGTAAGAGAGAGCTCGAGGAGATCGAAGAGCATATCCTTTCTTCACAGAAGGCCATCGAAGACCTCCGGAGAAAGCTCTCGGATTCAGAAAGCAAGAGGGCTATCGCCAAGGCTTCCGTAGAGTCACATCGTCAGGAGATTGAGAAACTGACTCTCGAGCAGAATACCCAGACTATGGCCATCGCGTCACAGATCAATGTGGAGTACTCATCTCTTTCAACACGTACCGATTTCGTTACAGAAAACCTTCACAGACTGAATTCCGAGCTTGAGACCATCACCACGGAAAAGGGCGAGATGGAAGATTCCCAGCAGAACTCCGACAGCGTTCTCCAGGAAAAGGCCGACAAGATAAAGGAACTTGAAGCCCTCATACAGAACGCCGATGCAGCTTCTCAGGAACTTAACGGGAAGATGGCAAGAGACGAAGAAAGCAAGACAAAACTTCTCGAGGAACGTAAATCTTTCTTCCAGAAGAAGGATGAGATCTCCGTACGACTTCTGGATATGGAGAAAGAGTCCATGCGTGTACAGAACAAGAAGGAAAAGCTTGATGAAAAGATAGACAAGCTCACAACCTATATGTTCGATGAATACGGACTCACCTACGAGGAAGCAAAAAAACGTTATTCCGATGAATATAAGAACACTAACGAAGTTCGCACTCTTGTAAATCAGCTGAAGGGTCAGTTGAAGGCACTGGGTCCCGTAAATCTCGATGCCATCGAGCAGTATAAGGAAGTTTCTGAACGTTATGAGTTCCTGAACAACCAGTATTTGGACCTCACCGAATCGGAGAAATCCTTGAACGAGATAATCGAAGAACTGGATCAGGGTATGCGTAAGCAGTTCAATGAGAACTTCAAGCTTATACAGGAGCAGTTCAACAAGACCTTCAAGATCCTTTTCGGAGGCGGTCAGGGCAGACTTGAGCTTGACACTGAGGATCCGGATGTACTTACCACATCCATCTCCATCATCGCAGAGCCGCCCGGAAAGAAGCTTCAGAACATGATGCAGCTGTCCGGTGGAGAAAAGGCTCTCACAGCCATTGCCCTGCTTTTTGCCATCCAGAACCTGAAGCCTTCACCATTCTGTCTTCTGGATGAGATCGAAGCGGCCCTTGATGACTCGAACGTTACACGATTTGCGGAGTATCTCCATACTCTGGTGCAGACACAGTTCATCGTCATCACTCACCGTAGAGGTACCATGGAGAATGCTGACAGACTGTTCGGTATCACCATGCAGGAAAAGGGTGTATCAACCCTTGTTTCAGTGGATCTCGTACAGGATCAGCTGGAAGCGTAAGTATCACTTTCACTAAATAAAGGAGTGCCCGATATGGCAAATTTCTTTTCGAAACTTATAAACAACATTTTCCAGTCCAATGAAGTGGCAGACGACGCCTTTTATGAGGATCTGGAGGATGCCATGATCATGTCCGATGTGGGTGTCACCACCACACTTAAGGTCATCGACGCAGTAAAAACAGAGGCAGCCCGTCAGGGCGTGAACACCACCCGCGAGGTAAAGAAGATACTGAGAGACTATCTTTACGAGCTTATGCGTGTGGATGATTCCTACTATGACTTTGAAAAGCAGAAAAGCATCATTTCCGTTATCGGCGTAAACGGAGTGGGCAAGACAACTTCCATCGGCAAGATGGCAAGCAACATGAAGGGTAAGGGAAAGCGTGTGATTCTTGCCGCAGCGGACACCTTCAGAGCCGGAGCCATCGAGCAGCTCAAGGAATGGGGAAAGCGCATAGATGTGGACGTAATCGCACAAAAGGAGGGTTCCGACCCTGCGGCTGTAGTATTTGACGCCCTTCAGTCCTTCAAGTCTAAGAACGCAGATCTTCTTATCATCGATACCGCGGGAAGACTTCATAATAAGAAGAATCTCATGAATGAGCTGGGCAAGATCAACCGCATCATCGACAAGGAATTTGCAGAGGGCTACAGAGAGACTCTCGTTGTCCTCGATGCCACCACAGGTCAGAATGCCATGTCCCAGGCCCAGATCTTCAAGGATGCCTGCGAGGTAACAGGAATCATTCTTACCAAGATGGATGGCACTGCAAAGGGCGGCATAGCTCTCGCAGTACAGTCAGAACTGGGGCTCCCAGTAAAATACATCGGAGTCGGTGAGAAAGCTTCAGACTTAAGACGCTTCGATTCAAAAGAATATGTGGATTCTATTTTCGAGAATTGACATTACTACATAAACAGAAAATGCCAGGGATGGGTACCAAGGCTTGCGAGTTGAAAGAACAGATGCGCAGACATGTACGAATCCGGATGCACACAGTGCAGACGGGGCGAACATGGCAAGTATCTGTCCTTTCAACCGAGTGGGCCGGTGCCCGCCCTGGCATTTTCTGTATACTGTCAACAAAAAGTGTTGACAGCCCGTTTTTTTATGTTATACTAGCAAAGGTTTGAGGGAGAACTCTATGGATGATTTTGTAGTACGCGGCAATCTTTATGAGCTTTACGGCGGATTGCTGAATGAAAACCAAAGAAAAGTTTACGAGTACCACGTAATAGACGACATGAGTTTCACTGAAATCGGTGAAGAGATGGGCACCTCAAGGCAGGCTGCTCAGGAGCTTTTCCGAAGAGCCGATAAAAAGCTCAAGGATACGGAAGACACTCTCGGACTTCAGTCCAAGCTTATAAATATACGCGAGAGAGCCGTAAAGATTCTCGAGCATACAGAAGACAATGTAATCCAGAAACTGGCAGGAGAAATCATAGATGGCGTTTGAAAATCTGACAGACAGATTAACCAATATATTTCAGAATCTCGGACATAAGGGAAAGCTTACAGAGGATGATGTAAATCAGGCACTCAGAGAAGTGCGCATGGCACTTCTTGAAGCCGATGTAAACTTTAAGCTTGTAAAAGACTTCATCGCCAGGGTAAAGGAAAAAGCCATAGGCGAAGAGATCCTCTCAAGTCTTACTCCGGCCCAGACCGTTGTAAAGATAGTAAATGAAGAGCTCACCTCCATGATGGGTTCTGAAACCACAGAGATAGTACTTAAACCGGCAGGAGAGATCAGTGTCATCATGATGGTAGGTCTCCAGGGTGCCGGTAAAACAACCACCGCCGCAAAGCTTGCTGGGAAGTTCAAGTCCAAGGGCCGCACACCGGTTCTTGTAGCCTGTGATATATACAGGCCCGCAGCTATTGACCAGTTAAGAGTCAATGCTGAAAAGGTGGGGGTTCCTTTCTTTTCACTGGGTGACAAGATAAATCCTGTAGAGATAGCAAGAAAAGCTATTGCAGAGGCCAAAGAGAAACATTACAATGTTGTGATCCTCGATACTGCAGGACGTTTACAGATAGATGAAAAGCTCATGGATGAGCTTGAGAACATCAAAAAGGCTGTTCCTGTTCAGTGGACGATACTCACTGTAGACGCCATGACCGGTCAGGAAGCAGTCAATGTTGCAGAAACCTTTGCGGATAAGGTAGGTATCGACGGTGCCATCCTCACAAAGTGTGACGGTGATACCAGAGGCGGTGCCGCACTTTCCATAAAGGCCATGACAGGCAAGCCTATACTTTACTTAGGTATGGGTGAGAAGCTTGATGATCTGGAGCAGTTCTATCCTGATCGTATGGCTGGACGTATCCTCGGTATGGGTGATGTACTTTCACTCATCGAGAAAGTTGAAAAGAACCTGGACCAGGAAAAGAGCCGCGAGTCCATGGGCCGACTCACCAAAGGAAAGTTCGACTACAACGACTTCATGGATCAGATGGACCAGATGTCGAAGCTCGGCGGTCTGGGCGGAATCCTCAAGATGCTCCCCGGTCTTTCAGGTCTCGGTGACATCGATATGGACGACACCGAAAAGCAGCTGAAAAAGGTTCGCTCCATCATTCAGTCAATGACCAAAAAAGAGCGTGCCAACCCGGATCTTATCAATCCGTCAAGAAAGCGCCGTATAGCTACCGGTGCAGGAGTTGACATAGCCGAAGTCAATCGTCTTGTTAAGCAGTTTGAACAGATGCGCAAGATGATGAAGCAGTTCGGCGGTGCCATGAGAAGCAAACATGGCCGCGGTGCTTTCGGGGGCTTAGGCGGCTTCGGAGGACTTGGAAATCTCGGCGGTATGGGCCGTGGAGGAAGATTTCCTTTCTGACACACGGATTAATCAGTAATCAAACTGTTAATCATATATATTATTATTTTTAGAAAATAGGAGAAAACACCATGTTAAAGATCAGATTAAGAAGAATGGGACAGATTCACGCACCATATTACAGAGTTATCGTTGCTGATTCAAGATCCCCAAGAAACGGTAAGTTCATCGAGGAGATCGGTACATACAACCCATGTGTTGAGCCATCAGAGATCAAGATCGATGCTGATAAGGCAAAGCAGTGGATTTCAAACGGTGCACAGCCAACAGAGTCTGTAGCAAAGCTTCTTAAGAGAGCCGGAATCAACTAATCGGCCGAGAGGAGACCTCATGAAGGAATTACTCGAAACTATTGCCAGAGCCCTTGTTCAGAATCCCGATGATGTTACAGTCACCGAGGAAAACAAGGATGGCGAAATCGTCCTGACCCTTTCTGTGAATGAGCAGGATATGGGTAAGGTCATCGGACGTTCAGGCCGTATAGCCAAGGCAATCCGTTCTGTTATGTCTGCTGCCGCAAGCAAGGCTTCGGTCAAGGTATCCGTAGATATTAAGTAAGAGTAATTACTCAGTATAGTTTCTGCTATGCTGAGTATTTATTTATAATAAAAGGAAAAATATGCAGGAAAAACTTAGAGTCGGTACAGTAGTTACCACCCATGGTCTGAAAGGCGAAGTAAAGGTTTATCCTACAACTGATGATCCGGACAGATTTTACGATTTGGAGAAAGTCTTTTTGGATCGTTCCGGTTCAATGGAAAATATGCTTCAGCTTGAAGTTCAGAATGTAAGATTTTTCAAGAATCTTGCCATAGTAAAATTCAAAGATTACGACAGCATCGACGATGTCCTCCCATTCCGCAAGGGCGAGCTCTATGTTGACAGAGCAGATGCCATTCCTCTTCAGGAGGGCGAATACTTCATCGGTGACATCATCGGGTGCAGGGTACTCGACGAAGACGACAAGGAACTTGGCACAGTTAAGGAATTCCTTGAGACCGGTGCCCATGATGTAATGCTCGTCAAGACTACCGGCAAGGATCTCATGATCCCATACTGCGATCCGTTTATTCTTGAGAAAGCACCGGAAGAGGGATATATCAGGGTTCACCTCATCCCGGGTCTTTTAGATCTATGAAAAATTATTACGTAATGACGCTTTTCCCGGAGCTGATAGAAAACGTAACCAAAGAAAGCATTTCCGGAAGAGCCATAAAGTCAGGTCTCATGAATGTTGAAGCCTTCAATATTCGTGATTATACGAAGGATGCCCACAATCATGTGGATGATTATCCATACGGCGGCGGAGCAGGTATGCTCATGCAGGTCCAGCCCATAGTTGACTGCTACAGACACATAGTTGATAAGATCGGACACAGACCCGCACGTGTCCTCTTTATGTCACCCCAGGGACGGAGATTCGACCAGAAGATGGCAGAGGAGCTTGCGGAGGAGGAAGATATCCTTTTCCTCTGCGGTCACTATGAAGGTGTTGATGAGCGTGCTCTCGAGATTCTCGATGTTGAAAATGTCTCCATCGGAGATTATGTTCTCACAGGAGGCGAGCTTCCGGCTCTCAGCATGATAGATTCCATTTCAAGACTTGTTCATGGTGTCCTCAACAAAGACGAATCCCATGAGATAGAGAGCTTTTCCGACGGACTCCTGGAATATCCCCAGTATACCCGTCCCGAGAATTACGAGGATCGTACAGTTCCGAAGATACTTTTGTCCGGTGACCACAAAAAGGTAGACGAATGGCGCCATCAGATGAGCCTTGAGCGCACAAGGGAACGTCGTCCTGATCTCTATGAAAAGTATGTAGCCGAACATCCTGAAGAATTTATGCCTAAAAAGCCTAAAAGGCGCAGAAAAAAAACTGCGGCTCCCCAGGAATCAGTTATGTCCTCCCCTTCGGAGAATATTGATCCTGTTTCTTCAGAGATATGTTCTCAGGACAGTGAGTCCTGACCTGAAGAATTTACAGAGTTTTAAGATAATTGAGGCTATAGAGCCATAAAACACCCTTGCATTATAGGGTAATATATGTTAAAGTACACGAGTTGTGACTAAAAGAGATATTCCTCTGACGGTTCCATCTGCTTGGAATATGGGATTCCGGATAGATAAGGCCGGACGATAAATCCGTGAATGAATGTCAAATAGTATTAGGAGGTAGCACAATGGCAAACAGCGATATCATTAAGAACATTGAGCAGGGCCAGCTTAAGGCTGAGGTTCCTCAGTTCAACACAGGTGACACAGTTAAGGTTTACAACAAGATCAAAGAGGGTAACCGTGAGAGATTACAGATCTTCGAGGGTACAGTTCTTAAGATCCAGGGTGGTTCAAACAGAATCACATTCACAGTAAGAAAGACTTCTAACGGTGTAGGTGTTGAGAAGACATGGCCACTTCACAGCCCAATGGTTGAGAAGGTAGAAGTTGTTAGAGCTGGTAAGGTTAGAAGAGCTAAGCTTACATATCTCAGACAGCGTACAGGTAAGGCTGCCAAGGTTAAGGCACTTTAATCTGTTGTTGATTAAGATCTTTGGGGTGTTCCGTTTACGGGATGCCCCTTTTTTTATCCATAGTACACTTTATACGATATAATATACAGAAATTATCTTACTAATTGACCAGACAGGAGAACCGCTATGCGCGAAAAGAGTTTTATACAGATTGCCGTACATACACTGACCAATATCTTCGTCCTGATAGCATTGGCATGGTTCATAGTCCACAGTTTCCTCACTACAGTAGAGATTTCCGGTCACAGCATGGAACCCGCTCTGTCATCAGGGGACCTGGTGATGGTGGACACCCTGAAATACAAATTTTTTGCTCCCGACCGTTTGGATGTGGTTATATTCCAGAAAAACGACTCAACCGAAAACATCAAAAGAGTTGTAGGTCTCCCCGGAGAGACAGTTGTCATCCAGAACGGACGTATATACATAAACGGCACGCTTCTTGAAAGCGACACTATTTCCAATATTTCCCTCGCCGGTATTGCGGAAAAGCCCGTCCAGCTTATGGATGACGAGTATTTTCTGATAGGTGACAATGCTGACTCCTCCGAGGACAGCCGCTTCATCAACGTGGGAAATGTTCACAAGTCACAGATACTCGGCAAGGTCTGGTTCAGGCTGCTGCCCATAGATAAAGTGAGTTTAGTTAAATAAAGGAGAATCCTATGAATATACAATGGTATCCCGGTCATATGGCGAAGGCCAAGAGAAACATCAGAGAAGACCTGAAGCTCGTAGACCTTGTTATCGAAGTCGTTGATGCCCGCTGCCCTGAATCCTCCAGAAATCCGGATGTAGACAGTTTTGCAAAGGATAAATCACGCATACTGCTTCTCAACAAGGCAGATCTTGCAGATAAAAGAATCACACAGAAGTTCGCGGATTATTACGCCGGAAAGGGCTTCTATACCATGGAGATCGACGCCAGAAACAAGGGTTCCCTGAAAAAGCTTCCGAATCTTATCGAGGAAGCCTGCCAGCCAGTTATCGAAAAGAATCTCAAGAAGGGCATAAAGACTCCTTCCATCAGAGCCATGGTACTGGGAATCCCCAATGTAGGCAAGTCAACCTTCATCAATTCCTATGTAGGAAGATCCATGGCAAAGACCGGAAATAAGCCCGGTGTCACCAGAGGAAATCAGTGGATCAATGTAGGAAAAAGACTGCAGCTTCTTGATACCCCGGGTATAACCTGGCCTAAGTTCGAGCGGGAAATAGTAGGTCTTAATCTGGCCCTCATCGGATCCATCAACGACCAGATCATAAACATTGACGAGCTGGTGTTTTATCTTCTTAAATATCTGGTGAGATACTATCCTTCAGCACTTATCGAAAGATACGGTGACTCTCTTTCCGGCATAGATGAAGCCATCAGGGTATTTGATGAGATCGGAAAGAAGCGTGGCTGCATCAAGAAGGGCGGAGATATAGACTACTCAAAGACCGCAAAGATAATCCTGGATGATTTCAGAAACGGCCGTCTCGGAAAGATCACCCTTGAGCACACACCGGGCTCAACAGATGACGTAGTTGCATCTGTTGCGGACGCGCTCAAATAAGTTTAGGCAGCATTTAATTGTTGCCGACAAGGACCGATCTGTTTACCTTCAGTGACTACATAGGTCATAAACCGAAGAAAGTCAGTCTGTAACAATCATCATTTTTCAGAAAGGACATCCGGCTTTTCCGGAGAAAGACATGCGCGAATTAAAAGGAGAACGTCTCGAAAAGGAACTGGAGCGGCTTAAGCTCATGCACGAATACGAAAATGCTCATCCCGAAGCTGCATTCATCGCAGGTATAGACGAGGCAGGCAGGGGACCCCTTGCAGGTCCTGTGGTGGCTGCCTGCTGCATACTTCCAAAGGATGTGGAAATTCTTTATCTCAATGACTCAAAGAAGCTGAGCGAGAAGAGACGTGAAGCTCTTTTCCCCGAGGTTAAGGAGAAAGCATTGGCATACGGTGTGGGTATCATCGATGAGAAAACCATCGACGAAATCAACATACTTCAGGCGGATTACGAGGCCATGCGTGTGGCTGTCAGCCTTGCTTCAAAGATGCTTTCAGAAAAGGGGCTCGGCAGGGCTCCTGAGCTTCTCCTAAACGATGCGGTGATCATCCCGGAAGTGGATATCCCTCAGATCTCCATTATAAAGGGCGATGCCAAATCGGTTTCCATCGCAGCTGCAAGTGTTCTTGCAAAGGTCACAAGGGACCATCTCATGGAAAAGTATGATGAGATGTACCCGGGCTACGGCTTTGCGAAGCACAAGGGCTACGGAACCAAAGCTCATATCGAGGCATTGAAGGAGCTGGGCCCATGTCCCATACACAGAAGATCCTTTATAAAGAAGTTCGTCTGACAGTACAGGGTCACAGCCTGAAAACTCAAATCCCGGAAAGAACAAGTCTGAAAGTGGAATTTCAAACTTGATCAGCGGGGCATCGACAGAATTCCGGTAAACTCAATTCATGCCCCATGGAGGTAAAAATGAGCACTAATTCATCGGAAGATAAAACCATACCTTCAGTTTTCACCGCTCCGAAACCGGCACACCCCGCCTCGGAAAAGAAATCCGCCCTTCGGGGCATCCGGCGGCAGGCAAATCATGAAAAGGGGCAGAAATCGGAAGCTCTGGCAGCTTCTTATCTCGAAGAAAAAGGATACAGAATACTGGAACGTAACTGGCGTTTCCATAAGAACGAGATCGACATCATCGCAAAAGATGGTGACTATCTCGTTTTTGTTGAGGTCAAAGCTAGAAAAAATGCTCTTCACGGGTTCGGCTGTGAGGCAGTGGATCTGAAAAAACAGAAGCTCATAAAAAAAGTAGCCGAAGCATACCTCATATTCAACAGACTTAGCTTAACCGGTACACCATCCCGTTTTGACGTCATTTCCATAGACGGAGAGGCTATATGTCTGTTTAAAAATGCATTTTGATATGGTATAATCTTTTGTCAGTGTCATAGGTTCCTAAGACGGCTCTCATTATACATACAGAGTCATGCCACCATGACGCACCTACCTTTACTAAAAGTTATATCGGAGGCACACATGTTAGCTAAAGACAGTGAAAAGAAAATCATTCTTACCGGTGACAGACCAACCGGAAAACTCCATCTCGGTCACTATATCGGATCTCTCAAGAGAAGAGTCGAGCTCCAGAACTCCGGCAAGTTCGATGAGATCAACATTCTTGTTGCCGATGATCAGGCATTAACCGACAACTGGGCAAATCCCAAGAAGGTTCGTGACAATATAATCGAAGTTACATTGGATTACTTATCCGTAGGTATCGACCCGGATAAGGCATTCATTTCCATTCAGTCCGCAATTCCGGCACTGCACGCACTTACTTTCTACTACATGAATCTCGTTACAACACAGAGACTTTCCAGAAACCCGACTGTAAAGTCCGAGATGCAGATGCGCGGATTCAGCGGAAACGACTCTGACGATAACGAAGCAGGTCTTCCTGCCGGCTTCTTTACATATCCTGTTTCACAGGCAGCCGATATCACAGCATTTAAGGCAACAACCGTTCCTGCAGGAGAGGATCAGATGCCTATGGTTGAGCAGTGCCGCGAGATCGCACACCGTTTCAACACTCTTTACAAGTGCGACGTGCTTGTTGAGCCCGACATCCTCATCCCTGACGTAGCTGCTCAGAGAAGACTTCCGGGTATCGACGGAAAGGCAAAGATGTCCAAGTCTCTCGGAAACTGCATTTATCTTTCAGATGACTCAAAGTCCGTAAAGCAGAAGATCATGAGCATGTACACAGATCCTACTCACATCAACATCGATGATCCCGGACATATCGAGGGCAATATGGTATTCACTTACCTTGATGCCTTCCTTCGTGATGACAGCCAGTTCGCTGATTACTTCCCTGATTACAAGAATCTTCAGGAGATGAAGGAGCACTATCAGAGAGGCGGCTTAGGCGACATGAAGTGTAAGAAATTCCTTCTCAAGGTTGTCGAGGAGATGCTGGATCCTATCCGTACCGAGCGTGCCAAGTGGGAACAGAATATCGGTGACGTATACGACATCTTAAAGGCCGGTACAGACCATGCCGTTAAGGTTACCAACCAGACTCTTTCAGAGTGCCGTGAGGCTATGCGCATCAATTATTTCGATGACAAGTCAGCCATGGTATCAGACTGGGAAAGCTGGCTTAAAGAAAGTAAGGCCTGATGGGCACCTGGAAGTCAAGAGGGCTTCGAGGCTCACAGCTTGAGGAGCTGATAAACCGCACCAACGATGCTTATCTCGATAAGCATCTGGCTGTGGTACAGAAGATTCCGACCCCCATCACGCCTATCAACATGAACGAATCCCACACCCAGATAACACTGGCCTACTTTGAACAGAAGTCCACTGTAGACTATATCGGTCTGGTGCAGGGCATTCCCATCTGCTTTGATGCAAAGGAATGTGCCAAGGACTTATGGCCGCTTCAAAACCTTCATCCTCATCAGTTAAAGTTCATGCAGGAATTCGAGGAACAGGGCGGAATCAGTTTTATCATACTTTCATTCACCGGAAGAAATGAGACCTTCTATATTCCTTTCAGAGACATCCGTTACTTTTGGGAACGGATGGAGAACGGAGGAAAGAAATCCTTCAATTATGACGAGCTGGATCATAACTATGCCATTCGATCACTGAAGGATATGTTCGTCCATTATCTGGAACCTTTGCAGAGGGATCTGGACGAACGGGACAGGGCAGGTTCAGGCGCAGAAGACAAAAGCGATATATGAACCTTTTCCGGGAACAAAAGGAGTAATTATAGACTATGAATATTGTAGTTGTAGGTTGTGGCAAGGTCGGTCTGACTCTTGCCGCTCAGCTCAATAAGGAAAATCACAATATCACAATCATCGACAGTGACGAGAAAGCTCTTCGTCATGCTGTCGATTCCATAGATGTAATGGGCATCAACGGAAACGGCGCCATGCTTCAGGCTCAGCAGGAAGCCGGCGTAAAAAATGCAGATGTGCTCATAGCCGCAACGGATTCCGATGAGATCAACATGCTCTGCTGCCTTATCGCTAAAAAGGAAGGCAACTGCAGCACCATCGCCAGAATCAGAAATCCGGAGTACACCGATGAGATCTCATATCTCAGAGACGAGCTTAACCTCGCCATGGTCATCAATCCCGAAATGGCAGCGGCAAAGGAAGTTGAAAGACTTCTCCGTTTCCCGTCAGCCATCAAGGTGGACAGCTTCTCCAGGGGAAATATCGATCTTATAAGAGTGAAGGTTCCCGAGAACAGCGCCCTCTGCGGCATCAAACTTCAGGATCTTCACAGGACACTTAACATAAACGTTCTCATCTGTTCCATAGAGCGAGGAGAAGAAGTCATCATACCTTCAGGTATGAACGAGCTTCAGGCAGGAGATGTTATCAGCTTCATTGCCAATGCCCAGAACTCCAACATCTTCGTCAAAAAGCTGGGTATCGTTTTCTCACCTATCAAAAACGTTCTGATAGTCGGTGGCGGACGCATAACCTACTATATTGCGAAGCTCATGAACCTTACAAAGTTCCGCTGCAACCTGAAGATCATAGAAAACAAAAAAGAAAGATGTGATTTCCTTGCCGAGGAATTTCCTGAGGCCACCATCATCAACGGAGACGGAACCGATCAGGATCTGCTCCTTAGGGAAGGCATAGAGAACACAGACGCCTTCTGTTCACTGACAGGCTTCGACGAAGAGAACATCATGCTCTCACTCTATGCAAGAAAGCTCTCCAACGCCAGACTCGTGACAAAGGTAAACAGAATTTCCTTTGAAAATGTAATTACCGAGCTGAATCTCGGCTCCATTATTTATCCCAAGCAGATCGTTGCGGATCATATCGTACAGTATGTACGTGCCCTTCAGAACTCACAGGGCTCCAATGTAGAGACCCTCTACAAGATAGCTGACGGAAGAGCCGAGGCCCTTGAATTCAAGGTAGGAAACGATCCTTCCCTCATTAAGCATACATTTGCAGAGCTTAAGGTTAAGGACAATGTCCTCATCGCCGCCATAGTCCGCGGAAAGAAGCTCATCACTCCGGGCGGTTCAGACTTCATGCTTCCGGGTGACAATGTCATCGTCATAACCACAAACGCAGGCTTCAACGATCTGAAGGATATACTTGCATAAGGGAGCTTATATTACATGAACATTAACATGATAATCTATGTACTTGGCTGGGTACTGCAGCTTGAAGCGGCGCTTATGCTGCTGCCCATGGGATGTGCATTGATTTATAAGGAAATCTGGGCGTTTACAGCCCTGGGTGTAGGCGCCATCATAGCTTTCCTCATCGGCACATTGGGAACCCTCACAAAGCCCAGGCGTACCGCATATTATGTACGTGAGGGTTTCGTTATCTGTGCCCTGAGCTGGGTGGTTATGTCCCTGATAGGAGCCCTGCCCTTCTATATAAGCGGCACCATACCACACTATATAGACGCCGTGTTCGAGATCGTTTCCGGTTTCACAACCACCGGAGCTTCGATTTTGAGCGACGTAGAGCATCTGGGAAAGGGACTTCTTTTCTGGCGTTCCTTCAGTCACTGGGTCGGCGGAATGGGAGTTCTGGTTCTGGTTCTCACCATACTTCCCCTGGGCGGCGGCTACAATATGATGATAATGAAGGCCGAGTCACCGGGACCGGATGTCAGCAAGATGGTTCCGAGAGTCGCCGATACAGCAAAGGCACTGTACAAAATCTATTTCTGGATGACAGTCGCATGGGTAGTCATTTTCTTCCTGAGCGGCATGCCGCTGTTTGATTCTCTCTGTATCGCCTTTGGTTCAGCCGGAACAGGAGGATTTGCAGTACGTAATTCCGGAATGGCAGATTACAGTATGATAAGTCAGGTATTTATCACTGTTGCCATGCTGATGTACGGTGTAAATTTCAATGTTTACTACCTGCTTCAGAAGCGTAAATACAAGGATGCCGTACACTGTGAGGAAGCGAGAGTCTATCTCGGCATAGTACTGGTATCTGCATTTTTTATCGCTTTCAACATATTGAAGATGTATGGCGGTGATATACTCTATACCCTGCATCACAGTTTCTTTACTGTGGCATCCCTCATAACAACTACCGGTTTCTCAACTCTGGATTTTGACACCTGGCCTGAGTCCAGCAAGATGATCCTCCTGTTCCTCATGTACTGCGGAGCCTGCGCAGGATCCACCGGCGGTGGTATCAAGGTTTCAAGAGTCATCATTCTTTTCAAGGAAATAGGGAAGGAGCTTCTGGTCCTTATCCATCCTGAAGCCGTAAGACATATCCGTCTTGAGGGAAAACGACTGGAACAGTCCGTTGTCACATCAGTTAACTGCTACCTCATCATGTATGTACTGATCTTCCTTGTATCGGTATTTATCGTATCCTTCGATAAGTTTGATTTTGTAACGAACTTCTCCGCAGTGGCAGCTACCTTCAACAACATAGGACCCGGTCTCGGAGCAGTGGGACCAGTCTGCAACTATTCAGAGTATTCCGACATCAGTAAGATCATCCTTACCATAGATATGCTTGCAGGTCGTCTCGAGATACTTCCGGTCATGATCATTTTCCTGCCGAAGACCTGGCACAGAGGGAACTGATTTATCCGGTCAGAATTCGGTGCCCGGAGCGGGTGGGAACCCCAGCCCATTGAAAGGCGCTTCGCGAGGGCTGGGGCTATATGACAGGTCCCCAAGGGACCTGCCACGAGTGGCGGCCCACTGAGTTGAAAGTACATCTCATACGAAAATCCTTAGCTATTAAGCGAATCTATATTATCTGTACGTGTACAATGTTCATGTACAAAAATCTGTCATATAGAGAGGAGAGTATCATGCACCCAAGGGATTATCTGGAGATCTTACACGTAGCCGAAAGACTGAAGGACACACCACGCCACTGTACTACCACCAAACGACGTACTGAGAGTGTTGCTGAACACAGCTGGAGAATATCCCTCATGGCCTTTCTTCTCAGGCATGAATTTCCGGATGTTGACATCAACAAGGTCGTTGATATGTGTCTCATTCACGACCTGGGAGAGTGCTTTACCGGTGATATCCCTACCTTTATAAAAACTGACAACGACAGAGATGTTGAAGATTCGTTACTTTTACAGTGGGTAAAGACACTTCCGGAAGAGATTTCAGAGGAAATGTCCGGACTCTACAGAGAGATGGATGCACTGGAGACAAAGGAAGCGAAGATCTACAAGTCTCTCGATAAGCTGGAGGCACTTATACAGCACAATGAGTCTCCCATAGACACATGGTCAGAAAATGAATATGATCTCAATAAGACCTATGCCTTTGATACTGTGGCTTTTTCAGATTGGCTCACAGAGCTTCGAAACGAAATACTGAAGGATACACTGGATAAGATAGATAAAGAAGGCTGATTTTAAAAAAAAAAACAAATATCTGCCCTATAAAGCCATCAAAGGTGACCGCAAAACGCGGTCACCTTTTTTTCGTACAAATGTTTATATGATTCTTGCAATGAACGGATGTTTGTGATAAAATTTTTATATCAAACAAAAAAGGAGTTTTATCATGGGCAGACACAAAAAGCAGCCGGATCCAAATCATATGACCCCTAAACAGCAGGCAGTATTCGATTATATAAAGCAGTGCGTTATCGAGAGAAACTATCCGCCTTCTGTACGAGATATTTGCGCTGCGGTAGGTCTCAAATCAACATCCAGTGTCTTTACATATATAAACGATCTTGAAGTTATGGGTCTCATCAAGAAGGATCCCGCACACCCGAGAGCCCTTATGATAACAACATCCGAGTTCCATTCAGAGGAGCCGGATCGAGAAGTCGCACAGATACCTCTGGTCGGTACGGTTGCGGCGGGCATTCCTTTACTTGCAGAAGAGAACGTAACAGAATATTTCCCTATACCTGTGGATATTCTTCCTAACCAGAAGGTTTTCATGCTTACAGTCAAGGGTGACTCCATGATCAACTGCGGTATCCTGAACGGAGATAAGGTCATAGTAGAACAGCAGAACACCTGTCGTGACGGCGAGATCGTTGTTGCACTGGTTGAAGACAGTGCCACTGTAAAACGTTTTTACAAGGAGAACGGACACATCCGACTTCAGCCTGAAAACGACACCATGGATCCAATCATAGTTCCGGATTGCCAGATACTTGGAAAAGTCATCGGTCTTATCCGAATGGGTGTGAAGTAATCTTTATCTCAGGATATACTATACAAACAGTTTATTAAACTATATAAATAACAAAATCTATTTTATGTACTTCCACTGAATTGTTATTCGTGGTACCATTGTTGTAGTTGATTTACGGGGATGTTAATCAATCGGTTAACTCCACAGAGGTGTTTCTCAAGCGCGCCTCTGTGGAGTTTTTTGATTGAATAATGATGTCGTGTCAGCACTTATCTAACACGCTTCAATATTGATTTTTGTACTCATGAAAAAGTTCCGTCAAAATTCCCCTTCGGTATTTATGCGGAATAATATACCTCAGTTACAACACCGTTTGAAACTATAATTGTAAGAACCGGACCCCAGCTTCTGCTGAACTCAGATTTAGTCATATAGTATGCTTCCTCACCGATCTCCAAATACCGTGTGCCACTTGTAAGCTGGAATTGATATGTATCGTAGGACAGCGGAACTGCATAACGCCCCTCCCAGTCATCAGCATCAGTCGAGTACTCAAGAGAACCAACAACGGTTAATACATCACCATCTATGGAAACTGACTGTATGAAGCTGTTAGTGTAGGTATCAGCGTATGTGAGTCCATAGTATCTGCCGGGAGCCGTTTCGAAAGAGTTGTAGGAATATGAATTGTAGGAAGAGTATCCGTTGTTATAAATAGACTCCCCTGTCCATTCTCCGTCACTTCCGACATAATACCCGTCAGGTGTCCATGCATTTCTCATCATGGTTCCGTCACTTCCGAGATAATAGTTACCTACCCATTGATTGGAAAGGTAGTATCCGGAATAATCATCATAATAATACCAGTCTCCATACTCATACTCCCATCCGGCAAATGCTGTCAAAGAGAACAGAGCAGTAATCAAAGCCGTAACAACCATTAATCTTATAGCTCTAAATTTTTTTCGATTCATATTTACCTCCGTTTAAAATAACTTACTGATCCGAACGCTATTCCATACATTTTATATCGACAAAAAACATATTTTCTTTAGTGATAACCGGATTTTCAATCACATTGCTTTTTACAAAACCGAAATATCCTTATAGCTGCCGAAATATCTGCCGATGGTTTTGAAAGTAATATTACATAACATTTTTTTCAGGAGGTATAAGAATATGAAAATCACAAGCTTCAACCCGCTGATCGTAACCACAGACCCGGAGTCTGTAATCAAGCTGTTTGAGGAATTAGGTTTTGAAAAACGCCACACAAAAGAGGGTATCAGCATTAATAATCGCACCAGTGTCAGGATGAAGGATGCAAATGGTTTTCATGTGGATATAACTGAGGGCGAAAAAAGCTGGACGATGATCCGTATAAATGTAGATGATCTGAATGAAGCAGTTAAACTACTGGAAGACCACGGTTTCCATAAGGCAAGACATGAAGCTGCAAATGATACCGTTGACACCGGATCATCCAGATTTAACATCATGGTATCCGAGACAGGATATATTCTCGCTGTATCACAGCATATCAAAAAGTAATTAATAGATATGAAATAGTTTTTGAATTAATTTTCATATGGATGCCCGACACCTCTATGCAACGGAAATCCCCAGTATACAAATCTGGTTCAGATCGAAGCCTGCTGTCAAGAGGAAAAAATAATCTAATGGATATTAAGTAATGATAGTGAGGCAAAAATATATTCTAAACATTTAATATTTATAAATTAAAATTTCATGAATGCATATAGACAAGGTGTGCATGGAGTATAATTATAGCGGTCGCAGCAGTGTTTATATTATATTAAATCTTGAGTGAGGTAGTGATTATGAGTTTACAAAAAAAGATTTTAGCGATGACGACCGTGCTGGTTTTGTTACTCTCTGCAACGGTTTATGCGGACTGGGGAGATTACGATATGACGTATACCCCATATTATTCAACATATGAGTACACAGTGACAGAAGGTGACTCTTTATATGTGGTTTTATGTGATGTAAGCGTATCTCTCAGATATTATCCTTCTATGGATGCGGATGTGATTACCCAGGTTCCGTTGGGAGAAAGAGTAACCTTTTTGGCTGATGTCGGAAACGGTTATCTTTATGTTAATTATAATGGTTGGGAGGGTTATATACTCAGCTATTATCTCGATTATTATGAGCCTCAGAATTATGCCGGGGATTATGGATGGATTGTAAATGTAGACTATACTGCAAGTCTGAGAAGCCTTCCGAGTACTGATTCCTATGCATATTTTCAGATACCCGCCGGGGCAATGGTTACAAACGTAGCGTATGCAAATGATGATTTTTATCAGGTTACCTACAATGGTGTAACGGGATATGTATTAAAGAATCTGGTATATATCGGATAAGAGCAGAAATGATGCAGGAACATGCACTATATGGCTGATACGGCATCTCCAAAATTTAGTGGTTCAGGGGCAGACTTTAGGGTCTGACCCTGTTTTTGCCTCTTTTTATATAATACATATGAATGAATCTAAACTATTTTCGATTTTTTTATCGATCAGTACTATTAAAATTATCCGGTATGTGTCGATATAAGATCGAGGGTTATTATGTAAAATCAATAAACCGATATAGGCACGATTACGCGAAAGGTGCAGCTAAAGATATCGAAATCCTTCAGGGGTGCAATAAAGATTAGGGGAAGTATTATCTTTTCTGTCTGGGTGAAGTTGAGCCGGATGTTGAGTTTTGCAATACGATAACTGTTAACAGAAAGATAGGGTGAGTATGGAAAGAAAAGAATTAAATAATATTTTCAGGATTCTTTTAACTCTTGTCTCCGGAGAAGGACGAGAAGAAAAGCTTTTTGGATCACAATTGTCTCTGGCTGAGGAAACATTTGACAGAGCGTTATGCGGAAAAGTTTTTCCTATGGTGTATCTGGAAATTCCACTTATAGGTAAACCTTGTTTCGACCTGTTGGTAGGCTACGGGGAGGATCTTTGCAGCTCAGATATTTTTCCAGATGCTAAGGCGTTTGGATATAGAAAGTCTCTTGATTACTTTGCCAGTATTTCAGAGTGCAATGCAGGCTTTGGATTTTCGTTGGATCTCAGCCGGGGAGAAACTGAACGGGCAGGACTCTATCTGCAGCACTATGGTAATGTTGACATTATAGAGCCGTTTCTCCGTTCCTGCGGTGAGGAAGAGAGATTTCTAAACTATATGGATGTTTATAACCGCTTAGGACAGTCCTGGAGAAGCGATTATATTGGCTTTTTCCCGGGAAGACCCGGAGCACCGACACGTATAGGTGGTTATAGATTAGGAAGTGATGATATCAGGGATCTTTTTAAGCTTTTGGGCTTTGAGTCATGGAATCCGGATATGATTGATCTTTGTCGTGAATTGAACACATTGGGCAGACCGGGGGACTATCAGTTTGACATTCTTTCAGATGGATCTCTGTCGGATGTGTTTGGTCTTGCCTATGCTCTGGGCCCACAGGAGCGTCCGAAGACAGAAGCAGAGTCTTTAAGATCAGGAAAAGGGGCTCAGTTTATGGCGCGGCTTCAGGAACTCAAGCTTATAGATGATCGATGGAAGATGCTGCCTGATGCAGTGTTTGCCCGTGCCTTTCCTTATAAATGTGACGATGGAAGCGAGCATCTTATGGCTTTTACTGTTTTGCTTGGTATGGTAAAGATAAAATTCAAAGCAGGAGTCCCTCAAAGTGTAAAGTCTTATCTTGCTCTTAAGCCAAAAATATTCTAGGGTTTTGGTTGTATACACAGGAGTTTTAATCATTTTGTGGTACTTAAGGCTTTTGTAGAAATAGTATAGAAAAGGAGAAAAGTATATGAATATGGACAATATTGATTTTAGTCATTTGGATCCTGAATGAGAATATGAGCGAAAAAACCCAGGATGATGTCATCGCTCTGGCGCGTCGCATGCTGGAACAAAGCCATGCAAAGAAACTATCCGTGGTCTGGTATGGTGGAGAGCCGCTATTGGCACCGGAAATCATCGAGGGTCTTTCAAAACGCCTGATAGCTCTCTGTGATGAGTACAGGGTGGACTATAAAGCACAAATCGTCACAAACGGTTATCTTCTGAATAAAGAAAATACAGGTATGTTGAGCAGGGTTAAGATCGAATCTGCTCAAGTAACTATAGATGGTGTGGGTGCTGCACATGACAGAACAAGACACCTGACAAATGGCAGTGGCAGTTTTGATGTCATAATAAAGAATCTCCATAGACAGATTCCTTTTCCTGTTATGATAAGACATAACGTTAGTGCGGATAATGTTGAAGAACTTGATGAGTTGAGGGATTATATCAAAAAACTTGCATCTGAAAGTGGAAATAAACTGGAAGTTTATCCGGATCTTGTTCACAAAAGTATAGTTGCGGATGAACGTGGAGAGGAAGTCAGATTGCTGGAGGGTGAAAAGGCTGCATGCATAGCTGCAGAGATGCGCAAAATTTCAAATGGTGTTCTTTATTGCGGAGCCCAGAGATTATGGAGTGTATGTATAGATGAGAAAGGGAGACTATATAAATGCTGGGAATGTGTTGATAAGGCAGATATGAGCTTTGGAAATGCAGGGGAATGGGATCCGAAAGATCCCTTACGCACAGCACATAATCATGATGTACTAACCGAGTTTATCAATACTGCACCACCACAAAATGACCAGGAGTGTCGTGACTGTATATGGTTTCCACATTGTTTGGGAGGAGACCCTTATCATAGACTTTATATAAAACGGGGTTGCCCTGCATATAAAGAAATGCCCGAGATCTTTCTTAAGACTCTTTATAAGAGTCTTAAGGGCAGGAGCAGCTAGACATCTCCTCAAAAGTTGAGCATTAAGTTTTTTAAAAAAGTTGACCAATATGAAGAAAGCCCTTCTATTCTCTTTGTTCGCACTGTTACTAACAACATCACTTTCACCATAAACATCGGCAAGAATGTTTCAGGCACGGGACCGCATATATCCGATTACAGCATTTTGTAAGAGATTTACAAAGACGGTATCATACAGCCCGACGGCAGCATCCTTGTGTACCGGCCTGCACTGTATTTCAATGTCGATCCCGGGAACGAAACATATTATGCGGAGGACGGCGTGCTTTACACTAAAGCAGACGGAAAGCCTGTGCTTTACGTAGCTGCTGACTAACATCCGGAAATAATTGGGGTGGCGCATTACACATGGCGAACATCCTTTAGAATTTCTAGCTTATGAAGCACGTAAAAAATGGCTTAAAGATTCCCGATGATAAAAAGATAAATGCTTATTTCCTGATAAGAATCTGTCGACATTTTTCAGGACGATGCTTTTTATAGAAAGAAAAGGAGGGTGTGAAATGGAAGATCAAAATAATTTTAGTTTGCTGGTATCATTTATCGTATATCTTCTTTTAGTTATAGCAATGTGGAAGATTTTTGTAAAAGCCGGCGAAGCAGGCTGGAAGAGCCTGATCCCGATCGTGGATTTTTATTATCTTTTCAAAATTGCTATGGGAAACGGATGGCTTTTTCTGCTGATGCTCATTCCTCTTATAAATGTTGTAATAGTGTATATCATGTTATGGAAACTGGCCAAGTCTTTTGGCTGCGGCGTAGGTATGCGTATCCTTACGATGCTTATTCCGAATCTTGGTACGTTGATTATCGGATTTGGAGGTTCAACCTATATTGGTCCACAGTAGATTATAAAAAGGAGTACATTATGAAAATAACAACATTCAACCCGATGATTTATACCAAAGATGCTGAGCCTACTATCAAACTGTTTAAGGAACTTGGATTTGAGCAGACACATAATAAGATAGGCTCAGACGTGGAGTTTTCTACACATCGTATGAAAGATTCTAACGGATTTCATATTGATATAGTGCAAGCACCCGGTACACCGAGGGAAATAACAGCCATACGTATGAATGTTGATGATTTTGATGAGGCATATGCACTGTTAAAGGAAAAGGGCTTCAGAGAAGTAGAGGGATTTGGTAATAGCACTGAGTCAAGCAAGTACGCTATAATGAAATCTCCATCCGGGTTTATCATTGATCTCATACAGCATATTAAGAACTAAAAAAGTATACAAATGAGCCGGAGGCAAAAACCTCCGGCTTTTTTCAAATGTCTGAGGGCTCCAGGAAACCGGTGCACTTTTCTAAAGGTTCATTATCTTTCCAAAACTTAACTATTTATACATAGTTGTCGATATATTGAAGATAAGTGGAATTATTAAAATTCACTTAATACAGTATGGTACATATGTTTGTGAGTATCAATTCACAGGGATGCTCCACCTGCTAAAGCAAGCAGGTTTCCGCCCTTGGTAACGAAAGGATTAAAATTATGAAGAAGAAAACAATGAGCCGTTTACTGACTGCAACGTTGGTTGTGTGTATGGTCATTTCCGGATGCAGCGCTCTCGACACACCCGAAGCGGCGTCCGTAACAGAGACTACGGAGACTAAAGGTGAAGAAAAAGGACCAGATTCCACGGAGGGAAGCATTACCGGCATTAAGGAAGCTGAAGCTGCAGAAACAACTGCAGACGCAAGAACATCTGAAGTCAAAAAAACTACAGAAGCTCCGGATAATGCTGAAGCCGTAGAAGAAGAGACGGCACTGTCCTTATGGGGAAAAGGAGAGCTCTTTACCGTAAAGGAAAAAGAGTATCAGATTGAGACCAAGACTCTGCCCCTATATATCGGTGACACGGATCCGGAGAATACCTTTGAAATTGAAGTAGCGTTTATGGACGAAGTGACGGATATCCCCTATATCACGTTAGATACCATGGAGAGTCTGATTGCCAGGGTGACCGGTCTGTTTTATGGAGCACAAGGAGGGGAGAAATATTCCCTGGAGATTGAAAAGGACGCTGATACGGTAACCCTGACCAGGGAGACCCAATATCCTGCAAGGATTGACTTTGCAAAAGACACGATCAAATTCTATGACTACGATGCATTCATCCGAATATCAGATTCAGATCCGTTGCTAGACGTCATCGCTTCCACCGGGTTCAACGAGGACGGAAAGCCTCATCTGTTCCAGAAGAGCGATTCCTCTTTCGAACGGTACGGTGATCCGGTGACCTTCAGTCCCGGAGAGTACGGCATAGACCTGGTGGCTCAGGGCGGCGAATACTATCTGCCTCTGCAGCTGGTGAGCGATATCATCCTGTCTCAGTACAGTGTCACTACGCTGTACAATGGGGAGGCTGTCTTTGCTCAGGCCGGGGGAAATCTGGATGCCATCGCAGACAAATACTATATCTCTAACCCGCCTGCGGAAAGAAGCCAAGAGCTGGCCGCCTTTAACTATAAGGAGCTCTGCTTCGCCCTGGACGCTCTCTATGGCTTAAAAGAACAGCATAATATCAAGAATTTCAACAATCTCTTCCAGATGACAGGTCTGGCGGTGGATATGCTTAGTACGGATCCACAGGTGGCGGGTCAGGCGCTGGCGGATCTTACTATCAAGTATTTCGATGACAGCCACAGCGGTTTTATTTCAAAATCCTATATGATGAAACAGGAACCTGAAAGGAATTTCGGTCCATCTATAATCAACAGAAGAGATGACAAAGAAAGATATACAAAAGCCAGGGAGAAATACTATCCTGACGAGATCCCCGGATACGAGGAAGTTGGAAACACGGCCTATATTACCTTTGACGAGTTCTATTTTGCTGATGTTGATTATTACAGCGGAGAAAAACCTGAGGATCACCCGGAGGATACGGTGGGACTGATGATCCATGCCTATAATGAGATCACCAGAGAAGGAAGCCCCATTGAGAATGTTGTCCTGGATCTGTCCAACAATGGAGGTGGTATGGCGGATGCCGCCGCATATGTGATAGGTATGTTTTTGGGTGATGGATCCATCTGCATGATGAATCCTCTTTCCGGCGCTCTGGTATCCCAAAATTTCAAGATTGATGCAAACCTGGACCGCAAGTTTGACGAGAAGGACAGCCTGCGAAACTACAATCTTTTCTGCCTAACCACATCCAAGAGCTTTTCTTGCGGCAATCTTGTGCCCAGCGTATTCAAGAATTCCAACAGGGTAATGATACTCGGACAGACCTCAGGTGGTGGAGCATGTGTGGTCCAGAACCTCACTACCGCCGATGGATGTCCTTTCCAGATATCGGGCTTAAAGCGCCTGGCATACATGAAAAACGGTTCCTTCTATGATATAGACCAGGGAGTGACACCGGACTTTGTAATCCCCAAACCAGAACAGTTCTACGACAGGCAGTATCTCACAACATACATCAATGGATTGATGGGAATATAAGTTACATCATCTAAAAAAGGATCTCGTCATGGGATCCTTTTTAGTTGACCGACAAATGTCATGAAGATGAACGGTATTTCATACATAAGAAAGGTGCATTTCGGATGAAACGATTGTGGATTGTATTAATGGGGTTATTTATGCTGTTTGGATTATTCGGATGTGGAACGAGAGCCATAGGCGGTGAAAAGACCAAAGCAGATTCCGGAACCTGCGGTGGGAATATTACCTGGACTTACGATAAATCAACGAAAACGCTGACTTTTTCGGGTACCGGAGAGATGGAAGCGGAGAAATTCATGTGGTCGGATTACAAGATCCAAAAGCTGGTCATCGGCGAGGGAATCACGTCCATTGTGAGAAATGCATTTTATTCGAACCAAAACCTTACCGGTGAACTGGTGCTTCCAAGCACTTTGAAGACCATAGGTGAATTTGCATTTTATGGCTGCGAGGGACTGACCGGTGAGCTTACTCTTCCGGATTCGGTTGAGAAAGTGGGCGACTATGCATTTACGCGATGCAAGGGCTTTACAGGTATCAAACTGTCCGGGTCTTTGAAGGAAATCGGAGATGAAGCATTTGCAGACTTTGAAAATGCGGAAGGCACTCTGGCACTGCCGGACGGTCTCGAAAAGATAGGAAGATGTGCTTTTATCAGGGCTCGAAAACTGAGAGGAGATCTGATCATTCCCGATTCCGTGACAGTCATGAAAGACTGGGTTTTCAGCGAGTGCGGTTTTGACGGAAAACTGAAGCTTCCGGCAAAGCTTGAAAAGATCGAGTATTCCTGTTTTAACCATTGCGAGAATCTAACCGGAGATCTTGTGATCCCCGACAGTGTAAAGGATATCGATTTCCATGCGTTTTGCGGCTGCGGCTTTGACGGAACAATAACTCTTCCAAAAGGACTGGAGCATATCGGCAACGGCGGATTATCCTACTGCAAAAAACTAAAAGGAGATCTGGTGCTTCCCGACAGTCTGAAGCTTATGGAGAACAATGCCTTTGAAGGTGATGAGAGTCTTACCTCCCTTAAGCTTCCGAAGGGCTTGAAATACATCTGCTCCGGTGCATTCCGGGGATGCGAGAGCATGACAGGTAAGTTGGAGTTTCCGGAATCACTTTTGGTTATCGGTGACCATGCTTTTGGAGATACCGGCTTTACGGGTGCCCTGAAGTTTCCTTCAGGACTTATTTCCATAGGTGAATCAGCATTTTCCGGCTGCCGTGGCATTACTTTCATAGCCGGCTTTCCGGAAACACTTACACACATCAAGGATGGCGCATTTTCCGTTTGTGAAGGAATATCCGGGGAACTGGTATTCCCTGACGGACTCGCTTACGTGGGTAAATATGCGTTTACCGGATGTGTCGGCATTACCGGGGTTACCTTCGGAAACGGCATCAGCAGCATCGGACCTGATGCCTTTGGAAAGTGCGAGGGACTTAAGTCGGCTGAGTTTACAGGCGCCATAGCAGATTATTACGGGCAGGAGGAGAAGTATCCAAGCTTCCCCGAGGAATGCGTGATCGATGCTCCGGCATCTGCAGTGAAGCGTATGGACATCTGGAAGGAAAACGCGTCTAAGGCAGAGCCCGGCAAAGAAAAGGAAAGCGGTTCTTCCGATATAGGAGTTGAAAGAGAGGTACCGTATTACTGGACTTCAGCCCTTACAGGCGAAGAATATGTCGGCGAAGGAAAGCTCGCAGATGTTGTGCTGCTTTTTGATGACGACATTTTAAGTGTAAAGATCAATGGCCGCGAACTGCTTACTGTAAATTACGAAGCCGATATGAATGCGGATCCGGAGGATCGTATCATCACCACCGGCGGATTCTTCTGCCGTGACGGCTGGATCGAGAGCTTTTCATACGATACAGGCTTCTACAGCGATGACATACTGACCGCCACTATGGTGAAGGACGACGGTTCGAAGGAAGAGGTTCATTTCCATACCGGATCGGAGGAAAGTCTGTATATCAAATAAATTGGTGTTAGCCGTGAAGCATCAAATACAGGTTTCTGTCGATACATCATAGTGAATAGACATCACTTAAATCGTCAAAAAAGCGTCACTTGAAAAGGTAAATGCTTAATTTCGGGGTATTATCAGTTTTGCAAAGGTAACTGCATAATACCTCGATTTTTTATGCCTGAAAAACGGCGGAATTCCGTCGCAATCTCTAAAAATGGGTATAGCAAACAGAAGTTGGGCACTTTTTTTGAAAAACTTAATGCTCAACTTTACCCAATATTTGCAAAGGTAAACGCTAAATTAAGCATTAACTGTTACATATGAGCATTTACAATTACATTTGACACCCTTGGCAGGAGACAAATATATCTTTTCGCAAAACTCCAGTTTAACGAAATGTTAGGCAACATTTAAAGTGACGTTGTCCCTAAAATGAAGAAGTTAACGAGACTTTCATGGATTATTATACCACAAAAGGTCTCGTTAACCTCTTCAATTGCCGTGATGTAGGTCTACCCATATAATGGATATATGGATAGATTAAAAAAAGAATTAGAAACCAAAAACAAAGTTAATATGATTGTCCGGGATAAGCTGCCAAAGTTTGCCACAAGATATTTCAAAGCAAATATGGAAACCAAATCAATACAATCCCTGTATGGATATGCTTTGGATCTGGCATCTTTCTTTGAGTATTTGAAATACCGTGAACCGGATTCCTTTGACGTAGCCAGGATGACCCTTTTAGATCTCAATGATCTAACCCCTTCGGTCATTGAAGATTATCTCGATTACAGTAAAGAATACACTGATAAGGGCATAACAAAGACCCGGTCTGAAGCAGCCATAAAGCGCAGATACAGCTCCCTCTCCTCTTTCTTTAACTACTATTACAAGCTGGATATGATAGATAGGAATCCAGTATCAAAAGTAACGCCACCCAGAATTAAGAAACAATATCAGATTACTCCGTCAGTAAAAGATTTCCTTAATATATTCCTCTATCTCCTCAATGGTAGATTTACGGAATTTCTGATCCTTAAAGTAAGTGCAGAATAGGCAATGGTTGTGTGAACAGACTTCTGTCGTCTGCAAATATCCGTCAGCAGTTTCATATGGTGGACCCGAGATCTGTAAGGAAGCTGAGATTGAGCGCCCTACATTCTACTATCATTTCAAGGACAAATATGACCTAATGGCATGGATGATCTTTCAATCCATGACCCTTTGCCCCGTAATTGAAGCTGATTACCGGTCCTGCAATGTCTGTTTGATTTGTTATATTAGCTGACATAATACTTAGTCAGGAAATAGGTTCTGTCCCAATCGACGATATTCATGGCTGACTCCTTCTCAGCACGGATGTCATGCTCGTCAAAAACCATCACTTGCTTATCCTTAAGATCGTAGAGCGGCCAATCATAAGCCTTCCCGTCAGGCGAGATGTCGCCAGAAAGGGAAGGATTACCGCATTTGGCGAACTGTACCCACATTTTTCGCATGATTTTGGAGAATTTCTTATCGAATTCCCTTCCTGTAACTAAGGTTTCCTCCGCATGGTTGAACAGTTCCGAGAGTTCTACCGCATGCCCGCTTTTCAACAGCGGAACAGCGGACTCTACCCTGAAGTAATAGACATATGTCTTGCCACCGCCCCTGACCTGATTCTCTGCCGTTCTGATAAGCGGTGCATTGAACCAGTACTGGTCAAGAAAGCTGCTGAGTTTCTCATAATCCTCTCCCCGGCTGTTCTCGAAATAGCTTTCTACCAATGCCTTTTCCTCATCCGTACACTGTGCGAGCTTCTCGGCCTTACAGTTCTTTGCCCAAGGCATGAAGCCCTCTACTCCAAAACCGGCCACGAAATAGCTGCATTCATCCTTAGTGCAGCCCTGCATGAAGTCGAGGTCCTTGGCAGCTCCGGCTTCGTAGGCGTCGAATGCCTCCAGTGGAAGAAAACTGCCGTCGCGCTCAGGAGTTGTAAGCGGCATTGAGATTACCTGGGATGCCACCTCTACGATCTTGTTAATTTCAATCTTCTGAAGATCGGCTACTGTTTTGCAGTCCAGTACCTTCAGCAAGGCGTTCGTGCAGGCGATGGACTGCTCTTTGGATCTGCAAAAAGCGGGCGATCCGCTTTGGGCGATGACACGCTTGAAATACCGGTGCGAACCCTTCACCAAAGGCAGCAGAGAAACTGAACCGCCCCCGGCAGACTGGCCGAAGATGGTCACTTTATCAGGATCACCACCGAAGCCCTCAATATTCTCATGAATCCATTTCAGCGCTGCCAATTGATCCATTAGCCCTAAGTTCTGAGCGTCCGGGTAATCCGCTCCGTCAGGCAGATGCGACAGACGAAGGAACCCGAGTGCGTTAAGCCGGTACTCGATAGAGACGAGGATTATATCCGGATTTTCATGCACGAAGTTGGTTCCCTCCTCCCGTGGCTCGGTTGTAGCTCCAAGTTCATAGGCACCGCCGTGGATCCACACCATTACCGGCTTCTTCCCGGATCCCTCATCATCAGCCTTCCACAGGTTCAGATGAAGACAATCTTCACCCTGAGGGTAGAGTGAACCCATCTGCCCGACATTGTCTATCTGGCAGGGAATCTTCCCGAAGTAATACGCTTCGTACACGCCATCATCCGGAACTACGTCAACCGGTGCCTTCCACCGCAGATCCCCGACAGGCTGCTTTCCGACAAAGGGTATACCCTTATAGGCAATGATATTGTCAGTCTTTTTCCCGACAAATGTGCCGTTGATACATTTGACCGCCAGCGACTTGTCATAATCACCATTGGTTATTTTATTGTTTTCGCCATACAAAGCCTGCATCCTGGACGTGGCTTCACTTATACTCACACTATCCAACATACCCATTTTCAGATCTCCTTTCTCTCATACGTAAATCTATGCGTTTGCGAAACGCTAATTAACTCTCTTCCCTGCAAAATAAACATCAGTCGGTTTGTTGTAACTGAAGCCTTCCTTCTCTGTTGTAAGCAGGTCTTTGTCGAATACCAGATAATCAGCATCCTTACCGGCCGTGATAGAACCCTTTTTATCCTCAATACCAAGCTGCTTTGCGCCATTGATCGTAAAGCCCAAAAGCATCTCTTCAATGCTCATCCTCTCATTTTCAGGCGGAAATACCGTATCGCATCTGGTCCATTCATAACCTCTGGTCTTTTCGGTAATCTTCCGTGTCATGCCGACTTCCATGCCAAGATACGGATTCCATGTTGTAAAATCTTCAAAAGTGATGTTGTCACTTGACCATGTAACCAATCGTGCTCCCTTCGTTCAAGGCTTGTATACCTCTTTCCCGTCCACAATGGTTGCTATGAGATTTGCCTGTGCAACTTTTTCAATATCGTCATGGAGGAAGTCGCAATCATAAACAGTCATATTGGCGATCTTGCCGAACTCGATGGAGCCCAGACGATGCTCCTGGTGCCAGGCGTACGCGACATTTATGGTCAGGGCACGCAGGGACTGTTCACGTGTGATCGCTTCCTTGACATTGAGCGGTAACGTTTCTATACCCAATGTCTTTGGTGCATTACGGGTTTCAGCCATGTAAATGCTGTTTCTGATACTGATGGACGGTGAAACAGGATAGTCCGAATGGAACACGGTACATGCGCCCGCATCAAAGAAGGACTTGATCGGGTATGAGTTTTCTGCCAGTTCCTTACCGACATAAGATTCCTCAATCTCATAGAAGCCCGGAATTTTCGCAGTCCACAGCGGAGGAACTGCCGGAATGGAGTGGGTTGCGCCCATGCGGCGGATATCCTCGTCCGTGACAAAGTGCAAATGAGCCAGAACATTGCGCTGATCTATATCACCGGTAATTTTTTTCGCGTCCTCGATGCAGCCCAGCATGAAATGGGTCGCGCCGCCGCCCTCGGAGTGAACGTGTACCGAAAGTCCCTCGGCATCTGCCGCTGTGATCAGCTCTACCATCTTGTCATGATCATTGAAGCGTTCATTGCCGTGGTAGCCCGGCTGATCGGCGTAATCCTGGTTCTGCCAGCCTGTGTGCGCTTCGGTCACACCATCTAAGAACGTCTTTACACCGACTACATGGAAGTATTCACCGCTGTATTTTGCGCGGGTCGCGGCGATGCGGGCGACCTCCGCCTTCGGATCTTCCGGATTGTCCGGACACATAAGATACGCATAGGTACGCAGCTTAAGCTTGCCCTCCTGCTCCAGCTCATAGAAAGCCTGAACAGCTATCTCATTGGTAACCTCCGTACCGGCATCGGCCACTGCTGTATAGCCGTTTGCAAGTGCCATATCCTGCCATGCAAGCAGATAGTCCTTGGCATTCTTGAGTGTAGTCGGGAGCTTGGGATACACTTCAAACACAGGTGCTTCACAGATGTAGCCGTCTGGTTCCCCATTTTCATCCACGTGAACCAGATCGTAGCCCATTTTCTTTGCATAAGCCGCATCAATGCCCGCCCATTCCATCGCCTTTGTATTGAGCAGCATGGAGTGACCGCCGCCGGTCTGCATAAGCAGCGGCTTATCGCTGCAGATCTCGTCCAGATACGCTTTGGAAACATATTCGTCATTTTCGATCCACCCTGCTGCCAGATAGAACTCGCGCTGCGGATTCTTTTTTATGAAATCACTGATGATCTCACGGTATTTGTCGTAGTCAGTTGGGATAACCTTGGCTAGATTAGCCTGCCCGATCGCGCGGTCGCCTGCCAGGTAACAGTGGCAGTGGGATTCCAAAAAACCGGGATAGATGAAGTTCTCACCGTAATCCAACACCTGGGCATCTGCACCGGCAAGCTTTTTTACTTCCTCCGCATCACCGATGTAGGCGAACACGCCGTCCTTAACAAGTGCCGCTTTTGCAGTAGGCCTCTTTTCATCCATGGTGATGATGTTGCCGAGAACAATTGTCTGTTTCATCTGTAAAACCTCCTGTCTCATTATTTTATATTTATCGGGAAACGAATTTATTTAATCCGTTTCCTGTAATTATTCACACCTGATCCTCTTTGCCTGACACAAAGCAGGCTACCAGTCCGTAAATGATCGTTGGGCTGATCCATATTTCCGTAAGTAAATAGTCGGTATATTCATTGATAGGACTGATATAAATCACGTAATTGTAAAGTCAGGCAATTGCCATATCAATAATAAAGAGCAGCTGCAGTAATAACTATATCAATGATCTGCGGTAAGATAAGAAGTCAGAAACACCACATTGGTTCGGGGATTGATCTCAAGCAGTGTGCGGCACAGCTCCAGTCCATTCGTCTTTCCCATCTCTATATCTAGGAAAGCCAAGGCGATCCGATTTGTTTTCGCGTATTCAACGGCCTCAGAGGGCCGGGTGGTCATATCGTATTTCTCCTCTATAGTTAAGGAGATAAGAAGAAAGTCCGCGTCATTTCAACATATAGTCCAACAATCCTTTGACCTCTGTTATTCTGTCTTCAATCGTATCGCACGCTAATTTCCCGTCTTCAACGATAAGTGCCTGTGGAAACGCCTCCCAGTCGAGACCGTCGAAGCCCGAAATCTCGTTGCGATAAAGCTGCAGGGTATCTCCGCTGACAAATTTAAGCAACAAAGCCCGGAGCATCTCGGACAGATCCGCGTTCATTACGCTGCCATACATCTGTAGTGCTTCGCTGTTCCCGAGCAATGTTGCCAGAACGTCTGCGGTACCCGAACCCAGATTCTCGATCAGTGCCTTTTCGTCCCAGTACATCAAATGCACCTTGTTTCCACCCTGCGACAGCTTTGCCGCAACACGATAAATACCCAACGCAGTCCATTGCCCGTACAGCTCTGATTTCGCCTCAAGCTCGGATGAAGTCAATGTCTGAGCCTTAATATACGCCCGCATCGCCTCGGCGACGGAACCGTCTATATCGCCCTGAAGGTCGTCCACAGCCGCCTTTACCGCGTCCTTGTAGTTCTCACTGCCGACGGAGGATCGGATCACCTGCATTCCCCCGCCGGTAATGCCGACGATAAACTCGATACCCGAAGCGGCTCCGTTTCGATATGCCTCATACACCTGCTTAGGGATCAGTTTTCCGTCACAGGTCGGTGTGCACATGCTCATCCAAAGCCTTTGCACAGCGTCTTTTAGAGCTTCCGTATCCAGGTGCAAAAGCTCCTCCATCGTCGAAGTGTTTGTTTCTTTCAACAATGCTTTTGCCAGGGCTCTGGAGGCATCCGGCGTATCACAGGCAGACTCCGGGCTGCCGTCGAACACGAAGGCCCTCCGGAACAGACCCCTCGCCTGCTCGCTGGCGGCCAGCAGGCAGATGCAGGTCGCGCCGGACTCGAAGCCCAGCACCGTGATCCGCTCGGGATCACCCCCGAAGGCTCCGATGTTTTCCCTGATCCACTTCAGTGCCGCGATTTGATCCAACAGCCCGAGGTTCAGGGTGTCCGGGCAGGCCTCCCCGCCGGGAACCTCAGAAAAATCAATGAACCCGAAGATACCGAGGCGATAATTAAAACTGACAAGCACTACATCCTGATTCGCATTTACATAATCCTCACCATACAGCAGCGGATCGACCGCGCCGCCGTAGGTAAAATCTCCGTGGTGGAACAGAACAAGCACCGGCTTTTTCGCTTCCGTCTTTTCGTCCCCGGTGGCTATATTCAGGTACAGGCAGTCCTCGCTCTGCCGGTGATGCCTGATGATCGAGCCCTTATGCTCCACCTGTATGGCCGAGGCGCCGAAGCTCTTGGCCTCAAACACCGTCTCCGACGCAGGGAGCGGCTCGGGTGCCTTCCATCTCAGTTCGCCTACCGGAGACTTTGCGTAGGGAATCCCCCAAAAGATTCGTGTCTCCTTGTACTTCTCCCCGACGTAGATGCCGGTTCGCGTCCTGACCGCACACTCGACATCATATTCACCGTGAACAGCCCGGTTCCGCTGATTCACTTCCTCGATGTCCCTGTCCGTCACGTCGAACACATAGCCCTCGCTTCCGTCCCCGTAAAGCTTGCAAATCTTTCTGACACGATATCCACGTATGCACAGATTCACCACAAAGCCGACAATGGGAAGACCCACAACCCACGCAAACTCTTCCTCCAGGTCTTCTATCAGGGACGTGCCCAGCAAATGCCTCGAAACAAACTCGGCGATCAGGAAAATAAGCAGGATCGCCACATAAGTGAATACCCGGTTGACCGTTTTTTGCTGGACGGTCTTGCTGAAAACGATCCTGCTGATGAGCTCCTCCAGCGTAATTCCGAGGGCAAAGCAGACCGCTATGCACGCAGGCTGCGTCCAGCCCAGATACATCGGAATCGTATAGCCAAAGCCATAGCCCAGCGCCGAGATGAAAGCCACCATAAAATCATCGATTGTAAATAACTTCTTCATGATTTTTTTAAGCGTGAGTGTAAACCCACTCTCCTCCCACCATGGTTCCAAGCACGGGCGAATCCTGGATATGCTCCGAATCGCACTTGGTAATATCATCACCAAGTACCACCAAATCTGCTTCCTTCCCGACAGTAATACTGCCCAGCCTGTCATCACAAAGCATCTGATAAGCCTCATTAATGGTGGTCGCTTCGATCATCTGCTCTATCGTTACGCGCTCGCTCGCATTATGCAGTGTGTCCGGACGTCCGGGAAGCTGACGAATCACACCTTTCTGTATGCCTGTAAGCGGATAGGCCGGATTTGTAACAGGATAATCACTGGCAGAGGTTACCGTAACTCCGGCATCAAAGAATGCCTTCATCGGAAGCTGATTTTCAGCACGTTCTTCGCCAAGAACAGCGACCATCATCTGAAAATATTCCGGCTCGAAATCAAACCAGTGAGGATCTGTAGAAGCTATAACATTTAGTTTAGCCATACGGGGGATATCCGCCCTGTCTACCACCTGAAGATGGGTTATGGCATCCCTGTAATCGTGAGGTCCTGTCTCCTCCAATGCCTTCTCTATGGCATCCAGAGCCATGCAGAGTGCCCCGTCTCCTATGGCATGAGCGTGTACCGTAAATCCCAGCTCATGAGATTTTTTGTATATTTTAATAAGGGTTTCCATGTCAAAGCGAAGCTGCCCATGATGCTGATGCTCGACAGACCACGGATCTGTGTAAGGCTGCTTCATATATGCTGTCGAAGGTGTCCCCGGCATCGTACCGTCTATCTGTATCTTGATATTGCTAAGCTCGAACATGCGCCCCTTGGTCTTCTTTCTAAGCTCTGCAGCATGTTCTATCTCTGCCATCGTATCATGACCTTCCGCCTGAAATACCTGATAAGCGGCATAGACATGCATTTTAAGCTTTCCTTCCATATCAAGCTCATGGCAGGCAAGTGCGGCATTGTCTGTAGTATCCCAGTTGATGATGGGTTCAAGGATCAGGGTCTCTCCATGAGCCAGATATTCCTCCTGATAGTGCAGGAATCCCTCCTTATACTGCTCAACCGAGAACACGGTAAGCTCCTTTAGCAGATCCATAGCACCCTCACGGAAATAACCGGTGGGATTCCCCTGATCATCCCGGGTGATTATTCCGTCACTTATATCCGGCGTGTTTTTGTCGATTCCCAGACGATCCATTGCGGCATGATTCACCCAATAAGAATGATGACCTATATCCGCAAGAACGATCGGTTTGTCTGTCAAACCATTAAGCAGATCCGCAGTGGGACCGTTCGGTCCCATATCCGGTGTGGGTATGAAGCCTGAGCCCTGAATAACATCCAGCTCCGGACGCTCCAGGATGAACTTCTTTATAGCAGCAAGATGTTCCTGTAAGGTACCCATGGGACTTAGATGTACAAAGAAAAGCGCTTCCGTTCCTCCGGGTGCGATATGACCGTGTCCCTCTCCAAATCCCGGAAGAATGATACCTTTATCATACCGGATCTCCTCCGTATCCTTGTCAATATATTCCTTCACGCCTTCTTCGTCTCCCACATAGACGAACTTTCCGTCAGAAATCGCAAGTGCCGCAGCCTTGGGCTTTTTCTTATCAACTGTGTAGATATTACCATAGATGACCTTATTTGCTTTCATTATCTGTATCTCCTCTTATTGTTAATTTACTTTCTTTCCCGCAAAATACACATCCGTCGGTTTGTTATAGCTGAAGCCCTCATGCTTGGCAGTAAGCAGGTCAGTATCAAAAATAAGGAAATCAGCATCCTTACCCTTTTCAATAGAGCCCTTGCTGTCTTCTATACCAAGCTGCTTTGCTCCGTTTATCGTATATCCGAGTATCATTTCTTCTATACTCATTTGCTCATCGGCGGAAGGATTTGCTCTGACGGTCCAATCTGTTTCGGCGGCTCTGGTCTTCTCGTTTATCCACCTTGTCATGCCGACCTCCATGCCAAGGTATGGACTCCAGTTGTTAAAATCACCATAGTGGATATCGTCGCTGGACCATGTAACATTGGCACCGGTCTCCCAGACCGACTTACAGCGGTACATCTTACCCGCACGCTCCTCACCAAGCAGCTCGCACCACGTCTTATAAGGATCTCCGCCCATGTTTCCTGCATGCCACCATGGTGTATAATTGGCGTTAACACCTAACTTTGCGAAACGGTCAATATCCGCGTCATCCTGAATCTCAAGATGTGCACAGGTGACTTTCACATGGTACTTATCCCCAAGCTCCTTCTTAGCCATCTCCACACCGTCAAGTACATTACGAGATGCACCCTCACCTACAGTGTGCAGGTGCAGGTCAAGTCCTGCCTCATTAAGCTGAATAAGAAGCTCTGCGATCTGATCCTTATTGAAAGCAGCCGTTCCCTTGTCCCCGGTATCTTCATACGGTGTCACAAGTGCTGCCGTTTCAATCTTTAAGGTACCGTCATTGAAAATCTTTAAGGTATGCACCTTAAGGTGTTTCGTATTAAATTCACTGTTAAAGCTCTTAAGCTTTTTTATCGCCTCCGGCACCTGGCGGGGCTGTGTGATCACATAGCAGCCGTCTATATAAACGGGAAGCTCTCCTTCCTCATCAAATTTTTTTAATCGTCTGTAAACCCTCTCATGAAAATCATTGCATTCCGGAATACCGGCATCAAAGACACCCACGACCCCTGCATTGACAGAAAAATCGAACCAACGCTTTAAGGCGGCATCTATCTGTTCATCTGTCAGTTTTTCCGCACCATCGATCAGAAAGCGGGTTTCCGCAGCCGCTTCAAATATATTTCCTGTTATATGTCCATCCTTACGCACATAGTAACTAAGTCCCGGCACGGGATCGATGATATCATCCGTAATGCCATGACGCTTAAGAAGCTTTGAATTTGCCCATATGCTGTGTGCCTCACCCTCTAAGATCATGATCTCACTGTCGGCACAGACAGCATCAAGATCTTCCTTTGTAATCTCTTCACCGTGCAGAAAAACACGCTCCAGAAGGAAATTGTAGCTCTCCTTGCCCGGATTGTTCTTAATATGATCAGCTATAAAGCCAAGGGCTTCCTTTTTGCTGTCACACACGATATACTCGCCCATATCCTTATACTCAAATCCGACGGGCATGGTAACATGGACATGGCTGTCGATGATTCCCGGCATTATGAATTTCCCGGCAAGATCCGTCACCTCGCCCTCATAATCCGAAAGACCGGCATCATCGCCGACATAAACAAATTTGCCATCCTTTACCGCAAGGGCTGTAGCCCGCAGGGTTTTCGTGTTCGATGTAAAGATTTTTGCGTTTCTTATGATTATGTCTGCCTTCATAGAGCCTCCTTTAATTAAGCCAAACAATATACAGTCATTGTACTTAAATATCAGTTTCGGTCTCCGTTGCCGGAAAAGCTATTTCGGGCACTGATAATTGAGAACTGCAGCATACCAGATTTAGTACTATAAAACCAATGCTTATCAATGCTATAAGTTTCTTTTTCATATATCGTCTCCTTTCCTTTTCAATTTATCGACAACTATTTATAAATAGTTAAGTTCTATAAGATATATGCCCCTCTATTAGGTGCATCCCCTTAATTAGCACCGACAATGATGCATTAAATCCGATGACTGGTTATCCTTATGCAAACTCCATTCCGGTTATAAAAATACCCGCTGAGTGGAGTCGATTTACCGACATGCTATCCCTTTCCGGATAAACCGGAGGAACATGTCACCTTCACTTAGCGGGTATTTATGTACTTAATATATGTTGTATTTACGTATTTACGTATTTTCGTTATTTGAGTAGTTCAGCGAGCTTCTGTCCGCAGGTATAACCTGATGTAACTGCCCATGCTGCCATGGAACCGGGAATAGCCTCAGTTCCGTTGCAGCCGGCTGTAACCTCACCGATGGCATAAAGACCAGGAATAACTGTACCGTCTTCCTTCTGTGCCTCGAAGTTCGCAGTGATGTCATAGCCTCCAAGTGTAGTTGCAAAACGAAGTCTCTGCTCGATGATATAGACTGTGCTGTTTTCATCAAACTTTGTAAGAGCTGTACGTCCAAACTCTGAGTCTTTTCCTGAGTCAACTGTCTCATTCCACTTCCTGAGCTCATCTTCAAGTGCTTCCGGATCAAGTCCTGCCTTTTCAGCTGCCTCCTTAAGTGTGCCTCTTGCAAATGTAGGATGGTCAGAATCAGAGTTAAAGAACTCCTCCTGCTGCTCCATTGAGATATTACCAACTGCAGAAGTATTGGTTGAAACCATCTCAGACCATGTGTCATAGCCTGTCTGATCCATAACTAAATACATGATCTCATCCGGCTGCTTAGTGGTTGCATTCTTGATATCGGCAAATGGGAGAGTCTCATTAACAAATCTCTTTGAATCCTTATTTACGAAGAAAGCTCCTGTTGTGTTCACTGTTGTAAGAGTAGGCATCGGTGTAGCATATCCATCGATTGTATCCTCTCCCTTTGATATACCGTTAGGATACATCTTTGCATATCCCATATTCAGCATCCTGGCGCCTACAGCTTCACCCATCTTCTGTCCGTCTCCCATGGATGACTTAACACCATAGAATACAGCGTACTGAAGATCACCCTTCTTTTCAGAGATCATCTCAGCATTGGCACCATATCCTCCTGTAGCAACTACAACGGCCTTTGCCTTCCAGTTAATGGTATTGCCATCTGCATCTGTGGCAACGACTCCGATAACCTTTCCTTCATCGTCAGTTATAAACTCCTCAGCCTTGGTTTCAAGCTCAAGGTCACCGCCCTTTGAAGTGAAGTTGTTTGTGAGAATTTCCATTGCATTGGACATACCGCCATCACATACGAAAAATCTCTGAACTGTATGCTCCGGGAAATCACTTGCATAACGATCGTTGAAAGGAACCTTCTCGGTTTCCCTTAACCAATCGAGGGTTTTTCCCTGATTGGTTGCCATGATCCAAACCAGGTCTTCGTTGTGATTTTCACCCGAAGCCATGATGTCATCATGAATAAGCTGAGCGCTGTCACCTGTAAGGCCTACTTCTTCCTGAAGCTTGGAGAGCCCTGCGTCAATGCCTCCTGCGTTAGATGTTGCACCACCTGTATAACTCATCTTTTCAAGAATGGTTACATTCTTAAGTCCTGCACCAAGAGCGGCATTTCCACAGGTAAGTCCTGCTCCGCCGCCGCCAAGAATAAGAAGGTCTGTTTCCTTATCTATAGTCTGTGCTGCAGCCTTCTCAATCTCAGGGAAGTCCTTTTTAGTCATACCTGCCGCTGCAAGAGCTGCTGCTATAGCATCCTGCACACCATTGCTTGTATAGGTGGCACCGGATACTGCGTCAATGTTTACAGTATGATGCTCATTCATCTCAGACATCATCTTTTCTATGGCTTTGCCGCCAACATTCGGTGTTTCCTTATCACCGGCTATAGCTGCTGATTCGAGCACACCGTCCTTTACGCTTAATGTAACCTTGACTTCACCTTCAAAGCCTTTTCCGGTTCCTTCAAATTCACCCGTTATGCCTGTTGCTTCTGTACTCGCAGCTGTAGTTGCTGCAGTTTCTGCTGCAGTTGTTGCAGTAGGTGTTGAAGTACTCCCACAGCCTGCAAGGGTTGCTGCCATCAGCAGTGCAGCGGATGTTCTGAAAACAGATCTTCTCATCTCTCGCTCCTCCATAGTTTGTTACTCTATACGTATCAGTATGTTACCGCGGTAACATAAACAGAAATTTAACAAACTTAGTCATTGTCGTCAATCACTATGGTTTACAAATATAGAGGCATCATCTTGTGCATTATTCACAATCTCCATAGAAAAACTTTATACTTCAGCCGTTGAAATATTGTATGTAGATGAGTACACTAATGGATGAATTCTGAGAAGGGCATTTAATGATATGACTACTACTATAACCTCAACTAAAGACATGATACGTGATACCGCTTTGGATTTATTTAGAGACCAGGGCTATGACGATGTTACGATCATGGACATTTGCCAAAAATGTGAGATCACAAAGCGTACTTTTTATTATCACTATGAATCCAAAGCTGATCTCTTAAGCGGGGTTGTAAAATACTGGGGTATTCAGGCAGAACGCCTTCTTCATACTTTTGCATCTGAAGAAAAAAGCATAAATATATTGTGGCAGCTGATGAAGGTATACTGCGATAAAGCTGTACAGTACGGACCCAATATCGTAAAGCAGGTCTATATAATCACTATCCAAAGCAGCAATGATGTTCATTTTCCTGAGCAGATGTATCTTTTTGACATCGCAGTACAGCTTTTAACTAAAGCGAAAAAATCCGGAGAGATTATTTCCGCAGCCGATGCTCCGGAAATTGCATTTATCATGTATCACACTCTCCGAAGCATCACCATATCCTGGGCATCAGAAGATGGCCGATATGATTTGATTAATGAATATAAAAAGGCATTTGACAGAATCGTAGGGATATAATGTATTAAGTATTGCAAAATTTTGTCAAAGCATAAGAAAAGACAACCATGTAGATCTCTTTATGATATAGATATAACATGGCTTTCAAAAAAAGTGCCCAATTTCTGTTTGTGTACCGACCCCCAAAAGTTAGACGAAAAATCTAACGATTGGAGGTCGGTATTTTTATGTCTAAATATTCTTTTGAA
>SVDD01000005.1:0-136806 GCA_015057945.1 Lachnospiraceae bacterium | reverse complement strand
TTTGGGGTTCGTCGGCAACTACGCCCTTTGTGGATTTTCACCACAGATTGACGGCATGCCCGTCATACACAAAAAAGCAGACCCGGAATACTCCGAATCTGCTCTTTAGATACCTTATTTAATTCTGTGACGCTGTCTGAGGGGCCATTTCTCCACCTTCAGGATTTTCTTTAGGCATACCATTCATATCCTTGGGACCATTCTGCCCCTCAGGTCTTCCCTGGCCGCCGGGACCGCCCTGGCCTCCCGGACCACCCTGACCTCTTGGGCCGCCCTGACCCGGACCGCCCATTCTTCCGCCCATCATATTGGCAGAACGCTCGCCTATGGTGCCCGTGAGTCCTTCCACAGTAACAGTCTCTTCAAGCTCACCTGTCTTTACTGTGTAGGTCTCGCCGGACTTAAGCTCCGGACTTGAAATCAAGAATACTGAGAAATCCTTCTGAGAGTCAGCATTGGAATAGATCACGTTACCTTCGCTGTCTTCCACTGTAATTTCAGTGCCCGCTGCCTGACGTTCTGAATAGTAAACTATGAGCTGAACCTGGCTTGAGTCCTCACTGAAGTTCTGGAACATACCGCTAGATCCTGTAAGGGCGAAGCTGCCTCCGGTGATGGTGGCTGTGCCGTTGTAATCGAGAGAAGCATTGCCATCCATAGAAGGACCGTCAACGTAAATATCTCCGCCGGTAATGATCACATCGCCGTTTGAATCAATTCCGTCTCCTTCCGAAGTAATGTATACCGTACCTCCGTTAATGGTCACGGCTGCGCCATCGGTCACATCGAACATTCCGCCTGAAGAATCGGCGCCGCCTGCGGAGTTCACACCATCGTCCGAAGCCGTGACTCTGAGATCACCTCCATTTATCGTTACCATAAGTGCCTCAAGTCCTTCATAGGAATCCGAAATATCTATAGTTCCTCCATCTATTCTCACTTCATTCTCTGCATGGATTCCATCGTCCGAAGCAGAAATGCTGAGTGTACCGTCACTGATGATGACGTCCCCCTTGGAATGGAGGGCATCCTCACCGGAAGTGATATTGAAGGTTCCGGCCTGAATCTCCAGACTGTCCTTTCCGTTGATACCATGCTCTGTGGCAGTGATGTTGAGAGTGACCGCCTCTGATACCATGAGAAGATCCTTGCCATGGATACCGTCAGCATAGCCGCCGGTAACATTGATAGTACCTGTACCGATGATATAAAGGTCCGATTTGCTGTAAATCGCAGCATCAGGAATCTCTTCCTGAGATGTACTTCCTGTGGAAGAAACAGCCTCACGCTTATCCTCCACCACATTTTCGGTACCTTCCTCAGGGACAAGAAAGAAATTACCGGAAGTTTTGACATATATCGGTGCTGTTTCACTGTTGCTGATACTGAAGCCGTCAAGCACCAGCTGAACATCGTCCTTGTCGCCTGCCTCCACAAGTATCTGTCCTTCCTCGAGAACACCGCTTAATCTGTAGGTACCGGCCTTTGTTATGGTGACAGTTGTTCCCGTAACCTTGACGCTGTCGGAATTCTGACCGCTTATATCAATGTTTCCGTCCTTCACTGTTATGGCTATCTCGCCCTTGGTTTCACTGCCTGAGATTTTTGTATTCTGATCAGCTTCAGAGCTTTCCGCTGCATTTGAGCTGTTCTTTCCATCCAGAGCCGGAACCCCGGAAGCACCGCTTCCGCATGCCGTTCCAAGGACAGCCACTGTTCCCGCTGCTGCACATACTGCAGCTATTCCCCTTATAGTTCCGGTGTTTCTTTGAAATGCGTGATTATTCTTTCTCATTATTTTTACCTCATTTCCATATCATAAATCCGCTTATGTCCTATTTCAGGAAACGCTGATCAAAGCGCTTCTGTCTTTTCCGAAATCCTTCCGCAGCTTATCTCCAGATTGCCGTTTCTGGTGCGGATGTCATCTATCATCTGTTTCTCATTTTTCTTATCCTTAAGTGTCAGGTGATATACCAGCTCATAAAGAGATCCCATATTGACTGTCTTGACTCTTACAAGCTGTGCACCGTTTGAATATGTGCCAAATATATCATCAAATATATCCGAATAGTCAAGATTTTCCGGAATCGTCACCTTCAACTCTCTTTCAAGCTCTTTACCATGCCCGAATGGCGAAGCTACTATTACGAGAGATACTGCACAGACTATCACTGTAAAGACCACAGCCATCATTAAATGACCCATACCTGTGGCAAGACCTACTGCCATGGCAAGGAATATAGATGCTATCTCACGGCTGTTTCCCGGAAGGGATCTGAATCTTACAAGTGAGAAGGCTCCCATGACCGCTACTCCGGTGCCCACGTTGCCGTTTACAAGCATGATCACCGACTGTACTATGGCAGGAAGCAGGACTAGGGTCATAATAAAATTCTTGCTGCACCTGTTTTTATAACTGTGGAATACGGCGATCACTGCACCAAGTACCATGGAAACTCCAAGGCATAAAACAAAAGCCGACGGTGTTACTCCTGTATCGTAAATAATTGTATCTAACATGATCTATTCTCCTTGTGTGACTTTTATGTACATTAAATGTACCTTAATAACATTTAACTGTTCTTGTAATTTCAGGCCATTGCTCTTCCGGGGATTGCAAACTCTCCTGTGGTTTCCCTTCTCTTTCTTTCAAGCTCCCTGGCTTTCTGCTGTTTCAACGCGATGATCTTTGCTTCACGTCCGGTCTCAACTGCGAACTGCTGCTTATAATAGCTTCCGTATTTTGAAAATGAAACCATATTTATATTGAGTTCTGCAAATGCTTCTGCCATCCAGACAGGCATGGCCCCGGGGATCTTTACTTCCATGAGGACATGTGCCTCGGGAATGATGCGTTCTCCCTGATCTCCTTCGGTAAGCTCCAGATCCTTTCCCCTTGCTCTTATGGCATTGTCAAAAGTAACTCTCAGATCCGGATCCTCATTTCCATGAAGCGCTACTCTGTCATACGCTATAAAAGCCTTTGGTTTAAGTCCGTAGAAGTTCTTTGCGTAATCTATCTCTCTGAAGATCTGCTTTGTTACAAAATCCTCCTTTATCACCGGAGTTTTTCCTTCGTACAGGTACTTTCTTGCCTCTGACATCTTCATTGAGATCCGTCTTTTATATACGATTCCCGCATATTTCTTCTTAAGTTCCAGAAAAACTTCCTGATCTTCAGTTGGAACACCGTAGGATCTTAATCTCAGCTTTTCCTTGTACTTTGGTTTTTCGATAGAATTACGTATCAGCTGGAAATTGTCAGTATCGAAATATATGTTGCATATCGTATAATCTGTGAATTTATCGGGAGACATGTGTTCCTCCAGTACAGGCTGAAGCTTTTCAAACTGTTCTCCGGTCAGCATGAACTTCTTTTCAATTCTTTCAAAAATCTGTAATGCCATTTTATTCTCCTTTCCTCTATCGCAGCGGATTCCTCCTCTGCAACTGCCGGCTCACAGCCCTTAAAACCAAAGGCTGCTCTCAGCGGAATCCGGTTTATCGTTTGTCTTTTCGACTTCCACCGCCCCGGCTGACTGTTAAGTACTTACGAAAAACTTAACGTTCCTTAGGATGGATGTAGCATACAGTCCCAAACTGAAAAAAAGCTGAAAAAAGCCTGTGGAATCTGTGTACTTTGTGTGAACTTCCATTGAAGTTCCTATCCTGTGACAGGCCTCCACTCTGTACTGTATTCTTTTTCAGACATAAAAATCCCCCTTAGGCAGATTTGGTCATTTACCTTATCTGCTTAAGGGGGATCATTTCAGAACGCAGGACAACTCAGTTTATACCGCCCCAGTTCACTTATTTCATATATGTGTTTATAAATTACTTTCTGTTTTCACATTCAGAAACAGGTCTTTGCTGCTCACTATGCTGCTTATGGTATCGATTGCAGTTCCACCGCTGCTTTTGATGAGACTGCCCAAAGCCGAAAGCAGCTCTTTTTTCTTTTCCATAGGAAGCTTCACCAGTTCTTTCAGAACGATCTCACTGTTCTTGAACAGATTTCCGCTGAATTCCATGAAGGTCTCGGATTCCGTTTCTTCTATCATTGAAAAAACTGTTGTCACGACAGATTGTCTTGTTTCATCATCCATCTGTTCAAGCCAGGTACCCAGGGCAGCCTTCACAAATCTGCTGAAAGAATCAAGTTCTGACGCTTCGAACCTGTCTTTAGTCACCATCCAGTTCATGGCATCGTGCTGAAAAAGCACCTTACCCTTGCTTTTGATGACTGTCTGCCTTCCTTCGTTGGAAAGCAGCTGTCCTATTATGGAGGTTTCAGGAACTATGCTCACTATTTTAGGCACGATTTCCTTATACTGATCCGTATTTATGATCTCATCACGAAATCCCGGTCCATCATTGTTGTAAATCCGGGTGATACGGGACTTTATGCTGTCTTCACAGAAGGCCGCTGCGTACATTGCAAAATTCCCGCCCTTGGAGTGACCTCCCAGAATCAGATCTCCCGGGATATGCTCTGCCACCTGATTCAGATACAGGGCTGCTTCTTTCGCCCCCTCTGTTTCACTTGTACAGCTCATGAGAAAATCCTCTTTCCATCCGGTGATGGTACAGTCGGTTCCGCGAAATGCTATATAATTTGTCCCGTCAGGAAGCAAAAAGGCCATGGCAGCAAATTGTTTCACCTTTTCTTTGTCAAAGTCTTCGGAGTAATAGCCTACCTTGGTTTTACGGAAACGTTCTCCCGAAACCATATCCGGCATCAAAAGCGGTGCCCTCCGGGAAAATTCTGCATTTTCCCGAATATCATCCATGGAATACTTTTGGCAAAACAGCTCATACAATTCAGGCAATTCATGCATGCTGCTTCCGCAATCACATAATTCTCCGAAATCCACATACGAAAGAAAGGAAAGTATTACATTGTCTATTTCATTAAATGCCGCTGTCGAAAACCCTACATCATTTCTCCAGCTAAGATAATCCAGAAGTTCCACCTGCGTTCACCCTTTACTGATATTTAATCTGTCTTTTACAGGATCAATAAAAAGCCGGTTCGTAACTCTGTCTGTCCGAACCGGCTATCGCTGATTATCTTTCTTCTGCAAAGATGTATCTATTCAGAACTCAACTGTTTCCGGTGCGCTTGTAAATGAACTGAAGGTTGCCTTTGCATTCTTAATGTAAAATACCTCTGTGTTGGGATCCTCAGCTGAATACATCTGCTGAAGGGACGGATAAGCATCAAGCATTGACTTCTTTGCTTCGATTCTCTCATCCTCTACAAGCTCTCCAGAAACTCTGAGCCATGTGCCGTCTTTAAATGCACAGATCTCAACCTTCGGATTCTTGTGGATCTGCTTTGAAACATCCTTGACCTTGCCGGTCTGGATGTAAAGTCTGCCTTCAAAGATGTTTACTGTCCCGAAGGGTCTCACACGTGGCTGATCACCATCCACCGTCGCAAGATAATATGTTTCTGCCTGCTTTAAAAACTGTTCTACTCTCTGCATAATTACCTCCACGTAAATTTAAGAAAATGTAACTGTTCCTCTTGTTAATCACTGTACTTCCAAATGAAACCTGACCGTCAAAGGCTTTATATACCCTTACCGCCGGTCACCTGTGCCTTTGCCTCTTCACCGGATTTCAAAGGCTTTTTTGCCGGAGTTACCCCATCGGGCTTTTTCTCTGCCTTTACAACTTCGGCCTTCTTTTTATCTTCAGCGACTTCCGTTTTCTTTTTATCATCAGATGCTTCAATCTTCTTTTTATCGTCAGCTGCTACAGTCTTCTTTTTTTCATCAGATGCTTCGATCTTCTTTTTATCACTGACTGCTACAGACTCCTTGTCTGTTTCCAGGACCTTCTGAAGGAAATACTTTATCTGCTTGCACCACCACTCCCAGCTGTGGGAAACATCATATCCCCAATAATCGCACCATGCATTGATGCTCTTGGTGATAAAGATTCTCTCAAGATTCTTGAGGGCACGCACTCCATCGAATTCCTGTGCTCCCTGCCCAACGCAGAAAATCATCTTTCTGTTATTGTAGATCCGGATATACTCATGATCCGGTGCCATATTCTCAAGGAAACGCTCCGGAGAATTTTCATAAAGGTCATGATCTATGTAGTTTCCAAAGAAATATCTGGCATCATAGATTCCAGACATGGCGATAAGAGCCTGGAAAAGATCCGGTCTTCTCAGGAAGACAACCGCCGCCTGATTGGCACCAATCTCGACACCGGCAGCAATTGGCAGTTTTTTCGTCTTGTTTATCTTCCGTATAAACGGAAGCACTTCCTCAACTATATACCTATAGTAGCTTTCCTGTCTTGCGGTTCGCCATACATCTATGCCGTTCTCACAAAGCCAGCTTTCATCATCCACAGATCCGACGGTAAAAAGCTGAATCTTTCCGGCTTCAAGAAATTCCTCTATGCTGTCAACCATACCGTTCTTTTCCCAGTCATCAAATCTGGTACTCTGAGTCGGGAAAGCAAGTACAGGGATACCCTTTGTCCCATAAACCACAACCGACATATCCTTATCCAGATGCACACTGTGCCACGTATACTTATCTCGATTCACTAGCTGTTCCTCCTATCCTCTATATTTCACGTTCGTTATTTCTATGTCAAAGTAATACGAAGATTATACCATGAATTACATTTCCCGTGCACTATATTTCCGCCTGAAATAAATGTATAATATGATATAAATGTCAGTTCCTCTCAAGTCATATTTTCATGGACTGGCGTCCCTACAGGAGGCTCCGATATGAATTTCATTTTTCTTTCCCCAAACTACCCTGAAAATTATTGGAACTTTTGCGACCGTCTTAAACAGAACGGTGTCAATGTCTTAGGCGTGGGGGATGCACCCTACGAAAACCTGCCTCAGAATCTGCGTGACAGTCTGACTGAGTATTACCGTATAGACAGTCTTGCAAATTATGACCAGCTTTATCGGGCAGTTGCATTCTTCTCTTATAAATACGGAAAGATCGACCGGATTGAATCCATGAATCCATACTGGCTTTCTCAGGAGGCGCTTCTCAGAACCGATTTCAATATAGCTGCAGGGCTGAGACATTATCCATCATCTGCCTATGATGATGAGACTCTCTCAAAAAACCAGAACGCCGAAGGAACTGTCTGTTCCTATGATGCAGTTTCAGACAGTAACGGAGAGCCTTTGTTTGAGTCCATGACAGTCTGGCCCGAGGCCGCTCTCACTCAGACTGCAGATACAGGCATCGTATACTACACATGTCCGGGCATGCCGCCAAAGCTTCGTTCTCTGGGAAGAAAAACCCTGAAATCACTTGATGCAAAATCGCGTTTCGTTCATTTCGTATTTAAGCGTCTCACAAAGGATCAGGAGGGCTTCGGTTCAGAGGGTGACTATATCGCCATTGATACAGATCTCTGCCCTGCGGGAGGATACATTCCAGACATGATGAATTTTGCCCACTCTGTAGACGTGTATAAAATATGGGCAGATATGATAACCACCGACCGCCGTTACCTTGACGGCAGACTCCAGACTGCTTCCGAACTTTCACATCATACTTCCGAAACCGGGGAAGACTGTTTCTCTGTTCATGCAAGCCGAAAGGAAGGTCCGGATTATGTTCATCCCGAAAGCCGCATAGCAGACAAGTTCCACGATGTCATCGTCATGCGAAAGGAGCTTCCGGAATCAGCATGGCAGCATATCGGCAGATACGTATATACTCTCCGCCTCCGCTCACAGCATGAGGTCGATACTTTTGTACGATTCCTTCATGAAACAAAGTCTGAAGAAAAGGTTTAGATTCTCACAAATCATGAACTGCCGTAACGCTAAAGCATCCTGCCGTGAAGTCCGTTAAACGGATCGAAGCTGTATAATAAAATAAAGGTCATATCAGCCGGATACTTCCGGTTGATATGACCTTTTTGTATTGTACAGATTTCCGTATAACTTTTTCACAGAACCCTTATATCGGTCAGGGCTACCTGATCTCCGGTAATAGCTGCATACACCTTTTTCCTGCCATCCTTTATCTGGGTGACATTTTGTATCTGTATTCCGAGATTGTCCGAAATAAGCACCACCTTATTGCCTTTTCTCTTGAAATTAACATCATAGACCAGGCCATCTTTATTGCTTTGCTTCCATTGCTTCCATCCCGCAAACCCGGGTGTCTTTTTCATACGGAAACGATTCTCTGCATACCTGTCTGTATTTTCATTTTCTCCGTTCAGTTTTATCAGTGCATATTCCATATATCCTTCACCGTAGACTTTCCTGTCTTCCGAATAGAAAAGTACGATATACGGAACTTCCCACACAAGACTTGCCTCAGGCAGACTTCTGGAATGGAACCTGAGTTCAAGACCGTCCTTAATCTCTATCCCTTCTGTTGCCGCGGACCTTGTCTTTTCAATCTGAATATTCGGAATATCAGCCTCCATTCTGTCTATGTAGCTGATTTCCTCCACTATTCTTGGGATATCTCCGGCCATCATCTTTTTGGATGTATGTTCCACCTCTACATCAAAAATTCTGCAGTTCTCACCTGTAAGAGCAAGATATGCCAGCATGAATTTGTTCGGAAGAGCCATGATAACATCAAAAGTATTCTCCGGCCCTATGAAGCTCAGCTTCAGGTGATCCTCATATCGTCCCGCAACTATCTCATACTGCCGGGCCTGCTGCGCCTTGGCATCGTTAGAGGAGGTTTCATCCGCCCCGGATATATCCATATTTCTGGCTGCCGTCGTTATACTATGTCCATCAAACCACACCTCTCCATACTCAATATAATGATTCACATCTATGGATTTGGGATTGCTGTGTACATGTCTGTCAAAAGAATCAAAGAGAATTACCGAAGGCATACTGTACTTTCCCTGAGCCTTATCACATCTCTGAGCCTTGAAGCTGATATTTATCACAGTATCAGTTACAGATATTCCCGCAGAAACGTTTTCTCTGTAATTATCACATATAAGCTCATTCTTTAACTCTTCTTCGTCAGAATATACATTCTCTTTAATATCCGAATCTATGATCTGGACCATCAGATCCACATAATATGCATCAAACTGCGTTCCTGCCCCCTTTATCAGTTCTTCACGGACCATCTCGATCGGGAGGGGTTCCCTGAATCTTCTCTTCGATTCCATGGCAACAAAGGCTCTGGCAACCGCTATTATTCTGGATATCTCCGGTATATCATCACCGGATAATCCGTCAGGATACCCCTTTCCATCATATCTTTCATAACTATGAAGGGCACTTTCACTGAGATAGGGATACTCTGTGATACTGGATAATATTTCCCCGCTGACTACGGGTGTTGTCCTCATAAGATGATACTCGCTGTTGCTGAGATCATTTGTTTTTCCGATCAGACTGTCGGGAAGCCCTATCATACCTACATCATGAAGAAGTGCGGAATAGTATACCCTGTCACATTCTTCTTCGGTTTTTCCGCTTCTTTCGGCAAGTCTTCTTGCTGTATATGCAATCCTTGAGGATTGTCCCTGCAGGAACGGATCCTTTCTTTCAACGGCAGAAACAAAGGCCTTTGAAGTCTGATCGAAAAGACGTTTCATGCTTGTCTTTTCTTTTCGAAAGGTATCCATCTCAAGCTCATGGGCCTTATCCAGTTTTTCATTCATATCAATGAGATTAAAGATATAGATAATGATTATCTCACCGACACATGCCATATTTGTAAGTGAAAGACCGTAAAGCAGTATCTGCAGTCCTCCCGCCAAAATCGGTGTAGCTGCAAACAGAATAAGCGGAATCACGATTTTTTTGCTCAGACGGTTATAATATTTGATCAGCACATACAATTGAAGAACTGTCATGATGACAGGAATGATGTAACAGATGATAAATCCTGGTGATCTGACATAATGGTTAGTTTCGTCAAAGGTATAGTAGAGCCCTGTAAACTGGGATATGACCACCATAAGCATCCCGATCAGTGCCCCGCCGTCATTTATCAGAAGTGCTTTCGGCACCGAATCAGCATGTCCTTCATTGATACACAGATCTTCCAGATACTGATTTACAAAAAACAGTACTGCCAGGGTCATAATGTAAACCATGAAATTTGAAACTCTTGTCATGATTATGGCCTTATCCGTCACCTGTCCGCGATAAATATATGCATATCTGTCCGCAAACAGAAGTATCATTGCAGAGAGCTCCATACCGATGATCACGATTTTTCTTCTTTTGGATAAAGCCCGTGTTATATAGGAGAACAATGCAGTCATCCCGCATATACTTCCCAATACGAGCATCATATTCAATTGATGTGCCGCGATAAACTCCCTCATACACTACTCCTGCAATACCACATCCTTAATTTACACCCTGTCATAGGTTTTCATAATGAGTTTCTCGGGAATATGTCTCATTATAGCCCTCTCCATAGTGACGCCGTCAAAGGGCTTTACAAGATAACCGTCAAATCCTTTTGATTCGTAAAAATCACCGGCAAGAGACGAATCCGCAGAAAAAACGTATACCGGAACATCCGGATTTATCTTTTTTATTTCCCCAAGGGTTTCCGTTACATCCATTACCGGCAGCATATAGTCCAGAAAAACCATATCGAACTTTGTTTCCTTTAACTTTTGAATGCACTCTTCTCCATTATTGGCTGTTGAAACAAAAATTCTGGTTTCTCTCAACAGTTCTTTAACCGTCCTGAGCTCCATCGGGTCTTCATCAACCACCAGTATATCCACATCCGGCGCCATGAACTGAGGTACATAAGAACCCTTTATATCTTCTGCTTCTCTTTCGCTGAACTCTCCGATAGGGACAGAATCAACAATCTTCTGTAAAATCGTAAATTCTATTCCTGCCCCTTCACCGTTCAGGCTGCTGCAGCTTATTTTTCCTCCCATCATTTCCGCATACTTTCCGGAAACCCCAAGTCCCAGTCTGGTCCCGAATTTTCTTGCTTCCATCGTGTCATCACGGTTTTCAAATTCAGAAATGAACTTTTCAGAAAATGCACCATTACTATCCGAGTCAGTATTCTTTATCGAGAAGCACAGCTCACAGGAATCGTTAACTCTCCTTATCATCGAAACAGCGAATTCCAGTTTGCCTCCATAAGTACATCTGACTGCATTGAATCCAAGATTGGATAAAACCACCCGCATTTTTTCAACGTCACCGAAGAGACGTCGGGGGAGTATCTCATCCACCGATACATCAAACAAAAGATCCTTCGACTCACATCTGCCTCTTATCATGGCGACTATAGGCTTCAGGAACTCATCAACGTCATATTCATGCTCATCAGGCTGTGTATTTCCTGAATTAATTATCGTTAATTCAAACAAATCTTCAAACAGGCCTATCAGATTTTCCGAAGCGATCCTTATATCCTTTGCATACTTTAAAACATTATTGAAATAAGTCTTCGGAACATCCGCTGCGTCTTCTCTGAATATCATTTCATCCATACACATAATGGTATTTACAGGTGTCCTAAGCTCATGCGCCATATTGGCGATAAATCTCATATTCCTGTTCTGGGTACGTTCGATTTCATCTTTGGCCTCTTTTAGCTCATCGTACTTCTTCCTGATAGCATTGCTTTTCCTGACGTACCATACCATGCCTGCAGCTGCCAGCACAAATAGTATACTTCCAACCAGCCTCACTACCTGAAGCTCCCATACGTGGGGCGCCTTTATGATGGTACAGGTCTCTTCGCAGATCACATCACTCCCGTTTTCAGCTATGACCTGAATATGAAGTGTATAATCACCATACGGAAGCTCTGAATATTCAAGGGGCACCAGTCTGCTTCTCAGTTCTGTAATGCCTTCATCTTTCAGCCCTTCCAAAAACATCCTTACCCTTGGATCCGTCAAAGTATAGTCCATGACAGATCCTTTAATTCTTATTCGTCCGGACTCTGCCGGGATTCTGTATACGCCTTTGTTTTCCGTTATATCTCCGGCTTTGCTGCAGTAAACCGAACTTATGCCCAGCTTAATGTCTTCATTTCTATCCGCTAAACCCGCAGTATTGAATTTGATAACTCCATGCCTTCCTGCGACATAAAGGAATCCCTCCGGCGACATATAACTGCAGGAATGAAGTGTTGCGACATAGGGTAAGCCGCTGCTCAATGTATACAGTCTGTAATCATCCACATGATCAGCGATCATCTTTTCGGCATCCACATGATAAATGCCATTGGAGGACAGTACCCATAAACCAGCGCTGTTTTCATCAAAATACAGGTCATAATTGTTATTATACGGAAAACTCTCAACAGTCTTTATACTTCCGTCCTTCAGATACCCTATGGCTTTGGAGGTGATTATCCAGTATATCCCTCTCCGGGAATCTTTTCTGATCCTGAATACTACATCGCCGGCAAGTCCCTCGGACTTACCGATCCTTTTTAAATCATCCCCATCCAGCACATATATCCCGTCTCCATCGGTACCGGCATATATCTTTCCGTCTTCACCATCAGAAACAGTCAGGATGACTGAGTTCTTCATCCCCCGGTCCGGACCTATGGAACGTATGACTTTTCCATCCTTAATAACCGCAATTCCGCCATTTGTTCCGGCAATAATACTTCCGTCTTCCGCCTCACAGGTGCATCTTACCTCATTGGAAGGCATCCCATTTTCTGTTGTAAATCTGGTAATTACACCTTCTTTGGAGAAGCATATCAGCCCCATATCTCCAGAAAAGACAGATATCCAGAAATTATCAGAGGAATCCTTCATGATACATCTCACACGATTCTTTCCGATATATTCTGTCAAAGCATCTTCTATCCTTTGACCGTGGCTGTCTATGATCCTTAATCCGCTGTCTGTTCCTGCATAAACTCTTCCGTCCCACTCATACACTGAATTTGTGGTTTCCGCATCAAATCCCGCACTCCGGCTCAGGTCATCGAAAGCATTAGTCACCAGCTTCATGGCTCCCTGAGTGGAGGAGGCAAACCACATATTACCCTGGTAATCGGATGTCATCATCTCTATGCCGCTGTCTATCCGGAGATTCCCGACTTTGTTAAATCGATATGCCTCGTCAAGATAGCCTGCCGTTGTGGTGGATGTGACCCATACCCGGTCACAGTCATAGCTTAACCACTGAACGTCCTTTATGGATCCCATGCTGATCTTTTTCATCCGGTAGGCCTTATCTCCGAAAGTACCATAGTACAGATGATCGCTCTCCGTTCCGATGTAGACATTACCATCTTCCTTAGGATCGGCCAGGATTGTGGATATGCGCTCCATACCTAGCTCATCGCTTTCATATACACCTGTCAGAAGGCATTTTTCAATAGAAAAAACAACTCCGCCGGCAGTCTGACCGTAGATCCGCCCTCTCTTATCGGCGTCAAGTTTAAGAATCCTCTCATTGTCCAGCTTTCTATCGGTCAGCTTATGAAGGCCTCCCCGTGAATCGATGTAAACCACACCGGATGTTGTTCCTGCAAAAACATTACCATCCATGTCCTCGGCAAAGGTTCGTATGGAATCCGAAGGCAGTCCGTCCTCGCAGGTATATCTGGTCTGATCATCACCGTCAATCACAACTATTCCGTTATCATTGGTTCCTGCAAAGATCCTTCCCTTACTGTCCTCAAACAAAGCTCTGGCACTGGTCAGTCCACCGGAAGAATCAAGTCTTTCAAATGTTTTCCCATCGTAAAGTATGACTCCGGCATAGCCTCCTATCCAGATATGCCCGTCACGGGAACAAAGGATACAGGTGACATCGGAAGAAGGAAGTCCGTTTGATCCATCATAAAGTACTGTAGTATATGAAACATCCCCGGTCTGTCCTGTTGCAGCATATCCGCCTCCTGAGTGCCTGCCTTCCCCGGCATACGCCCTGACTCCACAGCAGACGGCAAATATAAAACATAGAAATGCCAGCAGTCTGTATTTATTTTTCATACTCTGCTCCATCAGATGTATCTCCTCCGACTTATATACTTCCATTGTATTTTTCCAAAACCTGCTTTACTTCGGTAAGTGAATCCAGAAATACCTCCACACATTTCGGGTCAAACTGACTTCCGGCGCCTTCTTTCAAAATGGAAACTGCCGTATCTATAGAAAATGCCGGCTTGTACACACGCGGTGAAGTAAGTGCATCAAACACATCCGCCACTGCCATGATACGGGCAGAAAGCGGTATGACCTCACCATGGAGTCCCACAGGATAGCCTTTGCCATCCCACCTTTCATGGTGATATGCAGCCATATTTCTTGCTTCTTTCAGATAGTTTTCACCCTGAACGGTACTTATCGCTTCCTCCATGATTCTCTTTCCCGCTATAGTATGGGTCTTCATGATTTCATATTCTTCATCAGTCAGCTTACCGGGTTTGTTCAAAACGCTGTCAGGAATGTTTATCTTTCCTACATCGTGAAGTGGTGCGCTTCGTACGATGTCAGCAATAAACTTAGGACTTATCTTTTCTGCGTAGTAGCCTTTCTTCATCAGGCCATCTACGATTATCTTCACATAGGCTGCGGTTTTTTGTATATGAGCTCCCGTATCAGAGTCCCTGTTTTCCACCATGTTCGCCATGGTGATAATGATTCCCTCCTGCATCTTCGCTGTGGACTCTGATAATCTACGGACATTTCGCATCTGTTCCGCCTGGTTCAATGTCAGCTGACAAACGGCATGATACAGCTTTTCAACCTCATCCCCGGTGTGAATTCCCAGCTTTCTGACCGTTCTTACATTCTCATCCAGGGTCACCTGATCGTACCCTGCCTCAGAGAACCGGTCCACACATCTTGCCAGACTGCTGATGGGATACTCAACATATATGTCCGTCATCCATGTCACAAAAACAAGCAGCAAAATAAAAAATCCGGCAAGAATAAGACCCATTTTGATCAAAAAGGATCTTATATAACCTGCCACCACAGAAAGTGATACTTCGGCTCCGACATAGGCTCCCGTATTTCCGTAATCACTTTTCAACGGATAGTATATATTCAGGAACAGATCGGAATTCCTGATGAACTCAATCGGAGCGATTTCATTGCCGAGTAAAAAATCATCACTGTATGGCTTGAATTCTTCTTTTATCTGAACATAGTCGCCGGTTTCGTGGCGCTCCTTATCATCATCTGCATCAAGGTCAAAAACATAATAAGCTCCGTCTTTTACGACCTTAATCACAAACAGTTTTTCCACTCCATAAGCATTATCACATATAGTTTTCAGAAGATTCTCTGTTTCCGAATACCCCTCAGCGCCTCTTCCTTTCTCCAGAAACTCATCGATCCTGTCCGTATCAATCATTTCGGCGGCAAATTTCACCGCTTTTTCCGCAGACTCTGTCCTTTCTGCCTTTGCATTGTCAAAATACAGATCGACTCCTATCCAGCCTACTATGACCACCAGAATAACGGACAGTCCTATAAGCATAAGCGTCATCCTGCTCCGCGAAGGCAGACTGACATCCGATCCCCAGCCACGAAGGTCTTTAAGTTCCTCATTCGAAAGGGGCCTCTGTCTCCAGACACCGTCTCTGACAGACTTTTTGAAATCAGCGGATATATAACGGCATATATACAGTACAACGATCAGCGAAAGTCCCTTATCTACGATATTAATGAATATATTGCCCGTTAAATGCGCAGCAAAAGCCGACATACGGAATGTCATTTCAAGGTATTCAATCATGACCAGAACGGAACTGTTCATGGATCTGTTAAACAAAAAGAATTCCGTCATGGTTCCGAGGAATCCGCTCATAAGCCCCGAAACAAGTGCAAACCCCGCAATATCCCTTAGTCTCACACTCTCATGCCTGTCATGGAAATTCGATATATAGATCGCTATGAGAATGTTTATGAAGGAAAAATAAAGCGCATCCTTGCTGTATATTTCATTTATAAGATTTGTAATGAAGGCAGTCATGACCCCCGGAAAAACCCCGCCCAGCCAGGCCGTACACATCGTACCTATGGTATCAAGATAAACCGGAAGTTCGAATCGTTTTACAAGGATGGAAAGAATCACATTAACGCATACTCCCGTCAGGATCGACACAATTCTCATCCTCACACCACGTCTGAATCTTACCGAATTTGATTTCATCACTTATTTCTCCGTCTGCAGCAATACTTCTGTAAACCACTTTACCATAAGTATTTATGCCCTTAATATATTCTAATTATATAATGAAATTAATTATTCTTCAGAAAAAAATCCCCCTTAGAAGACTATATAATATATATCGTCTCCTAAAGGGAATGTTATCATACCGGTCTGAACGGTCCTTTTCATCTTCTGTCTTCAGTTATCTTGTTTATGGTCCATACTCTCGTATTTACACCCTCAATGGCTGTGCCACAGTAGTCACACACCTTGGCTCCTATCATCTTAAGAGGTGCGCCGCAGTTTGGGCAGTTATATCCTATCATTCTGCCCTTCAGTTTACTATCCACCTTGTCCGCATCCTGGACATACACAAGTTCTGTTTTGAAAACCGTCTGGATCTTTCTGATCCGTGCCCCGGTATTTCCGGAAGCGGAATTTGCTTTCATTCCTGCCTTTACATGACGTTCATAGCTGGCTGATGTCTGTGTGCGAATGGTACAGAGTCCGGAGTTTCTGTCATATCCGAAAATCACCGTATTGTATGCATGTCTGTTTTTGAACTCAAGCTCATCCTCCGAATAGGTCAGATTCTTCACTCCGGTGCCTTCATTGGTGATAACTCTCTCAACCTCCTCCATAATGAGGGGGTGATCCTTTATGATTTCCGGATTTCTTTCGTCTATAGCTTCCATCCTTCTCAAAACCGCATCCTGTATCCGTACCTTCCACTCATTCCAGTTGAACTCAGGAAAATCCTTCTCAAGCTTGGGAATATAAATAGAATCCATGGAAGACAGTGACTTAGGCTTCGCGGTATATTCCGCCTCTTCGATCATGCCGTCTCCGTTGACTACCGCCTTTGCAATGGTTTCCACTGCCTGTCCCATGATGGAATGCCGGAACCTTCTGATACGGTATCCTATATATCCCACTATGATAAAAAATGCAGCAAGGCTCAGAATCGGCCCCAAAACCGCTCCCCAATCAAAATTCATACTCTATCCCCTTTATGATTTCGCAGGAAACCATCAGTTTTCAAAGGCTTTTCCGCACTTTGGACAGAACTCGAAATCTTCACATGTTTCATAACCGCAGTTATAGCATATCTTAGAGACCTTACGCTCTCTCAGATTATTGCCTTTCTGTCTTAGATACAGATCCTCCTGACGTATGGTGACATTTTCACCATACTCTATGGCTCTTCCTGTCTCCGGTCTTAATTCGTATATGGATCCGCAGCAGGAAGTCTCAACATAATATGTCCTCCCCCATTTAAAGACCGGAATAAAGAAAATGGAAAGTACCATATAAGTCATGAAAACCCTGTACTGTCCCATCCTTCCGCAGAGGTCGCAGGTCATCTGCTGATGGAAATCAAGATCCTTTCGACCGTTTGTAATACCGAAAAAGAAAATCATGCTCTGCTTCACCAGAACCTTCCGATAGCCGCGATATGTTCATAATGTATCGCTCTGCTTCCACGATCCTCAAAGACTGAATTACGTCTGCTGTTTGTGGAATGAACTATGGAATTGTCCCCGGTATAGATAGCAACATGGTTAACGGAACCTATACTTCCTCCATAGAAGATCAGATCTCCCGGAAGCATTTCCGCCTCACTGACATATCTCGGAGCACTGGCAGCCTGCTGCCTGGAAGTTCTGGGAAGAGAAATACCGAACTCTCTGAATACAGCCTGAACAAAGCCTGAACAATCCACTCTTCCGTTAAGGGTGTTTCCTGCACCATAAGGCAGAACTCCTATATACTGTCTTGCAAAATTAACGATATCAGGACGGCCTGATGCGGCCATGGCATAAGCATAGGCATCTGCAGCGGAATGAATATTTCCGCCGGAAGTGCTGTCTGATTCCGCCAAAGTTACGGTAGTCTCAGCTGTGGCAGCTGCGGAAGCCGCTGCACTTTCGTCGAGTGAAGCCACTGCAATAGTCTCACCCTCGCACTGTACCGAACCATCGGCCTGAAGCGTTACTGCACTGTATCCATCCTCCCCGGCTTTAACAGGAGCCATAGAACCGTCTTCGTTGTACTGATACGCTTCCTGAACACCGTCACTGTTCAGATCCATCCATTCCCATGCCTTATTTTCATCCGCAAACGCCGGAAACGAAGCTGTGACCGCAAGCATCGCGGCCATCATCCCCATCATTATTTTTCTTTTAAATCTCATATTACCTCTGAATCTCTATTAAATATAATCAAATTTTATCAAAAAATAATTATAACGACTTTTCTATTGTAACTTCTATCTAGGTTTCTTTGCAAGAAAAAAATAAAAGTATACAATCTGCAAAAAATCCGCAAAAAAAATGCCCTGATTCCTCGCATCCGGAACCAAGGCATATGAGCTACTGACCGGACTTGAACCGGTGACCTTCTGATTACGAATCAGATGCACTACCGACTGTGCTACAGTAGCTAATGTATGATACTTATGGTTGTACCTTAAAAGCAGAAAAGCCTCTCAGATACGACCATAAGTTTACAGATTTTAACAAGGCTTGTCAACCTGTTATGAAGTGACCTTTTCAAGAGCTTTGATGTACCACTCCGTTTCCGTCAATGCTCACACCTGTGCTTATTCCCGCTATGTAGGAGTACACAGATGCAATTTCAGAAACATTGTCGAGCTTCTCGGTATATCCTGCCCCGGATTTTCCGGGAATGAGCTGAAGCTGTACATCAAAGTGCTTTTCTTCGGATGATTTTTCATCCGGAGTCTTTGGAGTCTCAGTTCCTCCGGGTGTGATATCGCCGGTAACCTCCGTCTCCGGAGTTTCCGCGTCATCAATAGTCACTCTTAAGAGGGCGGTTGAAGGAATGGAACTGCCGAATACAAAGTTGCCCAGACTGTAAGCGATCGGAACTCCTTTATAATACTCTATTCCCTGAAGAACATGAGGATGGGCTCCTATAACAAGATCCGCTCCGGCATCAACTATGTTATGTGCCAGAGTTGTCTGAGCCTCATTCGGTTTTTCCTTTCGTTCCTCCCCCCAATGGACATAGACCACTACAAAATCGGCCTGTTCCTTTGCGGTTTTGATTTTTTCGAGAAGTGCAGTGTCATCATAAGCCGCAAAAACACCTGCACCTGTATCTGTTGCAGCCCAGTAGGGTTCCGGCATCACTCTTGTAGCACCGATGAAGGCGATCTTTTTGCTCTTGATGCTGACAGTAACAGATTCCGAAGCACTGTTCAGGTCGGATCCTGCCCCCACATGCCTGATTCCGGCATCATCCAGGGTGCTTATGGTGTCCAAAAGGGCTTCCGTTCCGTAATCAAGAGTATGATTGTTGGCAAGTGTGACCAGGTCTATACCCATTTCCCTGATGATACTGACATCATCCGGAGGAACCCTGAAGGTGAACTGCTTGTTCTCGGCCTGTTTTCCTCTGCTGCTGAAAGGAAACTCCTCGTTGGCAACAAAATAATCCACCGAATCTATCTCCTGACGGTACCCCTCAGATAAAACACCACTTATGTCTCCCTGAGAACGATAAGCCTCCATTACGTGATCGCTCAGATATACATCACCGGCAAACATAAGCTCCACCGGCTCGGAAGCTCCTTTTCCTATGGCTTCTGCCTCAACAGGAATAGCCGGGTTCTGAACAGCTATAGCGCCGGATTCATTGACATAAGAAGTCACTCCCTCGGTATTCTCGGCAAATTCAGTTTCCGGAACATATGATTCGGAAGGTGTCTCCGGCTCCGTCTCTTCATGATCCTCCTTATGCATGAATCTCTCTTCAAGATCAGCTTTCATTTCGACTATCCCGCTGCTTACATTCCCCATAAAATCCGGGTTCAGTGAAACGGCTCCTATTATTACGATCTCATAGAGCAGCATAAATGCGCAAAAAACAAGCGCAAGCTTTCCCCATTTATGGCTTTTATGACTGACCGTTTCCACTTCCTCTTCAACGGGAATATAAGGAACTACGTCCTGAAACTGATCCTCTATCTCTTTTCTCCTGCTTTTTTCCAGCAGTCTTTCAGATCTTGTTCCTGAATAATTGCTTCTTCTGGAATTGAAAAAGACCTTTTTTCTGTCATCACCGGACTTTGTCAGATCTTCACCAAAAATGAACTTCCCTTCATCGATCTTCAGATTCTCTCCGGCTATCTCATAAGCATCTGTATGATTCTTTACCTCGGCCTCCGAATCTGATTCATACAGTCTTTTCAGCTCCTCTGACAATTCATACTGATTTTCATCTGACTTTCCGCTGAATCTGGCTTCTGTTTTTTTTCTTTCATAGCCTGTACTTACAAATTTCTTATCCTTGCCCTCTTTTCCGGATTTAAATCTGCTTTCGGCTTTTTTTCTGCTTTTTCCGAAATCGGATCTGCTATTATGTTTTTTCTTACGGTCAGTCCCGGAATGTGAACCGACAGAAGGTCTGTCAGCGATCTTTTCCCGGTTTCTTCCGAGAGCCTTTCCGATACTCTCTACCTTTACCTGTCTTCCGTTCTCTGTATTATCTTCTTCCTCCGAAAAAAAATCCGCAACCTGAAGGGTTCTTATATCCTTAGGCATCTGCAGTTCTTTTACGGGTATATCCATGTCATCTCCGGGCCTCACGCTTACGGATTTCTCCCCGTTATTTATACGCCCGGCTCTTGGTCCCTGATACCCGGATATGGATTTTCGTCTGTCAACGTGTTCTTTCAAAATATATAACCTCATCGGGAGAATGAATTGATTCTTCCGTTAAATTTTTTTGCAATGAGACTCATTTTACATCAAAACAGCTTTTGATGCATCAAAAAAATGGCGCCGTATAACACCAACAAAAAATACCATCTCGAATGCAAGCATTCGGATGGTATTTTTTGTTGGTGTTGCATGGCTTGTTACTCAAGCTCGAACGCACCTGTGTAAAGCTGATAATAATTTCCTCTTGCGGCGATGAGTTCGTCGTGGGAGCCTCGTTCTATGATCTTTCCATGGTCAAGTACCATGATTACGTCTGAATTCTGGACTGTACTGAGTCTGTGGGCGATGACAAATACCGTACGCCCTGCCATAAGAGCATCCATACCTCTCTGGACTATAGCCTCTGTATGGGTATCGATGGATGAGGTAGCCTCGTCCATGATCATAACAGGAGGATCCGCAACAGCAGCCCTCGCGATAGAGATAAGCTGTCTCTGGCCCTGGGAAAGGTTGGAACCGTTGGAAAGAAGCATGGTATTGTAACCTTCCGGAAGTCTTCTTATGAAGTCATCCGCTCCCGCAAGCCTTGCGGCTGCCATACATTCTTCATCTGTGGCATCGAGCTTACCGTAACGGATATTCTCCATAACAGTACCTGTAAACAGCACCGTATCCTGAAGGATGATACCAAGTGAATGACGGAGATCCGCCTTCTTTATCTTCTTAATGTCTATACCGTCGTAAGTGATGGTTCCGTCCTGTATCTCATAAAATCTGTTGATAAGGTTAGTAATGGTGGTCTTACCTGCACCGGTAGCGCCAACGAAAGCCACCTTCTGGCCAGGGCGGGCAAAGACATTGACACCATGAAGCACCGTATGATTTCCGTCATAGGAGAAGTCAACGTCCTTAAGGACCACATCTCCCTCAAGCTTTCTGTACTCAGCAGTACCGTCAGCCTTAATACGCTTCCATGCCCAGGTCTCTGTACGCTCGGAAGACTCTGTTATCTGACCATCCACTTCCTTTGCATGAACCAGCGTAACAGTTCCATCATCCTCTTCAGGGATTTCATCCATAAGGGTGAAGATACGGTTGACTCCCGCGAGACCCATGACAACAGCATTGATCTGCTGGGAAATACCGCCTATCTGGCCGGCAAACTGCTTTTCCATGTTAAGGAAAGGAACGGTAATGCTTATGCTGAGAGCCATACCGCTTAAGCTAAGGTTCGGCACCTTAAGTAAAAGAAGGGCGCCGCCTACAAAAGCGAGAATAACATAAAGAATGTTTCCGATGTTTCCAAGGATAGGCATCAGAGTATTGGCATATCTGTTTGCAGTTCTGGCAACTTCAAAAAGCTCATCATTTATCTTGTCGAAGTCAGCCTCCGCAGCTTCCTCGTGGTTAAATACCTTAACAACCTTCTGTCCGTTCATCATCTCCTGAATGAAACCTTCAGTCTTTGCAAGGGCTCCCTGCTGCTTCATGAAGTACTTTCCTGAGCCTCCGCCCACCTTCTTAACTACCTTTGTCATGACGAAAACTCCGCCCACAACTACTATTGTGAGCCAGACGCTGTAATACATCATGAGGGCAAATATAGTCACTATGGTAACTGCAGAAACTATAAGCTGAGGTATTGACTGGGATATGAGCTGTCTCAGGGTATCTACGTCGTTTGTATAGTATGACATGATATCTCCATGCTCATGCTGGTCAAAGTACCTGATAGGAAGATCCTGCATACCGTCAAACATCTTTACACGAAGCTTTTTAAGTGAGCCCTGAGTGATGATGGCCATACACTGGTTATATACGATACCTGCAAGAAGTGAAACACAGTACAGTGCTGCAAGAGTCGATACCAGTCCGATGATCTGCCCTGAAACCGCGCTCCAGTCTCCCGTCTTCCAGTTCTCCTCAATGAGAGCGATAACCTTCTGTTGGAACAGGGATGGAATGGCACTTACTATGGCATTGATAAGTATGCATACCAGCGTAAAGGGCACCAGCTTAGGGTAAAATGAATATAAAAGCTTTATAAGTCTTATAACTGTATTCTTCTTCGGAAGTGCCTTATTCTTTTCCATCATCTGACACCTCCTTCTTTATTTTCTTCTGCATCTACGGTCTCTGCTGTCTCCTCTGTCATCTTGTTCTGTGCCTTGTAGAGTTCCTGATAGATGGTGTTTCTGGAAAGAAGCTCTTCATGATTTCCGATGTCCTGAATCTTACCTCCGTCAAGGATAAGTATTCTGTCAGCGTCCTGAACAGATGAAACTCTCTGAGCGATGATGATCTTTGTGGTCTCCGGAATGAACTCCCTGAAGCCCTTTCTGATAAGAGCATCTGTCTTTGTATCAACCGCAGAGGTGGAGTCATCCAGTATAAGAACCTTAGGCTTTTTAAGGAGAGCTCTTGCTATACAGAGTCTCTGTTTCTGACCGCCGGAGACATTGGTACCTCCCTGAGTTATGAAGGTGTCATACTTGTCCGGGAAGCCCTGAACGAATTCATCTGCCTGAGCAAGCCTGCAGGCCTCTATGATCTCCTCATCAGTAGCCTTCGGGTTACCCCATCGAAGATTTTCCTTGATGGTGCCGGAGAAAAGAACATTTTTCTGAAGTACTACAGCCACCTGGTCACGAAGTGTCCTGAGGTCATACTTTCTGACATCGATGCCGCCTACAAGTATGTTTCCTTCCGTTACATCATAGAGTCTCGGAATAAGCTGAATGATCGAGGACTTTGATGAACCTGTGCCTCCGATGATACCTATGGTCTCGCCGGATTTTATGTGAAGGTCTATGTCTGAAAGAACAAATCTTTCAGCTTTCTTTGAATACTTGAAGCTTACATCATTAAAATCAATTGAACCGTTCGGAACTTCCATAACAGGATCCTGAGGATTTGTCAGAGTACTTTCTTCTCTGAGAACCTCTGCGATACGCTCTGCAGACTCTGCTGAAATGGTCACCATTACAAAAATCATGCTGAGCATCATAAGTGATATAAGTATCTGGAAGCTATAGTTAAGAAGTGCTGAGAACTGACCTACATCCAGAGCCGAGCCCTTACTTTCGATAATCAGGTAAGAACCGAAGCTGAGAACAAAGAGTACTACCACATAAAGGCAGAACTGCATCAAAGGATTATTTATGGCAAGGATTCTCTCAGCCTTTGTGAAATCCATCTGAACATCCGCAGCGGCTGCATCAAACTTCTTCTTTTCGTACTCTTCACGTACAAAAGACTTCACAACTCTCATGCCGCTGACATTTTCCTGTACAGAATCATTTAAAGCATCATACTTTCTAAATACTGCACGGAACAAAGGCATAACGGTTTTTACCACAAGGGCAAGGCCTATTCCGAGAATCGGGATAACCGCAACAAAGATCCATGCCATCTGTCCACCCATGATAAATGCTGTGGCAAATGAAAAAATAAGCATCATGGGAGCTCTGAAACCGATACGGATAAGCATCATGAAGGCAAGCTGCACATTCTGTATATCCGTGGTCATTCTGGTCACAAGAGAACTGGTCTGGAATCTGTCGATGTTCTCAAAAGAAAAATCCTGTATCTTATAGAAGATATCCTTACGAAGGTTTCTTGAAAATCCTGTTGCAGCAGTGGCACTGGCATTTCCGGCGATAACGCCGAAGGACAGTGACAGTGTGGCGAGGATAATAAGCACGATACCAAATCTTGTTATGGTATCCATTCCGCAGCCTGCCTTTATCTCATTTATGAGCTTCGCAGTGACAAACGGGATTATGGTTTCCACAAGAGATTCAAGAACGACAAACAAAGGTGATTGTATAGCCGCACCCTTGAATTCTCTTATGGACTTTGAAAGGGTTTTTACAACGTCCATTTTATCTCCTCCTTAATTTATGAAATTTAAGTACCGAAAAATGGTAGAACAACAATAATAAATAAAAAAAAGCGATGATGTAAGCATTTTTTTAAGTACTTACAAAGAAACGCCGACATATAGACTATATCGGCGGAACTTAACTATACTAATAGATTGTATAAAGCTTTTCAATTATTTTATAAAAAATTAAGAGGTACCGGATTAATCCGATACCTCTTATGTCACCCCATACCTTCATAAAATTCTGTATCAGAGAACTCCTCTTGCCAGCGCTATCTGATCAATCTCACCGGAAATCCAGTGGTAGGTACCTACGGCATATTCCGTCAGTCCGTCTGTGGAAATATAAAATGCGTCAAATTCGATCATTCCATCATCAGTCCTGCAGACAGCGGTTCCCTCAAGGTCATCATAGGTTCCCCTGAAAAGAGTATTTCCTTTTTCCGTCACCGTTTTTCCTGTGGTTGGATCTAAATAATGGTGCCAGTTAAGCGTTACGTAGAACTTGTTGCCCTTTGTATCGACGGTAGCATTGAGATATCTCTCACCATCTGAACCGTAATCTCCGTCCTTCGTGAACATGAAAGCCTTCCAGCCTCCGTTCAGAGCTGCCTGTTCATCGGTTATCCTTCTTGCAAGCTTCTTATCGGTGATTACACGACCATTATCACGGCCATTGTTCATTACATAGTCATAGAACCAGTCAAATTCAAGGGCATGGGCATCCTCTGATGTAGAAAGATCCTCAGCTATCTCCCTTTGTTCCGCTTCTGACAGTTCATCTCCCTTATCACTGCCATTAGCTGTATCATACTTTGACTTCTTCTGATCCCATGCTCCGTCTTTTCCAACATAATATCCGTCCGGTGTGTAAGCATTCGTAAGCATGAAGCCGTTTTCATCAACGTAATAGTAGACGTTCTTATGAAGTACCCAGCTGTTCTTTACCAGCTTTTTATTCTTCTCATACATCCACTCGGATCCTACCTGCTTCCACTTTCCTCCGGATACTGTAGGGATCTCTACTTTAGTCTCAGCTTCGGTCTCTTTTTCTTTATTCTGTTTTTTTGCCAATTCATCTGCTTTTTTACCGAGAATATCGGAGTCTACATTTCCCTTAAAATCTTTGGTTTCTTCCTCGGTTTCCTCTTCAGTCTCTTTGGTATCCTGCTTCTTTTTGGAGGATTCTTTAACCTCCGGTTTTTCATTTTTAATGTCTTCAGTAGTTTTATTCACCACAAAGTCGCCCTCGATAGTTACAGCCATGCCATATACGTCGACCATTGCGTAGAAATTTCCTGCGATAAGTTCCTCGGAACCGTCTGTACAATAGGCTCCGATATGATGAAGGATCATCTTTCCTGTGCTTCCGTCGTCTGTCTCGCCTTCCTTATCAATCTTTGCATGATATACTCCGTTATCAACCTCAGTGATAAGCATAGCCTCTATCTCTTCAGATGTGAACTCATCAGGATCATCATAATCATCACTGCAGAATTCCATACTGCTGTCCATAATAGGCCATTCTATACTCCACTGACCGTCCTCTTCGATCTCAAGCTCACAGTCAATCGGACCATCAAGAGTCTTCAGCATAGCCTTCTTTGCTTCCTCGGTGATATCATCCATTTCTTCATACCCATCCATACGGGTCATACGGATCTCACCCTTGTATTCACCGACGAGATCCCTGAGTGTTGCATCCGTCTTCACCTTGACGCCATCCGGCAGCTTTATCTTTGCCAGATCCCCTGTAGGCTTAGGAGCTTCTGTCTCTGCAACAGACTCCTTGTTCTCTCTGGTTTCGGTCTTAGTTTCTTCCCTGGTTTCGGTTTCAGTTACAGCTTTTGTAGTTTCTTTAACATTTTCCGTCTTTCCCATGAAGCTCCTGAACACCAGTATCCCGACTATGACAGCCGCTATGACCATCACTCCCAGCAGTACGAAAACTATCTTCGGAATACCACCTCCGCTTTTCTTAGGAGGCATTCCTCCATTATAGCTTCCATTCCGGGGGGCTGAATACGCTCCTGAACCCGGATTATATCCCTGCCCCTGACCGGGCCTTGGTCCGGAACCCGATACGGAACCGGAATTAACTCCCGGGAAGGATCCCTTAGTGTAGGTTCCCGAAGGTCCCTGTGAACCGGCATAACCAGAATTCCCCTGTTGAGATGTACCGCCCCATCCGTTACTTCCGCTGTTCAGATTTCCTTTGTTTACATTATCGGAATTTGTACTTCCGACATTTGTACTTCCGGCATTTACATCACCTGCGGGAGCAGCGTTCTGTGAAAAATTCCCCGATGAAGCAGTTCCCGACGGATTGGGAACCGCCGATTCAGGCAGCATTTTTGCTCCGCATTCAGGACAGAACCTTGCATCATCGTCCATAGGAGCACCACAATTCGTACAAAACACACTCATACCTCTCCTCCTGTTTTTCTGTAGCAAAAATTGCGGGTTCGGAATGTCACTTCCAAGCTCGCTTTTTCATCTCCTGTCTTTTATTTATAACCACCGGAATCGCTTCCGGTGGCCGAACACTACTTTATCTCAGGAAACCACTGATCATATATGTGGTTCCCCGGAGCCTCCGGCGAATGGCACGGATTTTCAATAGAAACTGCTGCTATGCAGCGAAAATCCGGCCAGGGAAACGCTTTGATCAGCGTTTTCTCAGGAAAAGACCGGATCACTCTGCCTTTTCGCCCTTGTTAAGATCTCTAGTCTTACAGATGTCAAGTATGATATCAACACAGTTATCAACTCCGAGGGTTCCCGTATCAAGGGTAATGTCATAATTCTGACACTTGCCCCATTCCTGCTCGGTATAGTATCTGTAATTGAACTTACGCTTCTTATCTACATCCTTCAGCATCTTTTCAGTATGCTCCGGATCCTTGTAGATATTGGTTATACGATTCTTTCTGTAATCATAACTTGCGTGAATGAATACATTGAGAACATCATTTCTTTCCTTAAGGATATAGTCCGCACAGCGTCCGACTATAACGCAGGGTCCCTTTTCTACCAGTTCAAGGATAACCTCTCTCTGCTTTGACCAGAGATAATCCTCAGGACTCATACCGTAGCTGTTACGGGCTGAGAATGAATACTCGATCCAGTTTTTGGCATTGGCATACTCACCCTGTTTTTTCACATACTCTTCTGCGAAACCTGTCTTGAATGCTGTCTGCTCAATGATTTCTTTATCATAAAAAGGTATATCAAGCTTATCCGCCAGCTTCTTGCCGACCTCACGTCCACCGGAACCATATTCTCTTGAAATCGTTACATATTTAATGCTCATACTGTCACCTTCTTCCTCCGGTAACATCAGCCCATCAGTTATTCCGGTCAGAGGGACCGATGCCATATAACAGATTTGTCTGTACAATCTGTCACAACCGTAAATGTAATTCTGTCAAAATATATCTGATTCCATTTTAACATTCTGATTTTATTCATTCAACATTTCTGAAAAACTTTTCCCATATCAGCCACAGCATAACGCTCATGATACAGCCAAGAGCCACATCCACCAAAGAATGCTGCTTGATGAACACTGTGGATACACAGATGAGCACCGCCACTACTGTTTCCATATTCTTATATCCGGTCTTTATATAGCTGCACTGTCTCACCACTATATCTATGGCCACTGTACTGGACACATGCATGCTGGGGCAGACATTACGGGGCGGGTCAATGCTTCTCAGCCACAGCACACCCTTTGAAAAAATATCCGTCCCCTCGATTGTGTCTCTCAGCTCAAGGCCATTGGGCCATAATGTATACACCACCATGCAGATGGTATATCCGCCAAAGAGAATAAAGCAAAGCTTCAGAAAGTCCCTTTTTGTTCCGAAAAAAAGGAAGAAAACAAGAGCTCCCGGAAACAGTATCCACCAGAATCCGTAAGGAACAAAAAACACCGGGATCGTCGGTATCATCCTGTCCAGAGGAATCTCAATGATACGAAGGTCATCAAGCGGCACTTCCCTCATCTGAAGAAGGGCAAAATACAAAAGATACACCGGCAGATATAAAATCCACAGGGCATATCTGTTCTCCTTAATAAACTTAACAGGGTTTTTTACAAAACTTCTGACTCTTTCCATATGTAATCCTTATTTTGATCCCGGTATTCTGTCAGCCTGCTGCAAACTGGCTGTTATATAATGTTGAATAGAAACCTCCACGGGCAAGAAGCTCCTCATGCTTACCCTGCTCGATGATATTTCCGTCCTTCAGAACCAGAATGAGGTCCGCGTTCCTGATGGTCGAGAGACGATGGGCAACTATAAAGGAGGTTCTTCCCTCCATCATACTGTCAAAGGCCTGCTGGATATGAAGCTCGGTTCTGGTATCGATGGATGAAGTCGCTTCATCCAGAATAAGCATTGGCGGAAGCCTGAGCATAAGTCTGGCGATACAGAGAAGCTGCTTCTGACCCTGGCTGAGGGAACCGCCGTCCTCTCCGAGAACTGTATCGTACCCCTGCGGAAGTCTTCTTATGAAGCCGTCACAGTGAGCCTTCTTTGCAGCTGCAACGATCTCTTCCATTGTGGCATCCGGCTTTCCGTAGGCAATGTTTCTTCTTATGGTAGTGGCCTTCAGCCATGTCTCCTGAAGCACCATGCCGAAATTGTTACGGAGACTCTCTCTGGTGACCTCTCTGTTATCATGACCGTCTACCCTGATAGCGCCCTGATCAGGCTCATAGAATCTCATGAGAAGATTTATGAGGGTGGACTTTCCGCAGCCCGTAGGACCTACGATAGCTACGGTCTCACCCGGATTTACATGGATGTTGAGGTCTGTGAGAAGTTTCCTGTCCTTAACGTATGAGAACCAGAGATGCTCTATATCCACTTCGCCCTTAAGTGTCTCTCCTTCACCAAGAACTGCTGCATCCGGAGAATCCGGTACCATCGCTTTTTCATCGATGACCTCAAACACTCTTGAAGCCGACGCTATGGCATTCTGAAGCTCTGTAGCCACACCCGAAATCTCATTGAAGGGCTTTGTGTACTGATTTGCGTAGCTAAGGAATGATACCAGCTCACCAACAGTAATGAGTGCCTTGATCGCCATGAAGGCTCCGCTTACACCGACTGCCGCATAAACTATATTGTTTACACATCTTGTGGCAGGATTTACGAGCGAAGATACAAAGACCGCCTTGAAGCTGTAACCTGACAGCTTTTCGTTTATGTCTTCAAACTGGGCCTGAGCCTTCTTCTCATGTGAAAAAGCCTTCACCACCTTTAAGTTTCCCAGCATTTCCTCTGTAAAAGCAGTGATATCTCCTCTGCTTTCCGACTGACGTTTAAAGAGACTGTAGGTGCTCTTTGCGATGAGACTAGCCACCACAAAGCTTAAGGGTGTCAGCACGATAACCAGCACCGTGATAACAGGCTCAATGTAGAACATAAAGCCAAGGGTTCCCAAGATGGTAAGCACACCTGTGAAAAGCTGGGTGAATCCCATGAGAAGCCCCTGGGAAAACTGATCGATGTCCGTAATGATACGGCTTGTGAGATCACCTGCCGGATGACTGTCAAGGTAGCTCACGGGAAGCTCCTCCAGATGATTGAAAGCCTTTGTTCTTATATCTTCCACAACTCTGAAGGTCACCACGTTGTTAATGTGGTTCATGAGCCACTGGGAAAGCGCCGTAAGCAATATGAGGATTCCCATAAGTTTCAAAGTTCCGAGGAGCCTTGTCCAGTCAACCTCACCCTTCCCTACGATGGTGTCCACTGCAGAACCTGTGAGAATCGGAAGGTACAGAGTCAGCACTACAGTCACTGCTGCAAGTAGTATGGACAGGATTACGAGATGCATGTACTTCTTTATATATCGAAGTATTCTGCCTATGGTACGACGGTCTTCCGCCGTCATCTTTCTTGGTTTACCTTTAGCCATCACTCTGCCTCCTTTCCTTTTTCTGCCAATGTCTCCTTACCGGCTGCACTCACTTCGCTTCTATCTGCAACACCGGGAAGATTTCCGTTTTTATGCTTTGCCGCTGCACTGGTGTTGTCTTCGGCTGGAGCATTTTTCGAAGTTCCCACAGGAGTTCCGGCCTCATCCTTATTAAGCTGTGAGAGACATATTTCCTTATAAACCTCGCAGGATCCGAAAAGCTCATCATGGGTTCCGATACCCGCTACCTTACCGTCATCGAGAACGATTATCTTGTCTGAATTTCTGACTGTTGAAACTCTTTGGGAAATGATGAATACAGTCATGTTCTCAGTGTCATGCTTTATGGCTTTACGAAGAGCCGCATCAGTAGCAAAATCAAGAGCCGATGCAGAGTCATCAAGTATAAGGATTTCAGGTTTTCTCACAACAGCTCTTGCTATGGCAAGTCTCTGCTTCTGTCCTCCGGAAAAGTTTCTTCCCTCCTGCTCAACGGGAAGCTCAAGGCCCTGTCCTTTCTCCTCTACGAAATCAAAGGCCTGGGCAGTCCTGAGTGCCGCATAGATTTCCTCATCAGTGGCATCCTCCTTGCCCCACTGCATATTTTCACGGAGGGTTCCGCGGAAAAGCACGCTTCTCTGGGGAACGATACCGATCTTGTTTCGAAGCTCTGAAAGACCGTAGCTCTTTACCGGACGCCCTTCTATATCTACCTCACCTTTTGTTACATCATAAAATCTCGGGATAAGATTTATGAGGGTGGACTTACCGGCACCGGTACCTCCGATAACACCGACAGTCTCTCCCGGCATAGCTTCAAATGTGATATCGGAAAGTGCCGGATCAGCACCTTCTGTATAGGCAAAATCCACGTTTTTGAAGGATACCTTAGAGATCCTTTCCGCCGTACTATTTCCACTGTCCGATGGAGCATTTGGTTTTGTAACATCCATGGAAGTGTCTTTCAGGTTTCTGATATCCTGCTTAGAAAGAGCATTTTCTATTCCGCTTTCAGAATCCGAATTCGTATTTGCTGAGTTTCCGGCAGAAAGATTGGCAGGCTCCTGAACACTGGGCTTAATGCTGAATACACCGTCGATTCGGTTCATACTTGCCATGGCGCGGGTTATCTGGATAACGAGGTTTGCAAGCTTTATAAGCTCCACAAGAATCTGGGACATATAGTTTACAAGAGCCACAAGTCCGCCCTGGGTAAGGGCGCCAATGTCTACAAACCGCGCGCCACGGTAAATGAGATAAACCACCGAAAGATTGATGATCACATAGGTCACAGGGTTGAGAAGCGCAGAGATACGTCCTACGCTAACCTGCATCTCAGTAAGTCTGTCGTTCTCTCTCTTGAACTGCTCCATCTCTGAAGCCTGACGATTGAAAGCACGGACAACTCTCACACCGAGAAGGTTTTCACGTGTTGTCTTCATGATCTTATCAAGCTGGGCCTGATTGTTCCTATACATCGGCGCAGTTGTCAGGATGATACCGAAAACCACTGCAAAAAGTACTGCTATGGTGACTGCAAAAATAATACCGGCTTTCACATTGATGGTAAAAGCCATAATCATAGCACCGAAAACGATGAATGGAGAACGCATGAAAAGTCGAAGTGCCATGTTGACACCGCTTTCGACAGCATTGATATCCGAAGTCATCCTGGTGATAAGCGTACTGGTTCCGAGGGCATCGATGTCTCTGTAGGAAAGGGTGTTAATGTGTCTGAACAGATCATTTCTTAGCCCCTTTCCGGTATGTATCGCTACTTTTGCGGCAAAAAACTGTGCCGTGAAGGAACAGGTGAGACCTATAGCTGCAAGGAGAAGCAAAAGCCCTCCCATCTTTAATACATATCCTGTATCACCGTTTTTTATTCCGGTATCGATCATACTGGATATAACCATAGGTACCAAAAGGTCAAAGCAGGCTTCCAGACACTTGAATAGCGGTGCCAGAACTGCTTTGACCTTGTAATCTTTTATGTATGATAACAGTCTCTTCACGAACTACCTCCATAACCGGTTTTTTCACATCTGTTTTATGTTCAGTACGTTATTGTTTTATTCATCAATGTTAATTAATATTAAAGAACTTTGATAAATAAAATATTTATTAGTCAACGAGCTTACGCTACGTTTACTCTAACCGGGTGTAACGCAACACCCTCTATCCCTTCTGCAAACGCATTAGGGAATACCTTCATTAGTATCTGATACGAACCGTTTATATCGGCGTTTATCTTAATACCCTTATTACTTACAAATAATCCTCTTGAGACCCGTCTTGACTTATTGTAATTAGCTTTTACAGGTTCTTCTTTATCCAGGAAGCTTGTACCGCTTGTATAAGACTCTTCCTGCAGGATTACATTTAATCCTATGTCCTGAGCTTTGTACTGTACCATCTCTATAAACCGCTTTTGAGGTATCCCTACAAAAGACTGATTTACGGCCTTGCTGAGTTTGGAATCCTGTTTCCACTCTTTATTATGGCCGACCACAATAGTATTTGTTCCCATGGAAACCGCATACTCAATGACATATCTGCTTGCTTTATGCATATAGTCATCAATCTTGTGATTACGTTTTCTCGTTAGAGCAGCCATTCTGTTAGTAAAATCAGAATCATTCATCTTTTTGGCAACTTCACGATAATGTGAAATCATCTTGTTATAGTACTGATTCATTGATTTAAGACCTTTACCATTGATGACAACTGGTGTTTTACCAATGTTGTTTGTAATGGTTGCTAAGTTATCTACGCCAATGTCAATACTGAGATATTTTCCATTATCATCCATCGCTGTATCAGGAACATTGATGTTGTAGACAAGCTCTACAACAAAATGTCTGTAGCCTGGGATGATCCTAGCCTGTTGAAACGACTGAAAGTTCTCTAATACTACAAATCTTGGTCTTAATGTAAAGCCATTAAATGCCTTTGGAAAACAAAGTACATTACCCTTCAGCTTTACATTCTGATTTGTGAGTATCAGAAGATGCCTGCCATCCTTTGGCTTATAGCTGGGGAGTTTTGGTCTCCCCAGATACTTGTCTTTATGTTTAGACCAGTCTTTAATAGCCGTAAAGAATGACTTCCAGTCCTTTTCCAATAAACGAAGGATTTGTTGAGCCGACTGAGCGGTAGGCATCTGTTTGTAATCATCAAATTCAAGATCTGCTTTTAACAGCTTATCTATATCTCCGTACCGAAGCCATTTATCATTTTTGACAAATTCGCTACGGACTAGATAGTTTGCATGATTATAGAGATTCTTTGATTTATGGGCAAAGTCACAGAACATTGAGTAGAACGGACTATTATGTTTTATCAGATGTTTCTCTACTCTCTGAGCTATCATCTTCTTCTACCCCCCCAAATAGCCACAACATTGAATATAAAAAATCTTATATATTTATAATCATTCTTTATTGTAATTAGTGACTATACCTTATCTTATCGCACACAAAACAGGTCTGCTGCGGTTCCCCGCAGCAGACCCATTATAACCTCTATGTTAATATATGTCACATTAAGATATCTTTAGATAAGCTTATAATACCCTTATTCATCTCTCATTCAGCCAATAGTCGAACACCTGCTTTGCCACAGGCACAGCGGTTCTTCCTCCGGTTTCACCTTCCTCCACTACGACACATACTGCTATTTCCGGATCATCGTAGGGAGCAAAGCCGGTGAACCAGGCATTGGTAATGGTCTCTCCGTTCTTACTAACCTCCGCAGAACCTGTCTTTCCTGCGGCCGCGTATTCCGCATCTCTAAGCTTTGATGCGGTTCCGTCCGTTACTACAGACCTCATGAAAGATGCAAGCACTGAGGCTTCCGTCTCTGTCATGAGGATCTTATCCTCCGAATCCTCAAAGGTCTTTATAACTTTTCCGTCAGAGGACTGAACCTGCTTTAAAAGCTTAGGCTCTTGAAGAACGCCCCCGTTGGCTATAGCTGATGCCAGAATCACCTCGTGAAGCGGACTCATCATAGTCTCACCCTGCCCTATGGCTGTCTGCATCATGGTCCAGGTACCGGATTCCTCAGTGACATTGAAACGACTCTTGCTGGAGGCTATGGCAACAGGCAGTTCCTGGTTGAACAAAAGCTGCTCAGCTGTTTCCGCAAGCTTCGTCTTGTTCACCATCGTTCCTATCTTTGCAAATGCCGAATTACAGGAATACGCGAAAGCAGTATGCAGATCCTCGGCCCCGTGGACCTCTCCGCTGTAGCAGTGCACCACGTAGTCGGAATTTGAAGCATCCCGGTATTCGCCGTCGCAGTTAAATGTGAAATTCTGATAATCATCGGGATGCTCCCTCATGTACTCAAGAGCCATTACGATCTTAAAAGTAGATCCCGGAGCATAGAGTCCCTGAGTGCATCTGTTCACAAGAGGGGCATCACTGTCCTCGGCATTAACTATACTGTCCCAGTCCTCCACTATGGTATTGGGGTCGAAGCTTGGCCTGGATGCCATGGCCAGAACCTCTCCCGTCTTCGGATTCACGGCAATGACTGCACCGTTATGCTCCCCCAGCGCATCGTACGCTATCTTCTGGAGCTCCGCATCCAGTGTGGTGATCACATTGTCGCCCTGGCTCTTGGTCTCTGTGATCTCATTTACCACCTGTATCACAGGATTTGAGTTCGATTCCATGAGATAAAAATTGGCAAGAGATTCTATACCCGTCTTACCCTTGGTCGAATAACCTACAGCCTGTGCAAATGTCTTTCCAAAGGGATACTCTCTGGTCTCTTTGTATGTCCCCGCCGGATTCTCTGTTCCGTCGGAATTTTTTCTTGTGTCACTCACCACGGTTCTTGCCAGCACCTGACCGTCCGAGGAAATGATCGCCCCCCGGACAAAACGTTCATTAAAGACCTCCATCCTGGGGTTGTAGGCATTGCCCATGAGGTCATCGGAACCCCAGCCTATGAAATAGACCATATACCCTATCATCCCAAAGAACAAAAATGAAAAGAAGTAAATGACCCTTATTATATTTCTGTTTGTTTTTTTTATTCCTGATCGCGATTTTCTACTTTTCATCTAAATCAATACCTGTATATCGGATTCTCGACGTAAATCTCAGGATTCTCTTGTGATGCAAAACACACATATCCCCTTTGAAATGTGATGCCAAACATCAGATTCCCAGATCCTCCGCCCTGATTTTTTCATTCCTGTAGCTTCTTTCCGAATAGGACTTTTCTCTGTCCTCCGGCTCATCATAATCCTCTTCATACTCAGGATCATCATAGTCTGGATCGTCATAGTCCTCTTCGTCATAGCCGTCATATCTGTTTTCTGCATAATCCGGTTCGTCGAAGTCCTCTTCATCATAGTCGCCGTCACCGTAATCAGTGTCGTCATAGGCTCCCCCGGCAGAGACATCCTCAAGAGCCTCAATTTCATCCGCCTCATCTTCATTACCCTGAATGATATAGAGAGCCTGAATTATGGCAAAAACTATAAAGGCAGATACCAGGGACGAACCACCGTAGCTCACAAAGGGCAGGGTGACACCCGTTGAAGGAATGAACTTTATGGCCCCGCCTATGGTGAGAAATACCTGAACGATATACTCTATGGCGAGTCCTACGGAAACATACTTGTAGAAGGAATCTTCCATATATGTGCCCATGACCATCATCTGCATGAAGCATCCAAGGCACACAAGAGTGATACAGATGGCCGTAACCGCACCCATCTCCTCCGAAATCGCTGAAATGATGAAGTCCTTTTCAACTATGGGAATCTTGTTGGGAAGTCCCTGATAAAGACCGAGTCCCGCAAATCCGCCGGTTCCTATGGCAAACAGGGACTGGGTTATCTGGTAGCCCTTGTTATCGATATCCGCCCAGGGATCGAGCCAGGCAAAGACTCTGGTACGCACATGACTGAAGGAAAAATAGGAGAAAACCGCCGCAAGGCACATCCCAAGGTTTCCCAGAATCAGATAGACAGCCTTGTTTGTGGCGATAAAAAGAATCACAAGATACGCAAGGAAGAATATGAGGGCCGAGCCAAGATCCTTGCACATCACAAGAATCAGCATGTGGGCACCCGCCACAAGGGATGTGATGACTATATCCCTGAAGCTCTCCGCCTGACTGAGCATACCTGCCGTGGCAAGCACAAAGGTTATCTTCACAAGCTCCGATGCCTGAAAAGTGAATCCGCCTATGGAGATGGACATTTTTGCACCGTAGCTTGTGGCGCCGATAACAAAGACGATGCCCTGCATGAGGATTCCGAAGGCAGCAAAATGATATCGCCACTTTACAAGATCCCATACCTTATCTATGACATACGGAACTGCCAATGTCATGATCGCGGCCCCTATGACTATCACGAACTGTTTTATGGCCTTTCCCATATCCAGTCTCTCAAGGGTAATGAGCCCGTAGGCAAGGAAAAAGACCGTATTGTTCAGGAGCAGCCTGTTGATGTTCCTGTAAATGCGGACGGAAAAAAATGTATAAAGAACAAAAAAGATGAGCTGTAAAACATAAAAGATGAGCGCCGAAAACTCCCCTGTCTTTAAGAATACAGCGAGATTCATCAGAAAATGCACCAACAGGATGATGCGGAGCTGCCAGTCACACAGCGGATTTGCATCATCCTGATCGGGTATGGATAAAAACCTGAAATTACAGTAGGTATACAGCACTATCAGAAGCAGCTGAATGTACTTCGCAGCTGTAATGTATAAATTGATCATAATTATTCAACTCCGTGACGGAAGTGACCCCTGGTAATGTCCTTCGGTATGGCGCCTGCAAGTATCTTTCGTACCTCCGCTCCCGTCTCAACGGAAAAATCATAGCGAAGACACTCAGGCTCAAGGGAGCGAATATCCTCAGGAAGATCGAAAAGTACCAAAGGCTCAGCATTAAAAATCTGATTATAGCAATACTTGCAATAACACCTTACCGGCATATCCTTCTGCATTCGGTCCCTGAGAACCATAAAGCGGTTCTTATGGTCACAGCCCGCGGAGGTCTTTCTTATACAGTTGGCACTGACCATCATGGGAAGATGTCCGTAAACGAGAAGTTCGTAAGGCATCTCTGAGATCCCCCTGTCCGGATGCCCCTTCACTGCCTTCCTCAGATTGAGGCACTCTCTGTAATTCAGCTCGATGGGATATGTCAGTTCCTCTGCTCCAAGCTCCCTGAGCATAGACACCGCTTCGGTGTTATAGCCGTAACAAGTATAATCGAATATCTTCCTTATGTTGCTTAAACCTTTATTACCGGTTTCTGAAGTCTCAGGATCCGAGACCATCATCGCTTCATCAAAGGTACGGATAAGCAGTATGTCCGGTGAAGCATCGAGCTTAATGAGTCCGCTGAGAAGCGACATCGAATCAAGCCCCGGATCGGTGTCTCTTTCGATACGCCGAAGTCTCAGTCCGGCCTCTTTTCCCGCTTCATGGATTTCTCTTATGATTTTTGCCAATGCTTCCGTCTCATGTTCTCCGGCTTTTCCTTTACCTGAGTTTCCAGCCGCATCTTTGCCGGGGATACCGAAGCATGCTTCATCGATGTAAATACGGGAAACGGCCTTCTCTCCGAGAACAGCCTTTAACTGCTCCTCTGTTTCCACAGAAACCGCTACAGGCTTATTCCAGTCCGAGGCAGAAAGACCTGTCTCTCCGGAAAAGCTTTTAGATTTCTTCACGTATCTTTCTTTCTGATTCAAAGAAAATCTATCTCTGGACTCACCGGCTTTAAGATTTCTTCTCCCGGAATCGTTTCCGCTCTGAATTCTATCGGACTTCCGTCTGCTTTCCTGAGATGACTTTTTTTCCAGAGATCTCCTGCTGTCGGAAAGCCTTTTTCCCGATCTTCCCGGGCTTCTTTCAAAGGCATCCTTCTTTACCGGTGAACCTCCTCTTTCAGCACTGCTTCGCCCGACAGCTCTTTTATTCTTTTTAGACAAGTTGTCTCTTTGACTCACTTAAAATCTCCTCTTCATACATATCGAGAGCTTCTCTTCTCAGCTGGTTCAGCTTTCCTACCGGGTAGAAAATATCCCCTTCCAGAGAGACACGGACAGACCCAAAAGTAAATACTGTTCCACCTGTCTTACGGAGCTTTGTTTCAATGCTTTCCGCGTCCATAGGGTGGCTTTCCGCAGGTAAAACCTCATCCCCGGAAACCACTGTGACCATCCTGCCCTTTGCATCACTTAGTGTCAGCACAACAGGTGCCCCCACTGTGAACCTGATGTCCGCATCCAGTTTAAGGGTTCTGTTCCTGTCTATGTAAGTGCTGCTTATATGATCGAGAACCGTTTTCTCAACCTCACGGAACTTCTTTTCCTCTATGGCTATCATATCCGCGCCGTTATGCCTCTTTAAGTAGCTTGTGACTCCGCCTCTGTCAAAGACTTCTCTGAGAATCTTCACATCATCGGGATCCACAGTGTAGCTTTTCAGCTCACCGTCCAGATACCTCAAGGCGAGATCAAGATACTTTCTGTAAACGCTGACCACTCCGGCAGTATATATAGGGGACTTCATGCGTCCTTCTATCTTAAAGCTGTAGGCTCCCGCCTCGATGAGCTCCGGCAAGAGGTCTATGGTCTGCATGTCCTTCATGCTGAGGAAATATCCCTTTTTATGGAACTCATCCCCTGTTCCGGCTTTGGCTCCCGCCCCCAGAGCTGTCTCTCCGTGACTTATGGCCTCATAGCAAAGTCTGCAGGTTCCGGCACAGCGCCCTCTGTTTCCCGATCTTCCTCCCAGAAGTGAAGACATGAAGCATGCGCCCGAATAACTGTAGCACATGGCACCGTGGCAGAATACCTCCAGCTCCATTCCGGTCTCATCATGTATCCGCTTAATCTCGGAAAGACTCAGCTCTCTGCTGCAGACAGCTCTCGTCATTCCGAACTTCCGGGCCATACGTGCCCCGTTCACACCGGAGATGGTCTCCTGTGTGCTGGCATGGACCTCCAGATCCGGAAACCATTCCCTTATCTTCTTTACCGCACCGAGATCCTGCATTATGAGTCCGTCCACTCCGGCCTCATAATACGGTTTTATATACGAAAAAAGCTCTTTAAGTTCAAAATCCTTAAAGAGTATATTCACCGTCATATATAGTTTTACCGAAAAAAGATGACAGTAACGGATGGCCTCCATCACCATATCTTCCTCCGAAGCCTTTGCAGAATCTGCATAGGCACGTGCGCCAAACTTCCGGCCACCCATATATATGGCATCGGCACCGGCATTAACTGCCGCCACGACTGATTTAAAGGAGCCTGCCGGCGCAAGCAGCTCCACACGTCTGTCTCTTTTTATTTTCATAACTTTTGTAATTCTGTGTCAGTGTCATAATAAGATGCGAGTGTCAAAAGTCGATATAGAATCGTTTCGAACTTCGCCCTCTTATGCCATCCTACTTCCTGACTCCGGTGATGATAGACGATACCCTGTCATCGGCAAGAGCCTTTTCCTTCGCCTCTCTGACAGCCTCCCTGGCTTCGAGCTCAGCAAGTTTCTTCTGGGTATTCTCAAGCTCCTTGAGAGTATTCTCCAGCTTGATCTGAAGCTTGACCTGGTCATGCTTAACGCTATAGCTCTCACGCTCTGCCTCATCCTTTTCTCTTTCGAACCTGCGGGTCTTCTCCTGCTCACGGAAAAGATCATCACAGATATTGATCTCCAGCAGTAATGCCTTAAGGTTGTCATCCATCTTGTTGTAGCTTGAAATCTGACGCTTCAGGTCATAAATCTTCTGGTTAAGATAGCTTGCCACTTCATGCATATATCCCTCGGTAGCATTTCCCGAAAGCTGATAAATTTTTCCATCGATAACAACTTCTACTGTGTTTTTCTCTGCCATAGGTTTAATCTCTGTTCTTTCCTGGTAAACATCATGCCAATGTCTATTTCAGACATCGTCAAAAATACACCGAATATTACTACACAACCGTAGTTTTGTCAAATCTGCGGACCAAAACGCCTAAAACACGCCCTCTCGGCACCGCAGCATATAAATCTTCACAACATATGACCATTGTACCACAGAGCATCGGCTAAACTCAAAAAAACTGAAATCTTTCAGATTAATCCAAACATCTGAAGCAACTTGAAAACAAAGTACCCTACCGGAACAACTACAGCCACCCCTGCAATGATCAGTGCTATGCCTATAATTCTTTTCTTTGATCCTAAATTAACCTCTTGTTTCTTCCCGGACAGCACTATGCCTCCTAAAATAGCGGCTATACCCCAGACCACTATAAAAACTCCGCATATAGCTGCAATAAAAAGGCCGAATATTATCAAGTCAGCTATAAGAATTCCGATAAATGCCATAGTTTATTCCTCGTCTCTATATAAACATACATGCCCTATCCTGACAAATGATTCCCAGACCTCACCTAAAAACATATAGCTTCCATCATTCCAAAATCAAAGTTCCATGGTTTCCTGATGGGGTATCCCCAGATGTCTGTATGCATTTGGAGTTGCCACACGCCCCCTCGGTGTACGATTTATGAGGCCATTCATCAAAAGATATGGTTCATATACGTCCTCTATGGTGCCGCTGTCTTCTCCCAGAGCTGCCGCAAGGGTTTCAACTCCCACAGGTCCTCCGTTGAACTTTTCAATGATGGTGCAAAGATAGGTTCTGTCATTCTGGTCAAGACCAAGCTTATCAACGTCGAGTATATCAAGAGCCATATCCGCCGCTTCTCTGGTTATGCGTCCACCATACTTTACATCTGCAAAGTCTCTTACTCTCTTTAACAGTCTGTTGGCAAGTCGAGGTGTTCCTCTGGATCTTAATGCTATTCTCTCGGCACCCTCATCATCTATCTCAACATTAAGCACATGAGCAGAACGAAGAACTATGTCCATAAGCTCTTCCTTATTATAGAACTCAAGCTTTGATATGATTCCGAATCGGTCTCTGAGAGGCGCAGACAAAAGTCCCGCCCTTGTGGTGGCTCCGATGAGTGTGAAGTGAGGAAGATCAAGTCTTATGGACCTGGCTGTTGCATCCTTGCCGAGCATGATGTCTATGGCAAAATCTTCCATGGCAGGATACAGAACCTCTTCCACCTGACGGTTCAGTCTGTGTATCTCATCCACAAACAGCACATCTCCTTCGGAAAGACCGTTCAGTATAGCAGCTATCTCTCCGGGCTTTTCAATGGCAGGTCCGGAAGTAACCTTTATGTTTACACCAAGTTCATTTGCAATAATATTTGAAATAGTTGTCTTACCAAGTCCGGGAGGCCCGTAAAAAAGGCAGTGGTCCAGGGACTCTCCCCTGTTTTTGGCTGCAGTTATGTAGACCTTCATCATTTCTTTGAGCTTTGACTGGCCGATGTAGTCATCAAGCTTCTGAGGTCTTATCTTCGGCTCAAGCTGTCTGTCTTCAACCGTTTCATCTGTATTTATAATGCGACGTTCCATCAATTATATTTCCTTCTGATAAAAATACTTTATCTGTAAAAAATGCTAAATATAGATTATTCTGATTATCCAACTATAGAAATAACAGATTCTTCTGATTAATCCCACCATAATAAAGTTCGGGTTTTTCGGATAATCCAATCACAGAAAACTCAGGTTCTTCAGTGCCAGCTTCAGTATCTGATCAACTGTCATGTCTCCGCTTATCTCCACCTTCTTCACTGCACGGCTCGCCTCTGTCTCCGAATATCCCAAAGCAGCAAGAGCCTCCACAGCTTCTCTCTGGGCACTGTGTGCCATGGCAGCTCCCGCAAAGGCTGAACTTCCACCGGATGAGCCATGATCCAGAGCCGTACTGAAAACTTCAGTTGCATCAAGCTTGTCTTTAAGATCTATAACTATCCTCTGTGCGGTTTTGCTGCCCACCCCCGGTGCCCTTGAGATGGCTTTACTGTCACCCGTAACGATAGCCATCCTCAGATCATCGGGAGTCATGGCACTCAGTATGCCCAGGGCTCCCTTGGGACCCACACCGCTTACAGTAAGAAGCATGGTAAACATCTCCCTGTCCTCAGGACTAAGGAAGCCGCATAGCTCTACTCCGTTCTGTGTTACAGAAAAATACGTATATATCTTAACCTCTTCTCCTATGGAAGGAAGTGCTCCGATGACGGTTGTCGGTACTCTGATCCCGTATCCGACTCCCGAAGCCTCCACAACCACCATTCCTTCCTGTATTTCAGCCAGTTCTCCATGTATAAAACTGATCATTACTATCTCCCGATAAATCAATATAAAAATGTTCCTGCTCGAATCCGCGCTTCTTCTCGATATCTTGAGCCTACCTCTGTATAAGTCCTACGCATTACTCCGCTTCGCTCTCGTAATGCTACAGGTATCTCGAATCCGCGCTTTCGCGCTTCTTCTCGATACCTGTTGTCGTATCAGATGTCAGCCTCCCCTCACAAGCAAGCTTGTGAGGATAGGCTGCCGCCTGATACTGGACTTATACAGTATGTTAGCACAAATGTTCTGTGAATGCCACATATCCTTTTGACCATCCTTCCATACTGTGTTAGACTCGGTCTGTCGGTCAGGATTCAATCGGATTTTTCTGATGGTCATAACGCTTTAAAGGATCAAATATTGAACCGTACATGACTCTATTCATTATGACAATTTGTTTTGCTGAGAGAAAGGATTATTTTGCTTCGAATAGAAAAAAACATAGAACTGACAACAGCATTTGATTTGTCTCTTATAGCTCCGGTGGAAGACATCATGTTCTTTGATATAGAAACCACCGGTCTCTCATCATGGAAATCAGGGCTTTACCTTATAGGTCTCCTGACTTATGATGACGGCTGGAAGCTCATACAGTATTTTTGCGAGGACGTAGCAGACGAAGTCACAGTACTCGAAAACTTTTTCACCCTTTTGTCTTCAAAAAAGGTGCTTATATCCTTCAACGGAGACGGCTTTGACATTCCCTTCCTTGCACATATGGCTGAGCAGTATGGACTGCCCTGCACCTTTGACGGTGTTGAGAGCTATGACATTCTGAAAAAGATCAGACCTCTGAAAAAGCTTCTGGGCCTTGAAAACCTGAAGCTTAAGACCTGTGAAAAGTTCCTGGGGATAAATCGTGAAGACAGGTTTTCAGGTGGGGAACTCATCAATGTCTACTTTCAGTGGCAGAAGGACAGGTCTCAGGACTTGCTGGACTGTCTCCTGCTTCACAACTTCGAAGATATCGAAAATATGCCGAATGTGCTTCCTATACTGAACTATATCTACGCTTTAAAGGCTGATTTTTCATTACTGTCACAGGAAGTAGTGAAAAATCCCACAGACAGCCGGCGGGTTTTAAGTCTCAGGTACAGCTGCTTCAGGGATTCGGACAATGAAAAGACAGAAATCTCCGTTCCTATGCCAATCGACGTAAACCTCGAAAACTGGTTTATAAATCTTTCTGGTCCGGAGATCAACCTTTGCATAGACCTATATGAAGGAGAGCTAAAGTTCTTCTATCCAAACTACAGTGACTACTATTACCTCCCCATGGAGGACAGAGCCATACACAGATCTTTGGCTGAATTCGTAGATCGGAGCCACAGAAAGAAAGCCACTGCAAAGACATGTTATCAGAAGGTATCCGGCATCTTTCTTCCGGAACCGGAGCCGATTTTTCCCCCGGCTCTCTTAAAAGAATATAAAGACAAGCTATCCTTCACCCAATTTACACCGGAGCTGTTTCAGGATGGCGAATTGGCAGAAGCCTATCTTCGTTCAGTCATCAGACAACTGAAGTTGAAGATATAGTGATTTTTATGTAGTCATCACCACAGAAATAATAATTCTTACTACCTTCATGAACAGCATATAGTCTAAAAACAGACTATATGCTGCTTCTGATTCTCATGATACACTCATAACGGTGCTTGCCCTTGCGGTAGGCGGTTAGCCCTCTATTTGGAGGGATTTGTTAAGCCCTCCGGGAAGGAGGTCTCCATGGTAAGTTATTCTGATTTATTCCAGTTTGGAATTTTAATCGTTGCTATCATCGGTCTTGTTTATAAGATTGCAAAAAAATAAACCGCCTCAGCCTGGAAAACTAAGCGGTTTATCTTAACCTAATTGTCAAAGGGCTAACCGTCTACGGCAAGCACTCTTTATGTCTTAATAATAAATTAGAATCATCCGGATTACAAGATATTTCACATAATATATCTTCAAACACTTGTCACATATCCGGCTACCGCACTGTGAGCTGCTGTAACAGGAGACGCGAGATAAATATTGACCTTATTGGTGCCCATGCGTCCGAGGAAATTTCTGTTGTTTGTGGCAACTACAGTCTCTCCGTCAGTGAGTATTCCTCCCGCACGTCCACAGCAGAGACCGCATCCGGGATTCATGATTATGGCCCCGGCATCATTAAATATCTTCATGATGCCTTCATGAACCGCATCAAGATAAACAGAACGACTGGCCGGAGTTACGATAAGCTTCACAAAAGGTGCTACATGCTTTCCTTTAAGTATCTCTGCCGCAGCCCGGAGATCCTCGAGACGTCCGTTTGTGCATGAACCGATAAATACCTGATCGATCTTTATATCCTTGAGCTCTGAAATCGGCCTTATTTTGTCTACCTGTGACGGACACGCCGCTACCGGTACAAAATCCTCCGCTTTATAGTTCAGAACCTGAACGTAGTCTCCATCCCCTTCATCCCTGAAGCATCCGTGAGCTTCATCACAGGGCACTCCCGAAAACTCCACTGTCTTCTCATCCGGATAGAACAGTCCGCACTTTGCACCGGCCTCGATGGTCATATTTGCCATGGTAAGCCTTGATGCAACAGACATTTCCCTTATGGTATCCCCCGCGAACTCCATAGCCTTATAGGTGGCTCCCGCTGCAGTAAGATCTCCAATGATCCTTAAAATGATATCCTTGGAGGTAACCCCCTCCCTCAGTTTTCCGTTAATATTTATCCTTATGGTCTCCGGCACCTTGATCCAGAGCTCGCCTGTTCCAAGGATTCCCGCCATCTCTGTATAGCCGATTCCTGTGGAGAAGGCTCCTACGCCCCCATAGGTTACGGTATGCGAATCTGTTCCGAAAACAATATCTCCGGGCTGTGCATAACGAAGCTCCGGCATAAGCTGATGGCATATTCCGTCAGCTCTGTGAATATGCTCTATTCCCTGCTCCTTTGCGAACTCATCACCGCGTCTGAAGTGTCTTGTATCATCCACCTGACTGGCAGGAACCATGTGATCGTAAATGATGACCACCTTATCGGTATCCCAAACCTTCTTGAATCCCATTTCCCGGAACTTGTCCGCAACAAAGGGGATGAAAATATCATGAATCATGACTCTGTCCGGCTTTACAAATACAATGTCTCCGGCCTTCACACTATCATCATGAACGTTTCTTCTGATGATCTTCTCAATAAGCGTTGCTCCCATATTTCCTCCAAATTCAACGTCCTGTGTTCTGTGGTTCTATTATCAGCCTGTACTTCAGTACATATTTATTCGTTTTTCCATCCGTTGATGTTGTTTTATCCGACATCCGGATGATAATCTTTTCCGAATGTACAGCCTCTATACACCACTAATCAGTTTCGATAAATCAAGGCGCAGTTATATAACTCCGTTCCTTTTCTTCATTGCGTTCACAAGTCCGCCGTCATTCAGGATATCCATGAGATTATCCGGGAGGGAGCCGATTTTATAGGAAGCTCCCTTATGCTGAATCTCCTGTCCGGGGATAACTGTGAGCTCGTCTCCCTCTCTGACAACGTCCTGGATATCACTGCTCTCTATAAGAAGAAGTCCGTTATTGATAGAATTTCTATAGAAGATTCTTGCAAAGGACTTCGCGATAACACAGCTGACTCCAAGGGCTTTAATGACCTCCGGTGCCTGCTCTCTTGATGAGCCGCAGCCGAAATTGTTTCCTGCTACGATTATGTCGCCCTTCTGTATCAGTGACGGAAGCTCCGGACGAAGGGGATAAAATCCGTACTGTCGCATATCATCTATAGTTTTTAATGCAAGATACTCTGTAGGAATGATGATGTCGGTATCTATATCATCCCCCAGAACAAAAACTTTTCCCGTAAATGAAGCCATTCAAAACCTCCATTTTATTTCTGATTGCAATCATGATTCAGAAATACCTCCTATACCTCAGGTATTCAAATCCTTCATAATCACGTTTTGTCAATTCATACTTACTAAACTATATAAAAATCTTTCAGAAAACCTTATAACACCTATAAATGCATGTTTTTCTCCGTTTATATCTGACATACAGATGCAAACTATACGGCTCTGAAATCAGGTCTTACTAACTATATATCTCGTCAAATCTCAATCTTTGATTTCAAACCTGATCTGCTCTGACAATCTTTCCTGCTATAGCAGACGCCGTAACAGTTGCCGCAGATCCGAGATATACAAAGGAATTCTTATCTCCGGCTCTGCCCTTAAAGTTACGTGTTCCGGTGCTGATGAGAACCTCGCCCTCACCGATCACGCCCTGGCAGCTTCCCCAGCAGACACTGCAGTTCGGGTTCACAACTATGGCGCCCGCCTCCATAAATGTCTCGATGATTCCCTCGGACATAGCCTGATCATAGATGTCACGGCTGGCAGGTGATACCAGAAACCTCACGCCCTCTGCAACTTTCTTTCCTTTGATGATGGACGCCCCCAGTCTCAGATCTTCGATACGGCCGTTATTGCAGGAGCCTAAAAATGCCTCATTTATCTCCACATCCTTCACTTCTTCAACAGGAGAAATATTGTCAACAAAATGAGGCTTTGCCACAACCGGTACTATCTCCGAAAGATCAATGTCATAGACCTTCTCAAACTTCGCATCAGGATCACTTACGAAACCGTCAGCTGCTTCTCTTCCATGCGCTCGGAGGTAGTCCTTTGCTGTATCATCAACCTCCATAAGAGCAGTCTTTGCACCTGCCTCAACACAGAGATTGCAGATACAGATTCTGTCCGACATGGTGAGATTCTTCATTCCGGGTCCTGCAAATTCCATGGCCTTGTAGTTCGCTCCGTTGGCACCTATCCTTCCTATGATGGTAAGTATGAGGTCTCTTGCGGTTGCACCGTTTGTAATCGCACCTGTGAGGTTGAATCTCAGGGTCTCAGGGCAGAGTACCCATGATTTTCCCGTTACCATGGCATAAAGATAATCCGTACATCCTACTCCGGTACCAAAAGCCCCAAGTTCCCCGTAAGAACAGGTATGGCTGTCTGCTCCGAATATAAGTTCCTTTGGATTCACATACTTCTCAATCATGATCTCATGGCAGATTCCGTCGCCTTCGTGAAGCGTGATGCCGTTCTCCTTTGCAAAATCACGCATTTTCTTCTGTGAGGCGGCTGTCTTCGGGCTGTCACAGGGAACATTGTGGTCCATGATCCATACAAGCTTGTTCTTGTCATGAATCTTCTTATTCTTTAACTTGTTGTACATATCTATGGTAAGATGTGTGGTTCCATCGTTACTCATGAGATGATCAAGCTCCACCACATAAATATTGCCTGCATGAGCTTCTTCGGCACCTGCGGCTCTTGCTATTATCTTTTCAGCTATAGTCATTCCCATATTTTTCTCCGTTCCAAACCCTAACGTTTCTTTTGTATGTGTCCCGTCACTTGTCAAGTGATGCGAGAAGACCGCCCTGATCCAGGATATTCTTCATATATTCCGGAACCCTGGTGCAGCTGTACTTCACTCCCGAAACCTCAGCGTAGCCCTCATCCATGTTGAGGACGAGTTCGTCTCCGTTCTTTACATGATCATAAATATCACTGCATACAATTACGGGAACACCGAGATTTATGGAATTACGGTAAAAAATCCTTGCAAATGATTTTGCAATCACGGCTTTGATTCCGCATGCCTTAAGCACTGCAGGAGCCTGCTCTCTGGATGAGCCGCAGCCAAAATTTTCATCTGCAACGATATAATCTCCCGGTTTCACACTTTTTATGAATTCAGAATCCAACGACTCAAAGGTATGCTCCTTCATCTCTTCTATAGTAGGATAAAGAAGATACTGCGAGGCTATTATCTGATCTGTATCCACGTCCTTTCCGTACTTAAATACTTTTCCCATATAAATCTCCTGTTCTATAGACTCTGAAAAATCAGCACCACAGCCGCCTGATACTGGACTTATGCAGAAAACTTAACAAATTTTAATCAAAAAAAATTATCTGACTCAGTTAAATCAACTATAACATCCGCCGTCATATAATTCTAATATATGTTTATGATGATTATCATACTCTATAGTTATTATACCACTCGTAAAAATCAGCTCAAAGGATTCATAGTTATATTTACACACGCAACAAATAATCTTGTGTTATGGCAGTCACTTGTGTTATATTACAGATAATTTCGATTAACACAAGGAATATCATGTTACGTACCACAGGCTGCGGACGTATCGTCAAGATGAAGGGGGATACCAGATGGATCAGAACTTATCAGGCTACAAGATTTTTTATGAAGTTGCAAGCTGCGGCAATATCTCAAAGGCCGCCAAGAAGCTCTATATTTCACAGCCGGCGATTTCCAAGTCTATTGTTAAACTTGAGGACGGTCTCGACACCAAGCTGTTCCACCGCAACTCCCGGGGAGTGACATTAACGGAAGAAGGACAGATCCTTTATAAGTACATAAAAGATGCCTTTGACAACATCAACAATGCGGAAGTTGAGCTGAAGCGTATGAAGGAGTTCAACATCGGTCATATTCAGATCGGTGTTTCCACTACTCTGTGCCGTTATATTCTTCTTCCATATCTCCAGAAGTTCATGGAAAAGTTCCCTAATATCCGTGTGTCCGTAAATACTCAGGCCACAGCACAGACACTCAACCTGATCGAACAGAAGAAAATCGATGTCGGTCTTACAGCAGAACCAAAGTCAAGACGTCCTGAGATCCGTTTTGTACACTCAAGACAGATTCATGATGTTTTTGTTGCCACACCTCAGTACCTTGAAAATCTTAAATCCATCTGCGGTCCTGATTTCAATGTCTTTGAAGAAGCCAATCTCATGCTCCTTGACCAAAACAATATGACAAGACGTCATATTGACGACTATTTCAAGGCCATGAACATCGAGCCTTCACAGATTCTTGAGGTAACCACCATGGATCTTCTCATCGAATTTGCAAAGATCGGAATCGGTGTGAGCTGTGTCGTAAGAGAGCTCGTTCAGAAGGAAATCGATGAGGGCTCTCTCGTTGAGCTTCCGTTACAGCTTCCTATCCCTTCAAGAAACATAGGTTTCGTTTTCAATACGGGAAATACTTCGAAGTCTCTTGATGCATTCCTCAGTGTTCTGGATTAAGACATTGACACCTTATGTATAACATTTAGGCCATCGTCTCATGGACGATGGCCTTTTTCTGTGGTAGAATCATTCATTGAGCGCAATCGAACACTGCCGCTCAGAAATCAAGTTTCAGGACTATGCCATATTCTAAGGAATAGACATTGGCATGATAAAACAGATAACCTGTGACGGTTTTTCAGAAGGAGTTTATATATGGCAGAATTAGAGAACAAAACACCCGGTTCCTGCGATTCAAATTGCAGTACCTGTGGAAGCAACTGCCCATCAAGAAACGGTGGAACACCTGATTTCAAGGCAAAGCTTGCTGATGGATGCAGTGTAAAGAAGGTTATCGGAATCGTTTCCGGAAAGGGCGGAGTCGGTAAGTCAACCGTTACCTCTCTCCTCGCTTCAGGCGTTAACAAAGCCGGATACAAGACCGCTATCATAGACGCAGACATCACCGGACCATCCATCCCAAAGGCATTCGGCCTTTCAAATGACGGTGTAGGTGTTACGGAAGACGGAAAGCTGATGATCCCTGACAGATCCGCAAACGGAATCCGGATCATTTCCTCCAATCTTTTACTTGAGAACGAAACAGATCCTATCATCTGGAGAGGTTCCCTCATCGCTCAGGCTGTTAAACAGTTCTGGTCAGAGGTAAACTGGAAGGATATAGATTTCATGTTCGTAGATATGCCACCCGGAACAGGCGATGTTCCTCTTACAGTCTTCCAGTCACTTCCTGTTGACGGAATCATCATCGTTACATCTCCTCAGGAGCTTGTATCCATGATCGTAAAGAAGGCTGTTAACATGGCCACAAAGATGAATGTACCTATCATCGGAATCATTGAGAACATGTCCTATCTCAAGTGCCCTCACTGCGGTGAGACTATCCAGGTCTTCGGCGAAAGCCATATCGATGAGGTTGCAGCCGAGAACAACCTGAAGGTACTTGCCAAGTTACCTATGGATCCTAAGAATTCAGCTTACATGGATGCCGGCGCCGTTGAGGCCATCGACCTCCCTGAAATAAAGGACGCTGTAAAGGCGGTTGAAGAACTGTAAATAAACAGAAAGTACGGATTGCAGCGCAACACTTTCATCGTAATCGAGTAGGGGAAAGCGCCCTACTCGATTACACGTTAGCCGTCACATGTCTCGTGGCAGGTCTCCTCGGAGACCTGCCATATATCTCCAGCCTGCGCGTATGCGCATTCTAATGGCTGGAGTTCCCACCTGCTTTTGTGCAAGCACGACGCCCGCGTGACGGCTTTATCGCGAATATAGAACGCGGCTGGGAGCTCACTCCCAGCCGCGCTTTTTTTAATTCAGACAGCCAACACCCCATATAAAGTGTCCGTTATCTGCTTTATTAACCTGATTTTTAAAAGTCTGTCATATACCCGGCCAAAAAGCCGTTCAATCAATACAATCTGTCGGAACTGTTATACTCCTTACCTTCTCCAAGTCCTGAAGATATCGCTTCTATAACAGCCTCAAGGGCTTCAGCCTCGTCAGGTCCCTCACACTCTACTCTGAGATGAGCTCCCTGCTTAACTCCTGCTGCCATAACGTTAAGAACAGATTTTGCAACGATCTTACGATCTCCGTTATACAGATATATATTACTTTTATACTTAATGCAGGTCTGTGTCAATACTCCTGCAGGTCTAAGATGTAATCCTGATTCATTTACTACGGATACTTCTCCTGATACCATTTGCCTTCCTCTTCTAAAAACAATATAAATTAATGCACATACAGTACATTAAAGTGCATTGTACATCAAATTCAACCAAATTTCCACCAATATCGATCTCTTCTTAACTGCCCCTTATTTATATTAACACCTTCACTTTCTATCTTACTTTTCGTAAGAAAATGTCTCCAGAAACTTTTTTAATCTTTCGGTCTTTGGTCTTTCGAAAAATTCCTTTGCAGTTCCTTCCTCTACTATATTTCCACCTTCAAGAAATATCATCCTGTCGGCAACTGCTCTTGCAAACTGCATCTCATGGGTAACGATCAACATGGTTCTACCCTCTCTCGCAAGGGAAAGAACTACCTCAAGGACTTCTCGTACCATCTCAGGGTCAAGTGCAGCTGTGATCTCATCAAGTAAAAGTATTTCCGGATGCATAATCAAAGCTCTGACGATAGCAACTCTCTGTTTTTGACCACCGGAAAGCTGTCTTGGATAGTAATCCTTTTTTCCAAGAAGTCCGACCCTTTCCAGAAGCTCAATAGCTTCCTTCTCTGCTTCTTTCCTGTTTCTTTTCTTTACCTTGACAGGTGCAAGCATTATATTCTCCAGCACAGTCATATGGGGAAACAGGTCATAGCTCTGGAACACCATACCTATCCTCTCCCTAAGCTTTACAAGGTCAGTTCTCCCATTTCTTTTCCAGATATTTCGAAAGCATACTTATGGGCCAGCAGGCCAGAAAATATAAAAGGAATATAACTAAAAAAATCCCAAAAGCCGCATTTGGCGAAGCCTTTCTGTTAGCTTCTATAATCTGCTGTCCGACCTTCAATACCTCAACGATTCCTATCATCATCACAAGGCTGGTAGTCTTTATCATTCGGGTTATCAGATTTATGGACAAAGGAATCATCCTTCTGATTATCTGCGGTACTATCACATAAACATAAGTCTGTAATCTATTAAGTCCCAGAGAAATGCTGCTCTCATATTGAATCACAGGAATGCTGAGAAGGGCACCCCTTACAAGATCTGCCATCTCCGCTGTCCCCCAGAATGAAAAAACTATTATTGAAGCAGTCTCCGCCGTAATATTGATACCAAGAGCTTTAGTTGAACCAAAATAAACTATAAAAAGCAACACCATCTGAGGCATTATCCTCACAATCTCAAGGTATACCCTTGTGACCACTGTTATCGCCGCTTTTTTAAGAGCCATCATTATCCCGACCACCACTCCAAGTATGATGCTTATCACAACTGATATCATGCTTATCTTAAGTGATACCAGAAGTCCTGTAAGAAGCCTGATCATATTATTCCCTTTTAGTAAAACTTCTAATCCCATATCATCACACTCCCAAAGTTCTGAATCTTGCTTTCTTCTCGATCAGGTTTCCCAGAAAAGATACAGGAAGAAGCATCATCACATAGAAAACAACCAGAAGAAAAAGCGCTTCTGTAGTATCGTAATAGAGACCTATCAGGTCTTTTGCCGTAAACATCAGATCCATGAGACTTATGGCTGAAAAGACACTGGTCTCTTTCAGAAGGAAAATGACATTTGCAACTATTCCGGGAACGCTTAATGATATGGCTTCCGGAAATATAACATAGATGAACATCTGCTTTTTTGTAAGCCCCAGTGCCATAGAACCCTCGGCCTGGGATACCGGAACCCCTTCAAGACCGCTTCTGAAAACTTCCGCCATGTAGCTGCCGCCCAAAAGTCCCAAACCTATAAATCCGCAGGTTTCTGCCGGGACGGATATTCCGATTTTGGGAAGTCCGAAATAAATGAAGAACAACTGTACCAACAGCGGTGTATTTCTGAATAACTCAACATATACTTTTGATATTTGTGAAAGCACCGGCACCTTGAAATACATGACAAATGCTGTCATAACACCAATCATCAGTGAAAGCACTATGCCAAGCCATCCTATCTTTACAGTCAAAAAAAAGGCCTCTATGTACAGAGGGATATATGAACTTATTACTTCTTGATTCATCAGTTTGTATCGTTCCTATAAAAATGAAAGAATCTTTACAGATTCTTTCGAACCGCTCAAAGCCGCGTGGCTCCCACGATTAAAGTGCGAATCGTGGGTAGACATCATATTCAGCAAGGAAAACCGCTACAGGTCCCGGTTTTCCGCTTTTGTATGAAGCTGCAAAACCTGTTCTGTGCCCTGCCGCCGGAAGTTCGATTTCAAAACCTTCCTCCCTGAGCCAATGCAGCACAGAACGATTTTTATCCTAATTACAACAAAAATGCGTTGATGAAACTTATTGATGTTTCATCAACGCATTATATATATTCGTTATTTCTAAAATTTAATATCCCCTTAATGAGTATTGAATATGGCGATTCTCTTAAAAACAGGAATCAAACTTCCTCTTATCCTACATCTGTTTCTTTTCCGATACTTTCCGGCATAGACCCATCCTTTACATCTGTGTACCAGTAATCATAGGACACCGGAAGAAAATCCACATTTGAAGTACGGACATCCTCCCAGTCCATGCCCCATGGCCGGAGATAAATATAGTACCTGAAGCTTCCATGTTCATCCTCGTATCTGCAATTTACTTCTATCATATGATCATAGTCACTTACGTCAGAAGCACCGGGATCCACAATCCAGTCCGCATGCTGAACATTTTCACCATCCAGCAGGAAATATCCCTTCTCACTCTTCATGCAGCCCGCACTTGTTGTTCCGGGACCGAAGCTGACCTCCGCTTCACAGATAAGTGATTTCGCAGAACCCTGGTCATCCCAAAGGACGATTCGACCGGAATTATCACTTTCTACAAATATAGACCCGCAAACATCATGTATGCTGTCTTCCATGTCCTCGTAATCACCGTGACAGGATTCTATCACATACCAGCCGAACCAGTCCCGATCCCAGTAGTCAGTATAAATAGAAGCTGCAGCCTTACCATGTTCTCCCAAGACCGCCTTGGCTTCAGAACTTACTTTTTTGACTGTTGTTTCAGATTTGGCATCACCGCTTTCCTTTGTTTCTCCGGTTTTTGCTTCTGATGCTTCTTCTGTTACAGATTCGGTTTCAGATTCCGATTCCTTTTTGATTTCGGCAGTTACCTTATTTTCTGAGGGATCCTTAGGACAAAAGAAGGTGTAATACTCACCGTCTTTCACATAATCTGCCTTAAGTCCATCATCCTCTATGTTCCATGTAAGTTTGACATCCTCGGAATCAACGGAACCGTAATCCTTGAGATTGGACCACTTCAGGTTTTTAAATTCTTTACCTTCAATCACAGCATCCATGGTGTGATCTCCACGAAAACTCATCTTAAGGGCATCCGGTGCAATCTCATCAGTAGGGTCTCCCAGTATATCCGTCACCGAAACAGACTGCCAGTCCTGCAGCATAAACTTCTCGGATTCCGGTAGATACTGTGCCGGATCTGCGGCAGGGGTACCTTCTTTTGCAAAGGTAAAATCCATCCCCAGGCCAAGCATATCTTTTACAGCAAAACAATCCTCGCCACGTTCACCCGTGATCTCTTCTCCATCTACCGTGATGGTTATGGTAGTGTCATCACTGGTCCATTTAACATCGTGTGTTTCCCCGTTTACCGTCATGACGGCCTTACCCCCGCTCTGCAGTTCGAATCCAAAACCCTTAAGGTCATCACCGGTCAGGGCCATACCCATCATCTCTCCCACCACAGGGATATAGTTACCTGCCAACGGATCATCATCCTTTGTTTTTGCCGAAGTCCCTCCGCCGCAGCCTGTAAGACACAGTCCAAAACAAAGAATCACAGCCAGCATAAGGGCTGTAAGCTTACCAGTTACTCTTTCGCCTCTTTTCATCACGAATCCTCCCTAAAGCTTTCCAACTATTAATTCATCTGGGTAACAATTCTTGTTATTAACTTGTCAATTATTATCTTAATTTTACTCGAGGAACTACGAAAATATATGTATCGAAATAGCATTTTATAATTATTTTAGAAATCAAAAAACACTGACAGGCATTGAACCCATCAGTGTTTTTTGGCTTACTAAAGAGATGCAGCTGATATAGTTTTTAGGAAATAAAAGGAGTTTTATGGACAAAAACATTGATTACATTCTTGAAGTTGCTCTTTGCGGAGGGATAACCAAAGCCGCAGAGAATCGCATACTCGCAGCCGTCTCTATCGCATATCTCACAGGCAGTCAACGGATACCTGTCGGAAGAATGGTGTCTCTCTATACATTCATCACACTTCCTGTAAAGGTCGCAATCAGTATTTAAACAAGGACAATTCTCTGAATCATATAACATACTGTTTATATCCTTTCCTTTTTTCGGTCCGATATCAACTATTGACGCTCATATCAGCTTCCTCAGTTACCGTCTTTATAAATTGCCGTTGCCACAGAGTTTCTGAGTGTAGGAACGGCTTCATCCTGAAACCACGGATTATTTTTTTGCCATCGAAAATTTAACGGACTTGGATGCACGATAGGAAAATATTTCGGAAGATAGTCCCTATATGCTTTTACTGTTTCCGTAAGATTTTGTTTCATGGAATCCTTGAGATAATATTTCATGGCATACTGCCCGATGAGTATCGTCATATTTATTTCCGGCATCATTTCCAGAATCTTTTGATGATATTCCTCCGCAATAAATCTTCTCGGAGGCAGATCTCCGGTTTTTCCCTTTCCCGGATAGTAAAAATCCATGGGCACTATGGCTATCTTGTCAGAGTAAAATATTTCCCGGCTTACGCCCATCCATTCCATGAGTTTTTCTCCGGATTTGTCATTAAAGGGAATCAAAGTTTCCTCAACCTTTTTTCCCGGAGCCTGACCGATGATCAATATTTTAGCCCTTCTATTGATCTGATAGACCGGTGGTATATTTCGTTCCGTATATCCTGCATTTCGTGGATCTCTCTCAAGTTCTTTTGTTAATTCTTCTACCGTCATAGCTGTCACTTTATCCTAAACATATTTTCAACAACAAAAAAACGGGGATACAAGGGTTTCTACTCATGATACCCTGTCCCCCGTCTTCTTAAATCATACACCACTGATTCCCGGAAAACTGTAGCCTGCGCAACAAATCAATATTTTAACTAACGTCACTATATTCCTTGTTAAGAAAGTCAATCAGCATTTCTCCCATTATCTCACTGCCTGCTATATAACTTCCATGATCCTGTCCCTCGAGAATAACCATGGTGGAATTCGGCAGTTTTTTTGCTATAAGTTCAGTTTCCGACCGAAGAATAAGATCGTTTTCACCGGCTGTTACCAAAACCGGAATCGTTATATTTTCCAGGCTGTCAGGATCAATGTGAGGTTCTGTCAGCATAAGTGTCACCAGTGGATCCGGCTCTTCCTGATTCTTTGCAGTGAACTCTTCTATGAATGATGGTTCCAGTCCTTCGGGGGACAAATTTGTCCCGCTTATCGCTAATGCTCCAAGTGTCCCCGGATGGCTGATTTCCAGCATAAGTCCGAGGATTCCACCATCACTGTGTCCGTAAAGCACAGGCTTGTCTAAACCAAGTGTTTTTATGAAGCCGAACATATCCTCTGCCATATCACTATAGTGATACTCCGAAAGCGGTTCATTTGCTCCATGTCCTCTGGAATCCGGAGCATAAACCTTATATCCGGCATCCACCAGTTGCCGGATCTCAGTATCAAACAAATGGTGATCCTCGCCATTTCCGTGAACCATTACTATAGGCTTGCCTTCTCCTGCAACAGCATAATAAAGAGTAATGTTGTTGACAGTCACTTTCTTTAGTTCTCCATCATAGTCTTTATCCGGCTGCATATCTCTCCTCTCGATTCTTTCTTGAATCAGGCATGTTTATTTCTTACTCCGGAAGGTTTGTATCCATAAAGTCGATGATACCCTCTTCCACATCATATTTTATATCACTGTAATTGTGGATCTCATGACGATATCCCGGATATAACTCGGTAAATACATCAGTTACACCTGCATCTATAAGCCAGTTGGAAACCTGAAGAACACCTGTACCATACTGACCTACAGGGTCCTGATCACCGGCTATGTTATAAACAGGCAGCTCTTTGGGAACCTTTTCCGCCCATTCCGGTCCTGTGATGTAATCCATCATTTGCGTAAAATACAGATAAGCCTGATTAGTACAGGGTTTTGTAAATGCATCAAACGGGTCCTCGGCATGATCCCGCTGTACTTCCGGATCTTCACATATCCACTCGTTGCCACGGGTTACACCTTCAGAACAGCGGCCGAACATCCATCCCAAAAGTTTCTGCGGAATTTCAGGATCTGCATCTTTAGCTTTACCACTGTTGACAATTGTTTCGACATAATCATGAGCAGATTTCAGATCCGGCCATATTCCCATGGTTCCGCATAATGTTACACCATCCAGTTCCTCACCATACTTGGACATATAGTCTCTTGCAATAAATGATCCCATGCTGTGACCATAAATAAAATATGGAAGATCAGGATATTTCTCAACTGTAATATCATGGAGCTTATGCTCATCCTCCATCATGGTATGGAATCCCTTATCACCCCAGTCTCCCCAGCTGTTATTCTCAATGGCTGTTTTTCCATGTCCGACATGGTCATCTGCACTCACTATATAACCGGCTTCCACAAATGCTGCGATCATATGGAGATACCTGCGGGAGTGTTCGCCAAAACCATGAATCAACTGCACGATTCCCTTAGGCTTTGCAGCGGGAACATAAATCCATCCATATACGGTATCACGTTCATTAAAGGATAGAAACGTAACTTCATGTAACATAAATTCGCCTCCTACTATTCATTTTTATGATTTACAAAATCACTTTCACACGTACATATCTGATATAAACATTATAAGTTATTTTGTAAAAAATATCATTATAGTAAGAGATTTAATTCCACTATACGCTTTGTTGTTTCAATGCCTCACGCTCTGCTCTTTCACGCTCGCTTGCAGCCTTCGAAAACTCACAGCCGCAGAAATCCTGCCTGTAAAGATCGTACTCCTTTGATAATTCTATCGACTTCTGATATCCTCCCTTTTTCTTGAAATCCGAAGGAAGGAAATTCTCCCCATGTCTTTCTCCGACCTCAGCACCTATACAATTAAGGATTTCCGCTGATTTCATGGGCGATATGGTCAAAGTGGTGCAAAAATAATCATATATCCGATCCGAAGCCTCAGAATCACCGGATGCCTTTAGCCTTACTTCATCCATATATTCCGCCGTTTTCTCCAGCCTCTGGCGGTAACAGAGATGGCATCTTTCGCCTCTCTCCGGATCTTTTTCATGGCCCTTTGCAATATTCAGAAACTCCTTATGGTCATAGTCCGGAACCACTACGGAAACCGCGCCTAGCTTCACTCCGTCTTCACCGGTTCTTTCCACATCTATCCCCATCTCATGTATCAGCCTTTTTAACTCTGAATCTCTGTGATCGAACTCCGCTCTGGTGGATATATTGGGATTATAGTAAAACAGGGTGATATCAAAGTACCGGCAGAGATAATCAAGCACTGCGCTGGAGCAGGGCGCACAGCAGCTGTGCATAAGAAGTCTCGGTCTTCTTCCGTTTTTTTCCGGATCTTTCTGCCAGGATTCTATGATCTTATCCAGCATCTGCTGATAGTTTTTTGTATTTGGTTCAGGTTTTATATATTCCACTTTTCATCCTTTACATTGCATTAAACGACTTATAAAGCCGGCTCAAAAAGAGCCGGCTGCCATTATACACTACATATTTTCGTTATTTCAAGAAAGCAATCACTGCAGGAAATCCCTGATTCTCTTTGAGCGAACAGGATTGCGAAGCTTTCTAAGGGCCTTTGCCTCTATCTGACGGATACGCTCACGGGTTACATTGAACTCCTTTCCAACCTCTTCAAGAGTTCTCGGATGTCCGTCCTCCAGACCGAATCTCAGAACGATGACCTGACGTTCACGCTCCTTAAGATCCTCAAGCAGGGTCTTGATATGTTCCTGAAGCATCACGGACTCAACATTACCCTCTGGAGATACGATGTTGTTATCAGCAACAAAGTCACCAAGGTTTGAGTCATCCTCTTCACCGATAGGTGTTTCAAGTGAAGCCGGCTCACGGGCTATCTGCATGATTTCCTGAACCTTCTCCTCTGTCATGTCAAGAGCATCTGCCAGTTCCTTGACACTTGGCTCATAACCAAGCTCAAGTGTCAGCTTACGCTGCATCTTGGACATCTTATTGATAGTCTCGACCATGTGAACAGGTACACGGATAGTTCTGGCCTGATCCGCAAGGGCTCTGGTAACCGACTGACGTATCCACCAGGTTGCGTAGGTTGACAATTTAAATCCCTTCTCAGGATCAAACTTCTCAACGCCCTTGATAAGTCCCAGATTTCCCTCCTGAACAAGATCCAGGAAGCTCATGCCACGGCCTGTATATCTCTTTGCGATGGAAACTACCAGACGAAGGTTGGCCTCGATGAGACGCTGCTTGGCAACCTCGTCTCCGTTGGCTTTACGCATGGCAAGACTGTACTCCTCATCCGCGGTAAGAAGCGGAACGGTACCAATCTCCTTAAGGTACATGCGGACAGGATCCTCTGTTCCTATGCCATCCAGGAGGTCCACCGCATCAAGATCGACGCTTTCCTCTTCCTCCTTCTCCAGTTCATCATCGATAGGTTCGATATCGTCATCCGAATCAACCGAAAGCACTCCTGCTTCCATAACCTTCAAAAGACTTTCGTCAACGATTGGATTGATCTCTATTCCACGGTTCTCAATCAGTCTGCCAATGTTTTCCATCTGCTCCTCAGTCACCTTGTCCTCTGCGAACATTTCATTGATTTCAGACTGATCGATGGAATTCTTGTTCTTCAGAGCCTTCTTGCAAAGAATCTCGATCTTCTTGACAAGTTCCTCTTTGCTGAGCTCCTTCTTGCCGGAAACATTGGCAGCAGCCTCGTCTATTGTTTTTTTATTAGCCATCCTCTACTCCTTTTTAGATCAGAGACACGTAGAAAGCTTAATGTCTGTGACCCGGATATTTTATGCCATTTATCGGAACAGTAACGCTCAGTCCCTAACTCAGAACCAGATCGATACTGCGGAAATGATCCCTATCCCCAAAATGATCACCCCGATAATAATCTGTAAGGATCCTTTCACATGGACCTTGCGGTCATGCTCTGAATTGGCATTCATAATCACCGCAACCCCGGATATCAGCTTCAAAACAGCCGCAACGAAAAAAATAAGCGGAAACAAAACCATGTTCTCAACCGGATTTATAAATGCCATAATCGCCATAACAACGATTATCACACCCAGTATGATATGAACTATATCAAGCTGTCTTGACGTACCTCGTGATACGGTATTTACTTTTGCCATCTGACCTCCTTATTTTCCGCCGAGTGTTGTATATACCACAGCCTTGATGGTATGCATGCGGTTTTCAGCCTCATCAAATACAACACTATGCTCTGACTCAAAGATCTCATTTGTAACTTCCATTTCCCTGAGTCCGTATTTCTCAAATATCTGCTTTCCGATCCTTGTGTTGGTGTCATGGAAAGCAGGAAGACAATGCAGGAATATAGCATCCTGCTTTGCGTATGAAAAAGCCTTTGCATTTACCTGATACGGGCCAAGATCACGGATTCTCTTCTCCCATACTTCATCAGGCTCTCCCATGGATACCCATACATCGGTACAGATAACATCCGCATCGGTGCAGGCCTTCTCTACATCCTCCGTAAATTCAAGGATCGCGCCGTTCTCTGCCGCAACCTCCTGACAGGTCTTTATAAGCTCCTTGTTCGGCCAGTACTCTTCAGGGGAACATGCCACAAAATGCATCCCAAGCTTTGCACAGGTAACCATGTATGAATCAGCCATGTTGTAACGGGCGTCACCCATAAATACAAGCTTAAGTCCCTTGAGATCTCCCTTATGCTCACGGATAGTGAGCATGTCAGCCAGCATCTGGGTAGGATGGAACTCATTGGTGAGACCGTTCCATACAGGAACATCACTGTACTTTGCCAGCTCCTCAACTATAGACTGTTCAAATCCGCGATACTCTATTCCGTCATACATTCTGGAAAGAACTCTCGCTGTATCGGCAATAGATTCCTTATTGCCTATCTGTGAACCGCTTGGTCCGAGATAAGTCGCGCCCATTCCGAGATCAAATGCAGCAACCTCAAAAGAGCATCTGGTTCTCGTCGAATTCTTCTCAAAGATAAGGGCAATGTTCTTTCCTGCAAAATCACCGCTGTGAAGCGGCTTTCCATCCTTCGAACCCGCTTTCTTCTCAGCCTTTAAACGAGCGGATATATCAAGGAGATAATTTATCTCCTCAGGTGAATAGTCAAGAAGTTTCAGAAAATCTCTTCCGGTCAAATCTACCATAGCTTCCTCCTCACTTGTCCGATGTCACTCCATATATGATCGATCACCATGGATGACTCGTGACAGGTACCTTTCCTGCATACTGATTATTTATGCGCGTTGTCTTACTGCCTCATACATCAATACAGTTGCTGCAACAGCTGCATTCAATGATTCTGTTTTTCCCATCATAGGGATCCTCAGATACTCATCCGATAATGCCGCGATCTCATCAGAAAGACCATTGCCTTCATTTCCTATCATAAATGCTGTAGGCGCCTTGTAATCAAACTCCCAATGGTTCTTTTCTCCCTTGAGATGAGCCGCATAAACGGAAACACCCCGACTCTTCATTCTTTTTATTTCGGCTGGAAGGTCATCACAGATAAGGAACGGCATACGGAACATGGCCCCCATGGTTGCTCTCACGACCTTAGGCGAATAAATATCTACGCAGTTACGGTTCATGACTATGCCATCAACACCTGCTGCCTCGGCCGTTCTGAATATAGTCCCCATGTTGCCGGGATCCTGTAGAGTGTCCAGAATGATAAAGAAATCGCCGGATAAAGATGTATAATGCTTCTGCCTTACAACTGCAAGTATGCCCTGACTGGTCTTGGTATCTGACATATACTCCATGACCTGATCCGATACTTCAAATACAGGAATCTTTCCCGATGCAGAGCCTGCAGCATTACCCTTTTTATCCGTCGCCATGCCCTCCGGCAGACGTCCCTTATACCCGGAAGTCACAAATACCCTGACTATCTCTTCCGCAGGGATCTCACTGCAGAGCCTCTCGCCTTCAGCAACAAAAAGACCGCTGTCACGTCTCGCTCTGGTTCTCTTTTCAAGTTCCCTTACTTCTTTTATGTACCTGTTACCGGTAGATGTGATTTTTTCCAATTTTTACCCCGAAAAAATAAAACAGACAAAAAAGTCTAAAAAGTGTGCACTATAAATATTGCTCACTATTTAGACTTTTTCAACTAAAAACAAAAAAACTTTTTAAATTTCTTCAAGCTCTTCGATCCAGATTTTCACCACGGCATCACTCGGCATCCTTAAATCTCCTCGGGGCGATACTGCGACCGATCCGACCTTGGGGCCGTCAGGCAGACAGCTTCTCTTGAACTGCTGTGAAAAGAATCTCCAATAAAACTTTCTGAGCCACTTAAGAACAGTCTCAGGATCATATACATCTCCGCCCACGATACCTGCATCCTTCTGGGCTTCCTCCGAAAAAGCCTTAAGCGCAAGGGCATACACCTTTCTCGGACTGAATCCGAAACGAAGTATCTGATACAGGAAGAAATCATGAAGCTCATAAGGTCCCACCAGATCCTCTGTCTTCTGGGAAATCTGACCGTCTCCTGTGGGCGGCAAAAGCTCCGGACTTACCGGTGTATCAAAGATATCATTGAGACACTGGCTCAGATCCTTGTCATCCGAAGTGTCTGCAACGAACTTTACCAGGTATCTCACCAATGTTTTCGGGACGCCCACATTAACGGCATACATGGACATATGATCCCCGTTGTAGGTTGCCCATCCGAGAGCCAGCTCGCTGAGATCTCCGGTTCCGATAACGATTCCGTCAGTCTGATTCGCGATATCCATGAGAATCTGGGTACGCTCTCTGGCCTGGGAATTTTCATAGGTCACGGAGTGATCCTCAGGATCATGCCCTATGTCCTTAAAATGCTGAAGAACCGCAGCTTTAATGTTTATCTCACGGAGTGTTGCGTGGAGCCTTTTTGTCAGGGTAACAGCATTGTTATAGGTACGGTCAGTGGTTCCGAAGGCAGGCATGGTGACCGAAATGATGTTCTCTCTCGGAATCCCCGCCATGTCAAAAGCTCTCGCTGTTACGAGTAGGGCCAGGGTCGAGTCGAGTCCTCCGGATATTCCGATCACTGCGCTCTTGCAGCCGATATGCTCCAGCCTCTTCTTAAGCCCCATGGCCTGAATGGTAAAGATCTCATCGCAGCGCTGATTTCTTTCCAGCACATTTCCCGGAACGAAGGGCTTCGGATCCACAAATCTTCTGAGATCAGCAGCATCAAGGAGAAGCCTGTCTCTGAGGGAGTCACAGATTCCTGCCTTACAGCCTGTCTGTAAAGAAGTCTCACTCCTGACTGTTACACATGCTTCACCACCGGTTTCAGAGTTTTCGTCCTGAAGGGCGTTGAAAGATGAAGCCGCAAATGTAAATTTCACCACATCATACCTGTCTCTGAGACATTCATCGATATCCGGATATGTGGTGATACGTGCTCTTTCCTGAACTATCTTCTGAAGATCCACATCAGCTATATAGAGCCCTGTTTCAAATCTGCTTCCTTCCTTAAGGATGGTGCCGTTTTCTGCGATTATATCCTGTCCTCCGAAAACAAGGTCGGTGCTGGACTCGCCTTCTCCGGCATTGGTGTAAACATAGGCTGCTACAAGACGGGCACTTGCGGAACGGATAAGCTCACGGCGGTAACTGTCCTTTCCGACGGTCTCATCCGATGCGGAAGTATTGGCGATAACAGTAGCTCCCGCAAGAGCGTGGGTGGTTGACGGCGGATTCGGAACCCAGATATCCTCGCAGATCTCAGCCGCAAGTATGAACTCCGGAAAATCCTCTGCTTCAAGAAGGATGTTCATTCCGAAGGGAATGGTGTAAACCTCCTTCGTCACTGCGGATGTCCGGGTGATATATCTTACTTCCTCTCTGCCCGGCGTGAACCATCTTCTTTCATAGAACTCACCGTAATTCGGAAGGTTCTTCTTTGGAATAACAGCCAGAATATGTCCGTCGTGAAGAACGGCTGCACAGTTATAAAGCTTATGATCCATGAGATACGGCGTTCCCACCACTGCGACCATACCTCTTCCTCTTGTTGCTTCCGCAATCTCATCCAGCGCCTTCATGATCTTGTCAATAAGCACCGTCTGATGGAACAGATCTGCACAGGTGTATGCTGTCAGCACCAGCTCCGGAAATACAATGAGCCTGACTCCCTGCTTCTCCGCTTCATCAATATATTTTAAAACAGCATCTCTATTAAACGAAACATCCGCAACCTTTATCTTCGGTGTTGCCGATGCCACTCTTATAAATCCTTCTACCATGGAAACCTCCCAGTGACATATTTGCCTGCATATTATATCACACAGAAATAGACATTAATATAAAAGAGGTACCGGTTCATTCAAGGGTCTTCAAGAAACGTGAAGAATTTGGTGACTGGATGCGGCTGGGCTTGCTGTTTGAAAGAACATGCAATAAAAAAAGTCTTCCGGGGATGGACACTCAAGTGTCCAATCCACGGGAGACTTTTTGAATGGAATGTACTTTCAACACAGTGGGCCGCCGTACCATTCACCAAATTCTGACAGATGAATCACACTTGGTATAGCGTTGTTTAAAGGCCCTGGGGGCATCCGCATTTCTGCAATATGCGGATATTAGCCATTATCCTCTACTGAATAGTTAGGAGCTTCCTTTGTGATATGGATATCGTGCGGGTGTGACTCCTTGAGTGAAGCACTTGAGATCTTAACGAACTCGCTTGTCTTCTGGAGTGTAGGGATATCCTTGGCACCGCAGTAACCCATACCTGCTCTGAGTCCTCCAACAAACTGGAAGATTGTATCTTCTACCTTGCCCTTGTATGCAACACGTCCCTCAACTCCTTCAGGAACAAGCTTCTTGGCATTGGCCTGGAAGTAACGATCTGCTGAACCGTTCTTCTGCTTCATGGCACCCATTGATCCCATGCCTCTGTATACCTTGTACTTACGTCCCTGATAAAGCTCGAACTCACCCGGAGCCTCGTCACAGCCTGCAAATACAGAACCCATCATAACCGTGTTGCCGCCGGCTGCGATAGCCTTGACAACGTCACCTGAGTACTGGATACCACCGTCTGCGATGATTGGAATTCCGTACTTTGAAGATACCTCATAAGCACTCATGACTGCTGAGATCTGAGGAACACCGATACCTGCAACTACACGAGTTGTACAGATAGATCCCGGTCCGATACCGATCTTAACGCAGTCAGCGCCGGCCTTGATAAGATCCTCGGTAGCCTTGCCTGTTGCAACATTACCTGCGATGATCTGAAGATCAGGGAACTTCTCCTTAAGGAGAGATACGCACTTGATAACGTTTCCGCTGTGTCCGTGAGCAGAATCAAGAACAACTACGTCAACATGTGCCTTTACGAGCTCAGCTGCACGATCAACAACATTGGCAGTGATTCCGAGAGCAGCACCGCAGAGCAGTCTTCCCTGTGAATCCTTTGCGGAATTAGGATACTTCATCTGCTTCTCGATATCCTTTATCGTGATGAGACCCTTGAGGTTTCCATCATCATCAACGATAGGAAGCTTCTCAACCTTTGCTCTTGCAAGGATCTGCTTGGCTTCCTCAACGGTTGTTCCTTCCTTTGCGGTAACGAGATTCTCGGAAGTCATGCACTCCTTGATCTGCTTGTTGAAGTTCTCCTCAAATACGAGATCTCTGTTTGTAATGATACCTACAAGCTTACGGTCAACTGTGATAGGCACACCGGAGATCTTGAACTTGGCCATAAGATCGTTAGCATCCTTAAGTGTATGCTCAGGGCTCAGGAAGAACGGATCTGTGATTACACCGTTCTCTGAACGCTTAACCATATCGACCTCTTCAGCCTGCTGCTCGATAGACATGTTCTTGTGAACGATACCTATACCTCCGCAACGTGCCATAGCAATAGCCATCTGATGCTCGGTAACCGTATCCATACCTGCGGAAATGAACGGAATGTTTAACTTAATGGTCTTTGTGAGATAAGTTGAAACATCAACAGAATTAGGAACTACTTCTGAATACTGAGGAACAAGCAGAACATCATCAAATGTAATGCCATCGCCGATAATCTTGGCCATTGGAATCTCCTTTCGACTTAAAAAAAAGGCTCAAATCCAGTTTTTTGGATAAAGAGCAAAATTTAATGTCACTTATATGCAGAAAGCCCTGCACAGCCCCGGCGCTTTGCAATCCGGCGTATCCCGGAAATAATGACCGTGTCTGCAGGCATCCACCGTATCACATCCGAAACACAAGGCTTTCGTTTTAAAATTTTAACGAGTATAACAAAAGGAGGGTTTAAAATCAACCCTCCTTTTATGATCATTTAATCTATATTTCCGGTGTTTTCTTTTTCAGCTGCATTATCCGGGTTATATCACCCTTTCTTATGTGTAATATCTCCTAATATGCTATACGGGCACCCGTTTTTTTCGTCAATGCGTATACTGCTTTACAAGCTGCTGATATGAGGTACTGAAAGAAAGATTCTCATACTTTGATACCATGTTCTTTTTCTTTTCGGAATCTGTATCCTGCTGAGGGAAATAGATGGTGAGTCCCGATACTCCGCCGTCATCCTCAGGCGTCACATAACGGTTGACCTCAACCGCCTTCTGTACAGACTCCTTAAGGGATCTGGCCGCAACTCTGATCTCTCCATAGTCTATTCCGTCTTTTCCTTCACCCTTGTAGTTCTCTTCGATCGCAGAAAGAAAGCTGCAGATATCTACAAGGTCATAACTGTAGGCCTCGGCAAATTCATACGCCTCTTTACCCGCCTGTCTCAGGTGGTCTCTTCCGTCCTCTGTCTTTTCCGCTGCCTTCAATAGCTCGGCAAGGTTCTTCAGCTTGTCTGAGGTATTGCGCTTAAGAGCCTTCAGATCGATGACTGAGTAAGCGCCGACAACATCAGTCATGCCGTCTCCCTTGCCCTTGTTATCCTTTATGAAGTCATCAAGGATGATCCTGCCCTGATCGATGGCTGACATGGAAGGATCGTGGCTGATACCGTTGAACCAGTTGGTATAGTTAAGACCGATGGAGTATTCATTGTCCTCCGATGCGATCATATAATCAACATGAGATGCCAGTGTATAGCCTGATTCCATGGCGCCCATAAGTCTCGCGTCAAAGAGAAGCAGGTCCAGATCCATCTCGGCATCCGCCAGGGCGTCTGAAATGTCCGTTACCGCAAGCTGTCCTGATGAGGAGTTTATCTCATCATATCCGAATCCGTTAACAGGTCCTCCTGCCTGTCCCCATAAAACCGCCTCATATCTTTCTGCCGGAAAATTCTTCTTTGCATACTTAAGGAAAGATTCAAATGTCTCTTTCCCAGTCATGCTGTTTCCTTCTGTACTTCCGGCATCCCCGAGGAATCTCAGCTTTGTGCCGTCCACAAACCATCTCTGTATCTTTGACTCATCAAATTTCTGATCGGCTGTGGAGATATTGTGAAACTTCTTGGTTCCTCCTGTCTCGATGATGACATTGACCTTATCTGTGTCTATATTTCCGGTAAGCATGGTAACGATACTGTTAGCGGCAAGATTTGACTTGGATTCAAGAGATGAACCGATCATATAAACCATGACTGTAAGCTTCTTTTTATCCTGAGGAAGCTCCACTGTACTATTCTTCTCATCGGATGATACTTTTTCATCAGATGATACTTTTTCATCAGACGAAGCGGATGTTTCCGGCGCAGCTTTCGTCGTCTCAGCCTCTGTTTCATCCTTTTTACCGGTAGGCGCTTCACCGATTATATCCTGTGATACGGTTGTTTCACTTACATTGTTAAGCACCAGATATGTCTCTTCGGTTTTTGCCTTGGTTTCATCCGTTTTTACATCAAGCTTTGCATTAGGAGGATAAAGTCCTCCGGGATATGCCGCATTACCTGAGGATGAGGTTGTTGATGCCGTATCTCCTGAGCCTTTCTGCTGCTGAGAAGCTGCTGTATTTCCCTGTGCCAAAGACTTCTGATTTGTCGTATCCGAAGCACTCCGGGATGTACCGGCAGATGTCTTGTCTGCACCCTTTTTACTTTCCTTCTCCTTTACAGAATCTGCCGATGACTGATTTACATTTTCTTCTGTTCCGGCATCTGTTCCCGGAACCTCGTCACTGTTTAACTCGGCATCCTCCGAGGCTATGGCCAGTCCGTCTGCACTCGTTATCCTGATTATCTCTCCGGTTGTCTCTACTTCAGCGACCTGTTGCTGCTCTATATTAGTACTGATTGTTGCCCTGTTCATCAGATGAACTGTCAGCATACCAAGAGAAAATGTAATTATCGCCCCCAGGGTTCCGGCAAGGATCATCACCTTTTTCTGATTTCCGGCAACGAAATCCAGGACCTTCTGTCTTAATTCCTGTCCTTTACCTGTTTCTTCATTTCGCTTCCTGCTCTTAACATCCCTCATGATCCTACTCCTCCCTTTATGCACTTTATGTTACCCTAAATGCGGCTTAATTTGGCTGACTTTATCCCTACAAAAAAAGAACAGGCCTTTACAAAAAAAGTCTGTTCTTTGACTTTTGTAAGCATTTTGTAAACATCACGCCTTCACTCTGGCGCCATCATATATGTCCTCGGCATCCGCACTCTCTATAATCCGGTCGCCAACATTGATACCGCTCTTTACCACAACATCCGAAGCGGTCCGGTATTCTACATTGATCTCCGTTTTTACAGCATTTCCATCCCTTATGGTATAGACATAATCCCGGTCTCCGGATTTAAACACCGAAGAAGCTGGCACCGTCAGTACGTCCTTGGCTTCATAAAGGGAAAAGGTGACATTGACGCCGTATCCCTCACGGCTTTTAAAGGATTCCTCCCCTGATTTGTTTCCTATGGAAGTGTCGGTATCATCCCCCATGGATCTTTTAATCTCATCTCCGGATTCCTGAAGCTCCATAACCACATGGACTCTGTACTCATCGGTACCGAGAGCAGAGGTTCCCTTTTCAGCATAATCATAAATCTCGGAGATCACGGCTTTATAAACCTCATCCTTCCCTCTTAGGGACAGTTTAATGTCTACATTATCACCTACATGAAGGTAGGGAACTACCGCGGTCAATACATCGGATTCCACCTTCGGAGAAGTCCTGGTCTTTAACTCTGCGGTTTCCTGACCGGCAGATACCACCGACAGGTTTTTTATAGGCAGACCGGAAACAACGCCATCTTCCCGGGCAACCACCGTACACTTATCTATCCTTGTCTTAAGTTCTTCAATCTGAATCTTTGTGGCCTCAATACTTGCTTCAACATCGTCGGAATCCGAGTTGTAAAATGCTTTTCTTATATCCTCTCCGGACATTCCTTCATTTTCCAGCTCCTTTAGGTATTTAGCTGCCTCACTATACCTGGAGCTTGCACTCTGATATGCTGCTTCTGCATTCTCATACTCCGCTCTTATACCCTCGTAATCAGTCTTTGACACATCTCCTGCTGCAAAAAGTCCCGTATAGGCTGTATATGTAGACGCCGCAGCGGAAAGTGAAACTTCTGAGCTTTCCTTCTGTTTTCGGAGATCCTCAAGGTACTCCTCCGGGCTGAGGGTCATGACATTGCCAACCTTTGCTTTTTCAAATTGAGCTTCATAACCTGCAAGCTGTGCTTTCAGAACATCAAGCTCGTAACTGTAGTCATCACTTCCTATGCGATAAAGGACCGTACCCTTTTTCACGGACTGATTTTCTGTGACCTCTACCTGCTGAACCGGACCGCTCACCTCGGAAACCACTTTAAAACTTTCCCCGAGACTTATGGTGCCGTCTTCTGTATAGCTGTCTGAAACCGATTTTCGCTCGGCCGAAACTGTTCTGACCTTTGCTGCCCCGAACCCTGAAGCACAGCCATATACTAAAACCAATACGGAAGCCGCTGCTATGCCTGCCGCTATCAAGATTATTTTTTTCTTCATTTCACGCCTCACTATACAAGATATTGTTTTTATCCTCATCTTTAAGCACATGTTTCCGCCGTTTATATAAGCCAAACAGTTTCAAATCCAATCCGTTTCATTCCCTCTCTTTCAGCGCATCTGTAAGCTTAATGCTTTTCACGAGACGCAATTCCAGAAACCACGCTATGACAGCTATCACTGCACACAGCAGCAAAGCATAGACTACTGACAATGGATCGAATTTCATTCTGAAAACATAGCTGTCGGTTTTCATCATTGATTCAAAAAGCTTTCTTATGAGATAGTTTCCCGGGAATCCCATGAGGATTCCGAATGCGAAATATATCATCATCTCAAACAGGAGCATCCAGCCAAGTTCCCTGTCGGTAGTTCCCAGAACTCTCAGGGTAACGAGTTCTGTGGTGCGTTCCCTAAGATTTATCATGGAAATGTTGTAGATAAGTATTACCCCCGCTATGACGGAAAGGATATTAAAAACATCCACCATGATAGTCATACTCCCGAACATATCCGAAAAAGTTCTTCTGGTCTTAAGCTTATCAACCATCCAGGTCACTCTTCCGGAATAAAAAATCTCCTTTTTCACCTCTTCAATATGCCCGGGCTCCGCAGAAATAAGCAGTATATCCGCCAGCGGATCCACTTGAAGCACATCCGGAAAACGTTCAAGCTGAAGATAACATCTGCTCCCGAAGGTCTCACTCAAAACTCCCGAAACCTTTACCTCTCTCCATTCCGAAACCAATCCCGGAATGGTAAATTCCACCGTATCTCCAACATATACATGAAGCTTATCCATGAGACGTGCATTTATGAGAAGACCGTCCCCCGGGACATCTGCATATTCCATTTTTTCATTGTCCAGAACTTTCCATAGGCTGCAATCCTTAGGAAGTCCTGAAAGCAGTGAATACTCGGATCTTGAATCTTTTTTTAGCATTATGGCTCTTTCAAATACCGGCTCTGCCCTTCGGACAAACCTTAGGGATGCTGCTGAATCAAGTACCTTTCCCGGAGAACTGTACCTGTCAAGCTGCACTTCCAGATCATAGGACTTACAATCATCATACTCAGATTCCATAACGTTGTTTATGAGGGGACCGTAGGAAATAAGAACTGATGACATGGCGAAGGGAAAACCTATGGCAAGAGCTATAAGAAAACCTCTGAAGGGATTTCTGAGCATGGACATGAGCCCCATTTTCGTCATGAAGCTTATTTTCTCCCTGACAAAATCCGGAAGCTTTATTTCCCCAGAGACCTGGGGGCTCACGGAACGCATGGCCATGGACGGAGTTATAGATAGTATCCCTCTTATTCCCGCAAATACCGCAGCCACACTTGTCACTATGGCGATGACAAATGCAAGAACCTTAGACATTACAGGTTCATAGTAAACGGGATCCGGAAGATTGTAAAAATTCCTGTAGAGATCAAACATGGATCTGCCAAAGGGCGAAGCGAAAATGCATCCTGCCAGCGCTCCGAGGGTTCCTATAAAAAGTCCCTGAAGCATATATGAGCTCATGAGCTCCAGGTCTGTCATCCCAAAGGCCTTCATGGTTCCAATGAGACTCCGGTCCCTGTCGATCATCTTGTTAAGCACCACATAAAGCATGAATACCGAGATACTCATAAAAAGAAAAGGGATAACTGTTCCCATGGAGCTAAGTTCTTGAAACTCCCCCTCCATCTCCTCATAGCTTGACTGATGTTCTTTCTCGCAAAGGCTCATAAGTCCATAGGGCTGAAGCCTGTCTTCAAGCTTTCTCTTCACATCGGCATATTCAAAACCCTCTTCAAGGATAAATCCGATCTCTGTAAGGTTTGAATTCCCAAGTATCCTCTTCATCCTGGTCATGGAGATGACTGCGATATCATAGACAGACCCGTCCGGTATCATGGCGCCTCCCGGAGGCATAGCATAGATGTAGTCCGGTTCATTGACAGTGCCTGCATAGGTAAACCTGTAGCTTTTGCCGCCGATCACAAGTCGTATTTCATCTCCCGGGGAAAAACCGTATACCTTTTCCATGCTTGTCCCTAGGAAGATAGCATTATCATCAGGGAAATCCCATCCCGGAGGCATCACACTTTCCGAATCTCCGTCAGGAAGAATCAGAGAAGACAGATTTACCTTGTCATCCTTTCCGTAACTCATTAGATGAACTGTAACTATCTCCTCCTGACCATCTGTTACCAGACGAACATCGGAAGCTATCTTGCCGCCTGCCTCCCTTATTCCTGGAATCTCTGTAAAACGTTCGAGATCCGAAGGGGATATGCCCATAACTGTGGCAAATACATCTGTCAATTGACGTTCCTTATATAAATCCCGGATCTGCCCCTTTAGATTTGTAAGAGTATCAAACATGGAGACCATGGCCATGATGCCAATGGCGATTATAAAAACCGAACCGAGAAGCGAGCCCTTGTTCCGCCATGCCAGTCTCAATGTATTTTTCCTAAACTGTTTCATTTTTAACTCCATGTGTCAGGCACGAGCCGGATTCTTCCGGACTCATATCTGACACACCTATTAAATTTGAAAGTTTACTTTCAAACCTGTCTTCACCACTCGATGTCCCCGGGATCCATGGGGTTCGGATTTATGTCCACCGATTCAAGTGTACCGTCTTTAAAATGAAATACTCTGTCTGCGATTTTGGCAATGTTTGCATTGTGGGTGATGATCACCACAGGCTTTTCGTATCTCCGGCAAAAATCGTGAATCAGACGAAGGACCTGAACCCCGGTTTTGGAATCAAGAGCCCCTGTCGGTTCATCACAGAGCAATAGATCCGGGTTCTTACAAAGGGCTCTCGCAATGGCTATACGCTGCTGTTCACCTCCGGAAAGTCTGTTGGGATAATGTTCGGAACGGCTCTCAAGTCCCACTTCTTTTATCAGCTCCCGGGCATCTATGGGAGAATTTCCCATCTCCCCCGCAAGTTCGATATTTTCTAGGGCAGTAAGTCCCGGAAGAAGGTTGTAGAACTGAAATACGAAACCTATGTGCTTCCGTCTGTACTGAGTGAGCTTCTTTTTATCATTCCAGTCAAGCATCTCACCACCGTACCATATCTCTCCCTCAGTGGCTGTCTCTATGCCTCCCAGAATATTGAGAGTTGTGGACTTTCCAGAACCTGAAGGTCCCAGGATCACCACCAGTTCTCTTTCATAAACGTCGAAGCTTACCCCCTTCAGTGCGTGTACGGTTATCTCTCCCAGCTGATAGTCTTTTCTAATGTTAATCGCTCTAAGTACGGGCTTTCTGTCTTCACTCATAGCTGCCTCTGCTCCGTAAAAAACGCCTTAGTTAGTTATCGCTAACACTATAGCATCGAAGACTTTGGGATGCAAGCATTGAGGAATAATTCAAAATAAAAACAGGAACACCACATAATTGTGTGATGTCCCTGTTCTACAGAGCTTAATTTAATGACATACTTTACATGCAGTAAATCCCTGCGACTCAAGAAGCTGAGCATTATCTGCATAGCCCTTATTGTCGGCATGTATCTGATTTGCTTTACTACAGCCCGGTACATGATATTTATGAGTGTTTGTATTAACTATAATGGTGTATCCGTCATATGGAGTAGAAGATATTCCGGAATAACCATACATAGAAGCTGTTGTAGTACTGCTTTGTTGAACTGAAGCATTTTGTTCTATTTGTGCATTCTGAGTTTGTACTACACCATTAACAATCCATGCACCATTTTGGTCAACAGTCAAACCATCAGGTGTTATGGTATTCATTAGACAGTAGCCATACTCATCGAAATAGTAACATTCGGAAATTCCATCTCCATTTCCATCAATCCACTGCCAACCTATAGCTTTGGTACCATTATCATTCAAGTATGACCATCCATTGGTATCTTGAAGCCATTGCCCGGCAAAAGATGTCATAGCAAAAGTACAAGCCATTCCTAATGTTGCAATAAGCAATTTAAAATTCTTTTTCATAATAGACTCCTTAAAGCTAGAAACTACTATGTTAAATTATATTACTAAACGCCGGAAGTAATCCTAAAATAATAATAAATTAAGCTTCAATATGCTTTATATTTCTGCGGTGTGTTTCTTCTCACCTGCTTCACAAGCTCATCATTGCCCTCAATATACATACATACCTTGTTTCCGTTTCTGACATAGATGTATGCATATTTCTTATCTTCAGGGCCGTTTCCGGAATAGTCGAGAATCTTTGCGTTTCCCATCTCTGTTTTTGCCGAATCGGAATTTTTCGGTGCAAAAAGAACCAGTTCCTCACCGTTTGTCTCTACGATCTTTCTTCTGCGGGATTTGTTAAGAACTTCATCCAGCTCGAAACTTCCGCCGAAATAAGTGTATTCATATTCAACACTTGAAAAAAGCCATATTGCATAATCTGCGGCGATCATTGCAAGTAGTAAAAGAAGTGCAAAGGCATACTGAAGCGCCAGAAACAGTGATATCACCGTAAGAACTGCTGCTCCAACAAAAGCCGCCTTCCAGTAAACAGGGTCATTTCTTTTCACCATGTGCTCTACATATTCGTCCATATATTTCTCCGTTCCGCCGGGTCAGATGATTCATCGGCATATCTTTTAGTTTAGAAAAAAGCCCGAACTGCTTTTTCGCAGTCCGAGCTTAATTATATTAAAAAAATATATTCGTTGCAAACATAAAGCCCTGCGCATTGCTACGTTAACGCTCTCGCAATCCTACAGGAATCTTTACACTCTTTGCATAAAGCCCTACGGATTGCTTCGCTAACGCTCCCGCAATCCTAACAGATATCTCAAACCGCGCTGACGCGCTTATTTTCGATATCTGTTAGCGTCGCTAGAACGCAAGTGCTTTTGAAAGCGAGCTTTCAACGCCCTTCCGTTCTGCGACTGGGCTTTATGCACTTACATCATTCCCATGCCCGGGTTTGGGACGTTAACATTTGCCGGCTCTTTAATGTCTGCTACCACTGCCTCTGTTGTAAGGAGTGTTGATGCAACTGATGCTGCGTTCTGAAGTGCTGTTCTTGTAACCTTGGCAGGATCAAGGATTCCGGCCTCAAGCATATCTACATACTCCTCGTGAAGAGCATCGAAGCCCTGTCCTTCAGGAGTCTCCTTAACCTTGCTTACGATAACTGCGCCTTCAAGACCTGCGTTTGAAGCGATTGTGTAAAGAGGAGCCTCAAGTGCCTTAAGAACGATCCTTGCACCTGTCTTCTCATCTCCCTCAAGCTCTTCAACAACCTTCTCAACAGACTTCTGAGCGTGGATATATGCTGATCCGCCGCCTGCGATAACACCCTCTTCAACTGCTGCACGTGTAGCATTGAGAGCATCCTCCATACGAAGCTTAGCTTCCTTCATCTCTGTCTCAGTAGCAGCACCTACGCGGATAACTGCAACACCGCCTGAAAGCTTTGCAAGTCTCTCCTGAAGCTTCTCTCTGTCGAAGTCAGAAGTTGTTGTGGAAATCTGCTGCTTGATTTCAGCGATACGAGCCTCGATGTTAGCCTTCTGGCCCTCACCGTCAACGATAGTTGTCTTCTCCTTGGAAACCTTGATTGACTTGGCACGTCCAAGCTGCTCCATGGTTGTATCCTTAAGCTCGAGACCGAGATCTGAAGAAATAACCTGTCCGCCTGTAAGGATAGCGATATCCTGAAGCATCTCCTTACGTCTGTCACCGTAGCCGGGAGCCTTAACAGCAACAACATTGAATGTTCCTCTTAACTTGTTAACGATAAGAGTTGTAAGAGCCTCACCCTCAACATCCTCAGCGATGATGAGAAGCTTAGCGCCGCTCTTTACGATGTTCTCAAGTACAGGAAGGATGTCCTGGATGTTTGAGATTTTCTTGTCTGTGATAAGGATGTAAGGATCATCAAGATTTGCCTCCATCTTATCCATATCTGAGCACATATAAGCTGAGATATATCCTCTGTCGAACTCCATACCTTCAACTACATCGAGCTCTGTAAGCATGGTCTTTGACTCCTCAACAGTGATAACACCGTCCTTGGAAACCTTCTCCATAGCGTCGGCAACCATCTCACCAACCTGCTCGTCACCTGCAGAAATACCTGCAACCTTTGCGATCTGCTCCTTGCCCTTTACCTTTGAAGACTGAGCCTTGATAGACTCAACGGCAGCCTTAACAGCCTTGTGGATACCCTTACGAAGGATGATAGGATTTGCGCCTGCCTCAAGGTTCTTCATGCCTTCCTTTACGATAGCCTGAGCAAGAACTGTAGCAGTTGTTGTACCGTCACCGGCAACATCGTTTGTCTTGGAAGCAACTTCACGAACAAGCTGTGCACCCATGTTCTCATAAGCATCCTTAAGCTCGATCTCCTTCGCGATGGAAACACCGTCGTTTGTGATGAGCGGAGCGCCATAGCTCTTATCAAGAACTACATTTCTTCCCTTAGGTCCGAGTGTAACCTTAACTGTATTTGCAACCTGGTCTACACCAGCCTCAAGTGCTTTTCTGGCCTCAACGCCATACTTAATTTCCTTAGCCATTTTGAATTCCTCCTAAATGTCTCCGTCCCGCGTCCTCTTTTCTCTGACGCATACCGACGGGAAATCCGTGTCTGTATTCCGATGGTCCCGAAGGATAATGTCTACATCATCCTTCAGAGCCTGACATCATATCCAATTACTTCTCTACGATAGCGAGAATGTCGTTCTGCTTTACTACTGTATACTTCTGTCCGTCAATCTCTACCTCGGAACCGGCATACTTTGAGAAAAGAACATGATCACCTACCTTAACCTGCATGGTGATGTCCTTACCATCAACAACTCCACCGGGACCAACAGCTACAACAACTGCCTGGCCCGGCTTCTCCTTGTCATTCTGGCCAGGAAGAACGATACCGCTGGCTGTTGTCTCTTCCATCTTCTCTTTCTCAAGAACTACTCTGTCAAATAATGGAACTAACTTCATCTGATTGACCTCCTAATAAATTACCTTCATAGGTTTGTATGGAGAGCTTCATAAGCCGATCGAGATGTTTATCCATATCAGCTTTTGAAATCCCTCGGGGGGGCACCGGCTTTTCATGATTTAAAAATGATTCCAAAACCGGTCGCCTAATTTCTATTACTTTTATTGCTTTTGATGAAAAATCATCATCTCTGACAACAAATCGTATTATAAAACGCATTATTAGCAACGTCAAGCGTCGAGTGCTAATAATTTGAATATTTCACATTTGCTTCACAAATGCATAAAAGAAAAATCCGCACTTTTATATAAAAGCACGGATCCCTCATCTGTGATTACATATTTAAAATTGCGTTCCGAAGTTCATGATACTATCCCTGTCTTCCGGTAACATATATGGTTATTCTCACGCATTCAGAGCTTCTCCACCTTCGGAAGATCAAGTTCTTTGATGGTTGCCACCATCCTGATGAACACCACACACATAATGCTCACCGACATGGCTATTCCGTTTTCAATCGATGCCCGCAGCAGAAAAATATATGTCAGACATCCAATGATGGAGGCTATGGCATAAATGTGCTTGCTGAAGATCATGGGAATCCTTTTGACTATCACATCCCTTATGAGCCCGCCGCCTGCGCCGGTCATCACACCCATGAAAACCAGCAGGAAAAGATTGGTTTTATAGCCTGCCGCCATGGTCATGTTCACACCATAAATGCTGAAGAGCCCCAGCCCCAGAGAGTCAACTATATTGGTAATGTTTTCGATCTCCCTTGTGTGGCTTAAATAGTATTTCCTCTGCCGGTAGGCAAGAACGAATACCAAAAGTGATGTGACCACCGACAATATAATATTCGGATAATTAAAAAAATTGGAGGAAGGCACCAGTCCAAGCAGTGTGTCACGCATCACACCACCTCCCATAGCCGTGATTAGTCCCAGAAGGATCACTCCAAAAAGGTCAGTTTCTTCTTTTATGGCTATCATCGCACCTGAAATCGAAAAGGCTACTATTCCCGCCATATCCACCACGAAAATGACATCATCGAAATCCGCTATCATTCAAAACACCTCAACAGGGAATATTCTCCCCAATAATTATACATTCTCAAAACATCCCCCTCTTCCTGTACAGTTTATAGAAATAGATACAGATTAAAGCACTGAGAAGCGATCCCAGAGGAGCCGCGAGCCCCATGGCATAAAGCGAATCAGGGCTCAGCTCTGTGGCGAGCCATGCTCCCGGAATACGAACCAGAAGCACAGATAAAAGGTTATGTATGAAACTCAGTATGGAGACATTGCATGCACTGAAATATCCGGAAAACGGAAAATGCACTCCCGCCACGATGCAGTCAAGCACATAGGTCCGCATGTACTGAACCGAAAGCTCACGTACAACAGGGTCTGATGTAAACATTGAAAAAACCGGCCCTGAAATGAACTGAAAAAGTACCGCAAATATCAGTCCGATTCCGGCAGACATCATGACTCCGTATTTCAGAGTCTGACGGGCTCTCGCCCTGTCTCCCGCTCCTATGGACTGGGCAGCTATGGTGGATACTGTGGAAAGCATGCTGGATGGCACCAGGAAAAGAAAACTGATGGTTTTCTCCACTATTCCTACAGCCGCCGAGATATCTACGCCTCTTCTGTTTGCGATTACAGTTATGACCAGAAATCCGATCTGAACGAATCCATCCTGACAGGCAATGGGAATACCGATCCCCAGTATCTTTTCCAGCACATTTCTGTCAAGCAGGAAGTCAGTCTTATGGACAACAAAGAGCTTTTTCTTCACTATGGCAAGGAGGGCAATGACTACACTTACTCCCTGAGCCACCACTGTTCCGTAGGCGGCACCGGATGCCCCGAGCGCCATGGGACCCATGAAAATGAGATCGAGAACTATATTCACGAAGCAGGCAATGGCGATAAACATTAACGGACTCTTTGAATCCCCCATGCCTCTGAATATAGAGCTCAGTATGTTGTAAGCTATGATGAACGGAATTCCCGCGAAGCAAATGGTGAGATAACCGACGGTTCCCGGCACTGCCTCAACAGGGGTTGAAAGGGCCGAAACTATGGGGTGAATGGTCATGAGTAGAATCACAGTAACTATCACTGCGACCCCCGCGAAAAGCGTAACTGTATTTCCGATGGCGCGGCTCACCTTTTTCTCATCCTCAGCCCCCACGAACTGACCTATCATGACCGTAGAGCCCATTGCGAGTCCCACCAGCATTACCGTCACCATATGCATGACCTGTGAGCCGATGGAAACTGCGGAAATCACATCCGCACCGTTGAACTGCCCTGCTATAAGAAGATCCGCAAGCCCGTAGAGAGTCTGCAGGAAGAAACTGAAAAGATATGGCAGCGAGAACCATATCATATTGTGCAGAAGGTTGCCTTTAGAAAGATTGTGTTTCGCCATAATTCCCCTTCCTGTTTTGCAATAAATCGAGTAGGGCGGATTTCATCCTCCCACTCGTTGACGCGTTGGCCTTCAAATTAATACAAGTATTCGCCTGTAGGCCGTATCGCGCATAAAAAAGCGTCTGTTCCAGGATATTTTAAGGAACAAACGCTTATAAATCAATTCATTCAGCCCAAATTTCCCACACCCAAAAGGTGTGGGAAGTCTGAATTATTATAGTCCATACACGATTAATCCGGCAAAAGCCGATATTCCAATCAGACCAATGGGTGAAATACCATTCTTCAAAACTTTCCTCGAACCGAAGTATATAGCTCCAAGAACAATCGTCAATATAATTGCAGTCGTATCGATCGACAATGCACCATGACTTCCCACAGTGTGCTGCAGGATCATGAAGATGCCTGTCGCGAGAATGATACCTATGATACAAGGCTTGAGTCCCCGCAAAACAGCCTGGACGTAAGGATGCTTCATAAGCTTTTTTAGCAGGACCATGATGAGCAGTATGATGATGAATGAAGGAAGTACAACTGCTGTTGTGGCAATAATTGCACCCCAAAAGCCTGCCTGTGAGCTGCCCACATACGTTGCCAGATTAATCATAATTGGTCCCGGAGTACTTTCGCTTACAGCAATCATGTATGTAAGCATCTCATCCTCGATCCATCCGTATGATAGCACCACATCTCTTATCAGAGGTATCGCACCGTATGCGCCGCCAAAGGCAAACAGCCCCACCTTCAGAAAGCCGATAAGCAAATCGAAGTAGATCATTTCCCTGCACCTGCCTTTCCGGTAGTCTTTTTCATAAAGAATATGGCTAGGCTTACTACTGCTGCAATCAGCATCAGTGTGATGGAGGATATCCGCAGGGCGAGGATGTCGATCACAAGCATGGCAGAAAAAGAACAGATCATGATGGCCAGAGGTATAGGTTTTTTCTGCATCTTTTTGATCATCCTGAGCGCAGCATCAAGGATCAATATGCCAACTGCAATCTTGATTCCCAAAAAAGCATGGGCTATCCATTCAATCTCCAGAAAGTTATCCAGAAACATGGAAATCAGGAAAATGATGCAGAATGAGGGGAGCACCATGCCGATTGTCGCGGCCATAGCTCCCGTCAACCCTTTCTGTTTATAGCCGACGAAGGTAGCACAATTGATAGCAATAGGTCCCGGTGTGGATTCAGCAATTACAGTAACGTTCATCATCTCATCATGAGTAATCCAGTGCTTCTTTTCCACACAGGAATTCTCTATCAAAGAAATCATGGCATATCCGCCGCCAAAGGTGAAAAGCCCGATTTTAGCAAAGGTAAGAAAAAGATCGAGTACAGTGTTCATGTATTGATTCTCCCCGACAATTAATGCTATTAAATTTACCACAGTTCAGACTCATTTTCACTAAGGTCTTCCGATTTTCTTTAATCCTGATACATCAAGGCCGAGGCCGGCTCTGGTCAGGATTATGATAAGTGCTATCTTTCGAAGTTCAGAAGATATTGAAAGAATGCTTATATCAATTCTGTATTCGTGAATAATCAGTACCTTTCGATAACACTCATCACATCAAGTGTTTCTCTGGCATATCTTTCCGCTTCAATATAATCCTTCTCGTCTATGATGCGGGCAAAATCAATGAATTCGCGGGTCATTCTGTGGTGGGTCTCTTCCGGTACATAGTTTTCAATTTTTGTTTTCCTTGTCATTGCGCCAGCTGCATCCTTTACAGGTTCACCGCTGTTATCAACGGTTACGATGGTAAGATTAGGTGCAACATTGGGCTTTCCATCTATTCGCATGTACCCTTTTTCACCCTGTATGGTCACGAAGCATGGACTGTCAGAATCCTTTGCACCGATGCATACAGCTGAAAATCCATCATATTCCATAATAAGAGTCCCGGAGGTATCCACGCCGTTAAAACCTTTGTTCGGATGATATGAAACCTTTTTCGGTCTTCCAAACAGTTCCGCAGCATAATGAATATTATAAACATTGATATCCCTGAGAGCTCCACCCATAAAGGCAGGGTTAAAGGAGTAATCAACATCTCCCGAGAGATACCTGTCATACCTGCTTGAATACTGAGAAAAATTGGCCATCATCATACGGATGCTTCCGAGTTTCGGTAATGCTTCTTTCATCTTAATGATTACATCATTGTGAAGAACGGTAATGGCTTCAAATATGAAACATCCTTTTTTCTTTGCCAGTTCTATAAGCTCTTCGGCCTCGGAATATGTTCCGACGAAGGGCTTTTCCAGGATCACATTTTTCTCTTTTTCCAATGCCTTTTTAGCATATTCATAGTGAACTGTATTGATCAGTCCGATATACACGGTATCAATATCTTCCATCTCAAGCATCTCATCGTAATCCGTAAATACAGAAGGAATATCATATTTTCTTGCAAAATCTTCTCCCTTTTTGAGACTTCGGGGTCTTGCAAATATAGACCGTATCTTTATTTCTTTGATCGGCTGCATAGCATACAGTGCATCAGCTACGATTTTTCCTGTTCCAACGATTCCTAAATTCATATGTTTTCTCCGCTTTCGTTATAATGGCATTTTCTAATCAGTTTCTCAACTTGTTCATCTATCTATAATGACAAATTCTTCCTTATTTAATCTCTCAGTATTAGCTGCTGCATACTCATCTGCTTCTAATAATGCTTGTTCAACATTTTTTTGTCAATTTTGAGTATGTTTCAATGCTCATGACCAAGTTCAATCAAAAAACAGCCATGTCTTTTCTGATAACAGAATTGACATAGCTGTCTCTGATTTTTTAACTTCAACTGAACAGCAGCCTGAAGGCTTCCATCTCCGCGTCTGCCGGTGAGGAACCGCTGTCCTCAAAGCGGTTGACTGCATTCTGCACCTTCTGGTAGTCGTTCGGAACAATCTTCTTGAAGGATGGCAGATATCTGTCAAAGTTTTCGAGGATTTCCATGCCATGCTTTGAGTTTGTTTCCAGAACATAATCCTTGAGTATCGCTTTAAGTTCTTTAACATCATATCTTTCTGTGACTTCATGGAGCTGTACCATATCCTTGTTGAGTTTCAGATACAGTGAGTGATCCTCATCCAGCACATAGGCTATACCGCCTGACATTCCGGCTGCAAAGTTCTTTCCGGTATGTCCGAGTATCACAGCCCTTCCGCCTGTCATGTACTCGAGTCCATGGTCTCCGCATCCCTCTGCCACCGCAGTAGCGCCGGAATTTCTCACACAGAAACGTTCACCTGCCACACCTTCCACGTAACACTTTCCTCCGGTTGCACCGTAAAGCGCAACATTTCCGACTATGATGTTATCCTCGGCGCGGAATCTGCTGCCTTTTCCGGGTGTCAGGATGAGCTTTCCTCCGCTCAGTCCCTTTCCGAAACCGTCATTTGCATCACCATAAAGCCTTATAGTGAGCCCCTTCGGGATAAAGGCACCGAAAGATTGTCCGCCTCCGCCATAAGCCTCAACCACAAAGGTGTCATCCTGAAGCTCCTGGGTTTTGGCACCCATCCAGTACCTGTCGGTGATTTCTGATCCGAGTATGGTTCCGAAGGTACGGTTGGTACTTGATACCTTTACTTTCTCCTCATGATGCTCGCCCTTTTCCATGGCTTTCCTGAATTTTGGCAGCAGTATCTCTTCGTCCAATGTCTTTTCCAGATGGAAATCATACACATGAGCCGGATCAAAATGACGCACCTCCTCCGGAAGGCCGGCAAATTCCGGATTCAGAATGCCTGACAGATCAACCTTTGCCGCCCGGTCGGTAACATTGGCACGCTCCTCAGAAACAGAGAGACAATCTGTACGTCCCACCATCTCCTGTACTGTTCTGAAGCCGAGCTCTGCCATGATCTCACGAAGCTCCGAAGCAACAAATTTCATGAAATTCATGACGTATTCCGGCTTACCTCTGAACTTTTCACGAAGCTTCTCGTTCTGTGTGGCAACGCCAAACGGACAGGTGTTCTTGTGGCATACCCGCATCATCATGCAGCCGAGGCTCACAAGCGCAGTTGTGGCAAAGCCGTACTCCTCTGCTCCGAGAAGAGCCGCGATAGCGACATCACGTCCGGTCATGAGCTTACCATCCGTTTCAAGCATTACCCTGTTACGGAGTCCGTTTTGTATGAGTGTCTGGTGGGCCTCAGCTATACCGAGCTCCCATGGAAGTCCTGCATGATGAATCGAGGTCATGGGTGCGGCGCCGGTTCCTCCGTCATAACCGGAAATGAGTATGACCTGAGCACCTGCCTTGGCAACACCTGAGGCTATGGTGCCTACGCCATTTTCGGAAACAAGCTTCACTGAAATGCGTGCACGGCGGTTGGCATTTTTTAGATCATATATAAGCTGTGCCAGATCCTCGATGCTGTAGATGTCATGATGAGGCGGCGGTGAGATCAGTGAAACACCCGGAGTTGAAAATCTGGTTTTGGCGATCCAGGGGTATACCTTCTTACCCGGAAGATGACCTCCTTCACCCGGCTTCGCGCCTTGTGCCATCTTGATCTGGATCTCCTCAGCGGAATTAAGATAAGAACCTGTCACACCGAAACGTCCGGAAGCCACCTGTTTGATAGCAGAGTTTCTCTCTGTACCGTATCTGGCAGGATCCTCTCCGCCTTCTCCGGAGTTGGATTTCCCTCCCAGACGATTCATGGCGATGGCCATGGCTTCATGTGCCTCAAGAGAAATGGAACCATAGGACATGGCACCTGTTTTGAACCTTTTTACTATAGACTCAACAGGCTCAACTTCGCTCAGAGGCACCGGCTTGTTCTTCGGCACAAACTTCATGATAGCCCTCAGAGTATGAGGCACCGGAGTGTCATTGACCATGTTGCTGTACTCTTTGAACAGCTTGTAGTCTCCTTTCTGTACTGCCTGCTGCAGAGCCTTTACAGTCTTCGGAGTATACAAATGCTCTTCCGTGTCGCGACCATGACAGAAAAGTGCCATTCTGGTTTTTTCATCCATGACCTTGCCCTGTTTTCCCACGGCAGCCGGCGAGAGCTTACTGTTCTTAAGTGAAGGCACTTCATAATACATGGATTCACTCTGCTCATCACCTGCGATGCCAAGAGGATCAAATGCAAGTTGGTGTCTCAGGTTCACACTTTCCGACACATCATCGATTCCGATACCGCCTACCCTTGAAACGATTCCGGTGAAGTATTTATCTGTAAACTCCCGGCTCAGTCCTATAGCTTCAAATATCTTGGCCGACTGATAGGACTGAATAGTGGAAATGCCCATTTTGGCAGCAATCTTCACTATGCCTCCCATGACCGCCTTGTTATAGTCCTCGATGGCCGTGTGAGTATCTTTATCCAAAAATCCTTCGTCGATGAGCTCTGCTATGCATTCATGAGCAAGATACGGGTTAATGGCTCTGGCACCAAACCCAAGTATAGCCGCAAACTGATGAACATCCCTCGGCTCTGCCGACTCCAGGATCAGTGATACAGCGGTTCGTTTCCTGGTGAGGACGAGATGCTGCTCCACTGCGCTCACCGCAAGAAGTGAAGGTATAGCCACATGATTTTCATCAACTCCCCTGTCACTGAGGATGATAATGTTATAGCCTCGCTGATATGCCCGGTCCACAGCAATTTCCAGCTGCTGAATTGCTTTTTCAAGTGAAGTGTTCTGATAGTACAGAAGTGAAACCACCGCTGTCCTGAATCCTGTTGCATTGAATTCTTTTATCTTCAGAAGTTCAACTCCGGTAAGTATAGGATTGGATATCTCGAGAACCCGGCAGTTTTCAGCTTTCTCCTGAAGAAGATTTCCATCAGAACCCAGGTAAACGGTTGTATCTGTAACTATCTTTTCCCTCAAAGAATCTATAGGCGGATTGGTCACCTGCGCAAAAAGCTGCTTAAAGTAACAGAATAACGGCTGATGCTTCTTATCAAAAACCGCAAGAGGGGTATCATGACCCATGGAATGAGTATCCTCAACTCCATTCTGAGCCATGGGAAGTATGATGGATTTCACATCCTCATATGTGTACCCAAATGCCTTATAGAGCTTGCCCCTAAGCTCTTTACTGTGAGTTGCCACTTTGTGGTTGGGTATCTTAAGTTCTTCCAGATGCAGCAGGTTTCTGTCCAGCCACTCTCCAAACGGTGCAGAGGATGCATACTGTCTTTTTACCTCATCATCAGAGATGATCCTCTTTTTCTTTGTATCAACCAGTAGCATGCGCCCCGGCTGAAGACGTGACTTCTCAACTATATGTTTGGGATCAATGTCAAGGACCCCCACCTCTGATGCCAGGATCAGTCTGTTGTCATCGGTAATGTAATATCTCGATGGTCTGAGTCCGTTTCTGTCGAGGGTAGCTCCCACCACATCACCGTCCGAGAAAATGATGGCCGCGGGTCCGTCCCAGGGTTCCATCATAGTTGCATAGTAATGGTAGAAATCCTTCTTCTCCTGATCCATAAAACGGTTATGCTTCCACGGCTCGGGAATGGTTACCGACATGGCAAGCGGAAGCTCCATACCGTTCATGTAAAGGAACTCAAGGGTGTTGTCCAACATGGATGAATCAGAGCCGTTCCTCTCAACCACAGGGAAGATCTTCTCCACCTCCTTCTCAAGGAAGGGACTCTGCATGGTCTCTTCACGTGCCAGCATTCTGTCGATGTTTCCGCGGATGGTATTGATCTCTCCGTTGTGGGCCAGCATACGGTAGGGATGAGCTCTGTCCCAGCTTGGAGTTGTGTTGGTAGAGAATCTTGAATGGACGATGGCTATGGCTGTCTTGTTGTCCTGATCCCGAAGATCATCGTAGAAAGCACGAAGCTGTCCTACCAGGAACATGCCCTTATAAACGATGGTCCTTGAGCTCAGGGAGCAGATATAGGTGTCCTCTGAGGACTGCTCGAACTCACGTCTCAAAACATAGAGGCGTCTGTCAAAATCGATACCCTTATCATAAGTCTCAGGGCGTTCGATGAAGCACTGCTCAATATGAGGCATACAGTCAAGAGCCACTTTCCCCAGAATCTCAGGATGCGAAGGCACCTCTCTCCATCCGAGAACATTGAGTCCGTTCTTCTTTGCGATGACTTCGAACATACGCTTTGCAAATGCACGCTTCTTCTCATTTTCAGGGAAGAAGAACATACCTACACCGTAATCTCCTGCTTCTTTCACAGTGATTCCGGCCTTCTTCGCAGCCTTTTTAAAAAAATCATGGCAGACCTGAATAAGTATTCCTACACCGTCACCCACCTTTCCGGAAGCATCCTTTCCGGCTCTGTGCTCCAGCTTCTCAACGATGTTTAAGGCATCATCAAGGACCTTTACATCCTGATGTCCGTCAATGTTTACTACTGTACCTATACCGCAGGCATCGTGCAGAAGATCCTCCGGGTGGTGATCCTTCACAGGATTCCATAATTTGTTGTGACCGCGATAGGCTTTAGGTACCTGATAGCAATTTCGGTCCTTTGCATCGGCAGCCTTCTGATTTAATTTTCCATAATTGTCCATCTGTATACTCCCTCTATAACCTTAACTACTTCTAAGACAGTTATATCCGTAATTCAGATTTGCCATATCTGAATGTAATAAAAGTCCTGTTTTGCAAAGCATGCAGGAATGAATAATCACTCCTGCATGGTGGGTTTCCATTATTGATGAATCATCAACGATGTGCATTTTTCATTTTTACCTCCATGGGTCATGCACGAATTGAGCTTGCTCGAATTCGTATATGACCCACCAAATAAGCTTGAAAGTTCACTTTCAAACTTCTGCCCTTCAGCACAGTGCTTTCAGGTACACTGGCGAAGGACGAAAACCTGTCCTTTATCTCAGTGAGAAAAGAAGCTTTGAATATGTCGGGTATGGCAGAGCACTCTCAGGGATCATGGCCTCTGCTGCGTCTACATGAACTCTCAGGGCATCCATGTCTGAAAGAACCTTGTCATGATATGCCTTTGCCATAGCAAGGCTGTCCTCAAGCTTCTCTGTCTCTGAAAGATCAGCCGAAAGCTTCTCAACTCCCTTTCTGATCTCATCAGCCTCTGCATCAAGCTTTGTGAGAATGTCTGTCTCAAGGGCACATGCAGCCCCCGGAATCAGCTGCTTCTTTGAAAGTGCGGTAGCTGTTACTTCGGTCTGGTACTTGAGAAGACCCTCTGTGAAATCCTTCTTTACCATCTCAAGCATGGTCAGTGCCTCGATGCGGATGGTCTTTGAGTAATTCTCAAGGAAGATCTCATAACGTGAATCTATCTCGGTCTCTGTGAATACCTTATGCTTTATGAAGAGCTCCTTGTTCTTCTCAGCCACAAGTCTCGGCATCGCCTCGGGGAGTGAACGGAGGTTATAGAGGCCTCTCTTCTCAGCTTCCTCTACCCACTGGTCTGTATAGCCGTTACCGTTGAAAACGATCCTTCTGTGCTGGTCAAGAAGCTCCTTGATATACTTATTTGTATCTTCCTCAAATGTCTCAGGTGCGAAGGTCTCAAGCTTCGCTGTTATCTGATCCAAAGCCTCTGCAACTGCTGTGTTAAGTACGATATTAGGATCCGCAACCGAAAGCGAAGAACCCGGCATACGGAACTCGAACTTGTTTCCTGTAAATGCAAATGGTGATGTTCTGTTACGGTCTGTGTTGTCCTTACGGAAATGAGGAAGTACGTGGGCTCCTGTCTCCATCTGGAGTGCCGCATCAGACTTGAAATCAACCTCACCGTTCTCGATGGACTCAAGAACTCTCTCAAGAGCGTCACCTACATAAACGGATACGATTGCAGGTGGTGCCTCATTTGCTCCCAGTCTGTGATCGTTTCCTGCTGTTGCAACTGAAACTCTCATGAGATCTGCATACTCATCTATACCCTTGATGATAGCCATAAGGAAAAGAAGGAACTGTGTGTTCTTCTCAGGAGTCTTTCCGGGATCCAGAAGGTTCTCTCCCTCGGATGTCACCATGGACCAGTTGTTGTGCTTACCTGAACCGTTGATACCCTCAAACGGTTTTTCGTGTAAGAGGCATGCGAAGTTATGCTTATCCGCTACCTTCTTCATGATCTCCATGGTGAGCTGATTGTGGTCAACAGCGATATTGGCAGTCTCAAATACCGGAGCCAGCTCATGCTGTGAAGGTGCAACCTCATTGTGCTTTGTCTTTGCAGGGATTCCGAGCTTCCAGAGCTCTTCATCAAGGTCATGCATGAATGCGGATACCTTTGGCTTGAGAACACCGAAGTAGTGATCCTCCATCTCCTGTCCCTTAGGAGCGCTGGCACCGAGAAGTGTACGTCCTGTAAGAAGAAGATCCAGTCTGTCCTTGTAAAGATCCTTGTCGATGAGGAAGTACTCCTGCTCGGAACCTACGGTTGTGTCAACTCTTGTAACACCTGTCTTTCCAAGTACGTGAAGGAGCTTTGTTGCCGAAGCACTGAGTGTCTCCATGGAACGAAGGAGCGGAGTCTTCTTATCCAGAGCCTCACCTGTGTATGAACAGAAGGCTGTAGGAATGTAGAGTGTTCCATCCTTGATAAATGCAGGTGATGACGGATCCCATGCTGTATAGCCTCTTGCCTCGAATGTTGCACGGAGACCGCCTGACGGGAATGATGAAGCATCGGGCTCACCCTTTACCAACTCCTTGCCGGAGAACTCCATGAGTACGCCGCCATCTGCTGTAGGAGTTATAAAGCTGTCGTGCTTCTCAGCTGTAAGACCTGTCATAGGCTGGAACCAGTGAGTATAATGTGTTGCTCCCTTCTCCAGTGCCCACTCCTTCATGGTCGCGGCTACTGTATTTGCAACGTCTATCTCAAGATGTGATCCGTTCTGGATTGTCTTGTGAACAGCCTTATAGATGTCCTTCGGAAGTCTTTCTCTCATGATCTTATCATTGAAAACGAGGCTCCCATAAATTTCAGAAATAGTAGATGTACTCATAACTTTCCTCCTTCATGTTCTTACTTTTATATCTTGATAAAAGCGCAGATTGCCAAGTGCCCAGCACTCCTTCAACTGCATATGTAAACAGGGGACAATGGCGCAGAATCCAAAATAGATTCGGAACGCCATTGTCCCCTGATTTTACTGTGTTAATGATATATTTTATGATGCACATTGCACACGGATGTGTGCGTCAGTGCCAATGAGTGAGTGGCAAATACTTTTGACACTCAGGTCATTATATTTATGTATCGGATCTATGTGATAGTATTTTTTAAATCATCTGTTCGTGACGATTCGTCCGCTGTCGCGGATAACCTTCAATGCCACTTCCCTTCTGGTAACGGAGGCATTCATGGCCTGTCGCTCCAGATATTTGTGAGCTTCCGCCTCAGTCATACCCTCTTTCTCGATGAGCAGGCACTTTGCCCTGCTCACATAACGTTCATCCTCCAGCTTTCTCTGAAGCTTCTGATTTTCATTCATGAGATTCTGCATCTTTCGTCCCATGGCGAGAAGCAAACGTATAGTCGCCGAAAAGGATGTGGGGCTCATGGGCATCGCCAGTATCATGATGCCTGAATCACCGGCACGGTACAGTGCCTGCTGATACACATCCTTACTGACCAGCAGCAAAATGCTCATGGCCGGGTACTTGGAAGCCAGATCCATAGCAGACTGTAATCCGAACTCATCCGGAAGAGGTGTATGGATGATAAGCAGTTCGAATTTTTCCTCTGCAAGTTTCTGCTTGACTTTAGTCATGGAAGGCTGAAATGACGTTTTGCCAAATCCGGAGGGCAGTAACCCTTTGATCTGGCCAGCTATCTTTTCGGCAGCAGCCGCAATCATCACGCTGCTCCCTTGCTCCGCTCTCTCCATGTTTATCTCCCTATAGTTCTTCTCCTGAGTAAGCTGCAAGATAGCCCTCCGGAAGAAGCATCTTCACAAAGTCAGAACCCTTTGCGTAAGCGATTGCCTCATCAAGTGACTGTGGAAGTCTCCTGAGTCCGTCGGTAATTGTAGTATCTGCCTTGAAAAGGTTCACATCCAGCGGCTCCATAGGCTGAAGCTGTCTGTCTATGCCGTCGATTCCCGCATAGATAAGAAGTGTGAATGCCAGATACGGATTGGCTGTCGGATCCGGCGAACGGAGCTCGATTCTCCTGAGCTTTGATCTTGTTGCCGGAATACGGATAAGCTGCGAACGGTTCTGTTCTGACCAGCTTACGAACTTTGGTGCCTTCATGTCACCAAGTCTCTCATAGCTCTCTCTGGTAGGATTCAGGAACAGTGATATCTCTCTGATGTGCTCGAGGATACCTGCCATGAACTGTTCCGTATAATCCTTTCCGTCCGAAGCTTCAACAGAAATATTTATATGCATTCCGTTTCCGGGTTTGTTCGGAATCGGCTTCGGGCTGAAATCAGCCCACACACCGTCTGAATTGGCTATGGATTTAACCACCCACTTGAAGGTAGAGGCATTGTCCGCAGCAACCAGCGGATCTGCATAACGGAAATCAACTTCATTCTGTCCCGGTCCCATCTCATGATGGCTGGACTCCGGTCTTATTCCCATATCCACAAGTGCAAGGCTGATATCCCTTCTAATATTCTCACCATGATCCTCGGGAGCTATGTCCATGTAACCCGCATCATCCTGCGGAATTCTGGTACGATTTCCGTTCTCGTCAAGCTTGAAAATATAGAACTCAACCTCTGTTCCGAAATTGACCTTTATTCCCTTATCGGCCGCAAACTCAACAGCCCTCTTCAGAAGCCAGCGGCTGTCGCGCTGGAACAGGCTTCCGTCAGGATACTCTATATCGCAGAACATCTTGGCAACTCTGCCGTCAAGAGGTCTCCACGGAACTATGGACATGGTGGTGGGGTCCGGTCTCAGAAAAAGGTCCGAGTGAACCTCAGCGCCAAAGCCTGCAACCGAACTTGCGTCAATGCTTACACCTTCGGTAAATGCCCGCTTAAGTTCGTCCGGCATGATTGCTATATTCTTTTGTATGCCAAATACATCAAAGAATGCGAGTCTTATAAATTTGACATTTTCCTCTTCAACAAACTCGAGGACGTCTTCGTACGAATTCATCTCTTCCACCTCTAAATTTTCATAGGTCGTAAATATTGTATTACTCAAATTCATCTTAGTAAACTCGCTTTATTAATTGTAATGTTATGATATAAGTGTCATAAGTCTTCCTCCACTTGTGCTTGCACAAAAGTGTAGGATAGACTTCATGACACGCCCCACATGGAGCACGAAAGGACGATTTATCGGCCTGAGAGTGCGGAATGTGGGAGGAACGCGAGAGCGCATAGCGCGAAGCGGTCCGATATCGACTTTTGGCACTCATGTGATCACTGTACACCGTTATGTCTCATAGTCCCGAAACGAATTTCTCAAATCGCTCCATGGCTTCCTTAGTATTCTCGTGTGTTGAGAATGCTGTCAGACGGAAGAACTTCTGTCCTGACTTTCCGAAGCCCTCTCCCGGTGTTCCCACCACATAGGCTTCTTTCAGAAGCCTGTCGAAAAAGCTCCAGCTGTCCATATCACCCGGACACTTAAGCCAGATATAAGGTGAATTCTTTCCGCCGGTATAGTAGATATGAAGCTTATCCATGGTATCGGTGATGATCTTTGCATTCTCACGGTAATACCGGATGTTCTCCTCTATCTCCTTTTCACCTGCCTCAGTGAATACCGCTTCGGCACCTCTCTGGGTGATATAGCTTACGCCATTGAACTTTGTGGTCTGACGGCGAAGCCACATCCTGTTCAGCTTCCCTCCGTCTCTTTCGAGGGCTACGGGAACAACTGTGTATCCGCATCTGGTTCCTGTAAATCCTGCCTTCTTCGAAAAGCTGCAGAACTCGATGGCAACATCTTCGGCTCCCGGAATCTCATATATGCTGTGAGGATAGTCACCGGTGACGAAGCATTCGTATGCAGCATCAAAAAGTATGACAGAACCGTTTTCCTTCGCGAACTCTACCCACTTTTTAAGAGCCTCTCTGTCATATACGGCTCCTGTAGGATTGTTCGGGCTGCAGAGATAAATGATGTCAGCCCTGTATTCCGGTGAAGGCATCGGCAAAAAACCGTTCTCCTCGGAAGACATGGCGAAGATCGTCTTTCTGCCGGACATCTCGTTTGTATCTACATATACAGGATAAACCGGATCGGTCACCAGAACCGTATTGTCCTCACTGAACAGATCCAGGATATTTCCGAGATCCGACTTGGCCCCGTCGGAAATGAATATCTCTTCGGGCTTAAGCTCCACACCGAATCTTGTGTAGTACTTACGGATAGCTTCCTTAAGGAAGTCATAACCCTGCTCAGGTCCGTATCCTCTGAATGTTTCTGCCTCTCCCATTTCTTTTGCGGCAGTGACCATTGCATCCACTACAGACTTTGGAAGGGGTCTCGTTACATCGCCTATTCCCATGCGGATAAGTTTGTTTGATACTTCAGGATTCTCAGACTGCCACACACGTATGCGTCTTGCAATCTCGGAAAAAAGATAGCTTTCATTAAGCTTCAGATAGTTTTGATTGATCTTTGCAGACATTTTTATACTCCCCAGTACATTCTACAAATTTAAATGATGTGAGTGTCAGATGTCTGTGCAAATACACAAGCAAGCTTGTAATTTGCACAGCCGCCTGACACAGGACTTATACACTAAAAAAGGACAACATACCCCCGGTTTAAACCCGGACGCCGTTGTCCTTTGCGTTTCATTATACGGACAGAAAAATGGATGTCAAGAAAATTTACGGCAGTAAAAAATCAAATAATTTCATGTCAGCTATTCCATGGCGTCTTTCATATTAACCTTTTTTCTCTGTTATGGCTTTCTTTACATGATGACTGCTCACAGCTTTGGTTTCCCGGCCGGAATCAATTTTTTTGTTGACAATTTATTTCTGCCGCGCAATAATCATGAACCATAAAGACGGCAAAGGAGTCGGTTTAATTCACCGGGCTTCCTTTGCCGTCTTCTTGTTATACATTTATTTTTTATGGGAGTATCAGTATGTGTAGTATCATTGGATTCTGTGACAAGCGCGCACAGTACGAAGTCGTAAAGACAGCGCTCTTAAAAACCGTATCAAGAGGACCTGACGCAACAAGGATCGTTGACACAGGTAACGGCTACCTCGGTTTCAATCGTCTCTCCATCATGGGACTTAATGAAGCCGGAATGCAGCCTTTCAATCTTGACGGTTCATGGGTAGTCTGCAACGGTGAGATTTACGGCTTCCGCAGTATGAAGGAGCGACTGATCACAGAGGGATATACATTTAAGTCTGATTCAGACTGCGAGATTCTTCTCCCTCTTTATAAAGAATACGGAACGGATATGTTCAGAATGCTTGATGCGGAATACGCTCTTGTGATTTATGATGCGGATACTCAGTCCTACATAGCGGCAAGAGATCCTTTCGGAATCCGTCCTCTCTACTATGGAACCACCGATGACGGCATCATGACATTTGCATCAGAGCCTAAGAACCTTGTGGGCCTCTGCCATGAGATCAAGCCTTTCCCGCCCGGACATTACTATAAGGACGGTGAATTCCACTGCTATCATGACATTTCCAAAGTAAATAAATATAACTGCACAGATGACATGGACGCTATCGCGTCTCACATTCACGATCTTCTCATAAAGGGCGTGGAAAAGCGACTGGATGCAGATGCACCTGTAGGCTTCCTTCTTTCCGGCGGTCTCGACTCATCTCTCGTCTGCGCCATTTCCGCAAAGCTTCTCAACAAGCCTATAGAGACCTATGCCATCGGGATGGACATCGACGCCATCGACCTTAAGTATGCAAGAGAAGTAGCCGACTTCATCGGTTCAAACCACCATGAAATAATCATCAACAGGGATTCGGTTGTCAATGCCATCGAACCGGTCATTGAGGCACTTGGAACCTACGATATCACAACCGTACGTGCCTCTATCGGTATGTACCTTTTATGCAAGGCAATTCACGAGCAGTCAGACATCAGAGTTCTCCTTACAGGTGAGATCTCAGACGAGATTTTCGGTTACAAGTACACAGACTTCGCTCCTTCTGCCGGGGAATTCCAGAAGGAAGCCGAGAAGCGTGTCCGTGAGCTCCATATGTACGACGTTCTTCGTGCAGACCGCTGCATAAGCGTAAACTCGCTGGAAGCCCGTGTTCCCTTCGGCGACCTTGACTTCGTTGATTACGTAATGCATATCGATCCTGAGAAGAAGCTCAACAAGTACAACAAGGGTAAATATCTCCTTCGTCATGCCTTCGAGAAGGACCACATCCTTCCGGAAAGCATCCTTATGCGTGAAAAGGCAGCATTCTCAGACGCTGTTGGCCACTCTCTGAAGGATGACATCGCAGAGTACGCCGAGGCATACTATACTGACGAAGAGTTTAAGGAGAAATGCTCTCACTATATTCATGCAACACCGTTCACCAAAGAATCCCTCCTCTTCAGAGAGATCTTTGAGAAGTACTATCCCGGTCAGTCGGAAATGGTAGTTGATTTCTGGATGCCTAACAAGACATGGCCCGGCTGCAACGTTAACGATCCTTCAGCCAGAGTACTCTCAAACTACGGAGATTCCGGAAAATAAATTCCGATCTCATAGGATATGTTCCGCACTCACCTCGCTTGATAACCTTTCGTTATCTGGAACTATCCGTTTTTTCAGAAGCCCCATGTGGCTCCCTCGAATCAAAATCGAGGGCAATAAAGGAGTTTACGGCTACAGCCGATAAACTTATACTCCCTATAAAGCAAAGGCTCCGCCTCGTTATGAGTCGGAGCCTTTGCTTTATCATTTCAGCCGTGACGCACCATCCCGATAACATAGCATATTCCGAAGGCTGCGACGTCAGCCACCACTATAGTGGAGCCCACAGGCGTTCCCGCAAGAATCGAAATGATTATCCCGAAGAAAGCGCATATCACTGACAGTACCGCAGAACAGATGGTCACTGACTTAAAGCTCCGGAAGATACGCATGGCTGACAATGCCGGAAATATGGACAGTGCCGATATCAGAAGTGAACCAACCAGATTCATGGCCAGCACTATGATCACAGCGGTAACTACAGCTATCAGCAGATTGTAGTTGTCCGCTCCGGTTCCTGTGGCCCGTGCGAAGTTTTCATCAAAGGTCACAGCGAAGATCCTGTTATAAAAAAGGATGAATATAACAACAACCACCACGGAAAGCACTATGCAGAGCATGACCTCTTTTTCCGTCAGAGTCAGTATGGAGGTCGATCCAAACAGTGTGCTGCACACATCCCCGGAAAGATTTGAGGAGGTGGAAAAGATATTCATGATAAGATAGCCAAAGGCGAGTGCTCCTACCGATATCATGGCTATGGCTGCATCTCCCTTTATCTTTGCATTCTGCCCGGTTCTAAGGAGAAGTACGGCGCTGAGTATGGTGATGGGCAGCACCAGAAGCATTTGATTCGTAAGATTGAACACGCTTGCGATGGCAATGGCCCCGAAGGCCACATGGGAAAGACCGTCTCCTATAAATGAGAACCTTTTGAGCACCAGAGTCACCCCAAGAAGTGATGAACAGAGAGCTATAAGTACTCCTACTATCACCGCGTATCTCACGAAGGGATACTGCATATAGAGAAAAAGTTTATCCATCATCACGCTGCTCCTCCATTTTCCTGACTCATGAAGCTTTTGCCTAAACTGCTTTCCAGATACTCGTCCTTTGTGCCGTAAAATACCTTCGAACCGATATGGAGTATATGGCTTGCATACTGAACTGCGGCGCCAATGTCATGGGATATCATGATGATGGTGATGCCCTCGGCATTGAGCTCGGCTATCAGCTCATACATCTCAGCCGTCACCTTGGGATCAAGACCCGAAACCGGCTCATCCAGTAGCAGTATCTTTCTGGTGGCACAAAGAGCCCTGGCCAGAAGTACTCTCTGCTGCTGCCCACCGGAGAGATCCCGGTAACAGCGGTTCTTAAGCTCCAGGATGCCCATGCGTTCCATATTTTCCTCTGCAAGCTTCTTTTCTTCTCTCCGATAAAATGGATTCCAGCCACCACGTCCGAGACATCCGGACAGAACGATTTCATAAACCGATGCCGGGAAATCCTTCTGTACCACAGTCTGCTGAGGAAGATAACCTATCTCGTTTTTCTGTAATCCATCCCCTGTCAGGATCTGTCCGCTGACCGGCTCCTGAAGATGCAGAAGTGTCTTCATCAGGGTGCTTTTTCCGGATCCGTTTTCTCCGACTATACAGAGATAATCCCCTGAATTCACCGGGAAGTTGAGATGCTCGAGAATTGCGCGGGAATCATACCCAAGAGCCAGATCCCGAACTGTAATTAATGCCATATAAACTCCTTGTTTCTAACTTCGGACACCGTATTTTTCCGGTGTCCGGAGATGTTGTTAATACTTATGCTCTGACTTTCTGTATGAGCTCTACTGTAAGGCTTCCTTTAAAACAGAGAGATTGCTCTCCATGATAGAGAGATATGAGGTACCGTTCTCTGCATCCTCACCCGTTGTAGCCTGCATGGAATCCATAGTAAGTATCTTACAGTTCTTATCCTTTGTGTTCTGGACTATGGTTTCCGCTATACGGTGATCCGGACCCTCGATGGTCAGTACTGCGGGAAGTGAAAGCTCATCCACCTTTCCGGAAAGGAAGGAAATAGTCTCAAAGCTTGCCTCTGTTTCAGCAGAACAGCCTACAAAGGCAGCATAGTACTGAAGGCCGTAGTCATCTACCATATAACGGAAGGGGAAACGATCTCCAAACAGCAGTGTGTGAAGGGAAGAAGCATTGACAGCGTCCTGATAATCCTTATCCAGGGTCTTCAGCTTCTCGATATAGGATGAGGAATTGTTCTTATAGGTCTCAGCATTAGTCTGATCCACCCTCTGTAAGCCCTCAGAAATCTTTTCTGTCAGAATCTCCGCATTCCGTAACGAGAGCCATACATGCTCGTCGTATTCTGTCTCACCCTCTTCGTGATGGTGTCCGGCATGTTCTTCTTCTGATTCATGTCCCTCATGATGCTCTTCTTCCGTAGCATGATTCAGGGATTCTTCATCATGGTGCTCGTCATGCTCATGAGCTTCTTCAATATCATGTGCGCTTTCTCTGTCATGATCATGGTCCTCTTCATCGTGATGATCATTTTTATCTTCATCATCGTGGTGATCATGCTCCTCTTCCTGCATGCCTTCCACCAGTTCTTCCTCCTTAACGGAATCACCTAGAGCCTCCAAAAGATTTATGACCACCATATCCTTGTTTACAGCTTCCTTCAGAACATCATCAACCCATTCATCGGATTCTCCGCCAACATAAATGAACACATCTGCAGTTGATATCTTCATGATATCCTCTGCAGTTGGCTGGAAGCTGTGGAGATCAACTCCATTATCAAGAAGCATGGTGACTTCCGCATCAGCCGGATTATCACCCAGTATATTCCTTACCCAGTCATACTCAGGGAAAATTGTGGTAACTATTTGAATCTTGTCATGACCTGATACCGATTCAGCATCAACAGAATTAAAACCACACGCAGAAACAGAGACTGTCAGCATGGCTGCAGCCGTAATAAGAGAAAAAAACTTTTTCATCTTCAATATCCTCCATATATGAAGCAGGCACGTTACACTGAAATCCGTGCGTGCCGCGTATCACAAGCTTGCGGCAAAAGCATTGCCGCTCACACTGTATTTTAGAATAACGGATACAGTTCCATTCACTTCACAACAGAAAGCAAAATGGGACTGTATGCAGATACAGGAGGTATATTTAATTATTTAAACGGATTTTTCTGGAGACCGGGGTTTCCGCAGTTAATATAGCTGAACCGGAAACCGCCATAATAAGAATAAAAACTACAGGAAGAACAGTGTCAGCCTGAAAATCCACTCCACCGCCGACCTGCCTCAGAGTATTCTCGCACTGATTGATACATGCACAGATCGGGCAATCCTCGCCGGTACAGTCGTGACCGGATTCCACTGCTACGTAGGAAGCTGAAACAAGCACCACAACAAGCATCATGACTCCCATGATGGCTGCAATGATCTTATTTGAATTAACTCTTCTCAGCATTCCCACTGCTGTCTCCTCCTTCATAGTTTTATTTGTGTCAATGCTATGCTGCCGCAATCATACGCAGCATACCCTTATATGTTCACTGTCCTACTGACATTCTTCACACAGTCCGTAAAATACCGTGCGTTTGGGATCCATCCTGAAGCCGTGTTCAGATAAAAGATGTCCCATGAGTGCTTCGATTTCATGGCAGTGCAGATGAATCAGCCTGCCGCACTTTTCGCATTTACAGTGAACACATTCCCCTTCATGAGAGTGACTTTCTTCACTCACATACTCAAAACAGGCGGGACTGTTCACATCTATAATATATTTGTTGATGATTCCTTCATTCACCAGACTTTCAAGCTGGCGATATATGGTGGATTTACCGATTTCTATCCCCTGCTTACTGAAATGCTCGCACACATCTCCGGCAGTGATATGACCTCCGGATACAGACTTTAAATAGTCTATCAGTATCTCTCTTTGCTTTGTTTTATACTTTGTCCTTGAGTTCACCGGCTTCCTCCCTCTATGAATATGAGAATCGTTCCCATTTATAACATCATCTCTTTGCTTTGTCAACCAATTTGGGAATCATTCCCGATTATTCATTCAAAAAGTAAAGCAGGGTACCCGGTTTTCGGGGCACCCTGCTTTACCAGCTTTTACCAAATATTTTTTTCTTACTTCACAGACTCTTCTGCACTGTCCTTTTCTTCTTCCTCAGACTCTTTATCATCGGCGGCAGTCTCTGTCGGCTCTTCCTTAGCTGTTTCTTCTGTACCTTCAGAGGAGTCTTCAGCTTCATCCGAAGCATCATCAGGCTGAGCAGCCTCTGTTTCAGCTTCCTTTACCGCTGAATCATCCTCTGACTTTGTTTCCTCATCCTCTACTGTGTAGAACTCGATCTCCACATCATCATCCGATACTACATCTTCGTCAGAGATATCAAGATCATCTTCCTCTTCCACATCCTGCTCTCCCAGCTTCTCATTGAGAGCATCCTTCACGGTCCTGTATGCATCCTTGCTTGCATCAACACAAAGATTTTTTGCATCTATCGCAAGATTTTTCGCTGCATATCCGAGATCCTTGGCAGCAGCCTTGATCTCATCCTTTGCCTGACCGTTCTTCAGTGTAGTGTATGATCTCTTGGCGGTGTCCTTTACCTCCTGAGCGGAATCAAGAACATCTGTAAAATCCTTATCCACTTCCTCAGAAAACTTCTGATACTTGTAAAGGTAAGAAACAACCGCTGCTACGCCTCCCACAACTGCTGCCAGTCCAAGTAAACTTCCAAAACCCTTTTTTCTAGACATATATGTATCCTCCATCCCGGGCACTGCACCCAATTATTTTTCTTTCAGATCATGACTCCATAATATATTTTTCATGGTTCATAATCAACTAAAATCATACTGATGACTTGCCAAATTAGCTATTGATGAACATGGATGGATTCATCTCCCGGCCATAGATCATAAATGTAAGTCCGGCTGCATTTTTATCGAATGGAATATTCAGGACTCCATCCATAAGACACTGAACCTTGATGGTTGGGCCATTACTCAGAAGTACTGTGTATTCCCGTCCGGCAGAAACATTGGCAGGTACAGGAAGCTCAACTGTGTCTGTTGCCGATCCTGCAAAAGCACCGTTAAAGTTCACCACGCCGGCCCCCATGATGTTTCCGGTTCCCATGGTGCTTGTGCCTGAGGCCGCAAAATTGTTAATGGCTGTCAGAGTATCAACCGGCTTAAGAACATCACCGACACTAAGCACTGTGCCTGAACCTGTGGAATCCACAGCCGTAATCTGTAAGCCAAGAATTGCTGAAGCGTTATTCGGGAATCCTGAAAGAGTATTGTTATTGTCTGACTGCTTCTTGTCTATGTATATGCTGCCTTCCGAATCACCATCGTCATAACTTATGTCATTGTTTCCGGATGTTCTGCCGCCGCTTTCATCGACTCCCGGTTGAACAGTATTCTCAGATTGACCCTCACCGCCGGTGACATCATCTCCCATCTGTGAAGTATTCGTGTTCCCCGGGTCTGTCTGTATCCTTGTTAATGTCACACCCACCTGTACTCCGCCGCCTCTCGGAACAACGAGATATGCTCCGCCATAGCCATTGGGCACGATACTGTAACTGCTGTTTTTGTTAATGTCGTAAAATTCGACATTATAGCCTTGAGGAATGTCAACATTGAGATAAACCTTATCACCTTCATGGGCAGTGTCCAGATCATTGGAATTTTTGGTCGTTCCGCTCAGATTTATTCCGTAATCCGAAGGCTGATCTACTTTGATTATGTAGTTTATCTTCTTCTCAGCTTCTTCATTTCTCAGGTATGTATATTTTGGCTGCTCATTAACAATTTCCGTATTCTCGGTTTCAACAACATTTTTATTATCCGAGATGTCAACCTTCCAGACAGTGATGTCCAGATTTTCGGTTTTACTCTCTCCCACAAGAACGATATTGTGTTCACCGCCTGAAACCGTACCCTGAACTTCAAGGCTCATTTGGCTGCTGCCTGATGATTTGGACACATATACCGCTGTGTTATCTGCAGTTATATCCTTTCCGACATTGATTGCTGTATGATCCTTTGCTGACGCATCTCCGCTGTCTTCATAGACCACAGCCTGTCCTATAGGACCATTCTGTATGATATTTCCTTGTATATCTATCTCCAGATTTCCTTCTGAAGCTTCTACATGTACGCCTTCGGAAGCAATACCCGTCACATCAACATCATCCTTTACGGATATGGATGCCGCTCCATCCTTACCGGTATTTGCATATATTCCTATAGCGAGATATTCCGGTGCCTCTGCATTCACAGAACCATCCACCACGATTTTCAGCTCTCCGCCATCTCTGATCGCATCTTGCTGCAGATTTATTCCGTAAGCCATTACTTCATTTGAATGTGAACTGACGGCACCTGCTTTTATATTGGTTATTCCATTGCCACTGTTTTCATCCTTAAGCACTGCAATGCCTACAGCATCATATTCGGTATTTTTTGTATAGCCCGTGGCAGAAACTGTCTTCTCTACAGTAACATCACTGGTTCCACCGCCCATGACTGCGCTGATACCACTGGCTATTGCACCGGATGAGGATGATGACACCTCTCCTTTAACCCTGACTTCAGTACTTCCGCTTTGGGATTCTGAGTATACGCCTGTTGTATAGCCGGCACCCACAGTCTGGATCTTTCCATCCACGTTTACATGGGTCGTCCCGCCGCCTTCACTTGATGCTACAACACCAGTGGCATTCCCATAGGTCGATAAAGCTAATATGTCTCCGGTTGCATTTACAGTCGATGAGCTTGAATTGTTGTCGTGACTTCCCGCTATAATGCCATTAGCTCCATAATCGCCATTAACACCTATTGAATGAACATTAACTTCAGTATCGCCTCCGGTACCCGCTGATGCATTGACGCCCACAGCACTTCTTCCGGTTTCAACTGCAACATTACCCGCACTGACATCTGTATCTCCTCCGGAGTATGCCGAAGCATTGACACCTACAGCTACAGCGTCATCCGATAATTCAGTCGATGTTGACGTAACGGTTACATTTCCACCCACTTCAACTGAAGCTTCTGAACCGTCACCGGAAGAGGTTGTGTATACACCCGACAACTCTTTACTTCTTCCGTTTTTATCGGTTGTTTCAGCATTTCCTGTGATTTTGACATCAACATCATCGCCATTTTCCATTGATACAACTACAGCAGGATTACCATTGTCGTTACCGGCAGACTCAGCCGTTACTTCTGCCTCATGAGTTTTTTCTGTAACTGCGGCAACCTGCTCCGCCATCGCAGGAGTTACATGGGTCATACAGAGAGCCGCAGCAAATATGATTGCAAGCACCTTTTTCCTGCATAAGCTCCTTCTCTTCATAATAAGACCTCCTCATCTCATATCCTTCCATTTCATTGTCACTAACATGTTTTTCACGACTGTCAAAGCTTGTATGATGTTTTATATCTTTAAACCCTTCCAAATGACAGTCTCTCACGCGGCCTGGTTTTCCAAAGAGCACTAACAAGTGAGTGTAAAAAGTATTTGCCACTTACTATCAGCGCTAACACACACATTCGTGTGCAATGTGCTCTGAATAATATGGGTATTCAAAGTGAAATACCCCTAACTTATATCGACTTATCCCGATGATTTTAATAGTTCCCAATGGATAAATATTTGCAGAAATCTTCACAAAAAAAGATCCGTTTCTACGCTCTTGTCAGTGAAGCCGTAAAAAATAAGACACCACTCCCAGGCCGGAATGATGTCTGATGTCCTGTTTTCGTTTTCGATTTCCTCTTTTATCTGTTCTCCGGAATGGTGATCATCCTTCCTATATCGGAGGATGCCATGGCTGCAAATATAACTCTCATTGACCTGAGTGCATCACGCCCGGTACATCTGCATTTTCTTTCCCCCTTAATAGATTCGATGAACTCATCTATCACGCCCGAGTTGAGACTTTCACCGGTTCCGATGGTCTGGTCGGCATTGGTCATCATCTTCTCGGTGGAAAGAAAATTCTGCCTGCCATCCTTTTTTTCTACAATAAGGCTGTATTCCCTGTCATCGTAGCATCTTATCGCCCCCTCAGTTCCATGGATGACAATTGAATTATATTCCCGGCCGTAATCTGTCCAGCTTGCGTGCATCGTTCCCGTTGCGCCATTTCCGAGCTTGTAGATACACCAGGCATTATCCTCAACATCGATGAGGCTTCCGTCCGGATATTTCTTGTCAAGCGTTGCTGTGTGGGCATAAACCTCCGTAATGTTTTCACCTGTAATATAATGCACCAGATCCGTCTTATGAATGCCCAGGTCTGCAAGCGCCCCCATTCCGGCATCTGTCTTCTTAAAGAACCATGTGTCATCGGAACCGGTCCATCTCTCAGGTCCGGAATGACCGAATTTTGTCTCGAAAGATACTATCCTTCCGATCTCACCTGCCTGAATAAGCTCCTTTGCCTTCACGTGAGCGGACGAAAAACGCTGGTTCTGTGCGATCATAAGAAGCTTTCCTGCCTTCTCTGCCTCCTCAACCATGGCTATACATTTATAGATCGTGACATCCATGGGTTTTTCACAAAGTACATGCTTTCCTGCCTGAAGCGCAAGTATTGCATCGTGAGCATGACGTGCATTTGAAGTACATACACTGACTGCGTCAAGATCCATATTTACCAGCTGCTCAACACTGTCACAGACCACGCCGCCGTACTGCTTCTGAATTTCCTCCGCTTTACTCCTGGTTCTGTTGTAAATCGCAGCGATCTCAACATCTTCCCGGGCTGCATACTCAGGCAAATGTCTTCTCACCGAAATCGCTCCGCAGCCTATGATACCAATTCTTATTTTGTTCATTTTTCCTCCATTGGGCATTTACGGATTTACGGATAAGTACACCTTTGGTTATTTCTTCAGCTTTTCCCTGATTTTCGGTGCAGCTATCTGAATAAGTATTACCACGATAAGGATTATTCCCTTTATGGCATTATTGATGAGTGAATCCATCTTCAAGGCAATGATTATCTTATCGATAACTGTATAGGAAAGAGAGCCGAAAAGCACGCCCAGCATTCTTCCGCGTCCGCCGCTCATTGCTATGCCGCCGAGGACAACCGCAGCAATTGCGTACATCTCATAGCTGGAACCGGTTGTTGCCGGGTCTGCAGAGGCATTCATGCAGATCCAGAGGTAAGCCGCTATGCCCACCATGGCACCCATGATAACGAAAACAGACATCTTGATGGCATTAACATTTATACCTGTCATAAATGCACCCTTTTCACTCGAACCGATAGCGTAGATCTTCTTTCCGTACTTTGTATCTTCAAGAATATATACGAAGATAACTGTGAAGATCACAAGGAGGATCCCCACGATAGGTATGGTGGCAAGCTTGTTGTTGCCGAGGGCGTACATGATGTCATAACCGCTGAATTTATTGGACATTCTGTAAACGGAGGATCCGCCTCCGATAAGCTCCTTGGAAATATGCTGACAGAAGTACTGTGAAAAGGATCTGTAGATCAGCATTGTAGCCAGAGTAACAATAAATGAGGGCATCTTTACCACTCCCACAAGAAGACCGTTTACAAATCCGAGAGCCGCACCGAAGGCTATTGAGAAAATTGCCGTCAGGAACAGATTTCCGGAAGTGGCATTGAACACCACTACTGAAAATCCGCTTACAAGTGCCAGTGTGGATCCTGCCGAAAGGTCGATCTCACCGGTCAGACATACCATTCCCATTCCCAGGGAAATGATGCCGATAACCGCCGAATGCCTCAGGATGTTCATGGTGGCGCTCCAGGTCATCACACTGCTGCTCACTGCGTATACTATGAAAATTATAAAAAATACAAATATGAAACTGTAATTGTGCCAGATGTTCCCCAGCACATTCTTCTTTTTAGAATTGGTCTTGTCCATCCTGTAATCCATCTCTTTGTTTTCCGATTTCAGGGCCAAACCTGCCCCTTTATATAATCCAGCGCTCATAGGAACCTCCTGTCACCTTCGAATAACTGCTTCAGCTTCACGCTTCCACTGAATTTGTGGAATACATCATAACTGTATGTTCTTCTATTTCATCATGGGAAAGAGTCTTTATGATCTCTCCGTCATAGAAAATCAGAACTCTGTCCGCCACCTTCTGGAGCTCGGGTATCTCAAGAGTATTGATCAGGATCGTCTTTCCCGACTCCGAAAGCTTCAGTATCAGTTTATAAATCTCTTCCTTTGCACCTACATCTATTCCCTGGGTAGGATTATCAAAAAGAAGAATGTCTGCCCCGGTATTCAGCCATCTTGCGATGAATACCTTCTGCTGATTTCCTCCGCTTAAAGACAGAATTCCGTCATCCGCCGACTCAGCCTTGATATTGAGCTGATTCTTGTATTTTCTGTAATTATTCTCTTCTTTTTTCCTGTCTATATTGAAATGCACTGCCGAAAGTACCTGCTCGGCAAGATACATATTTTCCCCGATGGTCATATCCGGGATCACTGAATTCTCCTTACGGTTTGCCGGAAGGAATCCGATCCCTGCCCTCATTGCCTTATGAGTGTCTATTTCAGATAACTTCTTTCCAAAAACCCGAACTTCACCGGAGCTTATGGGTGATGCTCCGAAAAGACTCTGTAAAAGCTCACTGCTGCCGGAGCCCTGAAGTCCCGTAAGCCCCAGGATCTCGCCCTTCTTTACTGACATGGAGATATTGCTGAAGCCCTTTCCACTTAATTTATCAAGCTTCAGCACTTCCTCCCCCGGCTCTCTTTTCCTGTAAATGTCTCCGTTTTCTGAAGCATGACCTACCATCAGTCCTGTGACTTCCTGAGGTGTAGTTTCAGAAATCTTCCCGCTTCCCACATATTCACCGTTTCTGAAGACTGTGTAGGAATCACAGTATTCAAAGATTTCGGGCATCTTATGGGAAATGAATATGAAAGATATCCCCTTCTTTTTCAGTTCTTTAACTATTCCGAAAAGATGCTCCACCTCTTCATTTGTAAGAGACGTTGTGGGTTCATCAAGGATCAGAAGCTTAGCGTCAAAGAAAAGTGCTTTGCTTATTTCCAAAAGCTGCTTCTCACCCATTTTCAGATCATCCACAAGCGCCTCCGGATCAATGTTTACCCCCAACTCATTAAACAGCTTTTCGGAATTCCTGATCATTTCTTTTTTTCTCAGCCTTCCGAAAGCATTGGTAAGCTCTTTGTTTATATATATATTTTCAAATACTCTCAGATCGTTAAAAAGATTCAGCTCCTGATGCACAAATGCAATTCCGGCTTCCTCACTCTTTTTAATGCTTATATTTTTTAATTCCTGACCATTGAAGGTGATGGTTCCTCCGTCAGAATCTATCGTTCCTGTCAGGATATTCATCAGCGTTGACTTACCGGCTCCGTTTTCACCAAGAAGGGCGTGGATTTCGCCCTTTTCCACGGTAAGATCCACGCCTTTCAGAACCGGTACGCCGCTGAAGGATTTTCTTATATTTTTCATTTCCAAAAGCGACATGCCTTTTACCTCTCATCTGTTAAAGTGTGTTTATCACGATATATTTATGACATAAAGCTGTTATCTGTCCGGCTCCGAATTTTAGTTAAATCCCTTGAATTCGGAAACATTATCTGCAGTTACATTTTTGCACTCGATAACGTGATCCTGGGTAACTTCCTTGCCATCAAGATAATCAACCATATCTGCGATTGCAGTCTGGATCATGCTCGGACTGTAGGTCACTGACATAAAACCACCAAGCTGACCGTAAAGGTCACCGTAAGACTCACCTCTCAATACACCATAGAACTCATCAAGTCCACCGCATCCTGTGATAACAGGCTTGTTTAAAAGGAATGCTTCCTTTGCAGAATCTTCGATTCCGCCGCCGTTCAATGCTTCAAGGATGCCCATTGCAAGCTCATCATCCTCTGCGTAGATCCACTTTGTTGAAGTGTTGGAACTGTCACCCATGAGTGTCTCAAAGGATGCCTTTGTATCCGAACGGCTCCAGTTCATGGCACCTGAATATGTAATACTGTTGTTTACCTGATCCTCTGTCCACTTTGCATCATCAGCGATCTTCTTACCGTCAAATTCAAGTTCTCCGGTAAGGTACTCTGTAAAGCCCTGATTACGAAGTGTTGTAACAGATGAGGTGTCTCCCTCGTATACATAAACCTTATCTCCCGGCTTAAGACCGAGGGACACGAAATATGCCGCTGAACCTGCGCCGATTCCCTCATTGTCGCCCTTGACATTGGCAACCGCACTGTCCTGAACTCCATCGATGATTCTGTCAAATGCCACATAAGGAACACCTGCATCTACCAGTCCCTGGATAGCGGACTGAACTGTATCGTCGATAGGCTGGATAACTACTGCGATATCCTTCTCACCCTTAGCGATGATATCCTCGATCTGATTGATCTGATAAGAGGCGTCATCACAGGTGATAACCTCTGCACTGTATTTGCCCTCACCGTTAACCTCCTCGACCTTCTCCTTGGCAAAGGTTGCAACAGAACCAGTCCAGCCGTGATCCTCAGGCGCCGTTAAAACATAAATATGTGTTGAACCTGATTCCCGTGCACTTGCTGTTGTTTCTGCCTTCTGCTCTGCAGCGCCTGATGCTGTCTCTTCCTTCTGATCGGCTTCACCTGTTGCGGTACCTGTGGTTGCCTCCGGACTGTTCGTGCTGCTGCCGCAGGCTGCAAGTGAAAGAGCCATGGCTCCCATTAAAAAACCTGATATTATTTTCTTCTTCATAATCTTTTTTCCTCCTGAATCGAGTGTTATATCTGTTGTTTGTATGCTTATGATACCTCAATGCTTCCTTCTCCTCTTTTCATAGAAAACAAAATAAGCATCATATTTTGCTTTTAATTTATTTCAAAAAAATCCTATGCAATATTTGTCGTTTACTTGTTGCATTATTTGTCCGGTGACTTCTGGTACTAAAAAGATCAGAAAACCACGATAGTTTTCTGATCTTTCTGTTTTTATATTTCGATTCTCCAGATTCTCCTGAAATACAGGTTTCCGGACGCAAATAAGGAAAAACTTTCCGAAAACCTTTGGATTTTTGGATGTGACATCTTATACGATCAATAATCTTCTTTCATTTACGTGGTGTCCGAACTCCGGCATATAGACCATCGGCTCTTTATCGGGATCGAGGCCGTCCTGGATGATGGGCGGCATATATGATGAGGTCCAGCAGAAACCATACTTCAGATCATGATATCCCTGTGAAAGACCGCCTTCCTTCCTGACCTTAAGCACTGCAGGCTTAGTGGTTGACCAGTGAGTATGAAAATCAGATTTCATCTCTTCATTTGTATAATCCTCACCGTTGATATTCCAGGTAATGAGATCCTTATCAAACTTCTCACCGTCTACAAAAAGTGTACCCGGACGAAGCTGTGAAAGGAAGATACCTCTGTAATACGGGAGCTTCACCTTAAGCTGAAAGCCTGTGACATTACCTTCTTCATCTTTTATATTTCTAAATCCAACTGACTGGATAACCTGTTTTTCCATTTGTAATAAACCTCCATTTTTGTAAAGATCCCTCCGGTCACCGGAAACAGCCAAAGCATGCTTCTCTATGGGCAAAGCCGTGAAGGGTCATTTTCCCTGTCTCTTAATCGCCAAGCAGATTCTTGAGAAGAATGTGATGCTTACGGAGGGTCTGTCCTACCTCATAGCCCTCATCGTACTTATCGGCTCCCTCGTACTCACTTAACAGATAACCCTCATATCCGTTTTCCTTCATAACCTTGATGATCTCAGGATATGGGATAGTTGTCTCCCGGAAATCATCACTCATATTGATGAACTTTGCATGGCAGCAATAAATATAAGGAAGGAGCGGGATGATGTCCTCAGGCTTGTTTGGCGTGTAGTTAGGGTCAACCCACTCGCCTTCCTTGAACTCTGTACGGAACACAGAGAAGTCAATGTTCAGACCGAAATTCTTTGTGCCTGTCTCCTTTATGAAATCAACAAAATCCGTAACAAGCTTACCCTTAAGATTTGATGGTGTATGGATTTCAGGGCACATCTTGATGCCAAGCTCCTCAGCAAGAGGAAGAGCGCCTTTAATGATTTCTCTCCAGTTAAGCACCGGCTCCAGAAGGTCATTGATAACCGGCATCTTTGTTCTCATAACCGTAAAACCAAGTCTGTGCGCAAGGCGGATATCTCTCTTAAGCATCTCTACTGATTCCTCGGTTGTGAGATCCCTGTCACCGAGAACATGTGAGTCGATCCAGTTTCCGTACTCCACTGGGACGATCTCATACTTATCGCAAAGTCTGTGCCATTTCTCTACCCATTCATCTGTAGGATAGGGATAGTTTTCGATATGGGTATTGGCAAGAATCTCTATACCATGTGCACCCATGTCACGTAACTCTTCAAAACAGTCTTCCAGTGTCTTTGTAAGCCCGAACTCTGCTGAGTAGCTGTATAAAGCCACTCCTCTCTTTGGACCTTTTCTATCATACTTATACATCGTTTTTCTCCTTGTCGTTCTTAAATTAAATTGCCTTAGCTGTCTCAATAAAACCTTCAGTTACCTCTTCTTCACAGCTGTTTCCGCTATGTCTTTCCGCAAGCTTTCTTCTGATCTCATCAGCCTGGGCATCTGTCATATCCCATAGCAGACAGGCTGCAGTTGAAACCACAAACAGAACTGCAGGAATAAGGTTTACTGTGATATTGATTCCCTTAAGGGCTTCCACAGTCTGCTCAGCATTTGCAACATAACCGAAGGCACTCATTATCATGATGCCGAAGGCTCCGCCGATAGCATTACCGATCTTTGTTGCAAGACCGTAAGTGGCATAAGCTGTTCCGTCTGTACGAACTCCGCTCTTAAGCTCCATATAGTCAACTGAGTCTGAAACCATTGAAAGACTCATAGGGAAACCTACATTGAAGAGACCGAATATAATGTCTCCTGCAAGCACCATCTTCATGTTGTCAAAAGGCGCAAGATACATGATGAAAAGTCCGACTGCCTGAATTGCCATTGCAGTCATAATGACATTTCTCTTTCCATATTTCCTTGCAAAGAAAGGAACAAAAAATGAACCGATGATTCCTCCTATGGAAGGGATAGTCATGATAAGACCGATCATTGTGAATGAACCCAGGCAGTAGATCACATAATAGGCTGTTACTGCGATACGTCCCATGAAGGCGGTCATCTGAAGCACCATGATGAGTGTGATGATCATGAGATACTTATTGTTTACAAGATTTGCGATTGTTTCCCTGAAGGAAAATCCTCTTACTTCTTCATTTACAGGCTGTACGACCTCCCTGCCTGTGAGCGCAACGATCAAAAACATCGGAACAGCTATGATTCCGTAAATAATGGCAACCATCATATATCCGTGTCCGTCCGCAACCTGTCCTCCTGCTGCCGAAAACTTAAGAGCAAGACCTGCCGAGAGACCGTTTACGATCACCATGCCGAGATTCATTCCGATATTTCTGAAAGTATTGATCACGTTTCTCTGATCTGCATCCTCGGTCATTACCCCTGCAAGTGCGCCGTAAGGAATATTTACAAGTGTATAGATCATACCTGCGATAATGTAGGTTGCCGCTGCCCAGATAACTCCTGCTGTACTCTTTCCTCCGAAAGGATTAACGAATGTGAGTACACTGAAAAGCGCAAGGAAAGGAGCGCCGAATGCGATATACGGTCTGAACCTTCCGAATTTTGAACGTGTTCTCTCTGCAATTGCTCCCATCATAGGATCATTAACTGCATCCCATATTCTTGCCAGCATCATGATCACTGTTACCGCCAGTGGTGCGAGACCAACTACATCTGTGTAGTAGATCGTCAGGTACGACCCCACATAGGTCCATACGAATTGTGATGCCAGGTCTCCGAGACCATAGCAAACCATGCCTAAGCGTGAAGCTTTCTTTTTTTTCTCCATAGCTGATACCCCTATCAAATTTTTTACTCCCACCAAGAACTTTTTGACAAAAATGTTTCTTTAGATAAGTGTATTTTAGGAGAATTTGAACAACCATTCTTTTCATATATTTAAATTCTCCTGCTATGATTTGCACAAAAGTCACAAAACCAAAAAAGGATGCAACAGATTTATATCATCTGTTGCATCCTTTTTATAATTCAAGTACTGCTGTGAGTGTCAAAAGTCGATATCGGAAGACTTATGGCACTTATACCAAGTCATTAAAAGGTATTCCACGGGCAATAGCACTTATGTCCTGAAAATATGAATAAGGCTTATCTCGTGTGGTTCCAGCTTCAATTCCAGCTCCATGGTGTCACCTTCCCCTGAAACAGAATAAACACTCTGGCTGAGATTTGGAAGGCAGACAGCCTCAAGATACTTGATATCCTGTCTGGTAAGTCTGGTGTTGAACTGAAACCTGCTCCACTCACCAAGTATACTTCCGTTACTGTCATTCATGGTCCTTCTCTTTACGCAGTACTCACCCGGAGTTCCAAAATTCTTAAGCCTGATAAGGAGATTCAGTTCCTTCTCATCTTCGAAGATCAGAGGGCGGTTCTCCAGTATATCCACATCCTCATCCTGCATGAGATAGTTCTCCCTGAACCATGAGAAATTATGACACACTATGTATATATCTCCGTTTTCCTTCCTGCTGACTATAAACTTTTCCGTCCGGTCAATGACATATTCTCCAAGCTGGTTCATAAAGTCTATTGCATAATATGCAGGCTTACGTATGGTATCCTTTGTGAGGAGTCCGATGCCTCCATGGGCGATCCCCACGGTGTCCATATAGCTGCTTATCCAGTCAGAGGCGCACATGACATTGATAGTATCAACCTTGTCGTAGATATTTATAAGCTTCCGCACCATATACGCTGCCCTGAAACAGCTGTCATTCAAAGCATTTCTGTTGGATATGGTATTATTCCATTCAGTGATATAGGTTTTTACATCTTCCATTCCCGCTGATTTCATGAGAGCACTGATTTTATCGATCTGTACCTCCTCGCAGTCACTGTCTTTTGAAATGACCAGTAACCTATGGTTTTCACTTTCTTCATTCACAATACTATCCGTTAAGTGCATCCCGGAATCTGATCCCGGAAGACTATAAAGAGGCACCTCATAAGGAAATAAAATAAATGAAACAAAATCCGGCTTTACATCATTTTCATGGCATTTCGCAAAAAAATCTCTAAGATAGTCCTCATCATAGGAGATAACACTTCCTATACCTCCGACTTCAGCACCGGGAATCTTTGAACGTATGGTCTTTAAGAAAAACAAAAAGGCATCAAAGAAACTGTACTCTCCCTTGTAAAGTCCCTGTTCAGGATGGCTCGACTCATGCCAGTTGTCCCGTGGAAGCTCGAAGATCCAGTTGGAAACCACCCCAAGTCCGTACCTCGAAACAATGTGCGAAATAAAATCCTCCAGAAGGCTTTCCCAGGCTTCCCTTGAAACAAAGTCAATGTATTCTTCATTGTAAAATATCGGTTTGTTTTCTGAACTAAGTGCCACCTCAGGTCTTCTTCCGAAATCAAGGAAGGGATGCAGATGATGCTGCACAAAGAAATCAAGCACCTGGTCAACAGTGTCATAATTGTAAACGCCGATATTCCTGCCGTCGAAAAGCATCATCTTTCTGCTGAAAACGCTCCACACGCGGAAATAGCTGAAATGCAGATGCTCATTTACAAAAAGCGTATGATACTGAATGTTCGCCTTGGTAAGATCGCTCATTGCACCGACATTCATTATCTTGTTCCAGGTTTTTTCGTACTTTACCCCGGGCTTCTTCTTAAGGTCTATCAGTGCAGTAAAGCTTTTCTCTCCTCTTACCTTTTTATAGCCCTTCTCCTTGAGCTCTTCACGGATATCTTCTTCCGTATTATCCTCGATAACCTCTTCGGGAATGCTTTCTCCCTGGAACTTCTTCCTGTAGTCCGTAGGTGCAACCCCCATAACCTTTCTGAAGGAACGGTTAAAGGAGGCGGAATTGGCAAAGCCGCAGGTGAGGGCGATCTGGGTTATGGACTGCTTTGTGGATCTTAAGAGCTGCAGCGATGACTGAACCCGGAGCTGCATTACATAGTCGGCAAAGTAAACCCCCGTATGCTTTTTGAAAATTCGCGAAAGTGTAGATGCCGAAACAAACATGCTGTCCGCAAGTTCATTAAGATTTATATCTCTGTCAAGATTCGAGAGAATATACTGCATCATCTCCCTCATGCGGGCGTCTGCCTCGGTTTCCTCATCCGCCAGATCATTGACCTCCAGCTGATAATTTTCCACAAGACAGTCAAGGAGCTTTAGCAGGAGGCTTGCATTATATGCGGAACTCTTATGGGAATCCTCGGTATATTCCGCTGTAAGCTCAAACAGAATATCCCTCAGATCCCTGTAAGAATGACTCATATCAACAACAGAATTACAGTAAAACATCATCCTGCTGTTTTTCAGAATATCTGACATCAGCTGCATGGGATAAATGGCAATTCCGTACAGGGCATCGGTACACTCTGTGATTTCGTACTCGGTTCCGGGATTGATGAGTATGATATCCTCCTCTGTCATTCTGAAATCCTCATCCCGGTAACGAACGGTCATTTTACCTTCCAGCAGAAAGAGAATCGTCATTTCCACCTGTCGCGAGGTTTCATTTTTAAGGGCTCTTTTTACGATATAGCTTAGATTCCTGGTTTCCATATAAGATTAAAAACGTACTCCTTGAACAAAAATCACTTTAATGCTATTCCGATGATAGCATATTTTACAAAAAATAATTCTGTGATTTTTATAAAACCGTGCCGCGCACAGAAAAGACTCAAAACCTGAATCACGAAAAAAGCGGGAACGATCTCTCGTCCCCGCATCTATGATGATCACCCGGATTAAGCCTTATAATCATCAAAATCATATTTAATTGTGCCAAAAGGTGTTTCCTGCTCGCGGATAGCGATGGACTTTGACATTGCCCTGATCTCATCGGCAGTAACAGAACGTCCGAGCTCGTTGGAAAGAACAACACCTTCGGAAAGGAATGCAGTCTGCATTGCGATATAAGGTGAGTCGATTCTTGTCTCATCGGTAAGCTCTCCGCGAAGGTATGAATACCAGTGGAGCTGATTGTCATTGAACTTTTCCATCTCAGGGTTGAGGGCAAGCTCCTGCATTCCGGTCACATCACCGATAGCACACTCAAGCTTTGTATCGAAAAGTCGACCTTTCTCATCAACACCGAAGTACTGAAGTCTTGGCTTCTGGAGCTCTCCGCCGCCAACGATGTTTCCTCCCTCTGGGACAGCCATAGGTCCGCCTGTCTGGTCAACGTCAGTAAACTTGAGACCACCGAGAGAACCTGCGATAAAGCTTGAACCGATCTCATCCATGTGGATAGCCCAGTCCTCATAGATATCCATTGAAAGACCATTCTTGAAACGTGCGATGGCAACGGAAAGATCCTCAACAGGTGTATGGCAGTTTACAGCATCATCTATTCTCTTGTCTCTCCAGTAATCACAGGTTGTTGTTCCGTATACGCTCTCAAGCTCAGGCATGCCCATTACATAGAGCATCTGTGCGATATGATAGATTCCGAGGTCGAAAAGAGGTCCGTGTACGCCTACCTTAGGATCAACGAAATCACGGCTGAAGAAAGGCATATCATAGCCGGGACGGCCCTGACGTCTGTGTCCCACACTTCTTGCATGATAGATCTTGCCAAGCTTTCCGTCAGCGATCATTTCCTTTGCGATTCTTGTCTGAGGGTTGTAGATGGAGCTGATCTGTATAGCCAGCTTCTTTCCGTACTTCTTCTGTGCATCATAGAGGATCTTTGCATCAGCATAGCTTGCTGACATCGGCTTCTCTGAGTAGCAGTCAAAGCCTGCTGCCATTACGGCTGTGGCTACAGAGGTGTGAAGATTGTTGTGAACGCAAACCTCAACTTCATCAATATCGTCTCTCTTCAGCATCTCTCTGAAGTCCTGATAGAGATCCTTCTCGTCGATACCATACTGCTTTCCGAATGCTTCAAGCTTAGCCTTGTCAATTTCAGCAGCTGCCACAACCTTGAGGTTCTGTCCGCGCTTCTGCAGGTTCCTGATAACTGTCATGTGTCTGTGTGAAATCATTCCTGTTCCGATGATCGCTATTCTTATTTCTTTCATTTTATCTTCTCTCCTATAAAAAGTTTGGTTGTCGCCGTTCATCTCTGACATAAGGATGCAGACCTGATCGGCTTCTATATTCTTTACATATCATTCATTACACAAGGAATGCCTTGCTCAGGCATCCCCGCCGGAATACCGCCATAGCCTTTAAAGCTTTACCAGCCTAAAATCCTCAGATACTCTCTGCTTCTTCTGGCACACTCAAGGGGCTCTGTTTCATAATGCTCATCCTGCTCAACTATCACCCACTGTGCATTTGATTCAACCGCTGCATTAAGAACCGGCTCCCAGATCATCATTCCGAAACCTACAGGTCTGAAACCGAAATAGCCTGTCTCACCTTCGTCTTCCTCGCTGTCGATACCGATGAGCTTGTACATGTTCTTAACTTCACCCTGCTTGATATAATCCTTCAGATGTACTACAGGGATCCTGTCCTTATACTTCTTCACGAAGCCCTCAGCGTCTGAAGTTGCTACCTGACACCAGCAGGTATCAAGCTCTGACATCAGATTGTCATGAGGGATGGACTCGAACATCTCATCATATCCCCATTTGCCGTCATCCATTTTCACAAACTCAAAATCATGATTGTGATAGAGGAAGGTCATGCCTGCGTCATGTATCTTCTGACCGATTTCATTTAAAAGCGGAAGAAATCTCTTGAAGCCTTCCGGATTTGCCGGACGGTATTCTTCCGACATATAAGGCATCACCAGGTATTTAACACCGATCTTCTTATAGTCGGAAATGATGCCATCGATGTTCTCCATCATTTCGGCGAAGGCAACATGTGCACTGATAGGAATAAGTCCTACTTCATCAAGTGTTTCCTTTATATATTCAGGTGTGTGTCCGTAAAGTCCGGCAAGCTCAACGCCGTCATATCCGAGCTCCTTAACCTTCTTCATCACATTTTTAAAATTCTCAGGTGTATTCTCCAAAAGATCTCTGAGACCGTAAACCTGTATGCCGATAGGCAGTGTCTTTTTCATCATTTATCTCCTTGATCATCTATGATTTTTATTTCTCTGTTGATGAAACCATCATACTTAATCTCAGGCTGATAATATTTTCCGTTCTTTCGTAAACCTTCCCTGATATTGCATATTGTCCGCGGAAATAAAAAAGCCGTGCAACAAAAGATTCACTTCTGTTGCACGGTGTAGAAAATCAGTACTATCCTTACTTTGTGTTATCCCAAATCACAAAAAAGCAGACCCCCTTTCGGAAATCTGCTCTTTCATAAAATGTGCCGTCGCCGGCTCACATATTCTGTATAAATACTTAGCTGCGTGAGCTTTTTCTCAGCTCACTGGCTTAATTCACTTTCCCTGTTCAGGAAGCTTAAATGAAGACTTAAGTCCCACAACTCTGTTATAAACAGGGTGTCCCTCTGTTGAATCCTTGCTGTCCACGCAGAAGAAACCGTTACGTACGAACTGGAAGCTGTCATATGGCTTAACATCCATAAGCTCAGGCTCAACCATACAGTTAGTAACTGTTGTAAGTGAGTTAGGATTGAAGTTAAGTGTTCCGTCGTCGTTCAGCTTGCCCTTCTCTTCGTCTATAAGCTGCTCATAGAGACGTACTGTCACCTGACCTGCGGTAGGAGCATTGACCCAATGAATGGTTCCCTTTACCTTACGTCCCTCAAAGCCTGAACCGGACTTGGTCTCCGGATCATAAGTACAGTGAACTACTGTAACATTGCCATCGGCATCAGTCTCATAGGAAACCGCCTTTACGAAATATGCAGACATGAGACGAACCTCATTCCCTACATAAAGTCTCTTGTACTTCTTAGGCGGCTCGATCATGAAATCATCTCTCTCGATGTAAAGCTCTCTTGAGAAAGGAACCTCACGGCTTCCCAGCGCCTCATTCTCAAGGTTGTTAGGCACTGTGAGCATCTCAGTCTGTCCCTCAGGATAGTTGTCGATAACGAGCTTTACAGGATCAAGAACTGCCATCATACGCTTATCCTTAAGCTTCAGATCCTCTCTGATGCAGTACTCAAGAAGTGAGTAGTCAGAGCTTGAATTTGCCTTGGATATACCTGAAAGCTCAACGAACATACGGATAGACTCAGGAGTGTAGCCACGTCTTCTGAGAGCAGCGATGGTTACGAGACGAGGATCGTCCCAACCGTCTACAACACCGTCCTCAACCAGCTTCTTTATATATCTCTTACCTGTTACAACGTTTGTGAGATAAAGCTTTGCAAACTCGATCTGTCTCGGAGGGTTCTCAAAATCACAGTGCTGAACAACCCAGTCATAAAGAGGTCTGTGATCCTCAAACTCCAGTGTACAGATGGAATGTGTGATACCCTCAACCGCATCCTCGATAGGATGTGCGAAATCATACATAGGATAGATGCACCACTTATCACCTGTGTTGTGATGATGCATATGAGCCACACGATAGATGATCGGATCTCTCATGTTAAGGTTAGGTGATGCCATATCGATCTTCGCACGAAGAGTAAGTGTTCCGTCCTCATATTTTCCTGCCTTCATATCACGGAAAAGCTGAAGGTTCTCCTCTATGCTTCTGTTTCTGTTTGGAGACTCCTTACCAGGTGTAGTGAAGTCGCCACGGTATTCTGTGATCTGCTCTGCTGTAAGATCATCAACGAAAGCAAGTCCCTTGTTGATAAGAAGCTCTGCCTTCTCATACATGATGTCAAAGTAATCTGATGCAAAATATACCCTGTTCTCGAACTCTGCGCCAAGCCACTCTACATCTCTCTTGATGGCCTCAACGAACTCTGTCTTTTCCTTCATCGGGTTCGTATCGTCAAAACGGAGATTGAACTTTCCGCCATACTCCTTTGCAAGTCCTGAATTCAGGATTATGGACTTTGCATGACCGATATGGAGATATCCGTTAGGCTCCGGAGGGAATCTTGTCTGCACATGATCGTAAACACCCTCTGCAAGATCCCTGTCGATCTCTCGCTCGATAAAATGCTTGGATTCCTGTGGCTTCTGTTCAAGCTCTCCATTTTCGTTTCTAATTTCCTCAGACATATCCGTCCTCCTCAAAACTAAAGCCAGACCGCTGAAACAGAACCGCTCAGTCGATCTGGCGTTATTATACATAAACGATATCGGAACGCCGAGCGTTCCGAATTTCCTAGATTTTACAACTTTTCTGATACATTCGCAAGATAGAACTTCGAAAGGGACGGCACATATAGAACCTTGAAAGGGACAGCACAACAGCTTATGCCGCCTTCATCAAATGCCAAAACCGAAGCCCCGGCGATTACGAAAAGCCTCCCTCATTCCATCAGCTCATGTCCCGCTCATGCATCTTTCTTTCTTCCATCATACGCTTATGTCCGATCTCATGCATTTTATTGAGATTCTTTACCTCGGAATACTTCACCACACCAAGTGACGGATAAAGCGTACAGTTATATCCGTTCACATTATGGATCTCGGATACCAGCCTTCTCACCTTTGACGAAAAAGCCTCCACATCTCTGGGATTGGTATACTGGGCGAAAGCCATAAACTTATCTCCGGAATATCTTACAAGGGTGGCACTGGTACCGAAACCGTTGGCCAGCTTCTTTCCGCAGGCATACAGGATCTCGTCTCCGAAAGCATGCCCATGAAGATTTTTAAGCTCTTCAAAATTATCCAGAGAGAAAAATACCTCTGTGAAATCAGTACCTCTTCTCTCATATTCGTCCTTGTATGTAGCAGTTGCCGTCATCATACCGCGAACATTAAGAAGTCCGGTAAGATTGTCTGTCTCCTGAAGATCAACCTTTCTGGCTCTGTCCTGCTCAGTTTCCGTTATATCCTCAAAATATCCCACAAGTCCGATGATTCGTCCGTTATCATATACAGGCATCTTGGATGCAAGTATATCTCTTATGCTTCCGTGGGCTATACAATGTCCCTGTACCCTTTTGGTCACCGCGCCTTCTCTTAGGACTCGGTATTCGTCCTTTCTGTATGGTTCCGACTCTATATGCCAGCCCATGTCTTCATCGGTCTTTCCGACGAAATCCGAAGGTGTCCTGAATCCATAGTAATCCATGAACTTCTGGTTCGCCCCCACAAAACGACGCTGCTTGTCCTTCCAGAAAATACCCAGATGTGAGTTCCGGTTCAGATTATCCCACAGAAGCTCCTTGGTAAGCTCCACGCCCAGATCTCCTTTGAGACTGTCCATATAGTTACGGTAGTACTCTGACCATGCATTGGCCTTTATGGAATCTGCATTCCGGACAAACACAAGGGCCTGATGCGGTGCCGTCATAAGTGCGAGGTAGATCTTCCATGTGTAGTCACCATGCGGAGTCTTCGTTCTGATGTAGGCATTGATAAAACCACGCTCAGACCCGTTGATCTTCTGCTCAAGTGTATGTGCCTCAAAAAACTTCAGATAATGCTTACAATCCTCGGAAAAGACGAACTTCTCGGCATGATCACTCGTTATCTCGCTGAGGCTTCCTTTTACGGTCTCGCCGCTCTCGGACACACCGAAAAGAACCTCGAAAGTATCTTCCTCCAGATTCAAAAGATAAACTCCGTTATATATGTCGTAAATCTGCTTCCACTTGATGTTCAGATTTTTGATCTTTTCCACATCGACTTCATCACGCTCGAGAGTGTAAATTACAGACTCCGACTCTGATTCTTTCTCCGACCCTGAATCTCCGAAAACTCCGCTTTCATTGGGCCTCTCGATGACTACGCCCTTTTCATCAAGCTCTTCCATGCACTGATTAAGCGGAAGAGGTTTTCCGTAGATATCGCCCTGGATCTTTTCAAAGCCTATGGCTTTCAGGAAATCGAGCTCCTTTTCCGTTTCAACACCTTCTGCCAGAGTCTGGATGCCTATACCCTTCGCCATGGAAACCACTGACTTTATGATGCTGACTGCTTTTTTGCTGAAATCACGGAGGAACTCCACATCTATCTTCATTCCGTAAAAATCATAATCCGCCAGAACATTCAAAGAAGACCGGTTTCCGAAATCATCGACCCAAAGCTGGTACCCTGAAGTACGGAACTGCTCTATGCCCACACGAAACCGTTCGGAATCCCTGGCAAATGCCGACTCCGTTACCTCAACATTGATAAACTCCTTCGATATCTCATATTTGGTTATAAACGAGTCCACTACCCCGAATATATCGCAGAGCTCGAAATCCTTCTCCGAAAGATTTATGGATATGGGGACCACTGCCTGTTTCTTTTTCAATCTTTCCCGAAGAAGCTTACAGACCTCACGTACCGCAAAACTGTCAAGCTTATGTACCAATCCGTGCTGCTCCAGTATGTGAAGAAAATCTTCAGGTACCATGAGTCCGTATACCGGGTCCTCCCACCTGGCAAGAGCTTCCAGCCCGCAAAGTTTATCACTTCTCACGCGCATTATGGGCTGATAAAATATCCTGATCCAGGAATTATTCAAGGCATTATCAATATTGTCAACAATATATTCTTCAAACTCTAAACTGTTCATATCTCAACCTGCATGTGTTCTGAAAAAGCCAAAAATGGCGCCCGTAAGTCATCTGCTGCCAGAAAAAGATATCCGCAACAGATGAGATATATCAGTATGTATATATTTTTTTGAAGATCACGAAAACATCCGTCCACAATAACACTGTGGTGTCCGGGCACACCAACCCCGTTATTATGAACCTTTATTCATTGATTATAAACGTGTGTCCATGGCAAAGTCAACGAAGCCATCGAAATAGCGCCATCGAATCTGCAAATGTCTCTTAAACCTATTTCGGCTGTTTTCCGTAAAAAAATAAAACCGGGGACGAAACCTTCGTCCCCGGACATTTTATCAAAAAATATATAGATTCTTTCAGGCTCCGGCAGTTCGGATGCCTTAACAGTTCAGATGCCTAAATAGTTAAAATGCTTTAATAGTTCAGACACCTTAATTAATGTTCATTACAGAAGCAATCCGAACTTACATCCCTCGCCATGAATCATTTATTCACAAGGTCTATCATGAGATCCGGAAGGATACCGTCATTCTCAGCCCAGATTCTGTCGATCTGCTCTTCCTCCACCGGTGAGGTTCCGAGACCGCACTCAATGGTAACAGACGGAATATCCAGTTTCTGAACAGCCCAGTCCTTGAATCCTGCTGCGTCCTTAGGTGCCCATGAATCAGAAATGCTGTAGTTTGTGTTGTTATGAACAATGGATGCAAGATTGTATCCCTCATTCTTATAGTTTCCGGTCTCTCCGAAATACCAGTAAATAACTCTTCCCTGAGTATGATAGCTGATGGTTCTGTCCGGCATGAGGGCTCTTGTGAGGTCTGCCAGCGCCTTTGACTCCACCTCGGATTCAGCGGAAGTACCCTTATAGTTCATAGATGATGGGTGCGCTACCTTTGACGGTGTCTCATCCCAGTTAGCATCAAAATTACGGTTAAGGTTTACACCATTGATGTTGTTCTTCCATGTACGAAGGTATTTGTCCATATCAGTAGCGCCATCCATACCGGCAATGCTCATGACCGACATCTTTGCTCCATCAGTCTGAAGGGCATCAACTCCGCCCTGTACGAGGGTGATGCCGTCCGGATCCACCATCGGCACGAAATGAATGCATGTATTCTGAAGAAGATCCTGAATGGAACAGCCATTGTAGATACATCCCTTCTGCTGCATCTCAAGAAGAGAAGCAATCTCCCTCATAACCACCTGACATACTATATACTCTCTTGCATGTATACCTGAATGTACGAGGATCTTGTGCTTTGCGTCAGGATTACCGACTACAACATGGTAGAGATTGCGGTTGTCTGGTGTTGTGGCGATGACATCCATCTTCATCCCCGGATACATAGCCTGAAGAACACTTAAGTCATCCACCATATTCTGATATGTGTATGCGGCTACATTGTCAAAATGGAATCCTGAAGGAAGCGGTAATGTCTCCCCAAGACCGTTTTCAAAAACATAAGCTGCAGAATCTGTTGAAGCCACTGTGACTGTCCCTCCTGCCATAGGTCCGAACTCAGCTGTTGTGCCGCTGGTAACTGTACCGCCAACTGAGGGTCCAAACTCAGCAGTCACATTTCCGTTAACAGCTGCCGCTGCCTCCGATCCGTTATTACTGCTTTCGGCTGCCGTCACTGCAGGAATCTGTGAGCTCTGTGCACTCTGTGTTTCCTCGGCGCTTACTGCCGGCACGATCTGCTCTGTGGTTTCCGCTTCTGTCTGAACCGAAGCTGTATCTCCGGAAACCGCTGAAGGCTCGGAAGCTACAGTAACGCTTACCTGATTCTCCTCGGCCAATGCGCTCATACATATATTTGTACTGATTACTGCTGCTGCAGCGATGGCGATAATATTTCTGTGTTTCATACCTACCTCTTTACGAAAAACTGCAGACTATTATATCCAATAGTTAAAAAACTGTGAATAAAGATTTTTTTACGATTTCAAAGAGACTCTGCGGCTTATTGTCATAACCCGTCCGAAGGGATTCAGAATCCCTTACATCCGGATTTTGACCACCTGACCGCAATGTAGTAAAATGTCCGTGATTATCAATCTGGCTTTAGTATATCCTATTTTCAAACCCGGTTATTGACATGTATTTGACGGTTTTTATAAGAAAACATAAACTATATTTCTTTATGCTGATTTTTGATCTTATGGCGCTTGCCGCAAGTGCTCTCGCCTCGGAATCTTCGGTTTTTGCAAATGCCTACTCTCATTCCGTTTACAGATCCGTAAGCCTTTTTATAAGCAGCATCACAGGACTTCTGCCGTTTTCACTGGTTGAAATACTGTTTTATGTCCTGCTGATTTTTATCCCCGGGGATCTGGTATTTCAGATCGCATCAAGCTTCCGAAAACACAGTTCAAAAAGAATCGAATCACCGGGTGATGAAACCGGTGTCACCGGCCCGCAACAATCAGCCTTGCCGGTTTCACCGAAAAGTCCCCGCACCGGACCATCAAAATCACAGCGGCTCGCCGGAGCAGCATCTGCATTTTTTCTGCATCTGTTCCTGATTTTTTCGCTGCTTTTTACTCTCTATGTATTTAACTGCGGGATAAATTACCGTAGGTCAAGCTTCTCTTCGGAAGCCGGTTTAAGCTCCGTATCTCCGGAACTTAACGAGGAAGCTCTGACAGAGCTGTGCGAATATCTGGTGGAGAATATAAATGCTTCAGAATTAAAGTTACTTTCCCCGTACACCGAAGAAACCTTGTCTTCTGATAATGTCTCCGGCGGAACCACTGTGCAGAACGGCACTCTGTCCCGAGAGGAAAATCAAGGCCTCCCCGGCTACGATTCGGAAGAACAGGTTTCTACCGACGTGAATTATCCGGAGAAATCCACGGAAGATTCATATACTTCCCCCGTTAAACTTGAAAACGGGGCATTTCTGGGAGAATCATGGTCTTCGGAAAAGCCATCTCTGTCTTTTCTCCGAAACACCGGCAAAACAGGTCAGGCCGCAATGGAAAAGATCGGCACACAATTCACGCGGCTCTCGGGACATTATCCTCTTCCGAAGCCTCTTATTAATTCGTGGATACTGAGCATACAGCAGGTAACAGGTGTCTATTCGCCCTTCACCATCGAGGCAAACTACAATCGGGACATTCCGTACTATGATATTCCTTTTACCATATGTCACGAGCTTTCACATCTTCGTGGATACATGCAGGAAGAAGAGGCCAATTTCATCGCCATACTTGCCACCATCGGCTCGGATGATACCTACTTCAACTACTCAGGCTACGTTTCCGCCTGGGTGTACGCGGGTAATGCTCTTGCAACTGCAAATCCGGAAAAATTTGCCGAGCTCTACAACAGGATAAATATCCACACCCGTCAGGATATGCGCTACAACAACGAATTCTGGGATCAGTACGAAACAGAAGTTGCGGAAGCACATGAAAAGATCAATGATGCCTATCTCAAGTATAACGGACAGGCAAGCGGAGTCCTCAGCTACGGACACGTGGTTGACCTGATGGTGGTATACTATAACGACAACGGAACACTTCATTACTGATCAGATGACACCTTTTTTTCAGTTATGACACACCCCACATGACTGGTGGCAGATTCCGTAGGAACCTGGCATATAGCCTAAGCCTTGGCGAAGCGAACTAAATGGGCTGACGTTCCCAGTTTGGCATAGCGCGAAACGGTCCGATATCGCCCTTTGCTCTCTCACTTATCTCATTCCTTTGTTCCAACTTCAAGGAAACGAAGGAAATGGACGGCAAGCTGCTTCCTGTCTGAAACCGTGGGGATTCCAAACACCGGTACGGTTCTTGCAAAGAAACCTCCCTCGGAAATCACGGAAACATCTGTGAGGATGATGCCAACCGGAATAGGGTCTTCCATTTTTTCGGGATCAGGAAGCCTGAAATCTTCTCTTGATATCACATCAGGATCGCCCATTAGATCTGCCGCAAGCTGCTCCATCTCGTCGAGAGTCTCTTCTTCAGGACTCTCTGTTCCCGGCGTTTTTTCTCCGGATTCATCACCTGTTTCAACTTTCCCGGCTGCGGCATCACTTTCCTCTGCCATAACGCTTTCTGCCTGAGCCGCATCCAGATTTTTGAGTTTTTCCATAAGTGCGCCGTCAATATAGTAAATCCTGTTCTCAGCCTCATATTTACTATACTGTATTTCCCCCAAAGCATCCCTGAGATCAGCAAATGCCCCATTAAGTGCATAATAGGTAAAAACTCCCGGATCTATGACCATTACATCCAGATCGTGGGATGCGAACAATGCTGTGATCTTTGCATTTTGGGCCATGGAGTACTGGCTGTTTACATTGGGATTGAAGGTGGCTGTGGTATCAATGACTACCTTTTGGTTTTTTGTTGAAATCTCTTCATAGGCCGCAAATCTTCTCTCAAGCTCTTCATCACTTACAGTCACATCAGTACCGGAAGCATTGAGAAACATGCCGTAAAATGCCAGAGGTTTGTTGTTCAGAAATGTCGTCACCACATAGTAAATCAGTGAAACCGCAACTATAAATACTATGATATGGAACTTATAGTAATCAAATATGTACTGAGCTTTCTGCCCGAAGCTCATCCTGCTGAGTTTTTCTTTCTCGTTTCTGAGTTGATTTTTTATTTTTCCGCTCATATCCTGTCCTGCCTTGTTCTCATTCAGAATATCTGTCTTATATTCCGCCTATCAGTATCACTTAACCATGACTCCCTTTCAGAAAAGGGACTCCGTCACTATTCCGGGGCTCACTGTTTCTCTGATTCTCCCATGGATCCTTGTGATTTCCCAATCCGAAATTTTTATCCTGTTAAAATGATCCTCTTGTAACTTTTGTTTAAGAATCAGCTGTTATCTTAACAGAAACATATCAAAATATCCACTTTACGGAGAGCCGGTTTTGATATAAATTCTAATCGAGAAGGCATTGCACCGTGACTGCTCCTTTCGAGCTTATGTTCCGGTTCACTCTTTCTTGCACAATACAATATATTTTTAAGCAGAGTAGACGCTCGAGCGTATAGTGCCTTCCGAACGGGGAGTTTGTCGGAGGGACGAAGCCTTTTTAAGGTGCGGTTCGGTCGTCGCATCCCGCTGCAGCGAAGGACGAGCTATACCTTCTTTGTAGTCAGGGACTGCAAAGGAGGTTTTTTATGTCAAAGTTCTCTACGAGAATGATCGTAACCCTTTCAGTTCTTGTCGCTCTTCAGGTCGTACTGACAAGATTTTGTTCATTTAATGCGTGGAACGTCCGCATAGGTCTCGGTTTCACCGCCCTGGTCATCGCAGCCATCTTCTACGGCCCGGTGGCAGCCGCAATAGTCGGGGGCCTCGGTGACTTCATCGGTTCCATAGCATTTCCGACGGGCTCATATTTCCCGGGCTTTACATTGACACAGGTCCTCATGGGACTGGTCTTCGGCTTTGCCCTTTACAGGAAATATTACAATGCTCCGCTGTTTTCTTTCGGAAGCACTCAGAGTCAGCCTGAAGGAACCACTCTTACCGGAACTGCCCTGACACAGATTATCCGGATCGTAATCGCGGTCCTCATCAATCAGTGCATCTTCAGTCTCCTGCTGAACACTCTTTGGATCTCCATCCTTTACGGCTCAAGCTTTACAGGCCTTCTTTCCACAAGAGCCATGCAGGCGGCGGTCACAGCACCGATACAGATAATTATCATTTCCGCTCTTCAGGGCGTACTAAAGAGAGCTGATATAAAGAATCTGTTGGCAGTATAAGCATTTTACGGAATCATCACCAAAAAAACAGAACTGACTTCCGCGCGGCAAAAGCCCGGGGAGTCAGTTTTTTCACGGTAATACCAAATTAATTTTGATATAAGTGTCATAAGTCTTCCTCCACTTGTGCTTGCACAAAAGTGGAGGATAGACTTCATGACACGCCCCACATGGAGCACGAAAGGACGATTTATCGGCCTGAGAGTGCGGAATGTGGGAGGAACGCGGGAGCGCATAGCGCGAAGCGGTCCGATATCGACTTTTGATACTCAATGAAAGGCAGCAAAATGGACTGGAACGAAGCTATAGCACTATTTCACGGCGCAGACTGGAAGCACGCGAAGATCGGTCTCGACCGGATGAAGGATCTGATGAAAGTGCTGGGAAATCCTCAGAAGGATCTCAAATTCATACATATAGCAGGAACCAACGGAAAGGGCTCAGTCTGTTCCATGACAGCTTCTGTTCTTACAACTGCAGGCTACAGGACCGGTCTCTATGTTTCACCCCATCTTGACGCCTTTAACGAGCGCATCTCCATAGATGGTGCTTATATCTCTGACGAAAATCTCAGAAGAATAGCCGGAAAAATAAACGCTGCAGTTTCAACTCTCCGGGAAGAACCTACGGATTTTGAGCTGATAACCGCTCTTTCTCTCTGCTATTTCGCAGAACAGAACTGTGATTTCGTGGTACTGGAAGTCGGTATGGGCGGCCGCCTTGATGCCACCAATGTCATCGACGCACCTCTTGTGGCGGGAATCATGAGCATCGGCCTCGATCATACTGAGGTTCTCGGGGACACAGAGGAACTCATAGCAAAAGAAAAGGCCGGAATCATCAAAAAAGGCTCTGATGTAGTTGTACTTCATCAGAAGCCTTCTGTTCTCGAGGTTATCATAGAAAAGTTCAGATATGTCAATTCAGATATTCACATCAACCGGAAATCCCTGACCATCTATAATGCATGTATCAATACTGCAACTCCCGAAAAAACATGCTATGCCCTTGGAGAGGATTCATATTCCGCATTTGATACTTCGGAACTGCCCTATGGACATACCTGCCACGTTGCAGATACCCTGACCACCGACAACGGCAGTTCTTATCACGGATTAAACTCCGATGTAACTGCTGCTTATACGGATAATGCCCCTGCCCGGCTCATCATCACTGACTCGTCATCCATTTCTGTTCATTCAAGAAATCTGTCCGGTCAGGTTTTTGATTACAAGGATTTCAGAGACATCGAACTGCCACTTCTTGGGGCATATCAGACAGAAAATGCCGCTGCTGTTTTAGAGATCATCTCCTGTCTTCGTGCCCGTGGTTATAAAATTTCTGATGAATCAGTCCGCACAGGTCTTCTTAATGCCAGATGGCCGGGTCGCTTTGAGCTTCTCTCCACTGAGCCCGTTCTCATAGTTGACGGTGCCCACAATCCTGACGGTGTCACAGCACTTATCAACTCCATCAAATCATTTTTGCCCGATAAAAAGATCTGTTTTGTCATGGGTGTCATGAAGGACAAGGACTATCATGAGATGCTCCGCCTCATCACACCTTTTGCCGAAAGCTTCGTGACAGAACTCCCTTACAGCGCCCGGGGTCTTGATCCGGAAATCCTGAAAAAGGAAATCGCTTCTTATTTTTCCGGTCCTGTGGATACTGCCGGTTCAGTCACCGAAGCTGTGGATAAGGCATTGGCCCATGCAAAAGAAACAAACACTCCCGTCATCTGCTTCGGTTCTCTGTATCAGGTGGCGGACATCAGGAAATACATCATCACAACTAAAGAAAAGTAATTTTCTCACAAAAAGCCATCGCAGGACAACGATACTTCATTCTCCTGCAATGGCTTTTCTTATTTCAGATGTTTCAGATATTTCAGATCTTATGATGTGAGTGTCAATAGCATTTAACGCTCCACACGTTCAACAAAGACCATAAATTGTATCTATAGCCACTACTAAATTTAATATATTTTGAATTATTTTGACGATGTGATTAAATAATATTAATTCGTCGGAGAATGCATATTTTTTCTTCTCTTGAAATGTAGCCCGAAACTCTCATTCTGTTCTGAAAACCTGCTATTATGGTTTCGAGCAAGGATGTACTTGGCCTTTTCACTTAAGAGATTCACTTTCAATATTTCCAAATCAGCGAGGGACTTATGAGAATCATCGATATACTAAACAGCGGCAAGATAACATTATCCTTTGAGGTTTTCCCACCGAAAAAGATCGAAAACTTTGAATCAGTACAGCATGCAACCGAAGAGGTTGCCGCTCTTCATCCCAGTTTCATGTCCGTGACCTATGGGGCCGGCGGCGGAACCTCGGAGTTTACACTTAACATCGCAAAGAATATCCGCGACAAGCACGGAGTCGAGGTTCTCCCACATCTCACCTGCGTATCTTCAACTAAAGAGCATGTTCATAATATGCTCCAAAAGTTCAAGGAGAACGGTTTCGAGAACATCATGGCTCTCCGCGGTGACATCCCGAAGGACGGCACTCCGCACCATGATTATCATTACGCCTCCGAACTCATTGAAGATATAAAACAGCATGGTGATTTCTGTATCGGAGGGGCCTGCTATCCGGAAGGTCATGTGGAGTGCACACACAAGGATGAAGATATCAGAAATCTAAAGAAAAAAGTCGACGCCGGTGTGGATTTCCTCACCACTCAGATGTTCTTTGACAATGCCGAGTTCTTCAACTTCCTGTACAGGCTTCGCGAGAATGACATCCGTGTACCTGTACTTGCGGGAATCATGCCTATCACCAATGCAAAGCAGCTTGGCCGTTCAGTTGCTCTTTCCGGCACATCTGTTCCCACACGCTTCAGAGAGATCGTAGACAAGTTCGGAGATTATCCTGATGCTATGAAACAGGCAGGAATAATATATGCAACCGAACAGATCATCGACCTCATAGCCAATGACGTAAAACACATCCACGTTTATTCCATGAACAAGCCGGATATCGCTGAAGCGATACAGAAGAACCTTTCGGAGATTCTGAAGATTTGAAGAAAAAACGTCTCACAGATTGAACAGTATCCTCATAGATAAAAGAGATGATATACAGATGCAGTGCTGCTAAGCGGCTTAGATCCCGCAGCTTTGAGAATGTCCAATCTATTGAATCAAATCCTATATCAGTTTTTTCAGTGCCGTTGCCAAAATGGTCGCGGCACTTTTGATATTTCTGCAAATGTGAATATTGAATAACAGTGTTTGCCGAAATATCAATAATTCACTTTTAAAATATATTTACTTATGATTGAATTACGAACCAAAGAAATATACCGGTTTCTCGGGTACCGGAACATCACTCCCACCCCTGAGATAGACGAAAGGATAAGGCTCTGTGTAGAAAAAATGCAGGCTGCCGCCTCCCCCAGATGCTTTTATCGAAAATTTTCAATATCGCAGACCTCACCTGATATCACTCATATCGCAGGTCTCACCATAAAGTCAAAGAATCTGTACAGGAACCTTCATGGCTGTGAAGAAGCTTATATGTTCGCCGCAACCGTGGGCTTAGGCATTGACCAGCTCATTAAGCGAAGTGAAGTAACGAGCATCATGGATGCTGCCATATATCAGGCGGCAGGCGCCGAGATGGTGGAGGCCTTTGCGGATTCGGAAATGAACAAGCTTCGGGCTCAGGAGGCAGAAAAGGGCTTCAGGCTTCGTCCCAGATACTCTCCCGGCTACGGCGACCTGCCTCTTGCCTTGCAGACCGACTTCGCCAGAATTCTCGATATGCAGAAATGGTGCGGCATAAGCCTTACGGACACTCTCCTCATGGTTCCCAGCAAATCCATCACCGCCTTTATCGGGTGCGTGAAAGCTGAGTCTACTGAGAAATCATCGCCGGATTCACCTCTGACTATACCGGTTGGCGCAATGGAAAATGATGACGCTTACCTTGCGGATGTCGTGAATCCTCTGGAAGCTACCGGCCTTTCGGCAAAAGAGTCCACAGGTTCGAAAAAGATATGTCGTAATACTCTTCCGGAAACCTCCTGCACTCAGTGCAGCATGGCTTCCGAATGTATGTACAGGCACCCCAATTTCAATCACTCTGAAGGAGATAACAAATGCGTAAAAACATACTGGAACGTTTAGGGAAAGAATGGATATTTTTTGACGGCGGCACAGGCTCCATTCTGCAGTCAAAGGGACTTAAGCCCGGAGAACTTCCCGAAACCTGGAACCTTAGTCACCCGGAAGACATCATCGACCTTCATCTTGGGTATCTCAATGCCGGCTCCCACATCTTCAACACCAACACCTTCGGTGCCAACCGCCTGAAATATCCCGAAAATCTGGATGAGATAGTTACAGCCGCAGTACGTCTCGCAAAGGAAGCCCGCCGCCGTTCAGGTCGTGAGGATGATTCCTACATCGCTCTCGACATCGGTCCTACAGGAAAGCTCCTTAAACCTATGGGGGACCTCTCCTTCGACGATGCCGTGGATATCTTTGCCGAGGTTGTCCGAATCGGTGCCAGAGAGGGTGCGGACCTCGTGCTAATTGAGACCATGAATGACTCCTACGAGGCGAAGGCTGCGGTACTTGCCGCAAAGGAAAACTGTGACCTCCCGGTTCTCATCACCTGTGTTTTTGACGCCTCGGGAAAAATGCTTACTGGCGGCACTCCGGAGTCTGCCGTTGCCATGCTGGAAGGACTCGGTGTGGATGCTCTGGGCACCAACTGCTCTCTCGGTCCCGAGCAGATGATCCCTATAGTAGAACGTCTCGTAAAGGCCGCACATGTTCCGGTTCTTGTAAATCCCAATGCAGGACTTCCGAAATCAGTGGACGGGAATACTGTTTACGACGTGGATGCGGAAGCATTTGCAGGCTTCATGCGAACCATCGCGGAAATCGGTGCCACTGGTCTCGGCGGCTGCTGCGGAACCACACCGGAGTACATCAAAAAGGAAATTGAAGCTGTTACCGCTCTTCCCTTCCGCGCTCCTGTGCCGGAAAATCACACAGTGATCTCCTCCTTCTCTCAGGTGGTGGAAATAGGCGGCGGTGCGAAGCCGGTGATCATCGGCGAGCGTATCAATCCAACCGGTAAAAAGCGCTTCAAGCAGGCACTCATCGAGCATGACATCGATTACATCGTGGATCAGGGCTTACAGCAGGAATCTGCCGGAGCCCATGTTCTGGATGTCAATGTGGGCTCTCCCGAGATCGATGAAACAGAGCTTATCGACGAGGTAATCACGAGACTTCAAAGCGTGCTGGCTCTTCCGCTTCAGATCGATACCTCTGACCCTGCAGCCATGGAGCGGGCGCTGAGACATTATAACGGAAAAGCACTCATAAACTCCGTGAACGGCAAAGAGGAAGTGATGCATCAGATCTTCCCTCTCGTTAAAAAGTATGGCGGCGTAATCGTAGGTCTCGCACTTGATGAAGACGGAATCCCTGATACCGCCGACGGCCGCATCCGTATCGCGAAAAAGATTTATGATACAGCAGCATCCTACGGCATCAGGAAGGAGGATGTAGTCATTGACGGACTCTGCATGACCATTTCAAGTGACCCCAGAAGTGCCCTCGTGACTCTCGAGACTATCCGCCGCATCCGGGACGAGCTTCACGGAACTTCAATCCTCGGCGTTTCAAATATCAGCTTCGGTCTCCCCGCAAGAGAGCTGGTTAACTCATACTTTTTCGCCATGGCCCTTCAGAACGGACTATCCTGTGCCATCATTAATCCTAACAATCAGGCAATGATGCAGGCATATCGCAGCTTCTGCGCTCTCACCGCTCAGGACGAGAACTTCATGGATTTCATCGGCGCTTATCAGAACTATAAGACTCCCGATAAACGTGTATCCGAGGCGGTAGACAATTGCCGCGCCCGCGTCCTTGATGCCCTCGGAATTTCAGCCGGAAACCTTGAGTTTTCCGGCAGTCCCCTAGGAAGCGGTTCTAAGTCTCAGGCCAATGCTTCCGCCTTGGCACAGTCTTCAGGCGGAGCTTCTACATCAGGCGGCAGTTCCAAAGCTAAAGCCGGAAAAACCAGACTGATGGAGGCGATCGAGCGAGGCATGGCCGGTCCCGCCGCAGAAGCCACGAAGGAGGCATTGCGCTCAAGGGATGCTCTCGACATCATAAATCAGGATCTGGTTCCGGCCCTGGACATCGTCGGTCAGGGCTTTGAAAAGGGAACTGTCTTCCTGCCCCAGCTCCTGATGGCGGCTGATGCAGCAAAGACTGCCTTTTCGGTTGTAAAAGAATCCATGGCAGGCGTACAGCAGGAAGTTAAGGGCAAGGTGATCCTCGCCACTGTAAAGGGGGATATCCATGATATCGGAAAGAACATCGTAAAGGTCCTTCTTGAGAACTACGGCTACGATGTCATAGACCTCGGAAAGGATGTTCCTCCTGAAGCTGTGGTGGAAGCCGCAATCTCTCAGGATGTAAAGCTTGTAGGGCTCTCCGCTCTCATGACCACCACCGTAGTCAGCATGGAGGAAACCATCCGACTGCTCCATGAGAAAAAGCCGGACTGCAAAATCGCAGTGGGAGGTGCCGTCATGACACAGGACTATGCCGATAAGATAGGCGCCGACTGCTACGGCAGAGACGCCATGACCACCGTAAGATATGCGGATGAGCTTTGTGAAAAGGGACTGCTTTAGCCCTAATTCCCACGGTTTAGTTTTTCCATACCTCTAAAAGGCTTTTAAGATCGCAAAACAGGCTATCACATGTATTATACCAAGTTTGTTGGAAATATAAGGGTGTACCGAGTAGCTAGAATAATAGCTACTCGGGTACATATATGATTCTCTTAAATCTACTCATTGACGGCATCTGCTCGTGCATAAAGAGTTTTGCGTCCCGCTCCAATTCTCACTAAAGTTCCATCTTCAACAAGCTTCTTCAACGCTGACTCTACAGAAGAACTTCCCAAACTCGGGCAACCCACAAGAACTTCTTGTTTTGAAAACTTACCTATACGCCCACTGACATATGCCTTAACAATATCATATGACGTGCTCTTAGCTCCAGATATGTATGCTATAGATACTCTGGCTTCAAATTCCTTATAGCAAGACAAAATGATGCTTAGCATATATTTGATAAAGGGCTTAGGGTCATTAGTTCCTTCATGCCATCCTTGGTCTGCTTTTTGAAGAGCGTCATAATATGCCTCTTTAGTATCTGCAATAGCTTTTTCAATACTAATATACTGCCCAACCATGAATCCACTACGATAAAGCAATAATAATGTCATCAATCTGCTCATACGACCATTACCGTCATTAAACGGATGGATGCACAAAAAGTCAAGCAAGAAACATGGTATGAGAATAAGCTCATCTACCAACTCTTTATCTAATGCCTCTTGGTATTTTTCACAAATAGCATCGATTGCAGAAGGCGTCTCATATGGCTCAAGCGGCTTAAATAAAACTACTTTCTCGCCTGTTTCAAGTACTATGTCAATTTCATTAGGTGTCGTTTTAAACTGTCCACCATAATTCAGATTTGTATACTTCAACAAATCTCTATGCATTTGAAGAATATAATTACTGCGTACCGGTATAACATCATAGTTTTCATGAACAAGATTCAGCACATTACGATAACCAAGAATTTCTTCCTCATCCCTATTCTTTGGTGTTGTCTTATCTGCCACAAGCTGTTTCAGTCTGGCATTCGTAGTAATAATACCTTCGATCCTATTGGATGCTTCGGTACTCTGTATCTTAGCAATTTCAATAAGCCTATTAAGCTCAACAGGCTTTTGTCGTAAGTATAACTCCTGCTTTCCCTTATACTCATGAATCTTTGAAGTATAAGACATTATTTCATTGTCCCAAGTCCTATCTGCAAGATAAGAATAATCAAATTGTCTCATTGGCTAATACTCCTTTCTCCCAAGGAATATTATTATCACCCAATTCTTTGCCTGTTTTGGGAGATATTTATCATTGTTGGGAGAATAATACTACTCCCAATTGTATTATTCTTTCTCCCAAATCACAATCTATTTTGGGACTTTCAGGATAAAACACAATATCTGTCCTTCCATTACCCTCTTCACGGTTTGACTTCACAGAATAATCCGGCATTCCGTAAAGAAGTGATATCATAAAAAAACCAATGCTTCCCTCACTGACATACAGGGAGGTGAACATTGGTTTCACATAACAGTTCAGATAGGATTTCAATTTAATTGATAACGGACACCCCGCCATCTTTTTTACTTCTTCTCAACAGCATTGAAGCTGCCCAGGAAGCGGACACCCTCCTGCCCGGAGACCTCATCGATATCTTCTTTCGTAACACCACCCGGCTTTTCGGTCTCGATGATGTAGTTGTATCGTCCAAGCTTACTGCCCTCAGGTCTGTCATGAATAGTTACCAGCTCAAGCCCTGCATCATGTATGGTCAGTATGATGTCATCGATTCTGTTTGCCTCGCAATCCGCCACAAACAGTGCACGATCATTCCCTTCACTTTCCAGCGCTTCCTTCGAAAGAACATAGAAACGGGTCTTATTTGCATCAGTGATCTGAACATTTTCAGCCAGCACAGTCAAGCCATAGAGCTCTGCAGCTCCCGGAGAAGCGATTGCCGCGATGGTCTTGTCTCCCTGCTCTGCAACATAACTTGCTGCCGCTGCGGTGCTTGCCATCTCAGAAACCTCCGCATCCGGCATATGCTCTGCACGCCACTTCTCAGTCTGCTTTATGCCCTGGGCATGTGAGCATACAGTTTTAATGTCTTCGACCGTAGCTCCTTCAACACCCATGAGAGTCTGGTTTATGGGCAGGACCACTTCTCCCACCACATATACATTTTCTTCCGCTATCAATGCATCAACATATCCTGTAACGGCTCCACCCAGAGTATTTTCCTGCGGAATGACCGCATACTCCGAATCTCCTGTCACCACATCCGAAATAGCCTCCGAAACCGTATCCTTCGGTAAAAATGTTCCTTTTTCTCCAAAGAAGAACCGGGTCGCCTCCTCTGTATAAGTCCCTGCAGGTCCCAAGAAGCTGACCTTCGCCTCTGTAAAAGCATCACTATCGATAGTGTTTTCTGCCCCGGACACTGTTTCTCCAGTGTTATCTGTAACCCTCTCTTTATCATCTCTGCCTGATTCAGCGTCAGCCTTCACCTCTGCCTTATTTTCAGCCCTTGTAGCCCTTGTTTCCTTCTCCTGCGCAGTGGTCTCTATAGCCGGAACCGCATCATAACCGCAGCCGCTCACAGTCCACATCAGCAAATTCACAGCCATAAAAAAAGCAACCGTTCTCTTCATAAACTCTTTCCTTTCCTATCCCATAATATGATATAAGTGTCATAAGTCTTCCTCCACTTGTGCTTGCACAAAAGTGGAGGATAGACTTCATGACACGCC
>SVDD01000043.1:0-25517 GCA_015057945.1 Lachnospiraceae bacterium | reverse complement strand
TGTTGTTGAGGCAGAGTCAGCTGGAGTTAAATCCAATGATTCATTAAGTGTCAGTTAATTATTATTCAATGTACTAGCATTATGTCATCTACAGCTCTTGCAGGGCAGTGGGTTCAAATTGGGCGTAATTGGCAGTATGACGAAGGAAATGGTTCATATCTTGAAAATACTTGGTCATGGATAGATGGAAACAATGACGGTATTGCCGAGTGTTATTACTTTGATGAGTATGGAGATTGCCTGAGAAGCACCACAACTCCTGACGGATATTATGTGAATTCAGATGGTGCCTGGGTATATAACGGAATTCTTCAGACAAAACATGTACAGGTGGAAAATTCCGATACTATATCCGGATATTATTCACATAAATTCCAATATGATGATGTCTTTAAAGAGTACAGTTATACTACAGACACCTCATTATTATTAATACATTTACAGAAGATTGATGACTGTACCATCATAATGACCGATACTTATAAAAACTACACATTAATCAGGGACAAAGAAGGCTATTATACAATGGATAAAGGTGAACTGGACCTAAAAATCATAGATAAGAACACCATTTCTATAAGCAGTGCTGAAACTACATATTATTATGATAAATGCTGATTGATTTAACATCACTCTTAGCTGAAATAACACCATTTGAAGTAACAGGATTTTATTAGCTACAATTCAATATTTTTAATCCTGTCAATATCTTTCGTTTTGACGACATAAAATTTTATTATACAAAATACTTATGAGCTTGTTGAATTAACAGAATTTTTATTTTTGTTTTATGAATTATGAGCCAATTATATTGATTACCGTATGTCATATCTAAACGGCAAAACCTGACATACTTAAATATGGTTGATGTTTACTTTAAAAAATGGAGAAGGATCATGAAAAGATTTTTAAAAACATTATGTGCCGCAATCGGCGCAATTAGCATTATGTCATCTACAGCTCTCGCAGGGCAGTGGTTGGAAAATAGCGGAAATTGGTTTTACATGACCGATGATGGAAACTATGCCAAGAATACATGGCTCTGGTTGGATGAGAACCATGACACAAAAGCAGAGCTGTATCACTTTGATGCCAACGGAGTTATGGCACGATCAACCGTCATACAAGTGGGTAGTGGAAATGATTATATGCTTGTAAATATTGATGACAACGGAGCCGCCATAGGCTGTACTTTTGTTGAGGATTCGACGATAGATAATTTAACTTTTTGTGACTATAGATTTCCTACAAGCTATTCTGTCAAACTTGATTCTAACGGAAGTTATGTTTATTCCTTAGATGTAGATCACTATGATTTCAAGGAAATAAAGGACGCTGAATTTAATGATTACTTAAATGATTGTCCGATAAAAAAATCAAAAGATTGTTATTCAGCCGAGATATCTCTGTCTGTCTTCCATGGAGGTACTTTTGCTTGTTTGCAGTGTTTTAACTGTTCTATAAAGACTACTGCTAAGTTTGCCAAGAATTGCAAAGTGAGATCGTATGATAACGAAGAGGTTATTTCTATTTCGGACTATTTAAAGAAAAACGATATGTATTCTAATTGGTTAGAAGTCTATTCTGTAGACGATGATGGTTACATTACTGACTGCATGATATATGGTGCAGGATAAGTCATTTTCTCTGAGGAGAAAGTTTCTCGTGGCATGAGATAAGCTCTTTAACTTCGGTTTTGTCTTCTGCATACAGTGGGGGAGTTCTGAGCCTATGGATAGAATTTATCTTCAGTCTCTCTCCTCCTTGGAGAGTATGGTGTGTAAAATAATATTCTCAGTTTCAAAAAGTGGCACCATTGTGGCGCCACTTTTTTGATTGAATCGAATTCTATTTCTTTAATAATTGATTTTAGAGATTTAACTTCTGCGCTTAATTTTGGAAATTTGGGATTAACAAATTCCCTCTTGGTGAATAATGGATTCTCAGCCATCAGACAGAACTCTTCATTACGAATATTTCATAAGACTGTGGTTAATCCGTAAAAACTCTTTAAGTATCTATAATCTTACATTTGTCACGGCTTTTTATCAGTTCAAATGATAATACTGCAGCTTTCTCCAGAGTGTAGTGGTGCTGATACCAAGCTGCTTTGCCGTGGCTTTTTTATTTCCGTTATTCTGCCTAAGACATGCCACAATAAGATCCCTGTATATATCATTGCTTTCCGGAATATTAGGAAGGAGCGATGGCTGAATCGGTTCGCCCTTGCTGTCACCCTTGTGAGACGTTGATGATAAATCCTGATTGCCGGAGCCGGAAGCTGCAGGATTTCCAAAGGCTTCAATGTAGTTGACATTATCCTCTGAATCAGCATCTGTACGATCGTAGATGCCGGAATCCTTTTCATATAATTCTGAAAACAGCTCTTTAACATACGCTGTATGTATGACCTGCTTCGGTGCTGTCAAAAGCATCCTCTCACAGAATGCAGAGAGCTGAAGAATGTTGCTGTCCCATGGATAGTTCAAAATTGTATTCCACGCATTTTCCGTAAGCGTATGTTTCATTCCATACTTTCTGTCATAGTCATTGCAATAGAATTCCAGCATATTCCTTATATCCGATGGTCTGGACTTAAGCTTGGGAATTCTGACACGTAAAGCCCTCAGTGTAAAAAGAAGGTCCGACCTGAAAAGAAACTGATTTCTCAGCTCTGTGAGGTTCTTGGAGGTACTGCATATAAAACGGACATCCACATATCTGTACTGGGAAACATTGACCTGATTCATGACCCGCTTAGTCCGAAGTACCCTTGCAAGCTGTGACTGCATGGGGAGGGTGAGCTTGTCAATGCCCTGAATCATCAGTGTTCCGTGATTACAATCGAGTATCGCTCCCTGAAGTCCACGTTTAGGATCACCGAACAGTACATGCTTCTGTTCTTCATTGGTGGTTCCCGAAAGAGAAATGACTGCATAGGGTTTACCTTTTCTGTCACTTCCGTTATGTATGGCCTGTGCAAGCATCTCAAGCTCAGGTCCGGCACTTGCTTCGATAAGTACGGGACTGTCTGATTTTGCATACATCCTTGCCTTCTGTATCTCGGGTCTCAGATCAACAAAAAGTTCTTCCATCATATCAAAGGTTGCAACTGCAGGATCTCCATGCAGAAGCACCCTCTCACTTGTCTTATATTCCATAATTCTTACGCCTTTATCTTTTTCGTCTGTGTAACATTTTTCCTTAATGACCATTTCATTTTGAAATGTTTAAGGAATTTTTGCAACACTAAATGTATTTTATTCTGAAATGCTTGTGTATTTCGCACAATAAAGTCCGTTTGTTTTGGCCACTATTTTGTAGAACGGACAAATCCGCTCCGCTATACTGCTGCTAAATGAAATAATGATTCATTCAGGAGGACCTATGGTTACATTTGATTACGAAGATAAGATCAAATTCACAAAAGCTGTCTTCTATAATTTCCGTCCGATACCATTACCGAAACCCTTTCAGGACGGCACCGGCGGCTTCGGACAGTTCATCCCCGAGCAGGGCTATCTGGAGCTTTCCGATCAGGAAGGGATGACAGCACACTACACAGTCTCACGTTCATTTGTAAATGAAATGCTGCCAAAGCTTTTGAACGGAGAATGCAAAAGCTATAACGAATGGAGAAATGATCTTTACTGGAAGATAAGAAATTCCGGATTTCAATCCGGCCAGGCTGTCAATGTGGGAACAGTTGATCTTTTAATGCTGGATATACTTGCGCAAAGAGAAAACAAACCCATTCACCGTTTTCTCGGAGCCGAAAAGGACTGGGCTTCAGCCTACAAAGGCGGCGGTTCCATTCTTTTATCGGACGAAGAGCTGACGGAAGAGATGTGCCGTTACGTTTCGGAGGGCTTCACCACAGTGAAATTCAAGGTGGGAAGTGATAAGGGTCAAAACATGGAAAGGGATCTCAGACGTATAGAAAAGGTACGTAAAGCCATAGGTCCCGGGATAGGTCTTGCTGTAGACGCCAATCAGCGCTGGTCTGTAGCGGATGCAGTGAAATTCGCAAAGATGGCTGAGCCCTATGACCTTGAATGGTTTGAGGAACCGATACACTCCTCTGATTTTAACGGTATCAGAAAAATGAAGGAAATGGGTGTGAAGCAGAAGCTTTCCGCCGGAGAATCCATGAGGATTTCCTACATGTATGAAATATATCTCGAAAAAGGAGTGGATATACTCCAACCTTCTCTCGGACGAATGACCCGTATAGACGATCTTCTGAAAATACGAGATTTATGCCGTGAGCAGGGAAGGGAATTTCAGTCAGGAGGACGAACTGCCTACAATGCATATTTCGGCTGCCTCTATAACGAAAACGAACGGATAGAATTCCATGCCCCCATATCGGAACCTGTACATGAGCTGATGCTCAACGTACCGGAGATACGTGACGGAAAGTGCTTTGTCAGAACTGATATCCCGGGTATCCCTGTAAGAATGAATCTTGAAAAGATTGAAGCCCTTGGATATCTCGAATCAAAAACCATATATCAGGCTTAGGCATCCGGCTTATAAGGATGAGGAAATATCACCGGCTTAAAAACGGATACAAGTCTGTACATCAAAAAATCAAGGCGGAAAGCGCCTTCTATAAAGGAGAAAAACAATGAAGAAAACATTAGCAATGCTGCTCGCATCATCAATGCTGCTGTCATTCACAGCCTGCGGAAGCAGTACAACAGCAAATTCAACCACAGCCACAGAGGCAAAGGCTGCTACAGAGACAAAGACTGAAGCCGCTAAAAGTGAAGAGTCAAAAGCTCCGGAAAAAGGTGAAGAGAAACCGGCTTCCGATAGTAAATCAGAAGGAGAAAGCAGTGCTCCCTCAGGTGAAGCATTAACAGAAGAAACAGCAGCCGAAGCAGACATCGAAGCCGCAAAAGCAGATAACTGGGGATTCCCTTCAGGAACCATAACATGGGTGGTTCCGGGAAAAGCAGGCGGCGGATCAGACCTTGCAATCCGTTACCTCTCTGAAGCCATGACAAAGGACCTGGGCATCACAAACACAGTTACCAATTACGATTCCAACACCGTAGGTCATCAGACGGTTGCCAATGCTTCCCCTGACGGTTCCACCATCACCCTCGCCACAGCTGCCCTCAATGTTCAGTGGGTAACCGGAAACTCCGAAGTAAATCCCAAGGAGGATCTCACTCTTATAGCAGCCATGGATGACAACGGTTTCTCAGCTCTCTGCGCTCCGGCAAATGCCCCGTATGATACATTTTCAGAGATGATTGAATATGCAAAGGCCAATCCCGGAAAGCTCAATGCAGGTATGCCTTCATCAGGAAACAACACATTCCAGTTCGGTAAGATCCAGAAGTCTACAGGTGTGGAGTTCAACTCAGTAGAGGCTTCATCAGAATCAGACCGTCTCACAAATCTTGCGGGCGGATTCATTGACCTCGGATTTGTAGGTCTCGGAAACGCGCAGGAGTATGAGGCTGCAGGAAAGCTTAAGGTACTTGCTACCATCGCCGGAGATGGTCTTAAGATCGAAGACTATCCATCAGAGACACCTCTCGGTGACAACTACAAGACCATGCAGGAGCAGGGCTTCACAGATCTTTACTGGAATGTTAAGCATTATGTTTACGGACCGGCCGGTATGGATGCCGCAAAGGTACAGGAGATAAATACAGCTATGTCAGTACTTCAGCAGAATGCTGACTGTCATGAGGGTCTTGTGGCAGTAGGTCATATTCCTGAGTGGCACAATGTTGAAGATTCAGTGAAGATTCGTGATGCTGAATATGATTCTGTAGTTGAAATAGCAGAGTACCTTAACATGAAGGTAAATGACTGATATATAAAACCACTACTTTATGAACTACTGTTCAATGTTTTATATCGGAACATACAGATCTGTTCTGTCCGATCAGATATACTTTTTTTCTCTGACCGGACAGAACCAAATCTATATGGATATTCAATCAGAGGATGTTATGAAACTTAAACGAGACACCAAGGCAGGTATTGCCGGAATTATCGCAGTATTACTGTTTTTCATTGAGACACAAAATATGACACAGCGCCCGAATCTTATAGAACCGGGACCGAGAATGATGCCCTATGTGGGACTATTCCTGATACTTATAAGTTCCGTAATGCTTTTGATACGGGGACTTAAAAACAGGGACGAGGAGAAGCCCTATTTTCCGGAGGATGGTATAAAAAAAGTCATCATTGGCTTTTCCGAGGTTCTCCTGTACGGAATCCTCCTTACCTTATTCGGATTTTTACCAACTACTCCCTTCGCCATGTTTGCATTTGTGAATACCCTTAAAGGTACAGAGAAAGTTAAGTGGTGGCAGAATGCGCTTATCAGCATCATGGTAACCCTTTGTCTGTATGCCATGTTCGTTCTTGGTTTCAGGATCAAATTACCTGCGGGAATACTGTTTAGATAAGGAGGACTGATAAAATGGAATACTATTTAAACGGACTCATGCTGTGTCTTCAGCCACTGAATCTCCTCCTGATAGCCGGAGTTTCCGTGGTGGGAATAATCTTCGGAGCCATCCCCGGGCTGTCAGCGACCCTCGGAATCTCATTGCTGCTTCCGGTGACCTTTGGTCTGTCTACTCAGACTTCTTTTATCGTGCTGCTGGCGATGTGGATAGGCGGCGTATCGGGAACCTTTATCTCTGCGGTTCTCATCGGTATCCCGGGTTCAAGCTCCTCCATAGCAACCTGCTTTGACGGCTATCCCATGACACTCAAAGGAGAAGCCTCCAAAGCCCTCGCTGTAGGTATGACCGCATCCTTCCTTGCCACTGTAGGTTCTGTTCTTATCGCCACAGTAGTCGCACCTGTTATCGCAGATCTGGCCCTTCTTCTTGGTCCATGGGAATATTTCTCCCTGTGCTTCTGCGCCATCACACTGGTCGCAGCACTCTCCAAGGGAAATATCTGGAAGGGTATAATGGCAGCAGGCATAGGACTTTTCCTCGGCTGTGTGGGACTTGATCCCATAACCGGTGTTGCAAGATATACCTTCGGTAACCATTACCTCGATTCAGGTCTTTCAACAGTATGTCAGATGCTTGGTATGTTCGCCATTTGCCGTATCATTCTGGACTATGCAAAGGGTCAGGGAAAGCTTCCGGAAGTACAGAAGTCAGATCTTCACGGATTCGGAATAGGTGTGAAGGATTTTGTGAAGAATTTCCCTACCATCATCCGTTCATTCCTGATAGGTCTCTGGATCGGATTCCTTCCCGGCATGGGCTCCGGAATATCGAACATGGTGGCCTATGGTCAGGCTCAGCAGGCAAGCAAGCACCCGGAGGAGTTCGGAAAGGGTACACCTGAAGGCGTCTGGGCCTCTGAGACTGCCAACAATGCTTCCCTCGGCGGTGCCATGATCCCCATGATGGCACTGGGAATCCCGGGAGACGGCATTACCGCAATGCTCATTGCAGGACTCACCATACACGGACTTCAGGCAGGACCTCTTTTCATGACAAACCAGCCGGATCTCTGCTATCTGATATTCGCATGTGTGCTCATAAGCGCCATCGTCACTTTCATCATCGAGGCTGTTTTCAAGCGCTGGCTTCCTATGATACTCAGGGTACCTTATCACTTCCTCTACAGCGTCATACTGACCATATGCTTCATCGGTTCCTTCGGTGTTTCCAACACGGAATTCAATATCTTTGTGATGCTGGCATGGGCGGTACTTGCCATATTCCTGAATATCGAAGGCATTTCCCTGAGTCCTCTGGTTCTCGCCTTCATACTTTCCGATGATCTGGAATCCTATTTCAGAAAGGGCGTAAGCTTTGCACACGGAAGCTATGCACCGTTCTTCACAAGACCTGTATCACTCATTTTCCTCCTGCTTGCCATTTTCTCCGTGGCATGGCCATATATAGCAGAAGCAAGAAAGAAGAGAGCAGCAAGGATTGAAGCGGCACTCTGAAAATGCACTCCTAAATACCCCTAAAATACACTTAAAGCCTGACTTTGCGGAGTCGGGCTTTTTGATGTACCATAGGTTAGGATCATGAATGAGATTATGTGAAACTGAGGTATACAAATGAATGAAGATAAGATTTTTTCTTTAGATAAGGATGTAAAAAATTCACTTGCATGGGAAGAGGTGAGCTGCGAACATATAGTAAAGGATGAGTGGATCGATTTTAAAAAATCATCCTTCAGATTCCCGGATGGAAGAATATTTGAACCCTACTACAGCTACAGCCGCAGGAACTATGTGGTCATCGTAGCTTACGACACAGATGGAAAGCTGCTATGCGTGAATCAGTTCAGGCAGGGGATAATGGAAGTGACCACCGAGTTTCCGGCAGGAGGAATCGAGCGAAAAGACAATAAGGAATATGGAGATGCGAAGGATTCGTCATCAGAAGATGCCCTTCAGGCCGCAAAGCGGGAGCTGCTTGAGGAAACCGGCTATGAGTCTGATGACTGGAGTCATTTGATCACGGTTCCGTCCAATGCCACAATCGCAGATAACTATGCCTATATCTACAAGGCAAAAAACTGCAGGAGAGTTGCAGGGCAGTCACTTGATGAAACGGAATTTCTGAATGTGAAGAGGTACAGTCCGGAAGAAATAGAAGCGCTTATCTCTGCCGGCAAATTCCAGCAGGCAGTGCATATCATGGCGTGGCTTTTGGCACAAAGATGATGCAGGTATTTATGACTGCGTTTTTTCCGGGCTATCTCTTACAAAGGGTTCATTCATATATCCGGTTCTGAGTGCCTTCACCATGGGATAAAGATAAGCTGTGAGGTTGGATATACCCGATTGTTTTTTGGTGATGACTGAGGCACAAAGCGGTGGAGCGTCCTTTAAAAGGATATCACGGGTACAGTCCGGAGTATCATTTTCCGGCGGAAAATACCGGTTAAGTCCAAGGATTCCTTTGTCACGAACCTTATAGTAGACCTGATAATAATGATGGGACACTTCGATTTTTATATCGAGGTGTTCCTTTTTTATAGTCTCAAACAGCGGCAGAAATGCATCGCTCATTCCGGGAATCTGAATGGTCTCACCGGAAAGCTCCCTGAGTTACTCACACAGAAATAAGCTTAAATGTGCTGCAGGTCAGTAAATACGGACAGCAGCACATTTTTTTCTATTCAAAAACAGTACATTCTTTTCAAGAGTAATATCATACTACAATTCAAATATAGTCGTATTTTAGACCATATGAAAACATACGTCTTTTTGATATCATCCTATATAGATTTTCAAAATCTATTCTATATGTTTCCATTTATATACCCATTGACAGTGATACAAAAAGAATATACATTTGAGGTATCAAATGATACCTCTGCAGGAGGAGTAATTTGATAAATGAAATTAATTCGCGTGTAGAAAGCGAAATAGAGGTAAAGGCTTATCTTCAGAATCTGAAATATGCACTGAAAAACGGGGCAAAAATAGAATTTCAACAGAGACGCGTAGTAGATGAAAAACGAAATCTTAGATATACAAATATGTATACCATAAATACATTGTTTCCGGATGAAAACCCGCTTGATGCCTTGAAAAAAGAGCTGTTAGAATTGCAAGTCGCTAATTATATACAAACAGTAAAAGATTTTAGATTTCCTAAAAGAAGTGAGATGAGGGAATTTGGCAAAGTATTTAATAACACTGATGAAGTTTATATAAAAATACGTGTAGAGCTATTGGGGCAAACCGGACAGGCAACAACATTTGTAATGTCATTTCATTTTGCAGAAAGACCATTTACATCAAATATTTTTCCTTATAAGAAATGAGGTGCTTTCATGAATATAATAAAAACTAAAAAGCAACTGTGTACCTGCTGTATGGAAGAACATGAAGTTAAAACCGTTATTGTATCTGAACACACAGTGTTTAAAGGCGAAAAATTACGCTATGACGCAGAATATATGTATTGTGATTTGGCTGAAGAATTATATATGACCGAGGAACAAATTCAGTATAATGACATCCAAATGAAAGATGCCTATAGGAAGAAGCAAGGTCTTCTGACATCTTCTCAAATTGTTGCGATAAGAGCCAAGTACAGCATAAGTCAGAGTGATCTTTGTCTTTTATTAGGATGGGGAGGAAAGACTATAACAAGATACGAGAGCCATCAGATTCAAGACAAAGCTCATGATATGATTTTAAAAAAATTGGATGTTGATCCCGAATGGTTTATATCGCTTCTTTATGATGCCAGAGGAAATCTTTCGGAAGATTCTTTTCGCAAGTATCATGAATCCGCCTCATTTCAATACGAAAAATACCGGGATTTATATCTGAGAAAGGCTATAGAAGCACGTAGAATAAGATATACAAAAAATAGATTCCTGCAAGCAGAATCTAATCTTGCGTTTCAAAAATGACTTGGAAAGAACGACGAGACTGTAATTTATTTTAATTCCTATTCAAGGCGTCGAGCGTTTGAGCGTGAAAATTTTATATTGTCTAATGGTTACAATAATAGCCGGTATAAAAAATCACCATAACCCCATTAAAGTGATTCCATATAGAGATAAAAGCTGAACAGAAATGGGCGAAAGATATGAGTGGTCAGCAACATAAGTCAGAAAAAAGCATGAATAACGAGCCTTATACTCATTACTCATGCTTCTTTTTTTACTCTGCATCAATGACTCTCGCGATATGCATGGCGAGGTAGCCGATCTCGGCATCCTGATACTCCTTTTTCAGGATACGGCTCATCTGGTTGCAGATTTCCGCGGACAGCTTAAATATATCCGGATACTTCGTTTCCATGTAGTCATTGAGATTCATCTTCAGGGGTTCACCGGTTTCTATACGGGTGACCATATAGCGGATGTGATTCATCATACGGTTATAGCCGAGAGAGGTTACCTCCAGCTTCTGACCTGTCTTTTCCTCTATATAGGAAATACAGTTTCTGACTATCTGGGCGGTATGCAGTGACTGAGCCACGTTTTCGTTAACTATGGCAGAGTGCACGTGCAAAGCTATGAAGCCGACCTCGTCCTCATTTATGGAAAGACCTGTTTTTTGCTGAAGTATGGGAATTACAGTCTCAGCCACCTGATACTCCATGTGGAAGAGGAGTCTGATGTCATCCTTCAGAGGATTTCTGATGGTGTCGTTCTTCCTGATACGCCGTATGGCAAAGGCCAGATGATCCGCCATTGGGAAGACGATATTCCGGTCAACTTTCCCGAAAACCTTCTCGGCCTCATCAAGAACCGCATCGGAGATCTCAAGGCATACAGGATCTACTTCATTAATTATATTCATGGCAGTGCCACGATCTGTGGATTTTTCCAATGAATACACCGAAGCATCCTCCGGAACCTCTATCCATTCGGATATCTTTGCACCAAAGCCGATACCCTTGTGAAGCACCAGATAGGTTTTCAGTTCATCATTGTCCAAAGCAAGAATGGCATTATGATTCAATACTTTTCGTACTCGATACATTTTCCATAACTCCTGTAGTCAATCGGGCGGGATATCTCTCTTCCCGATTTGTGCATCAACCTTCAAATCACTCATGGCCGGAATACGGGTTTACTGACGTAAATAAAGCCTCCCTATGAAGGTCTGCTGTTAAAAATACCCCTCCCGTTCACCGGAAGGGGCAGTAACTTTATGTCAATTATAAGCAACTTATTCTGTTATGTCGACAGCAATCAGATCTTCGCCGGCAGAAACGTTTCCGGTCTTGAGAAGTCTGATGTGCATGTTGTCATCAAGATCGGTGCAGAGGATAGGAGAGGCGATGGAAGGAGCATTCTTACTGATGAAATCAAGATCCATCTTAAGAAGCGGATCCCCCTTCTTTACCTTCTGTCCGTTTTCAACAAGCACTGTGAAGCCCTGACCGTCAAGCTTTACTGTGTCGATACCCATGTGGAAGAGCATGCTTATTCCTGATTCAGTCTCAAAACCGATAGCGTGCTTTGTATCAAAAACGAAGGTGACTTCGCCGTCACATGGTGCGTAAAGAGTAGAATCTGCTGGGATCATGCAGGCACCGTCACCCATCATGGCTCCGGCAAATGCTTCATCCGGTGTCTCTGAAATGGCCTTAGCCTCACCGTTAAGAGGGCTTCCGATGATGATGGTCTTCTTTACTGTCTTTTGAGCAGCTTCAGCAGCTTCCTGTGATGAGGTGTCCTGAGATGCATCCTCCTCCGCATGATACTCTGTATCAGGCTGAGTCTCAAGGTAATCCTCAAGATTTGACTTAACGACAGTAACTGAAGGACCATAAATAACCTGTACGCCGTTACCCTTATGCACAACACCTGATGCACCGGATGCCTTGAGCAGTCCATCATTTACAAGTTCAGATTTCTTAACAGTTACACGAAGACGAGTAGCACAGCAGTCAACGTCAGAAATGTTTGCCTTTCCGCCGAGACCCTTCATGATAAGGTCGCTCTTTTCATCTGTTATGGCTTGAGCATCTGAACCTTCACCGTTTTTCTTTGCAAGATAATCTGACTTTCTGTAAAGGCGGGTCTCCTGATCATCATCCTCACGACCCGGAGTCTTAAGATCGAATTTCTTGATAAGGAAAGTAAAAATAAAGTAGTAAAGCAGGAAGTAAACGATACCTACAGGGATGATGAGCATCCAACTTGTCTTTTCGTTACCCTGAAGGATACCGAAGAAGAAGAGATCCAGAAGTCCGCCTGAGAAGGTAAGACCAACTGCGATGTTGAGCATATGTGCGATCATATATGCTGAACCTGCGAGAACAACCTGTACTACGAAAAGCATTGGTGCTACGAAAAGGAATGAGAACTCGATAGGCTCTGTGATACCTGTAAACATTGATGCAAGAGCAGCTGAAAGAAGAAGACCTGCGGCCTGTCCGCGCTTCTCAGGCTTTGCTGTACGTACCATGGCAAGGGCTGCACCGGGAAGACCGAAGATCATGAAAATGAACTCTCCGGAGAAGTATCTTGTAGCATCTGCACTGAAGTGTGCAACATTCTGAGAATCAGCAAGCTGGGCAAAGAAAATGTTCTGTCCGCCCTGGATAAGCTTTCCTGCAACTTCCATCTGTCCGCCAACGGCTGTCTGCCAGAATGGCATATAGAATACATGGTGAAGTCCGAAGGGGATAAGTGCACGCTTGATGAGACCGAAGATAAGTGTTCCGATATATCCGCTGCCTGTTACGAGACCACCGAGAGCGAAGATTCCCTTCTGAACAAATGGCCAGAGATAAAAGCTTAAGATTCCAACACCGATATATGCAAATGTTGAAACGATAGGAACGAAACGTGAACCACCGAAGAATGAGATGGCTGCAGGAAGCTCTATCTTATAGAACTTATTGTGAAGAGCTGCCACACCGAGACCTACGATGATACCGCCGAATACACCCATCTGAAGTGTATTGATACCAACGATGCTTGTTACTGTTCCTTCAAGAACACCCTCTGCAACTGCACCGTCAACAACCATTCCTGTGATGTTGAGCATAGCTTCAATAGTAATGTTCATTACGAAGAAAGCGATCATAGCTGCAAGAGCTGCAACTTCCTTTTCCTTCTTTGCCATACCGATGGCAACACCAACTGCAAAGATAAGAGGAAGGTTACTGAAGATGGCACTTCCAACGGAATTCATGATGTTAAGAAGTGAATTCATCGGTGTACCGCTTCCCAAAATCGCCTCCATATGATAAGTGGCAATTGTTGTGGGGTTTGTGAAGCTGCTTCCAAGTCCGAGTAAGAGACCTGCAACCGGAAGCATAGCGATAGGAAGCATAAAGCTTCGTCCTACACGCTGTAAAACTGAGAAAATTTTGTCTTTCATACATCCTCCTGATTAATTACTTGTCCGGGTATCTCTCCGTACATAAATCTATTTCAGGGGATTGGTTTTTTGTCAGTTTGAGAAACAAAAAAACCCCGCGGATTACGCAGGGAAATAAAAAAACAGACACTTCACCACATAAACCGAAATAGTTTTATGTACAGTGAATGCCTGCGAACAGTTACATACTGAATTGAACGAACATACTCTAACATCTCTTGATGCAAATGTCAATATAAAGCTTTCAAAAAAATGAAAAGGGTTCAGCGAACCGGTGACGGCTGTATCATATTGAATTGACTCCGGATGGATTTTTCGTTGATGCAGCAGGAGCCCGGAATGGTGTTCTTCCGCTACTGCACTGACCGATTAACTAAAGGTTTGTGAACTAATTCTTAATTCCACTTAAATAAATAGACTAAACCAAAACAGGATGCCATACTTACTTTAAGTGTGTGGCATCCTGTTTTTTAACAATAGCCTGTGAAGAGTTTATATATCAGAAATTGCGATATTAACCTATCGCAACAAGAGGAGGGAAATTATGAAGTTAAGAAATATCATTATCGGAAGCCTTTTGGCAGGTACTGTGGCGCTTTCAGGATGCGGATCAGGAATTACAGATGTACCGGACGCTTCAACAAATGAAGCAGCAGATGAAAAAACCGTGAACATCACTGTTTCCGGAGCCGAATCCGAAAGCATAAACAGCAGTACCGAAGACGGAAACATTGGCACAGATAAAGCTGCCTCTGTTCAGGAAGAAAACAAAGTCACTCTGCCGGAAGCAAATGTCTCAGCCGCTGCCTTAAAGGAGGTTTCAGAGGTCTCGGAGCAATCCGGAGGTTTAAAGCTGTCTGACGTCTGGAATTCGAAGGACCCCGGTGTGATATTCGCCCATGACTTCACAGAGGAAATAAAAAATGATGTTGCAGAAGCTTCCAAATCTTCATCGAATCTTCAGGATGAACTTTCTTCTGTAATCAAAATCACGGAAAGATATGACGACCTCTTTAAGGCTGCAGAGGCCCAGCTTGAGTTAAACGAGGCCGCTGCATGGACCTATGATATATGGGATGCCGAGCTTAACAGTCTCTGGAAAAGATTCAGTGATTCAGCTGATGCAGCCACAAAAGAAAGGGTTCTTAAAGATCAGCGGAACTGGATTGCCATGAAGGAAGAGGTAACATTAGAAAATCTCGGAAGCCGCGAGGATGGAGGAAGCATGTATCCCCTCCTTGAGTATTCCTTCCTTGAAGAGATCACAAAGAACAGATCCTACATACTTGCGTCAGAGCTCGCCAAACTTAATGGAGAGGCATTCAACATGCCGGAGAGAGGCATTTACGGAACCTATGTAGATAATCAGGGGACAGGCGATGTTTACAGTTCCCTGATAACAAGGAAGGGCTGGGAGAATGAAGATGAGGCTGTCATTTCAATCTACAGATTATGTGGACTCGATGGCACTTTTTCCGATACAGGCAATGGAGAACTTCAATTTAAATCCAATGATGGCAATGTCGAAGGCATTATCCATTTAAACGGATGGGAAGGCGCAAGCTTTGAAGTGACAAAATCCGGGGAAAGTGTTCTTAATGTGGGAGATAAGTTCGACTTCGGATTTGCCTTCTGAGTGTTTATCGGTTAGTGTAATGCGAAAAAGACTAAAGGAGCAGTCATGACAGGAACAGAAATAATTGATTACTATAACCGCAGCCGTTTTGTTGAGCTTTGCGGTATACAGTTCAGTGAGAATCTCAGGGACGGTTCCATCACGTCAAAAGTTGAAGTTATGCCCATGCATATGAACGGAAGCGGACACATACACGGCGGTATGCTTTTCACTATTGCGGATTCTACAGGCGGCGCCAATGCACGCCGATATTCGGACCACGTGACAACACTGGACAGTGATTTTCATTATCTCACCAGCAAGACTACAAGATATCTCTATGGTTCCGCTGAGCTCATACGAAACGGCGGCAAAATCGTAGTACTCAGAGTATCTGTAAAGGATGACAACGGAGAGACCTTTGCAGAAGGAACCTTCACCTACTATAAACTCTGATGTTATGAATATATCAATTGAATAATCCTGCACATAGTGTCGCATCAGCTAACCCTGATGCGGCACTTTTTTTCGTGATAAGACATCAAGAGAACAGCTCTGCTGTGAAATGAAGCGATGAAGCCTTCAAGGAGACAGCTCTGCTGTGAAATGAAGCGATAAAACCTTCAAGGGAACAAATGCGTATTTGCTTGTCCAAATGAGCAAGATATATAGGTAATAGTTATAGCAGAACATAAGAAACCCCGATTAGACTATAATATTTCACGGTGCTAATATCATTTCAAGCTTGAAACAGCTAAAAGCTTTAAAGAAACAGGAGCATGAAGTGATTGAATTAACAAATATAGTAAAAACCTTTCAGGCCGGTGCCAAACAGGTGGATGCACTGAGAGATGTATCTCTTTCCATCAATGACGGAGAGATTTTCGGAATCATAGGTTTCTCCGGAGCCGGAAAATCCACACTGGTTCGATGTATAAACTTACTTGGACGCCCGACATCAGGAAGTGTGAAAATCGACGGAGTTGACCTTATCGGACTTTCTCCAAAGGAACTCAGGGAAGAACGAAAGAAAATCGGAATGATCTTCCAGCATTTCAATCTCATGCCATCCAGAACAGTTTTCGGAAATGTTGCATTCCCGCTTAAGGGAAGCGGCCTTTCAAAGGAGGAGATAAAGCAAAAGGTCAGAAAGCTGCTTTCTCTTGTAGATCTTTCGGATAAGGAGAATGCTTATCCCTCGGAGCTTTCGGGAGGTCAGAAGCAGAGAGTTGCCATCGCAAGAGCCCTGGCAAATGACCCGAAGATCCTGCTTTCCGATGAAGCAACATCAGCTCTGGATCCCCAGACTACGGGAGCCATACTTCAGCTTTTGAAAAAACTGAACAGAGAGCTGGGAATCACCATAGTTGTTATCACCCACGAGATGGAAGTCATAAAAGAGATATGCAGCAGAGTTGCAGTCATGGAGGATGGCGCTGTTGTTGAGCTCGGAGATGTATTTGAAGTCTTTGCAAATCCAAAGCATTCTCTTACTAAGAATTTCATCAGAACCACATCAAATCTTTCAAAGATTGATCAGATGGTGGCTGACGGAGTACCCGGAGTGACACCTGAAAAGGGTGAAGTTCTTGCAAAGCTTTCTTACCGTCAGAAGGATGTATCAGAACCTCTGATATCAACAACTGCAAAGGAGTTCGATCTGGATATCAATATCATCCTTGCAGATGTAGAGATAGTCGGAGGAGCTCCAATTGGCGGAACAGTAGTAATTCTTCATGGAGACTCAGATCGTATAGATGAAGCTGTTAAATATCTGAGAGGCAAAAATGTCGGAGTGGAGGTGATCAAAGATGCAAGAAATCCTTACTGATATATTTCCAAATCTTATCAGCAAATGGCCGGATTTTATCGGGTCCATTCATGATACCTTCATCATGGTCATCTGGGCCGGTGGAATAGGCTTTGTATTCGGACTTACCTTCGGGATCATCCTTACAGTCACAAAGCCCGGAGGTATACTTGAGAACAGACCGCTTTTTCAGTTTCTTGACAAGATAACCAATCTGTTCAGGTCCATCCCTTTTATCATACTTCTTACGGCAGTCATGCCTCTGACAAGACTCATCATGGGAACTGCCATAGGTGTTCCCGGAGCCATCGTACCTCTCGTTTTAGGATCTGTTCCTTTCTTCACAAGACAGGTGCAGTCAGCATTGGCACAGACAGATGAAGGCCTTGTAGAAGCTGCCGAATCCATGGGATCAAGTCCCTGGGAGATCATCACAAGAGTTTATCTCAGAGAAAGCATCGGTCCTCTTGCAAGAGCAACCACCATCACAGCCATAAGTCTTCTGGGTCTCACTGCCATGGCAGGGGCTGTTGGAGCAGGCGGTCTCGGAGATTTCGCCATCCGTTACGGACATGACAGAAACATGCAGGATATTACATGGGCCACAGTCATAGTACTTGTAGCAGCAGTCAGCATTGTTCAGATAACAGGTGACACGATAGCAAAGAAGAATTCGCACTGAGAACTTAATACAGTTCAGTGATTCTGTCCTTAGTTGCAAGACCTGTTTAAGTCTGTAACCCATTAACATACAAAATGAAATAAAAAATAACTGAATAGTGTACGGAGTATATTCGGTGAATATTAAGACAAGTGCTTTTTTCACCAGATAATAAATTAAGAGGAGAAGAGATTATGAAGAAGTCAATTTACTTAGCACTACTGGCAGCAACGGTTCTTGCAGGATGCGGATCATCTGAGACACCGGCAGCAAAGGCTGCTGAAACAACAGCTGCTCAGGAGACATCAAAAGCCGAAGAGACAACAGAAAAAGCCAAGGAAGCTGAAAGCGAAGCAGCAACAACTGCAGCGACCGAAGACACTGCTTTCGACTTCACAAAGGATCCTATCGATCTTAAAATCGGTGTAGTAGGTTCCGTTTATGATGAGCTCTGGGCACCTGCAGCAGCTAAACTTAAGGATGAAGGTATCAACCTTGAAATCGTGCAGTTCACGGATTACGTCACCCCCAACAACGCCCTTGCAAACGGTGAGATCGACCTCAATGCTTTCCAGCACCAGATCTACCTTGCAAAGGAAGTGGAGCAGTATGACTACAAGATTCAGGCCATCGGCAATACCTTTATCATTCCGCTCAATGTCTACTCCGATAAGATCAAGTCGATCGATGAGTTGAAGGATGGCGACAAGATCGCTGTTCCCAACGATCTCACAAATGAGGGACGTGCGCTTAAGGTCCTTGCAGCAGCAGGCGTCATAACACTTAAGAACAATGATAACTTCAACCCGACACTTGATGATATCGATTCCAATCCTAAAAACATCACTATAGAGGAGCTTGCTGCCAATACCATTCCATCAGCATTACCTGATGTTACAGCAGCTGTTGTAAACGGAAACTATGCTCTCGACTTTGGTTTAAAGACAGAGGATGCAATTTATAAGGACAGTGTTCTTGATGAAGAGAAGTACTGGAATCTTATCGCAGCAAAGACAGAAGATCTCAGTGACCCAAGACTTGTTGCCGCATATGATGCAGTTGTGGAGGCATTCCAGTCCGACGAAACAAAGAAGGTGTTTGATGAGACCTACGGTGGTTATTTCATCAATGTAGGCTGGGACCAGGATCTGCTCAAAGAGTATAAATAGGAGAAAACGCCATTGAAAGGCGCTCCTAAAGTCCCGCGGGCGTTTTCGTTTGATTTCGGCAGAGCCGAAACCAGCCTCGCCGGCTGGGCGGCATCCGTATTTCTTCGAAACACGGATAATAAATAAGAGTTCAGCCCGGCACAAAGTCGGCTCATTGCCCGCGGAAAGAGTACCCTTTCCGCGGTTTTTGAATGGATATACAGGAGGCACAACATCATCATGAAACCTTTATCTTTAAGAACCGCAAATTTCACAGATTCCGTCATCCGCAGAATAACCAGAGTATCCAACAGATTCGGAGCAGTAAATCTATCTCAGGGCTTTCCTGATTTTGATCCTCCCAAAGAGATACTGGAGCGTCTTCAAGAGGTCTCCCATGAGGATTTACATCAGTATTCCATCACCTGGGGAGCACAGAATACAAGAGAAGCACTGGCCGAAAAGGAGTCACATTATATGGGGATACCTATAGATCCGGACTCTGAAGTGGTCATCACCTGCGGAGGCACAGAGGCCATGATGGCAGCCATGATGACTATTTGTAACCCGGGAGATAAGGTGGCCATATTCTCACCCTTCTATGAGAATTACGGTGCGGACACCATACTTTCAGGAGCCGAGCCTATCTATATCCCTCTGGTTCCCCCTGAGTTCAATTTCGACCCTGAAGTACTGGAGCAGGCATTTAAAGACGGCGCAAAAGCGCTTGTTCTCTGTAATCCCTCAAATCCCTCTGGAAAGGTTTTTAGCCTTGAAGAAATGCAGACCATTGCAGATATCATCAGGCGTTACGATGCCTATGTTGTAACTGATGAAGTATATGAACATATCATTTACGCACCGAACAAAATGGTCTATATGGCAGCTCTTCCGGGCATGAAAGAACGCACCATCGTGACCGGTTCTCTCTCAAAGACCTATTCCATCACCGGATGGAGACTGGGATATACCATAGCACCTCCTGAAATCACAGATCGCATACGTAAGGTCCATGACTTCCTGACTGTGGGTGCTGCGGCACCTCTGCAGGAAGCGGTAGTTACAGGCCTCAGGTTCCCACAGGAGTACTATGATAAGCTTCAGGAAAAGTACACCCACAAGCGTGAGCTTTTCTGTGATGGACTTGCCGAAGCAGGCCTCAGGTTCCAGCGGCCGGAGGGTGCTTACTATGTGATGGCTGACATTTCGGAATGGGGCTACGACAGCGATCTTCAGTTCTGCTATGACCTTGCGGAAAAAGTTGGAGTAGGTGCTGTTCCCGGCTCAAGCTTCTTCCATGAGCCTGTGAATCATCTGATAAGATTCCACTTTGCAAAGAAGGACGAGACTCTGAAGGATGCCCTTAACAGGCTGCAGGATATTCATACGAAGATGAAGAAGTGAGACATAATATGATGTAATGGTCAAAAGTACCAAATCACGTGCTTGCACGTTGATTTGAGACTTTATGACTAACGGAGGTAATAAAATGAGTAAATTAAAAATCGGCATTATCGGAATCGGTCACGTAGGCGCACATGTACTCTACACCCTTGCTCTTCAGGGACTCGGTGATGATTTTGTTCTTGTGGATCTGCCTGACAATTTAAAAAAGGTTCAGTCTGAACGTCAGGATGTGCTGGACAGCACAGAGTTTCTGCCCCATACGATAAAAGTTGAAGTCGGTGAGATAGAGGATCTGTCCGACAGAGACATTATCATAAACTCAGTAGGCGACATCCTAAGTCTCAAGGGCACACATACAAGACTTACTGAGATGGAATTCAATATCAAAGCCATCAGCTCCTATGCGGAGAGACTTAAAAAGAGCGGCTTCAAGGGCATACTCATAAACATTTCAAATCCCTGCGATGTCATAACCAAATGGCTAAACGACCTTCTGGAGCTGCCGAAGGGACATGTTTTCGGTACAGGAACAGGACTTGATACTGCAAGACTTAAGTTAAGACTTCAGCAGCAGACCGGAATAGATACGAGAAGCATCTCAGCTTATATGATAGGAGAGCATGGAAATGAGCAGATCGCACCATGGAGTACCGTAAGCTTCAACGGAATTCCCCTTTCTGTGAAAGCTGCTCTGGATGAACGCTTTCGTTTCGATCAGGATGAAATGGAAAAAAGTGCACGTGAAGGCGGCTGGACTACCTACAACGGTAAATTCTGCACGGAATACGCCATTGCCCTTACAGCTGCAAGGCTTGTCGATATCGTGAGCAATGATAAGCACAGTATCGTTCCCGCAAGCTGTATGCTTGATGGACAGTATGGAGAGTCCGGACTTTTCGCAGGGGTGCCGGCAGTAATCGGCAGAAACGGTATAGAAGAAGTGATCGAGCTTCCTCTGTCAGCTGAAGAAAAGGAACACTTCCATAAGTGTTGCGAGGGCATACGCGCAAATCTTCAGGAATCAAAGCGGATTTATGATGCTTTAAAAAAATGATAAGCCTTCACATATTCTTATCGCAAACTATAAATAACCCCACCGCTCCGGTACATTGACTTGGTACCCTGATGGGGTTATATTACATTCAACAAATCCAAGAGAGCTTGGAAGAAAGGAGATAAAACGATGTATAGAGTTAGATTTGACATGGATATGTGTATGTGTTGTATGTGTTGCGATAAGCCCGGTTCTCACCCAGATGATATGATGGATGGACTGTTTGTTGTACAACGAACATGCTCATGATAAATATTTTTTTCTGATGGATGGGAACTTATCTTTGGATAGGTTCTTTTTCTTTTATCCGAAACGCTTTCTTGAATTAACGTTTTAGTGTTCTAAACTTAGTGTTTGTGTTCAATTTTAAAAAAGGCGCCGGACTCTGTCTCCTCGAAAAATACCGGAGAACGGCGCCACAAGGGAGGACAATTATGAGAAAACTGAAAAGAATGACAGGTGTTACATTAACAGCAGGTATTGCGGCATCACTGCTTGCAGCATGCGGAGGAGCAGACACAGCTGTTCCAACAGCCGGCACATCAGCAGAAGCAGCAAAAGAAGCATCTTCCGAAGAGACCGATAAGCCTTCCGAAGAAGGTGTAAAGGTCATCGAGGTAGCTCACACCAACAACTACAAGCCTTATGATTTCGTGACAGATAGCGGAGAATCCGATGGTTATGAGGTTGCAGTACTGAAGGCTGTTGATGAACTTCTTCCTGAATATGAGTTCCACTACAACCCGACTACAGATGATGACCTGCTTATAGGAGTTGAATCGGGAAAGTATGATGTGGGCACCAAAGGCGTTTGGTGGACTACAGCCAGATCAGAGACCTATGTTTTCCCGGAAAACTACATCGGAGCCAGCGTAGTAGGAATCACCTACAGATCAGAGGATAAGGATAAGTACACAGATCTTGAAGCATTTGCAAAGGACGGTGGAAAGCTCGTTCCTATCGCTCCCCAGAATGCCCAGTACGCTATAGTTGAGAACTTCAACAGCAGCCATCCTGACAGTCCTATCGCCCTTGAAGCCTCCGATCAGTTCAATATCTCCGATGCATATCAGTGGGTCATCGAAGGAAGATATGATGCCTACTTCAACATCAAGACAAGTCATGAGGCCAATGTAATAAATGAGAACGGCGAATACCACGACCTTGCTGACAAGCTATTTTATGTAGCTTATGAAGGCATCCCTACATGGCCGCTTTTCAACAGAGACAATCAGGAGCTGGCTGACAAGTATGACGAAGCCATAGAAAAGCTTAAGGCTGACGGAACTCTGGAAAAGATTTCCGACGAATACTTCGGAGAGAACATACTTAAGTATGTACCGGATGGCTACAAGAAGGGTGATCAGCTTTGATATAGTCACATCTCAAAGCTATGAGACTTCTGAAGATGCAAATCACCCAAAAAACAAATAAATGACGTGAGTATCAAAGTTGATCATAAAAAACTGACAGAGTATGGAAGGAGATCATAATTATGAGTAAGAGAGAGCTTGTATTTGATGCATTTGACAATAAGGTAACTGAGAGAGTGCCGGTAGGATTCTGGTTTCATTACGTACCGGATAAGCTCAATGTCGACGCACCGGAGGTCCTTGAAGGAAACCTCAGCGGTCACAGCAGATTTTTCAAAGAGTTTGAGCCTGACTTCATTAAGATAATGAGTGACGGATACTTCCTTTATCCAAACGACACCATATATGAGGTGAGCGAAGTTAAAGATCTCCGCAAGATTCAGCCGGTAAATCCTGTTGAATGGATAGATAAGCAGGTAAGTCTCGTAAGAAACCTTCAGAAGACTTTTGACGGAAAGATCGCATCTTTTTACAATGTCTTCGCACCGGCAACATACCTGAAGTGGCAGTTGGCTCTCAACGGTATAGCCTTCGGAAAGCTTCTTGATGAGAGTCCCGAGATCGTAAGAGATGCTCTTAACAAGATAGCTCTTGACGTAGCGAAGCTTGCCAAAGCAGTGATAAGTGAGGGCGGTGCAGACGGAATATACTTAAGCCTCCAGAACATACAGGATTCAGGCATCACAAAGGAGCAATACCTTAAGTTCATAGCACCGAGTGAGCTTATAGTCCTTGAAGCCGCAAATTCCGTGAGCGATTATAATATCCTCCACATCTGCGGATATGAAGGCGCCACAAACGATCTTACGGTTTATGAAAACTATCCTGCAAAGGTAGTTAATTACGCTTCAGTTGTGGAAGGTGTTCCTCTTTCAGAGGGCAAGAAGATCTTCGGAGGCAGGGCAATCATCGGAGGATTTGACAATACCGAGAACGGCATTCTTTACAGGGGAACAAAAGAGGAAATAGAAAGAGAAACTGTAAGAATCCTTGATGATGCAGGAACCGTAGGTATTATCCTCGGCGCAGACTGCACGGTTCCTTCAGATATCAGCTTCGAACACCTTAACTGGGTAAGAGAGGCTGCAAGAGAGTACTCGGAAAGAAAGATCTCCATAGCAGTTTAACGGATCAAAAATATGGATCTGATCGTGATACAGACAGTCAGATTTTCATATGTATGTCAGATGTTTAAGTTCAAAAATATAGGAACGACCATTCGTATACAGAGGAGACTTTTATGAGACCGTTTCATCCTTTATATATAATTGAGGCATTTACGAAGATAGTCCCGTTTATACCGGTTACACTTTTAACGATGGCTGGAACGGTCCTTATCGGCGGGGTGCTCGGATTACTTCTGGCTGTGGGAAAGCTCTCCGGTAAAAAGGGACTTGCTGCAGCGGTGGATTCATACATCTATATAGTAAGATGTATCCCGCCCATAGTACTTTTATTCATCGTCTATTACGGACTACCGGAACTCCTGAAAGCCTCAGGTGTAAACATAAACGATTCCGGCAAGTGGTTCTTTGTCATTACAACGTTTTCCATTCTTTTTTCTGCAACAATGGCAGAGGTATTTCGTACATCCTATGAGGCTGTTGACAAGGGTCAGAGAGAGGCTGCACTGGCAGCGGGCCTTACTGAATTTCAGGCCTTCAGAAGAATCGTAGCTCCTCAGGCTCTGATCGTAGCTATTCCGAACTTCACAAATGCACTTGTCAAGCTTATGAAGGAGGGGTCCCTGTCCTACACTATAGGTATGATAGATGTAATGGGAAAAGGACAGCTGCTCATAGGTATGAATCAGGGGTCATACGGCCTTGAAACATATATAGCACTGGCATTCATTTACTGGACTCTGACGGTTGTTTTGGAAAAAATCCTTGGTAAAGCTGAATTGAATCTCAGCAGAGGCAAAAAAAATCTTGCTTTCGGGAGGTGAGAAAGGTGGAACTGAATACAAAATTCATGAAGGAAACTTTCTTCATCGTCATGAAAGCTATACCTGTCACTCTGGAGATTACATTTCTGACCATGATCATTTCTCTGGTCCTCGGCTTTGCTCTGTCTCTAAAGAAGATAGTGCGCAAAAAAAATCATTTTGTCAATTTCTATGTTTCCTTTGTCAGAGGAACACCTATAGTTCTTCAGATATTATTTTTTTACAGTCTTCTTCCAACGCTTCTTAACTATGTCTTAAATATGGTACTGAAGCTTGATATAAAAGTTTTCGACATAAACCCCATAGTATATGCATTGGCAGTATTTGTCACGAACACTACAGCAGTGCTGACAGAGGTCTTCAGAGCCTCACTTCTTTCCATAGGCCACGGCCAGATGGAAGCGGCCCTTTCCGTGGGACTCACACCATGGCAGGCCATGAGGAGAATCATCATTCCTCAGAGTCTCACCTCGGCTCTTCCGAACATCTGTAATACAACTGTTAATGTTCTGAAAAGCACATCTCTCGCGTATATGATGACTGTTCAGGACATCATGGCAGTAGCAAAGAAGCAGGCTGCTTTCGGATATAACTACTACATTGAATAATAATTAACTGACACTTAATGAATCATTGGATTTAACTCCAGCTGACTCTGCCTCAACAACACTGA
>SVDD01000042.1:0-26616 GCA_015057945.1 Lachnospiraceae bacterium | reverse complement strand
TCTCATTGAAGCCCCACAGCTCTCGGTAAAAATCCCAGACAGAAATGAAGAGCCCATACTCCCCAGATATTCTTATCTCTTTCATAAAGAATTCCGGTGAGAAAACACAGAACCCCGGCAGCTGTCATATAGTATAACGGAAAATGCATATGATAGATTGAAAACAGCAATCCTATATAGATAAGTGTACTCCACTTTTTTCCGCCCATGGCCTGTTTTACATTATCCTGCCACAGCGGTTTTATCAAAAGCTCCTGCCATAATGCACTGATAGGATAAAACCACCGGAATTTAACATTGAGATAAAGGGCAAATAGAGGCCTTGCCTGAAAAACGGGATCTGTTGAATTTTTATAAAGCCTGTATCCAAATAAAACCGCGGCGTATATTGCTATTATAGCCGCCGCTTCCGTCATCTCCCGCCTAAAGTTGCAGTCCTTTTCGATCCTGAAGCAGGAAAAAGTAAAAGATACTTTCCCGCAAAGAACCAGAATCGCAGCAATCACGGATATGATGACCATATATATTTTGATCAGCAGATTTTCACTTCCCGGTATGGTAAAGCCCGGTAAAAGCTTTTCGCAGATCTTACCGGTAACAATCAGTATAAGAACACTTACCAGACTTAATATAAAAACCGATCTGTTATTATTTTCTGTCTTTTCCAATTATGTCTTCCTTTAAACCCATCATGATTTAGATACTTTCCATATACCAAGCCGTATATACCGCTGTTTCATTTATTTTCTGTATTTTAAAAGCCATGATACGCATATACCCATCATGAACCAGCCCACAAACACCAGCATAGAGCCGATGAAAAAGCTCTTTTGAAATATAGCCTCGTACAGCCAGTGTCCCGGGATGAAAACAGATGCTTTTTCCCATAGCTTCGCCCAATCGGGCAGTTCGCACAAAAGCCCGGAGAAAAGCGAAACAACCATGGTACTGATGGGAGATATCAAAACCAGATTTGAAAAATTCCCGGATATACAGCATATTATCAAGGCTATGGCAGCCGATGAGCAAATATAGATCCCGAAGGAAAGGAATACACTGACCGGATCCGGATGCCCGCTTGTGATGATGACCGGAATAAGTCCTGCTAAGGCTACAACAACTCCCGGAAGAGACTGAAAAATAAAAAGTAAAGAAATATTTCCTCCTCTTCCCGAGACTCTTCTCAACAGTCCTGTACTTGAATAATCACACATCCATGTACCGCTTATGCAAAGATAGAACATGGCAAAAACAGCGTACCACCGAATGCCGTAATAGTTCTCTTCCTCTTTTACCGTATCTTCACTGCCCATAACACTCTCTATATCGAGAAGTGACTCTTTGTTCCATACATCCTTGATCTGTTCCCTGAATTCATTAAGCTCGTCCTGTTTTACGCCCTCTATCTCTCCTATCCGCTTTTCGACCAGCATTTCCGACCAGACTTTAATGACATCATTTATCACCATTTCCGTAAATGTGGTCATATCATAAGAGTCTGCCATAACAGTGATGTGAACCAGAGATTCATATTCACCTCTCCCGATTTTTTCCGAAAAATCAGGATCAATTTCAATTATACCCTGAGCTCTGTTGCCGGCAACTGCTTTTGTGGCTTCATCATAGGTAGTTACCTCGTATTTAAATGCTTCTTCACAGGAGAGAATATCTATCAGACGACTGCCAAGCTTCCCCTTATCCTCGTTGACTATTTCAATGATGATACCCCTGGCATTTTCATTTTCACTGTATTTCGAGATGTATATGGAAACCACCACAGCTATGATGATCACAGCCAGGGAAGAAAAGTCCATAAGCAGTGCCCTTGCTCTTCCCTTAAGCAATGCTGAATAGTTCATAAGGCACTCCTTTTTCTGTATAACACAAACCCGGCAGCGGAAAAGATCACAAATGCCGCAAACAAAACGCACATATCAAATGTGTATCGTTCGATCATAAGATTGAACATACCATTGGAAAAGATGCTCACACCGGCTCTGAAGGGTGAAATCCTCATTAAAAAAGCCACTGCTTCCGGGAGATCTGTCTTGTCTGATAAAAATGCAACCCCCGCTATGGATGCGGTTCCGAAATAAAGTCCGGCCCAGAGCGCAGACTGCCCGCGCTTAAACATTGAACCTAAAAGGACCCCAAGAGATGAGAAAACAAAAGATGTTAATATTATTCCCGGAATAACAGACATGGCGAAATCAAACTGTATCTGTCTTAACAGACGTGCGACCGGAAACATTATCAAAAATGATGACAGGATAAGAATGGCACCGGAAATAATCCTGGCTGTAAAGTATGCTGCCAGCCTTTTTGTCGGAATGCTTCTTTTGCCGAAGATTTCCGATAAGTCGAGACTGGTAAGGTAGATGACCGGAAATGAAGACATATAGGCACATGTGGCAAAAAGAAGCGCTATGGCAAATCTGAAATGATAATCGGCTCCAAACAGAAAAATACCGTTTTTACCTATGACTCTGCCTCTGTGAATAAAAACATTTTGCAGATCCACCACTCCTTCATCCCAGATTCTGATTATCTCTTCCTCACTTAAGCCCAGATTCTCTGCGATGCCAACTGCGCTGTTCACAAGCCGGATTCCCTGTCCGAAAACCGATATACTGCTTTTTATTCCGGTATAAAAGGTCAGGGCATCAAAAGCACGGGAGGGTGAATAATAGAATTCCATGACCGCTCTTTTCCCGTTCATGGAATCTGTATAGGTGTCGGGAGGTATATACATAAATACCGCAACCTTCCCCTCGTCCACCATGCGTTCTCCCGTTTCTTTTTCTTTTACCGGATAAACGGACACATTGCCCTTTTTAACCTCATAGTTGATGATTATGTTCATCAGCTGTTCAACGCTTTCGCTGTTATCCTCATTCAGGATCGCACCGGAAAAAAAGACTCCTTTTCCCTGGGTGAGCATGGGCGCCAGGAACAGTGCAAACATCAGGATAACGGGAATCGGAGAAAGCATAGCCAAAAAGGCCGTTTTTCCGCGACCGAACAGTCTTTTTATATCATACAGTATGAACATGAAAAGATTCATTCGATACCCCCATACCATTGTTGCGCCACCATCAGCAAGACCATATGGAGCTGCTGATTAAAGCATTCTCCGGATGACCGGGACTTATAATGCAGTCAGGTGTCCCCTTTCAATTCTCAGCGAACGATCCGTAAGCGGTAAAAGAATCGTCGGGTTATGCTCTGTTATGATCATAGCGCATCCCTTCTCTTTTTCTTTCCTTAAAAGCTGTTCGATGCATTCTCCTCCGTGAGCATCTATTCCCGCAAGGGGTTCATCCAGCAGAAGATATTCATATTTCCCCATCAGGGAAACCGCCAGATTGACTCTTCTTCTCTGTCCGCCGGAGAGTCTGTCCACACGTTTTCTTTTAAAATCCGCCATTTCAAGTTCATTAACAAGATATTCGGCACGTTCTGTATTTTCTTTTCCATTGAGTGATGACCAGGCAAACAGATTTTCCATAACGGTCAATTCTTCAAAAAGAACTATTTCCTGAGGAACGTAAGCTACCTTTTCCTTAGCCTTTTTACCTTTAAGACCGTCCACAGTCACTTCACCAAAATCCGGTTTAAGAATCATGGCAAGCATTGCAAGCAGCGTGCTTTTGCCGCTTCCGTTGGAGCCGAGCAATGCTACTGTCTCACCTTTTTCAAGGGACAGGGAAGCACCCACCACCGCCGTAAACTTACCGTATCTTTTAACGAGACCCTTTGCTTCAATCATATGTGATACCTGTTATCTTTTTTTATACAGTGATATCTCTTATTTTTTTACAGCCATACAAGAAAGGAAAATATGCGCAGTACTGATTATTGAGCTGACATACTTTTTCTATTTCATTATCTGTTTCTGACAATCAGTGAGATAATATATCCAAGACGCACAAGGGAATTTCTGTTTCCCATGCTTACAAAGCCTGAATCATTACCTTTATCTCCAAGCATTTTGGAATGGATGTTTTCTTTCAGGACATCCAGATCTCTTCCGCAATCTATACCTGATTCCGGAAGGAACACCGGTGCCTTTAGCTTATCTTCCTGAAGTTTTCCTCTCTCGTAGCTGGTGGTTATTTTTGCATGTCCTTCCTTGGTTTTAATCTCAGTCACGAGCTGGCCCTTTCCATCGCTTATTTTCTGGCTGATGGAGCCTGTGAAACTGTTCTCCTTAAGGTGTATTTTTTCGGCTTTATCTCCGGCATTAATTGTTAAGCTTCCATTGAGATCCCGGTCCTGACCGTTTATTGTTCCGGTTTCATCCACAACTATTGAAAGCTCACCAAAATCAATTCTGTTTAAAACCCTGTATCCTGAGTCAATGCTGTAAACTCCGTCCTCATAATAAAAGGCTTTCCCTTTATCAGACGGAACATCGAGGATAACCTGCTTTTCATTACCGCTGCTATATCCGCTTAAATTAATACTTTGTGACTCGGTATCCTTGGAAATACTGATAACAACACCAACAGGACTATTCTTGTAAGAATAGGTCGTTGCCTTCAGGCTGAAGCTGTCATCCTCCTTACTCTCACCGAATATTTCCTTCGTGTCATAATCATAACCGTTTGAAATACCGACAGTAATAAGTTTTGTCATTCCCTCAAAAAGGTCTGCCGCTTCCTGACCGGTCACTGTAATGCTCACTGCATCACATTCACAGGTCTTTCCGAAAACGGTATAGTCTTCCTTGGATTTTTCAAATTCTTCTTTATCTATTCCTTCAAGTGGTCCCTCAAGAAAATCTGCAAGCTGTTTATCCCAGTCTACTGTATTCTCAGAAGACATCCCCTTCAGCATCAGGGTATATCTGTCTATCGTCTGGTACGCTCCCAGTGACTTTGCCACGCTTTCATCCATCTCGTATCTGACCATAGGAGAAGTCGTACTTGCAGGAGCAAATATAAATTCATTTCCATTGTAATATACTCCTCCGGTTCCAAGAGAGGAATCTCCCATGTTTACCGATAAAATATATGAGGAATCTCCGCTTCCGGAATCATAACTGTAGGTCTGCTCCAAAGCATACTCCTGATCATTCTTTGAAGTACTGGATTCTACAGTGGTGATTTTTGTTGTTGTATGTGAATCCTTTGCATCATCAATTCCCAGATGGACCATTGCTTCAACCGGCTTTGTTCCGAAATCCTTGAACTCCTCACTGAAATTTCTGGTAACAGAAACTAGATTTTCCGCAAACAGAGTCTTTGGGTCCTTGAAGAATCCGGGCAAAAGCTTAAATGCAAAAAATCCCCCTGCCGCAAGAACTGCCAGTACCAAAACTCCGGCTCCGATCCCCATGAGAAGCCCCGACTTTTTCTTCGGCTTCACTGTCCCGTACTGCATTTGGGGCTGACCGTACATATCTGGCTGACCATATGCATTCTGCTGGCCGTACATATTTGGCTGGCCCTGCGTATTCTGCCGACCGTACATGTTTGGCTGGCCCTGCGTATTCTGCTGGCCGTACATGTTTGGCTGTCCCTGCGTATTCGCCTGGCCGTACATATTTGGCTGGCCCTGCGTATTCTGCTGGCCGTACATATTTGGCTGGCTCTGGGTATTCCCCTGGCTGTACATGTTTGGCTGGCCCTGTGTATTCTGCTGGCCATACATATTTGACTGACTCTGAGCATTTGGCTGACCCTGCATCACATTTTGAAGGGGAGCTCCGCATTTTCGGCAAAACTTCATTCCGGGATTTATCTCAGCTCCGCATTTTGGACAAGTCATCTGCATAATATCCTCCCTTCCGGGTAATTAAACCGTACAAAAACCATTTCTGTATTTCTTATCGGCGAGGAAAATATTTTTATAAGCCTGTCTCACATCGCCACTGCCACCGCCAATGTCACATTTCCGTAAATCTGTTTATGTACCAGCACCTTTTCGCGGCCGTTCCTTGACGCGGCATAGGCTGCTGCCCTTTCGCAGACATTGGAAACACCTGTAACGCTCTGAACGAAGGCACTTGCCGCGAAGTCACCATCAATCGAACACAGCTCTTCTGCAGTGTAAGTGATGAAGGGGATTTCCCTCTTATAGCTGAAGGTCAGTATCCCCTGCTCATTCTTTTTTATGTCAATGCTTACAAGCGCCGCTACCGCCGAGGCATCAATACCGGAAGACTTAAGGCAGTTGTCATAGGCCTTCATCACATCTTCCTCGGAAACACCCTTCCTCGCTCCGATGCCCACATATATCCGCTTCGCCGTGAGCCTGAGTCCGATGGCATTGAAGGGTCTTATCACAGGCTCACTGTACTCAAGAAGTTTAGTCCTGTAGCTTATGACGATATCAGCCTTATCGATTTCTTTCGATGATACCATCTCAGCTTCCCCGATCCCCGGCCTCTTCAGGAGATTTTCCATGTCAATGTCACTGTATATTCGTAATTTCTCTCCTCTCAGCACCTTCGCCTGAGCTTCCTTTGCCTTTCCGAAATCGGAAAGGATAAAACCGTTTTCCTTTGCGAAAACGTCTACCGAAAAAGCCCCCTCTATATCTGAAGCTGTGGTGATGACAGGCTCCGCGGAAATGAGTCTGGAAATAAACATCGTAAGTTCATTGGCACCGCCCAGATGTCCGGAAAGAAGCGAAATAACAAAATGGCCTGCCTCATCGATGACGAGAACCGCCGGATCCTCGGATTTATGCCTGATAAAAGGGGCAATGGCTCTCACGGCGATTCCTGTGGAACCTATAAAGATGATGGCAGAGGCTTTTTCTCTCCCCTTTCCTGTGCAGGGTTTCTGTTCAGGGCCAGACTCAGAACTCTGTTCAGGGCTCAGATCAGAATCAATAGAAAACTTTCCGTATAGGTTTTCCTCCGGATTCAGTACTTCAGAAATCCCCGCACCTGAAACTTCCTTCAACGAAGCATCAGAAGGACCGGAAACTTCATCTATGGACCTTCCAAACCAAAGTGAAATGAGCTCCTTTAATTCCCTTGGATCCGAAATCTCAGGAAGGGCCCTGGTCTTTGCATGGAGGCCGATTTCCCATTTCCTGTCCTCCGGCATCCCCGAAATATCCATTGGCACTCTCTCAGTCCCTAAGCATCTTTCTTTAATGCTTTCCCCCAGACGATATCCTTTTTCAGTAAAAGCGATGATTTCTATTCTCACGCACTGCCTCCCTTTATAACCTGATTCAAGTGTTACATGTACCAAATCACGCGCTTTTACGATGATCCGGTGCATTCAATCTATCCTGCCGGAAACTGAAACTGCGCCTTTTCCCGGAAAGGGCCCTGAGCTTCATTTACCGATTCCCCTGTAACCTGTAACAAAATTACGGTCATATAGTTTTGAATATTCGTATACAGTTTTATCGTCAATTGCAGCTCCCACTATTATAAGAGCCTGCTTCATATTTCCGTCTTCGCGCCTTGCCTCGTCACCTTCAAATGCTTCGGGAAGCTTTGCCAATGTTGTCCTCACCACTTCTTCATCAGGCCAGGTAGCTCTGAAAACCACCGCTGCAGGCGTGTCCCCGGCATAACCTCCGGCTACCAGTTCATCTCTGACTTTTTCCGATAAGGTGGCAGACAAAAACAGCACCATGGTAGCCTTATGTTCAGCAAGCCTTCTCAGCTTTTCCTTCTCCGGCACCGGTGTCCGGCCCTCTGCTCTTGTGATGATAACTGTCTGAGTCACTCCCGGAAGTGTATACTCCTTTTTCAATGCCGCTGCAGCCCCTGAAAATGAGCTTACCCCGGGACAGACATCATACTCTATGCCGTTTTGCTTAAGCCAGTCCATCTGCTCACGTATGGCGCCATATAAACTCGGATCCCCTGTATGGAGCCTTACCACAGTCTTTTTTTCTTTTTCGGCTCTCTTGTAAACCTCTGTGACATCTATGAGATCCATTTCCTTTGAATCAAAGATCTCTGTTGTTTCCCTGCAGTTAGAAAGAAGCTCGGCATTAACCAGAGAACCGGCGTAAATTACGATATCCGCCTCTCTGAGAAGTCTCAGACCCTTAACTGTAATAAGCTCCGGATCCCCAGGACCCGCTCCCACAAAATGTACCATTATTTTTCTCCCATTTTAATGAAAGATAAACTATCTTGTTTGCCTTCCTCAGAATACCTTTCTACCGGATCAATCACAGAAGTCACTTTTTTTGCGTTACTATTCCCTTTTTCAAAATCAATGGCTTCTTGTAAACCTTCTTTTAAATCATCAAACAATGAACTCATGTTGATACCTCCTGTTCTTAGCAGCTTCTCCGCATTTTCCGACTATCCCGAATCTCTCGGAATAGACAATGACTCCAAACTTCATCTTACCCTTTATGCGATGCTCCATCTGAAACTCAACTTCTTTCATGATGGAAGCCATGACTTCTTCCCTGAGCCCCATTTCCTGGAGTCTCGTGAGCATTTCTTCAGTGGTCGCGGCTTCTCTCATAGCTCTCACTTGATCCTTGTTTCCACCGCAAAGTGCAAGGTGTGCTGCAAATATCTCCCACCTGCCGTCAGCAACCTTACTGTGGGTATTCATTATCCCCGCTGCAAGCTTTACAAGCTTTCCCACATTTCCGATGAGAAGAAAGCGACCACAGCCGTAAGATATGGCAAGATCTATAGCTTCCCCGATATAATTGGACACAGTGACACATAGACCGGGATCAATCCCCAGCTTCTCTGCATACCTTTTACCGTAATTCCCGGGAACCGCGATGATCATTGACTCATTGCACTCTTTCACGGATGTAACGGCGCAATCTATCGGATTTCCGCATGCATTTTCTTTTACAATGCTCGGAAGACCTTTTTCTTTGTAAGAAGCTACAATATCAGAATGGCTTTTCCCTGAATATGTCTTACCTTGCTTATCATTTTGAAAATACAGCTTCTGCCTGATTTCCACCTCAATGGTGGCCACTATTGAGGCCTCAGACATTGGCTCAACAATTCCGGTGGTTCCCAGAATGGAAATGCCTCCCTCTATACCAAGCATGGGGTTGAATGTCTTCTTCGCCAGCTCTTCCCCATCCGGTACCATGACCGTAATCAGAAAAATCTCTCTGTGTTCCTCATTTCCGGTAGCTTCCAGAACATCATTTACAGCCCTGAATATCATTTCCCTCGGGACAGGATTGATGGCACTCTCACCTATATTCTGATGGAGTCCCGGCTTCGTGACTACACCAACACCTTTTCCACCTATGAGAAAAATCCCGGGCTCCTTCTTATCATTCGCCTGATGAGTCATATATGAACCGGATCCATCCGGTAACCTATCCGGCTCATCTCCAAAGCCTGAAGGGTCACTTTCAAACTTAAAAGCATGAGGAGGTACATTCTCAGCTGCAACTTCCTCTATCCTTACATGAATCTCCGTTCCGTTTGTAACATCCGGATCATCCCCGGAGTCCTTTAAAGTGAAGAATTCAGAATGTTGACTGCCCCCTGACTTCATACATACGTAATTTCCCTGACCGAAACCGGAATTATGGAAATCCTTTTTTAAATCCGGAGACTCCCCCGATGCTCCATCATTTTCGCCATGCTCTAAAGAACAAATATCCGCTTGGAAGTTCTCTGTATAAAAAATCCTTGTATCAGACTTATCGTAACTGACTTTTGAAACTTTGAGGGAAACTATATCCCCTCCCGGAAGAGATATGTTAACGCTCTCCGGAACCTGACCTGTCAGAAGATTCAGCATGGCTGCCTTGGCACAAGCCGCAGCGCAGGTTCCGGTGGTAAGACCGCACCTTAATTCTTTTTGATTTTTCCGTACTATTCTTTCCATCATGTTGGTCCTAAATGGTCAGCAGTTGATATAGGAACGCTACGCGCTCACACATTCCTCCCACTTTTGCTTGCACAAAAGTGGGAGGAAACTTATGACACTTATATCAACATATAACATATTTACGGTATCAGAAATCAAACTCCCGGAGCTCTGCATTCTTTACGCCGAAAGCTGCAAACTCCTCGTTGGTCATATTTTCAAAATAAGACATTATAAATCTCGCAATACCGTTATGTGCCACCAGAAGATACACCTTATCCGGATCCTTCCTTATATCATCGAGAAGATTGTAGATTCTCTGAGCCACTCTGAACATGGACTCGCCACCCTCATAATCATCGATAAAGTTCTGCTTGGCCAGCTTGAAATCCTGACCGTCTCTTGGTGTTGACTCCCATTTTCCGAAATTCTGCTCAATGAGTCTCTGCTCCGCTCTCATAGGAACTCCTGTAATTTTAGAGATCTCCTCTGCGGTATCATAGGCCCTTGAAAGAGGTGATGTGATGATCTCATCGATATGTATCTCTCCCGCATCCATCCTTCTCTTTATTTCCGCTGCAGTTTCTCTGGCCTGTTCATGTCCCTTTTCAGTAAGGGGGCTGTCTGTTGCCCCGCAGATCTTGTTCTCAACATTCCAGACTGTCTGTCCGTGACGTACAAAATAAAATTTACCCATTTCTCTCCTCCTGCTGATTACTGAATCAAATCGACATCATCTGCGGCAGTATCCAGTAACGGATATCCGTCCTTCTGAAGTCTTCTGTCATGCGCCTTATCCTGTGATACATGGGCTTTCCGTCATAGGGACCTTCCCAAAGATCCGCAAAAATGTAGTCATACTCACCGTCTTTTACAGTTCCCATGAAATCAAAGGCATCTCCCTGAATGATCCTTATTTTATCGGAAATGTCTCTCCCGACTTCGTCCTTTCCAAGCTGCAGACGGATGTAATTCTCGAAGAGCTCTATGGTCTCTGCCTCTCTCTCGATGACCGTAACAGAAGAAACCGAAGTCTTTCTGGCTGTCATATAAGCGTAGTAGGAAAGCCCGAGACCAAGTGTGAGAACCCTGCCTTCAGCATCATCTATATCCTCTTTCATGGTAATGATTTCACCCGGAGACAGGCTCATCCAGACAGCCTCCTCAGGCTTGTCCTCTGTGATGCAGGGTACCTCCAGAGCTTCCCTAAGATATCCGTAATGAGGTACATACATTCCCTCCACCATGTCGGGATTCAGCTCCATTATCTCTCCCTGATCATAGGAAAGAGTTGCAAAATGATGATTCCCCAAGGTCAGATCATCGGGAATAATTATATTTTGATAATAAGGATTTGTATACACAAGGCTTGAGGAAATACCCGTTAAGTGGGCGTGTAAAATATCTGAGAGATACAGTCTTTGCTCCTTATCCCTCGTCAGGTATCCGGACAGTATCATGGCAACATACCATCCCTCCGGATCCGCCAGCATTTTCATATTTCCGATTTTTTGCGCCTGCCTCCGGACCATATCTATGTCCGATTCGGTGAAAGGAACCACCGGCCGCTGCCTTGCGATCTCTGCCCGGATATCCTTCATCATGTGGCTCATACGGTTCTCTTCCAATGTAAACTTATATTCTTTTCTGTCAGATTCATTCATATAATATCAATCCCGTGTCTTATCCCCTGCAGTCACCATAGCTATGAGGACTTTCGGCTGCATTTGCATCATAATAACGTAATAATGACCTAATTTTCGCATATTTCAATAGTACTTTCAATCATGAGCCCTCCACAGTGATCCATGACAGAGCATATAAATCGAATCGGGAAAGCTCACTCTCCCATAATAGGATTACGGGGTATATATACTAAAACCGGTCATGTTATTATCCTGCCTGTTGCATGACAGCATAATAACGAAAAAAAAACGGCTTCCCATCTGGGAAACCGTCTTTCTGTTATGTTTACCTGAATTAATTACTCTGCATCTCTGCTGCTGAGTACAAGTCCCATGGACTCAAGCTTACCAAGGATCTCGTCGATTGACTTACGACCCATATTTCGAACCTTTGAAAGATCCTCAAGATTCTTACTGCAGAGATCACCAACAGTGTTGATGCCTGCTCTCTTAAGACAATTATAAGAACGAACACTGAGCTCAAGCTCATCGATGTTCATGTTCATAAGATCGTTAGAATCGCTATTTCCTGCGTCCTCAACCTTAACCTCGCTCTCAACACTGACATCCATATCAGCAAAAAGCTTAAGATGTGAGTCAAGAATACGGGCAGAAAGAGAAACTGCATCATCAGGAGCCATGGTTCCGTTTGTGGTAACATCGAGAGTAAGCTTCTCTTCGTTGGTACCCTCAATCGGATCGATGACCATATTTACTCTGACTACAGGGCAATAGATAGAATCAACTGCGATGACACCGATAGGAAGATCGCTGCGGTCACGAGTGTTGGCACCGTCATAACCACGACCCTTTGTCATCTTTATCTCCATATAAAGTCTTGCTTCCTTACCTGAAAGTGTAGCAATGACCTGATCCTTGTTTACGATCTCTACTTCTGAAGTAACCTTGATATCAGAACCGCGAACGATTCCCTCACCGGCATAGTCGATATATGCCATAACAGGATCGTCGCTTGATGATGTATTTTTAATTGCAAGCTTTTTTAAGTTAAGAATGATATCGCTGACATCTTCCTTAACCCCAGGGATGGATGAAAACTCGTGATATACTCCATCAATTTTTACCTCGCTGACTGCAGCACCAGGCATTGATGAGAGAAGAATACGTCTTAAAGAATTTCCGATAACTGTACCCTCACCCTTTGCAAGTGGTGCGCATACAAAACGTCCAAACTTCTTATCATCTGAGATTTCCTCAACTTCGAGAACCGGTTTGATTTCTACTGCCATTACCCTACCTCTTTATATTAGAATCGCTGAAACAACATAGTAGCACATGATCTAAGCGGTTCATCTATCGATTTACAGACTACCGCTATTTTTAGAATCAAGCTATTCTATTATAGCGTTTTTTTATTGCATGTCTAGTCTTTTTTGAAAAAAAGTATAAAAAAATGGACGCATTTTATTGCATCCACTTAAATTTGTAGTAAAATAATATCCTTATAAGCTATTTTTTCCTGAGCCGATTCAGTCTGTTCAGAAATCTGATTCAAACACTCTTCTGCCTTCCGTATCTTCAGGCGATCTCCACCAGCGAACCGGATTCATCAAAGTTGAGTGTAAGCTGACCCTTGAACTGAAGGTTACGCTTTTCTATCTTGCTGACAGTCTTGTTATATGTAGCGAAACGATCCAGAGTATCCTTATTCTCGATATACAGTCTGATATGAGTAATTCGCTTTCCCTGTAACTTTCCTTTAACAAGCTCTCCCTTATCGGTGATACAGTCATAGGATACCGTAATATCGGTATATTCGTTAATTTCCTTAATTGCAGGAGAAAGAACTCTCTGCTTGAAATTTCCGAAGGCACTGTATACATCCGCCATCAGGTTCTCTCTCAGCGCATCTATGGAGATATCCACATGTCCCTTATATGCATAGGACTTGGCAAGTTCATACAGACGTGGTGAATACTTGCTGGTCATGGAAAGAATATTATAAAGCTCGTATTCCGTAAAATTGTTCTGGATTCCGAGAAGGTAGGTCTTGATACGGCTGTCAAGGATGAGACTGATAGTTCCTTTTCGCTCATTGTATTCAGGCTCATTGAACCATCTTAACTTGATGACTCTGTTGTCAATATTTACCCAAAAGGCCTTCTCATCAATGGAATCAATCATATTTCTGAAATCACGATACACATTTTTCGGATCAATACCGCAAAGTCTGGCAAAATCCAGGGCCCTGATCTCGTACTTTTTGAACTCTTCCTCACCAGGCTTGATCATAGTGATAACATAGTTTACGAGTTTCTGCTCGTTAGCGGTAAGGTTGTACTTCGCCTTCTGGATAAGCGCGTTATCTTTAACAACCAAATATGTACGCTGATCGTCCATTTTCTGTTTTTGCGTCTTATAAGTTGCCATCTGCAAAACTCCGTTTCATCGATATCACATGTCAATATAGTAAAACTCAAAACTCTAAAAATCAATGACCGTAATTTTGTTATATCTCTATTATGACCTGATTTTCCAGAGATTCATTCCCAAAGTTGCATTATCCTTTCCTGCCAATGTCTAAGTCATCGCATGAATGTGGGATAATTTTTGTTTTTCTTACCTGTGTTTTTTTCGCGTGCACGTTTATATTTTTTAAGCGTTAGGTTTTTATTTGATTTATTTAATAATATATATATTTATATTATTTAATAGCGAAATCCCACGTAATTACGTCATTTTTTGTCCACATAAATAACAGATTTACGGTAACCCATAACAAATTTACGGCAGGGTCTAACACAATGACGGTTAAACATAACAAATAAACGGTCAGTGAAATCCGGGAAACCATCTCCCTTCTGTCACACTCAAAATCAGGCTGTCAGGATCATACCCCCTTGGAAAAGTCAGAATTGTAATATGATTTCGGGGTATTTGGCTTCCGTTAACTGAAAGTTGAGTCGATTTTTACGGGTGTATCGGCAATACGCACTAAAATACGACACTATTTTTGTTGAAATTGTCTTATAACATAATTACGGTCACAGGAATGATAAGATAACACAATGACGGTGGTTTCGTAAAGAATAATTAAGCCGTAATTTTGTTATAAATGACCCCGTTTTTTTAACCTATAACATATTTACGGTAGACACACCGGGATGAGTGGAAATTGATCATTCCTGTTTCATTTCAAAAATGTGACACAATTTCGTGACATTTTCAAAGGGATCAGACCGATTTTATCCTATCTGATTGTTTGAGATATAACTTAAATACGGTATTCAGTGGATTAACGTGTTAAAACTTACAGAAGAATTTCAATTGTAAGAAAAATGTAAGCCGTAATTTTGTTATACCTTTCGTCTTAGCCGGTGTTTTACCCCTTTTGTTATGTATTTACTCTTCTTTCAGCTGTCAATATCCCTTCTTTTGGAAGTACTTATAACATATTTACGGTGAAAAACAGCCCGGAAAAAGTCTCTTCAGGATAGAAAAAACCGAAATATAACAAAAATACGGTAAATGACATATAACAAAAAAACGGTACCACCCCTAAGGGCGATACCGTCATGATGATATAAGTTCAGACCGTAATTATGTTACAAAGTCGGAATATGAAACCGTAATTGTGTTATATATTATGAAAGTGTTGCGCTGCGACTGCAGAGTTGCGAGCTTGCTCGCAAACTCCGGCAGGCATAGCGCAACCTGATGTGTATGAGGAAAAAAGCTCCGCGAATGAAAAGAGCGGAGTGATTTCCGAATACGCATTCAGGATTGCGAGAGCACGAAGTGCGCAGCAATCCTGAATTTCATTTTCTCCTTATATATCTATCTTCTCCAACATATTCTGTATATCCTCAGCCGGTTCCTGCTCCTTCAGCTTCCATACGGCATTTTTTACAGCGGCAGACGGAACGTAATCGTCCTTCAGCCATTCCGTAAGTGTGCTGAGAGCCATCTGGCGGTTGGCATTAACAGGACAGTTAAGTGAACAGATTATGAAATCTTCCCCCTCTCCTGCTGCGTCTGTAAGATTCTGCACCAGGAAACTGAGCTGATGGTAAGGGCGATATTCGTCTCCTATTCCGAGGTTGTCCTTAGGTCCGGATGCCATCATCTGAAGAGGAAGCTTATCTCTGTATATAGCGAAAAGCTTTCCGAGAGTCTCCGAATCCTTCGGAAGGATGTCTACGAGGGAAGCGTAGGCATTAAAATCCTCTGACATGGCGTTTAGTATTTCATCACGGCAGTCAATTCCCATACGGCATGCAATGCGGAAGCCTTTCTTTTCAGTGATGAACTGCTGCACAGACTGCTTTATGGAAGCGGAATTCAACAGTTTTTCCAGGGTATCGCTGAGCTTTCCTGATTCAGGGAATATGTTATTGCTGAGGTAATCTCTGAGATCAAGAAGTGTTGAGATAGTCTCAGCGGTATGGTTCTGATTTTCAGACTGTTTCAGATAGCCTCTTATGATCTCACTTCGGTCATTCATGGAGCTGATGCCCTGCAGTGAGCCTTCATTGAGAAGACCTTCCATGATAGGACGTGCCAGAAGATAGTCGTCAGAGTTGAATGCGGGATTTGCAAATACCTTCGAAAGAGATATCTTCTCTGCCACTGTACGGGCTGAATATGCAGCGCCGATTGTATTTTTAACGCCTTCGTGGAAGAGCCAGTCTTTAACCTTGCCGGAGGTGGCATCAATATGCTCTACTGCGTGGATTCTTCCCCAGCCTCTTGTGTGCTTTGCGAAATCAAGGATTGCCTCGGCTGAGTCCTTCCAGGTCTCGGCTACAAAAATAGCGAAAAGTGTGAGTTCCTCTGAGCGTGCAAGAGTACGAACAACGTCCTTTACGGCATCATTGTCATCAGTGTCCATCATTTCAAGTAATACAAGAGCGAACTTGAGACATTCCGGATTGCCTGTCTTTACTATGATGTTGGCGGCAAACTCAAAAAGAGCTTCAGCATCTATTGTGCCGGTGTTGTCATTGACCCACTGCTCTATTTTCTCTACCAAAGGCAGCATGCGGCAGTCTTTGTCGGAAAAGAAATCGTGAAGGTCATAGTCTGCGGCATCGAAATCATGCGCTGATGCCTCATTTATGATCTCTGTGAGGGGCTCTATATCGCTGTTTCCGGGCAGATTATGAAAGAGATACATGCCGTCCAGTGCGCCATCTACGAGACGAACCTTTTCCTGAGACTGTGTCAATGTATCTCCTGAGAGGCGGAAGCCTTCAGGAAGCATAGAGTTTTCCCGGATGTTATCGCTGATTAGTTCAAATAAAGATGTAGACATTGGCCCTCCGTTTAGTAACCGAAATGTTCGCGCTGGGTATCGGCATCAAAGATCTTGTTATATGCTGCGGTTCCCTGGATGTAAATCCTTATGAGATACCATTCTACACCCTTTATGACTACCATCTCGCCTACTTCCTTCTTGGCGAAGGGGTGACTGGGAAGATTGATACGTGTGGTGACCTTCTTTTTTCCGTCGGAGATCATAACGTAATCTCCTACCTGAGCACCGGATTTACCCTTCAGTTTTGTCTGGTAAAAAGGCTTGCCGGCTGTGCCGGGTTTACCATTTGCTCCTTTGGAAACCGGCTTCTTTCCGAAGGCTCCGGTCTTGTTGCCGGATTTCTTACGTCTGTCGGAATTACCGGGTCTATGTGTTTTATTATCATTCATGATTGTTATCCTTTCCAAATTATGAAAAAAGGTTTCCTGCTATAGTATAACAGAAAACCTAAATAAATAATGTTCAGTTCTCAAGGAATCCGTCCAGCTCTCGCTTGTACTTTGGATTCTGGAGTTTATGTAATGCCTTGTTCTCGATCTGACGGATACGCTCTCTGGTGACGTGATAAATGGTTCCGATCTCCTCAAGGGTTCTTTCGTGACCATCCACAAGACCGTAACGCATCTCAAGTACCTCACGTTCTCTGTCACTGAGATTGACGAGGATCTTGTCGAGCTGCTGCTTCATCATTACATTGTTTATATTCTGTTCAGGTGAAGTGATCTTATCATCTGCGATAAAGGATCCGAGATCGGAATCCTCATCCTCTCCTACCTTGCTGTCCAGTGAAGCCGGACCTGCATCATAGTTGATTACTTCCTGTATCCTTTCCTCAGGAATGTCCAGTGCGAGACTAAGATCCTGTGTGGTAGGTTCATGTCCGAGCTCAAGTGCAAGCTGACGGGAGGTCTTCTTTATTTTATTGATAAGCTCAACCATATGTACTGGAACACGAATGGTTCTTGACTGGTCAGCGAGGGCTCTTGCAATGGACTGGCGGATCCACCATGTTGCATAGGTGGAAAGCTTAAATCCTCTGTCCGGTTCGAACTTCTCAACGCCGCGCATGAGGCCAATGTTTCCCTCCTGAATCAGGTCAAGGAAATTCATTCCGCGGCCTGTGTAACGCTTAGCGATGGAAACTACGAGACGAAGGTTGCATTCTACCAGCTCCTGCTTAGCGCTTAGGTCTCCGTTCTTACATCTTACGGCAAGATCGTGTTCTCTTTCCGGGGTGAGCAGAGGGTAGCTTCCGATTTCCTTAAGATAGATTCTTACAGGATCGTCTGCGGATATATTCTCAAGATTTGAAAGAGCCTCCATATCAAGAGATCTTACTTCCTTATCTTCTTCGGAAAGATCATCCTCGGAGATATCCTCATCGTTGAAGTCATCGCTTCCCGAGCTGATACCGATACGCATATCGGAACCTGTATTGTTGGTGGCAGCATCGGAGCTGTCATCATACTCTCTGTTATTTATATTCTCATCGGAAGACAGGCCTGAGTAGTCAAATGTTTCAACCTCTGCAGCTTCGCGCTCTTCCATAACTATTCTATTAGCTTCTGACATAATAAAACCTATATTCTATGAATTGCTTATCTAAAATAAGACAGCCTTTCTATTTTATTTTAAATAGCGGAAGAAAGCAAGAGTTAAGAGATATAAAAATAAATCATATAAATAATAAAAGTATATAAGTCCAGCGGATTGCTTCGTTGCTACGCAACTCCCGCTTTCCTGATTTATACACAAAAAAAGTCCCGGTGTGCGGCCGGGACTGAAAAAGGATTTGATTGAAGTGAGTAAATAATTATTAAGGAGTGTGCATTTATTTAATATATTTTTCTCAACTGTCTTTACTATACACAACTCCCGGGAATAGTGATTGAAGAAAAACGAAATCTGATATTATGAAATTCTTAAGATGCCGAAGGTAATTTATTAAGGGCATTAGGATGGCCTGAATGCGTCAAAAATTCGGGGAAACGCTGATATAATCAGTGTTTCCTTAGATTTCATGGGGAATATCCCACATCTACGTTTTTTCCCGCCGGATGTTGAATCTTATAATTTCCTGCATTATAAGGGCAAGGATAAAGCCTCCCAGAAGTCCCCCGAAATGAGCGGCAAAGTCGATTGAAGGATCGTCGAAACCTGCTGCCAGGGACAGTACGATCGAAAGGATGACCCTTTGTATGGGGAAGATACTTCGAAGCTTGGGATTCATGGCAAAGAGAATGAAAACAGCCAGGATACCAAAGATGGCGCCACTGGCTCCGGCAGAGATATTGAAAATGCCACTGTTCCATTCAAAGAACATAGAAGCCATATTTCCTATGATTCCCGAAAAGATGTAAAGCACCAGGAAGAGGAAATGCCCGAAATAATGCTCTACATAAGGCCCTATAGCCCACAGGGATATCATATTTGCCCCTATGTGTTCCACCCCGAAGTGAAGGAACATGGACGTGAAAATGCGATACAGTTCACCGTTAAATATCACATACGGAGTGTATAAAGCTCCGAAATTGATGGATGTCTGTATGTTTTCACTTCCGCCGCTAAGTTCTTCAAAAATAAAAATAATCACATTAATGCCCACAAGAGCATAGGTGATATAAGGTAGCCATGAATGAATGATTTTTTTCTGTTCTGTACTCATGAATGAGATTATAACATCATTACGGTAAATTACAATCAGTGTATATCAGGGTAAATTACAACCAGTGCATATTACGGTAAATTGCAATCAGTCCTTTACTGCGGTAAGTACGGTGGGAATTCCGTAGTACTCTCCGCTCCAGCTCATTTCATTGTTTCCAAAGCTGATAGTTACGTTGCCGCCTGTTGTGGACATGGTATAGCTTCCGTCCTGATTCATGGGAAGGGTTATGGTACCGATCTGTCCGTCTTCATAGGCAATGGCGAGGTTCATATTGTTTTCGGCATCAATATTTACCTGCAGGGTCAGAATATCAACTCCGCTGAAGGGGTATTCCGCTCCCATGGAGCTTGCAGTGGTAAAGTGATATCTTCCGTTGTTTGCATTGGAATAATCCGTAGTGCCTGAAAATGAGATATTTTCGTGGGCGTTGTCTGTGAGGACCGAACGCTCCTGAAGGATTCCGTTCACAGTCCATGCTCCGGTTTCATTGACAGTGAAGCCATCCGGAGTGGTGCCGCCCCGCTGCAGTGTACCTTCATCTGTAAAATAATAGCAGGCTGCAAGTCCGTCTCCGTTGGTGTCGATCCATGCCCAGGAGCCTGCAAGGGCTGTAACTGTAATTGAAGCTGTAGCCATAAAGGTTGCTGTTAAAGCGGATATTATCTTTGATAGTTTCATATTTCGTACTCCTTTTAATATCCCCGGCCCTTCACATTAATCCTTACTTTTTAAGGAATGCTGACCGGGGAATTTTATATGATTATTATCATCGTATTTTGTGAATCAATCAGAGTGTAGGAAAAAGATCTGACATTATCAAGATAATTATAGATCTTCTGGTTAGTGAAAAGGGACTCCATAAGGGCTGACATGGTGTCTTCGGAGTCTGTACGGAACTGGATGATGTTTCCGCCGGAGCTCTGCACCGAGCGGACCAGCTCACCTACTGCGACTGTGTCAGCATTATCAAAATACGTGCCGTTCCTGACGAAATAGTTTCCGGAAGTCGAAGTACATGACGGAACCGGAATGGTGTTAAGCGGGGAATGATTTACATTCATCTGATTATCCGTCAGAGCGAAATAGGCGTAGTTGGTTATGGAGATTCCTTTATCGGATGTCATCTGTGAGTCACCGAAGGTCACATCGAACTGGTACCATGCACCATCCATAAGCACAGTGTTCCAGGCATGAAGTCCCCCCTCCGCGTAGCCTGTCACGAGAACCGCAGGTATGCCGAGCAGTTGGGAAAGGTACTGGAAGGTCTTTGCATAGCCGTTGCATACGGAGCGATGGTTCAGCAAAACAGAAATGATATTCTGATTTTCATCAGCGCCGGGAACATATTCGGTATTTTCGATAATATAATCGTATATGTATTTTATCTTTGTATAATCAGAGGTTTCGGTACCGTCTGCGTAGCCCGGGACATTGACAAGGATTGACTGCACCACAGGAACTATGGAAGCTGCGTAAGAAGAAGCATTCTCTGCTGACATGGAATACTGGCCTTTAACCTTAATTGATGTAACGACGCCGTTTATAAGTTCCTGGGTATAATGGATACCGCTGGAATAAAAGATTTCAGGGTGATCGGCAATTATGTAATTATAGACAGTGTTCAGTTCCTCAGTGTCCAGTGTTGATACCTTATTCTCTTTTCTCTCGGTGATGGCTTCCAGTATTTCTCTGTAGACAAGCTTTTGCGCATCATTAAGCTGATTATAACAATAGTATCCTGCCTGGCTTGAATCGGATATATCTCCGGATTCTGTCGGAGCTTCACTGCTTTCCGGCAAAGTATCCTCAGTAGTTTCTTCTTTAGTTATGTTCTCTTTATTACTTCTTTCCTGTTTTATACTCTCCTTTTCGCTCTCTTTTACAGGATTGGACCCAGATTTATCTTTACTCTCCTTTGGAACGGAGGAGGTCTCAGGCTCATCGAAAAAGATATAAGATATGGAATCTATGATAAGCTCATAAAGATTTTCATAACCCTGATCCGTGACATTCGGAATGTTCAGGTTCGCCACAAGTTCACCGGGTAATCTAAATATGGAAAGCGCAAGTATGATAAGAACAGCAGCTATTATAACGCTGAGACATCCGCATCCGCCGCGTTTTTTTCCATGATAGCTGCTGTTATAATTTCCATAACGGTTGTAGTTTCCGCCGTAATTCTGCATTAAAAACGAGTTCCTTTCGTTGTGTGGAGCTTATGATGTGAAGTGAGTGTCATAAGTCGGAACAGGAAAGCTGCATATAATAAGTTCCTGTTTACATCCTGTCATTTTAGCATAGAAAAAAGGGGACAATGTTAAAGTATTTTTTAACATTGCACCCCTTTCTGATGCTTTAGTGCGGTCATAAGCGGAAGCCGGGCTTATGACGCGGATACTATGATGTGTCAAGAGATGAAATAGGAACGCTTCGCGCTTTCAGGCCGATAAATCGATTTATTTCATATAAAACTGAGGGAGTCCCTGAATGAATTCGCGGAACATCTGTTCACTGTCCTTTGCGGACTCAGAGTTTTCAGGGTTCTGAGAACCGGAGTCTTGACCGGAAGTTTTATCAGGATTTTCTGTAAGTGTGATTGAGATCACCTTTTCGTCATAGGTGCTTCCGTTTGGACGCTTAACAGTAAGGTTTATGGTCTCACCGGCAGAATATCTTCCCAGAAGATTCTGAAGGTCATCAAAGCTTGTTACGCTCTGGTCATCGAACTTCACGATGATATCCTTTTCCTGAAGATCTGAAGAAGCTGCGGCTGTACCTTCAACAATCTTATAGACATAGACGCCCTGGACCATGCCGTAGGCTTCTGCCGTTGCTGCATCAATGGTCTTTGCCTGGATGCCGAGGTAACCTCTGTTCTCATCCGAAACCTTGCTTCGAGTCTCCTTGCTGGAAAGAGTGCTGATGATGTTCCTGGCCTTATTGCTCGGGATAGAGTATCCCATTCCCTCTACATCGGTACTTGAATACTTGGCGACATTTATACCGATAAGCTGGCCATTCATGTTCAGAAGCGCTCCTCCGGAATTACCGGGATTTATGGCTGCATCTGTCTGAAGAAGGCCGGCTTCTGTTCCGTTGCTGGTTTCTACATCTCTGTTCTTTGCGGAAATGATTCCGGTGGTAACTGACTGACCATAACCGAGAGCATTACCGATGGCAACTACCTGATCTCCTACCTGAAGGGCATCGGAGTCACCGAACTCGGCGATTTCTATCTTTGACAATGTCTCTGACGGGATGTCGCTGAGCTTAACCGCAATTACCGCAAGATCAGCATCCGAATCCTCTCCTTTTACCTGAGCATCAGCGGAAGTACCGTCCACGAACTGGACGCTTAGTGTAGTTGAATCCTCTATTACATGATGGTTGGTTGCAATAAGAAGCTCACTGTCTGTTTTTCCTACGATGACGCCTGATCCGCTGGCAGCTGCTTCTGCCTCAGACTCTCCGCCTAAGCCGAACATGGTGTAGCCGTACTGCTTGTATCTTATGGTATTGGTGATGGATACGACCTGAGGCATGGCGTCCTGTGCGATTTCAGAAACAGTCTTTGCAGTTCCGGTAGATGAAGCGGTATTGACAGCTGTTGTGTTCTGACTGCCGTTTGCAATCATGGCAGAGGCATCCTGAGATGAATTATTCTGAACTGTCCCTGACTGAGAGACATCAGCACCTGAATTCTCAGTGATTGCCGTCACGTTACGGGGAGTAGCGAACTGTGCCGCTCTTCCGACTCCCACCATGGCAATTCCGGAAACCGAACCAAAGAGTAAAGCACTTAAAACTATAGTTGCAACGCGTTTTCCTAAATTTCTATACATGATAACCTCCATCAAGTTGTTTTTTCAAATCGATACACAAGTTGTTTTGTCTTTTTCTTTTTACATTTTGGATATTAATGAAAAAGTGTGACTCAATTTTGTTTAATTGATGGAGATTTTGTGTCGTAAATGTCAAGAAATTGTGTCCTGTGACACACAGAGCTGAACTTGTATCAAGCTGTATTCCCAGTCTTTCGACCGATGGAATGTAGCTTGATGAAAAGCATTCTCACATTAAGGCTGCCAGAAGAAAAAGGCTCGATATATGAACGGCAGTGACTCCGCTCAGCTGGAGCCTGTAAAGGACCCTTGTATCATCGTCGATAAAAAGATGGGGGGTCCTGAGACCGTCAAACTTCTCATTAAGGGTTTCTATCACAGGTCCTGACTTGTCTGATTCCCTTGTGAAGAGGATATTTTCGGGTCTGAACAGTCCCGGATAGACACGGTTAATGAATTTAACCTTCTGAGCGTCCTGAGTGGGGGTACTGGACATACTGAGTATAAAATTACGGGAACAGTCGGTATAGGTCTCTATATACTGTCTTATGAAGTCAGGACCTGAGGCTGTCTCATATATGTCGTGCCTTTCTACGAATTCATCGAATTCATCGTCGCCGCATACATTGATACCGTCGGAGCCGTAGCCGTAAACTGCCAGCACTCCGTCAATGTCGAAAAATCGGACAAGATCTTTTCTTTTCAAAAGCTCAAGGTCCAGTCCCAATCTGTAATTTGGATCGTACATACAAATCTCCCTTCCGCCGTTCTGATGACGGCACAAATAGTTATGTAGTCTGTCAATAATGGAAAATTATCTGCAAAGCGGTCACGGCGGCTGCAAATACCACAAAGCTGATAATCATGGCTCTGCGAGAGAGACTTATGAGATCTGCCTTGTTCTTCATAAGAGCATATCCTAAAAGAACAAAGGACACTAAGAATACAAGCATTACGCCTGATAGTACAAAACCGATAACATCAATAAGCATAAATTGATCTCCTTATACCGTAAATATGTTATATGTCTGTGATTGATGCTGAAACCGCCGCATGCTACAATTACCGGCGTATAACAGATGATTAATCCGGTTAAGCCGGCAGTAACTGAGGTGTTTATGAATCAGGAAATAAAATTACTTACCACTTTTCACTGCGCAAAATGCAAGCAGGTGAAAAAGGAGCTTTTGGATGCGGGAATTCCTTATGTGGAATGTCCGGCTGACGACAAGTCAGGCATCGAACTGGTTGTGAAATATCGTGTCATGACCGCTCCTGCTCTCTTCATACCGGAATCAGAGGAGGATTACAGGTACATCACTGATTTCGATGAGATTCTTAACTATATTCACAGCAGGTCTTGAGGAGCCAAGGATTATATCAGTGGTTCCTCAGAGCCTCCGGCGCAGGGGCATGGATTTTCAATGGAATTTGCTGCTTCGCAGCGAAAATCCTGCCGGGGAAACTCATTAATCAGCTGTGAGGCAGCATCAGACCTTGTTTTTTCCTTCACGGACGGCAGTTATCTCTTCTGCTGTCATGTGATCCAGCATGCCGTAGTCCATATTGTAGGTAAGGAATTCATCGTAATCGTACATATCTTCAAATGTGGTCATCAGGAACTCGGGGTCCTGCTCGTCACGTTCTCCGTCTTCCAGATATTCGTTTCTGAGTATTGAGTATACGTAGCTTCGTGCTTCCGAGGGCATGTTCCTTGCGGGACTGATGCCCTTGTCCTCACATTTATGGATGTAGCTGTGGATCACTGCGTGCAGTGCGTACTCTTCATAGATATTGGGAATGAATTCATCTTTTGACTTTATTCCCTTAAGAAGAGAGATAAATGCTGCCGCAGCGTCAGGTTTTTCGTAATGATCCGGGAAATAGAATCTGATATTGTCCTGGAACTCGCTGTCATCTGTAGTGACCTTGAGATATTCTTTACCGGCAGCCTCTTCCATATTGTTGATGAGAAGAGACATGATGCGGTTATTTATGAATTCGGAGATGTAGGCATTGGCCTTCTGATCTCTTGTAAAAGGTGTTGTTATTTTTAACATAGATTGGTTCCTTATAGTATGATTTGGATTTTCAGACCCGGCTTACCTGAAGGTAAGGACGGGTTATAGAATTAATGACAGGTATATCATAGTATAACAAATTACGGTATAAAGAAACAGAAATATCAGGAAGTTGTCTCGGGATAATTCTGCTGTGTGAAGTGTAATTCTAAATTCCACTGCTACATAGTATGAGTTGAAATAAGTCCTACATATTTCTTCGGCACTAAAGTTTTTCAGTCCGGATTTGGTAAGAGATTTTCTGTTAGATAAGGGGGATATATGATCAATAGGGAAGATATGCTGGAGCTTACAAGAAGGATGACTCTCAGCAGGAATTGTTTTTACCGGGCTGCCGGTGCCTACATGGATCCTGAGGGGTACATAGATAACAGTTTTAATGTTAATTTCCGGAACATGGGCACTCATGACAGGCAGGTCAATCTGGAGCTGGCAAAAACCATTCCGTTTTCAAAGACAAATCAGCAGCTCAGGAGCTTCGAATTTCCTAAGGGTGATCTCGCATATGACAGCATTCACCGACTCCTGATGGCACTCTCCCAGTATGGTCTCAAGGATGATCTTCTGGTTCAGACTTTGTGCGAGCAGCTTGCTGAGGGAATACAGATACCGCAGGAGTATGGTATTTTTATTTACCACGGTATTTATGATGTGCCTGTAAAGGGTTCTGATAAAGAGGAGCAGGGTGAATCCGAGGAGGTCTTTCAGTTCATAATCTGCGCTGTTGCAAGGGTGGATAAGGATTATAATGCCGGAAAGCCTGAGCTTGGGTTTCTGTTTCCGGCCTTTGAGGACAGATCAGGTGATCCAAGCAGGATAGATATTTATTCTCTGGATCCAGAGCGTCCGGATGAGGTGTTTGTGAAGAAGATTTTGGGGACTTCGGGGATTTAATAAATGGAACGAAATCGCTGCGCGATGGTCTGCCAAGGCTGAGGCGCAGCTTTACTTTATAAACAAAAAAGCTCCGAGATTTCTCTCGAAGCTTCAAGCCGGGATTCGGACTCGAACCGAAGACCTACTGATTACAAATCAGTTGCTCTACCAACTGAGCTATACCGGCATATCTGTTTGATTTGCTTAATGCTTGGATATATTAACAAATATTCAAGTCTGTGTCAACTGCAAAATCTTTTTATTTAATCGTGCCTTGAAAACTGCACACCACATCATCAATTATTCTCAGTAATCCATCTTCTCTCTATCCGTAAATTCAACCTCATTGGTCAAACCCTCGACCTATTAGTAACTATCACCTGAATGCTTTACAGCAC
>SVDD01000041.1:0-27808 GCA_015057945.1 Lachnospiraceae bacterium | reverse complement strand
CTTTGGGGTTCGTCGGCAACTACGCCCTTTGTGGATTTTCACCACAGATTGACGGCATGCCCGTCATACACAAAAAACGTCATCCCGTGGTGGGATGACGCTTTCAGATACCTTACTTGATTCTCTTTTATTTCATACGGCACATTGCACACGAATATGTGCGGTGGCGCTGTCTGTGAGTGGCAAATACTTTTGACACTCAGGTCATTTCTTTAAAGCTTCAGCAATATCAGCACCTACAAGACGTCCGCTGGTGAAGGCATATCCCATGGCTGCTCCGCCGTAGGTTACGTATGCCTTTGTCTCTGAGAAGAGAACACCCATACTGTCTGTACCGACTGCATAGAGACCTTCCATAGGTTTCTCATCCTTTGCACTGAGAACCTGGAATTTCTCATTTACGTTGAGACCGCCGCAGGTTGAGTAGCACCATGAGGAACCGATGATTCCGTAGTATTTGTCTCCTGTAACCGGCTTTAAGTACTTAGGATCCTTTCCGAATTCGGAATCCTCGCCCTTCTCACAGTCAGCATTGTAAGCTTCTACTGTTGCTGCAAGAGTCTTCGCATCAAGCCCCATCTTGTCTGCAAGCTCCTCGATGGAATCAGCCTCAAAAACATAACCTGCATCTATGGCAGCCTTGAGAACTTCATCAGTCTTATCCATAGGAACGCCCGCCGGGATGCTGGAACCGTAACCAAGGTAGCTTGTTGAAGGCCCTGCAGGCTCTTCATCGAAGCCTTCCTTTATAAGCTTTTCTACCTGATCTCTGCCGTAAATGCTATAGAAGTGAGGACCTGAGATCCATGGATTAAACATAGAAAGAGCTGTCTCTGAAGTTAAACGCTTTGCATCCTTTCCAACTGCAAGGGTATCTGAAGAGATGGCCATGTTGAGAGGGATATCACCCTGTGACCATACTGCAGGACGGCCTGTGGCAACGCCCATCTTTCCTTCGATAGGAACTGTCTCGAAGCCCGGAAGGAATCCGTCGACACCGCCTACATGAACCATAGGAGCCACGCCTATGTTGTAGGTGCCTGCACCGTTCTCTATGGCAGACTCGATCATCTTACCATCATTCTGATGCTGTCCGAAGAGCTTCCATTCACCCTTCAGAGGGAAGTATTCATCACTGAGATACTTCTCTTCCATCTTACCGCTTCCTGCATATCCGCCTGTTGCAAGGACTACAGCCTTGGCATGAATTACATATTCCTTGCCGTCAACCATGCTGCGGGCCTTGGCTCCGGTGATCTTTCCATCCTCAACCGTAAGCTCATAAGCCTCGGTCTCAAGCATATACTTGCCGCCCATTTTTTCAAAGTTCTCAACAGTGTGAGCGAAGAAGTCTTCTGTCAGCTTCTTGCCGCCGGAGATAGGTGTGTATGCTGCCCACTGGTTTCCGACGAAGCCTTGTGCGGGGTCAAACTGGAAGCCGTACTGTGTGAGCCAGTCATCTGTGTAGCCGCTTTCGTCAAGGAAGAGCTTTACCATCTCAGGCTTTGCCTGCTGCTCGCCCTTGTCGTTTTCTGTGTACTCAAGCCATGCCTTATAGAGAGCATCCTTATCTATGAGATCCTCACCTGCCTTCTTGGTAACCTTCTCCTTCTTGATAGGATCATTCCACTCTGGAATCTCGGCTTCAACCTGGCTTGGAACATTGATAGCCATAGGACCACTGGTGAGAACAGCATTGCCGCCCCACTTGGCTGCCTTATCGATGGCGAGAACCTGAAGTCCTTCTTCTGCAGAGCTGAGAGCTGCTGCCATACCTGAGCCACCCATACCGACTACCAGAACATCAGTGTCGATCTCCTCTGTTTCGGTGCTCTTCGGGATTGACTTATAAAAGGCCTTTATGTCCTTTTCATCTCCGCCGCCTGCCTTGATAGCCTCTGTAACAGCCTTTTCCACAGCCTGCTTTACAGCGTTACTTGTGGTGGTTGCACCTGATACTCCGTCGATGGATACGGACTGGTACTCAAGCATACGTGGAATAAGAGTATCCACAACTGTCTGTACCATAGCCTTTGTATCGGAAATATTTTCCTGATCTACGGTTATGGACTCGATCTTATCCTCTGATACCTTAACCTTTACTGAAACCGGCTCACTGATTCTGAAGCCTAAACCCTGTCCTTCATATTCGCCCGGCTTCATGCTTACGGTAACGTCGTTTGAAACACCCTTCGCCTGATTGATACAGTCCTGAACGGACAGAAGGATGGCCTTACTTGTGAAGGTTGCGCCGGAAACTCCGTCAACCTCCGCACTCTGTGCTGCAAGGATGGCATCGGGAAGGCTTTCTATAGCCTTGCTTCCTACTCCGTCTGTTTCCTTGTCGCCTGTGATCTTTACCTCGGTGATCTTAGAGTCGTCAAATGTCATGGTGACTGTAACATCACCGCCGAATCCGCTGTTTGTCGCGCTGTAAGTTCCCGCCTTATAGCCATCAGCGGATTCCTTTGCCGCTTCAGTTGCGGCTTCTGTTGCTGCCTCGGTTGAGGCAGCTTCGGTGGCTGCTTCTGTTGCCTGTGCAGTTGTTTCTGCAGGCGGCACATCTGTGGTCTGAGAACATGCAACAAGCATGCAGACAGGCAATGCACAAGCGAGCATTCGTTTCTTCAATTTCATACTTCCTCCTAAACTTTTACCCATCTCCCCACAGGATTTACAGGTTCCTGATGGGCAGATGCTGCAATGACCTCGGCTTACGCCATTTGTTATAATTTTAGCACTCCGATGAACCTCTATGAAGTATATACAAGAAATATTTTTGCAATTTTTTGCAGCTTGGAATATAATTTCCGAAATGCAAAAATCATCATAGTCCCTTTAAAAATAAAAACCCGGGATGACCCGGGCTTTTGAGTGGCTGTATCAGTTATAATTGTTAAGTACCTAAGAGCTTTTCTGTAGATAAAACTTACTCATGGATCCATACTAAAGTGTGTCAGGCCTCCCAGACATGAGAGGATGTTCCCTCCGGGGAGTCGTCATATAGCTTTCCGTATCCGTGACTCTGTTTTGCACGTTTAGTCTTCCGGGCTTCCGGAGAGTTTTCGGCTTCGACTATACTTTTAGCCTGCTTTTTTTCTGTATTTTTATTCAATGTCTCCGGCCGTGATTCATTCTCTTCCCGGCTGATATCAGTATGTTTTTCAGTGAGGGCTTCAGGAGAACCGGTATCCTGTTTCTCACTATCTTCACTACTCTGATCTATACCGGGGGTCTCTGAAGTCTCCTTAAGCGCTTCTTCCTTAGCCTCCTGTATTTCTTTCTCAGCCTTTTGTTTTTCAGCTTCTGTAGGAAGTCTGTGATACTCACCTTTTTCTGCGAATTTATCAAAGATCTCCTGCTTTTTAACAAGCTTTCTGTATTCCGCCACGCAGACAGCCATCTTATCCCCTTCGGAAATGTGAGGATTGTTGACTACGGAATTGACCCTGCTTAGGGCAGAATTTGCTTCCTCCTGGATAACACGCTGGGCCTCTTCTTTTGTCTTTGCCGTACGTAGTCTTTTTTCGAAGCTCTTTAATTCCTGCTCTTCAGCTTTGATCTCCTGGTAAAATTTAGGATCTTTTTGGCTTACATACTCCAATTCGTCAGCGGAAAGCTTTCCACCGGCCATGTATTTGTTTCGAATTTCCGCCATCCTGCTTCCGGAGTCGTCATCCTTTTTTTGCAGTTCCTCATAGCTGTCCATTATCTTGCGGGCTTCATCCTGTAGCTTGTCCCGGATTTTATCTGAAGTACTTCTGGTGTCGTATTTTACGGTCTTGTCTTCCTTTGAACTGAAATCATTGGTGGCTTTTCTGTTCTTCCACTTTTGTTTCATGGTCTGGGTTTTGGCATAGTCTCCTATCTTACCGTAACCCGTAAAAAAAGAAACATTTAAGCTCATCCTAAGCTCCTTTCCTGCCGTTCCTTCGGCATTTTACACGATCTATGAATTAAAGAGTCCGCTGCCTTGTTATTTAGAAATGATATCCTGAAGCTGTCAGAAAAAAGCACACACTACTCCCATATCACTTAAAGATATATCGGCATAAAGGGAGTTATTCATAATTTAGCCTGAGGTGCTCAGGATTAAAGTTTTATAAAAATCCGGAATCCGGCAGGGTGCTTCTCCACTGCCGGATTCCGCGCTGTCTGTCAAATGCATGCTCATGGGAGCACTGTATGCCATTTAGAGCCTTATCGCGAATAAAAAAAGCAGATGTCCTGTTTAGACATCTGCATATGCTGTATTTATAAGTCTTGCCTGATACAAAGTATGCTTAAGTGCCGGTCCCAGAACAACGATAAGTATGTCCTTCAGAATTGTTGTAGGTATGAACGGGATAACACAGCTTGAAAGAGCTGCGGCAATTGTATTGTGTGTCATGGCAACGTACCAGAGTGTTCCGATACCGTAGTTGAAAAGATTTCCGATGAGTACTCCTGTAAGCACTAAAGCATAATAGCTTATATTTTTCTTAGTACCATCCTGGCTTCCTGAAACTCTTAGTCCCAATTCATCGAAGAGTCCTGCAGAAAGTGCTATAAAAGGGAAGGAAATAATGAAACCTCCGGTGACACCGATGATTTTCCCGAGTCCTCCGGTGAGTCCTGTAAAAACAGGAATGCCTATTGCTCCCAGTATCACATAGATGAGTGTGGATGTGAGTCCGCGTTTACTGCCGAGAACTATACCCGCTACAGGAATGATAAAGGTCTGCAGTGTCATCGGTACACCACCAGGTAGTGGAATGTTGAACTGACTTACTACTGCTATCACTGCCGTAAAAAGTGCTATGAGGCAGAGGTCCAATGTTTTTGTGCTTCTCATGATGTATCCCCTTTGAATTATGATTTTTCGAACGAGACTAAATATAAACTTCCGAAAAGAAAATGTCAACCTTTTAGGCGCAAAAGGTTGACACACAGTAAACATTATACCATCACAGGGGTTAACTTTTTCAACTGACTCTTATCTTCATACATTTCTTTATCTGCTCTGTCAAAAACTGCCGCCACATTTTTGTCACCGTTATAAACTGCGGACCCGGATGCTATCACTATCTTTCCGGCATGCTGGTTTTCAAGGATAGTATGTCTGAAGGAATTCAGTATTTCATCAAGCTGCAGGTAATCACGATTCTGAGCGATAACAACAAACTCATCACCGCCTATGCGATATACGGGGCTGTGGTGGAAGCGATCACAAATGATTGAGCATCCGTCTTTTATAAATTGATCTCCTGCCTGATGACCCAAGGTATCATTTATTATTTTCAGTCCATTCAGATCAAACACTATTATGGCGAAGGCAGGTGCTTCGTTATCCTGGATCAGATTGTTCAGTTTTGCTTCTGCATCGATATAAGCATGTTTATTTTTGACTCCTGTAAGAGGGTCATTATTTGCAATTTTGTTCATTTCTGCCATGGTATTATAGTAGTTCTGTTCTTTTCTGACTTGCGAATCTGTATCTATAATACCGATGACAACATGAGGACCGGGCTCCTCTTCAAGAATAGTGGCTTTTATACAGGAATATCTCGGTTTACCCTCATACATTAACCGGATATTGATGGAAAATACTCCATTGTCACGGATCGCATTAATGATATTATCCTTTGTGAATATGGAAAGAAACTGGTCAATATCATCTGCATAAACATTTTTCAGAGCCTTTTTCCTGAATTCACCGTAGAAGTTATCCCCTTCATTGGATAGACCCAGATAGTTATAATTATCTGCCAGGACATAGCGGATAAAATGATCGCTATTCAGGTCAACGGTGTATAAAGTAATAAAATCACCGGTGAGAGAAGTTATTCTTGAGTAGATCTGTCTTTCCTGCTTTATTCTTTTCAGCTCTTCTTTGTGTCTTAACTCTGCATCATTGTCAAGATAACCAAGGATAACAATTGACAGCGCCACAGCACCGCTTTCGGAATTCGTTGCAAGTTTTCTGATCAACAGGTGAAATAACTCATTATGAGGACCTTTCATATCAGTGAGAACAGGCTTGCCGTTTTCTTTACATTGTAAAATGGCAGTAAAGAAATTAGTGTCATGTGAACTGCTTGCATACCTGTTATTTGTGGCAACAAAAGAAGGATAATGTTTTTTCATGAACTTTTTATATGAAACATTACCTTTTATATGTCGTATCTCGTTGCCCTTAACCTCAACGATAAACATGGGCATGGTATCGAAATAATCATTCAATCTGTCCATTTCTTCATCGGAAGAAAAAGAAATATCGTAGAGATTCATATTTCCTATGGTAGAGTAATAATCAGCCTCATTCGGATTTTCAAAGCCGATTTGTGTTCCTGCATCATATCTGTCGAGGAGCGCGGAAAACGGAAGCGCTTTGCTGTAATAGAATCCCTGAAGCTTTGTACATCCGATTTCACTCAGGAAGTCGATTGAATTGGCATTCTCGATACCCTCCGCAACAGTTTCACTGCCCAGACCATTGGCAAGTCTGACCAGTTCAGAAACTATGATCCTGCTGTCCTCGTTTGTTTCAAGCTGATCGATATATGATTTATCCAGCTTTATCACATCAAAATGAATTTTTTGCAAGAGATCAGGAGTAGAGTAACCTCTTCCGAAATCATCCAGCCATATTTTAAACCCCAGGTCTCTGAAGCGTTTAACCTGAGTCATCATAAAATCCGTGTCAGAAATAATAATACTTTCCGTTAGTTCGATTATGATCATACTTCTGTCAATTCCGGCATCATCGACACGTTTTCTGATCTCTTCAACTATGTCGCAGGAATAAAAATCTGTCCGGGAAAGATTGATGGAATTGGGTACGATACTGATACCTGCATCGGCCTGTTTTTTTAGTTTTTCTATGACCTGCTCTGTGACAAAGAGATCCAGTCTGTAGGCTATTTTCGCATCTTCGAGAATGGGGATAAACACACTTGGATACATAAGTCCTTTTTGTGGATCGTCCCATCTTACAAGAGCTTCTTCATTACAGACCTTACCGTTGGAAGTACGGACTATAGGCTGGTAATGCACCTTTAACCAGCCTTCTTTCATAGCGGTATCCAGATTTTCAAAAATATATCGTCTGTCTTCAAAGTCCTTCAGCATCTGATTGTCAAAGTGAACAGCTTTGGACTCAAGAATAGTACCGCAACTGTCGCAGGCGATCTTGGCTCTGTCGGTAGCGGTTGCCGGGTCCACTTCACCATGCTCAGAGTCATAGATACCTATCCTTACAGGGAGATTTTTGCCACCATTAATAAGCTTAAAATCCCTGATAAGGATGTTAAGCTTCTCTTCAATTCCTTCTTTATCAGTATAGACTGCGAAATGGTCGGCAGTGGTTCTGCAGCAATTATAATATCCGAATGTTTTTGCCAGAAGTCTTGCGGTTTCTTTTATAAGCAGATCACCCTCAGAGTAACCGTATCGCTGATTGTAAGCTTTCATGCCACTGAGATTAAGAAATAACATCACCAGTTTTCGGCCTTCATTTATGGCTTCCGTATGATATGCGTCTGCCAGTTCAAAAAAATAATTCATATTGGGAAGACCTGTAAGGTGGTCATAGTTCAGATTTGAGCCGGCTTTTTTATTATGAAAATACCTGTTGTGACCGGTTTTAAAGCCGGGGGCTGAAGTGCTGTGGTCAGCCTCATATATGCCCTCGTTTACATAGTTTATGACTGCAAGCCTGATACCGTTTTCTTTATATACATGTTTTCCTATGGCATGAATGATAATGTACTCTTCCTGAACTTTGGAACGGTATATAACATTGTACTCGTCGTTCTCTGTTGCAAAGTGTACAGCGGCATCAGCGATTTCAGCTATATCATCCGGGTGAACATCTCTGTACATGTTGTTATCCATAAGATGATAGGCTTCTTCTAAAGAATCCAATCCTATCATTTCACGGAACCCGTCTGATAAGGCTATGGTCACTACACGCTTATTTATGAATTGATAAACTGCTACAGGTACACTGCTTTTTTCAATTAAGTTCAACTCTTCAGAATGATAATTGTACTTTTCCATGATCCATCTCTCTTATATTCCCACCACTCCATTCTATTTTGTCGGCATTTTAACGAAAAAATATAAAAGAATTAAATAGCTATTATCAGAATCAAGAATAATACAGGGAAACACTGATTAAAGCGTTTCCCTGTGGCTAGATGACTTCATATCAGTTATAATCAAAAGGAATATTTGGATATTACAGGAGGAAAACATGGATTATCGTAACAGATACAATGAATGGCTTGATAAGCTTGATGATACAGATCCTTTAAAGCAGGATCTTCTTTCCATAAAGGATGATGAAACAGAAAAGGAGGATCGTTTCTATCAGGATCTTTCTTTTGGCACTGCCGGTCTCAGAGGCAAGGTCGGTGCCGGCACAAACCGTATGAACTTCTATACTGTAGGTAAGGCTACCCAGGGCATTGCAGACTATATAGTGGCTCACGGTAAGGAGGCCATGGAAAAGGGCGTTGTTATAGCCCATGATCCGAGACATTTTTCCAGAGAATTTTCGGAGCTTACGGCAGGCATACTTGCTGCCAACGGAATAAAGGCCTACACCTTTCCTTCTCTCCGTCCTACCCCGGAGCTTGCCTTCATGGTGAGACGTCTCGGAACCATAGCAGGTATCAATATCACAGCATCCCACAATCCTAAGGAATATAACGGATATAAGGCATACTGGGAGGATGGCTGTCAGGTATCAAGCGAAGTTGCCGACGGCATGCTTGAGAAGATACAGGCTGTTGATATCTGGAACGGCATTAAGAAATCAGATTATGAGGAAGGTGTAAAGACTGGAGCCATAACTGTTCTCGGTGAAGAGTATGACAAAGAGTACCTTGATAAGGTACTGAGTCTGAAGATTCATGACGGTGATGAGATCGATCTGGACATTCCATTCGTATATACACCTCTTAACGGCTGCGGTTCCATCCCCTTCCGTGAGATGCTTAAGAAGCGCGGGTTCAGAAACTGGAAGATAGTTCCGGAGCAGGAAATGCCGGATCCTGATTTTACCACAGTCGGATATCCTAACCCGGAGGATCCGAAGGCCTTTAAGCTGAGCGAACAGTACGGCAGAGAATTCGGTGCCGAGCTTCTTATGGCTACAGATCCTGACTCTGACAGATTCGCTATCGAAATCAGAGACGCTGATGGCAATTACATACCTCTAAACGGTAATCAGACGGGTTATCTCCTCGTGAACTATATCCTTGAGGGACACAAGACTGCAGGCACACTTCCGAAGAAAGGTGCCATGATAAAGTCTATCGTCACTTCCACCCTCTCGGATATCATAGCAAAGGCCTATGGGGTAGAAATGTTCGAGACCCTTACAGGTTTCAAGAACATCTGCGGAAAGATACCATATCTTCATGAAAACAGCTACACCTACCTTTTTGGTTATGAAGAGTCTGTAGGTTATGCTGCATGCGAGGATATCAGAGACAAGGATGGTATTTCGGCAGGAATGCTGGTTGCTGAGGCTGCTGCCTTCTACAGGAAGCAGGGAAAGACACTCTTTGATGTTCTTCAGGAGATTTACGCAAAGTACGGATACTTTGCAGAGGATGAGCCAAACCTCGTTCTGGAAGGAATTCCCGGGGCTCAGCGCATCAAGCGTATGATGAGCTGGATCCGTGAGAATCACCCTGCTGAGCTCGCAGGTTCAAAGGTAGTAAAGGTTATTGACTACAAGGACGGCTATGAGGATATTCCTGCACAGAATGCCATGAAGTTCTTCCTTGAAAACGGATCATGGTTTGCCATCAGACCAAGCGGAACCGAGCCCAAGATCAAGTTTTACATCTACTCAAATCAGTCATCCCGCGAGGAGGCTTTGGCTGTCAACAAAAAACTGAAGGAAGAGATACTTGCTCTTATTCAGACTGTAGAATAATAATTATGATGTGAGTGTCAAAAGTCGGAATCGGACCGCTTCGCACAAAGTGCTCATGCGTTCCGTCCAAATTCCGCACTTTCAGGCCGCAAAAGCGTCCCGTAGTGATTCATGACACTGATACTAAGAAAGGTGACCACCGTATCATCCGGTGCTCACCTTTTTTTTACCATCATGGATTTTAAACAGAAAACTCTGTCTCAGAGCTTACTCAGGTCTTTTACGATCTCTCCTGCGATGATCATGCCGGCAACTGAGGGAACAAAGGCTGTGCTGCCGGGTATATCTCTTCTGTCGGTACAGTGTCTCTTGGTTCCGGGAGGACATATGCAGTGTGCCCGGCAACTTATGGCCATGTCTTCTATAGGACGTATAGGCTTTTCCTCAGAGTAGACAACCTTTAGCTTTTTGACTCCTCTCTTCTTCAACTCACGGCGCATGACTCTGGCCAGAGGATCCACCTTTGTTTTGTAGAGGTCCGCAACACGAAATGCCGAGGGATCCAGCTTATTGCCTGCCCCCATGGAGCTGATGATAGGTATACCCAGCTTCTGACACTGCATGACCAGCTCTATTTTAGCGGTTACGGTGTCAATGGCATCAACCACATAGTCGTACTTCTCAAAGGGAAAATCCGCAGCGTTCTCCGGAAGGAAAAAACATTTATGGATTTCCACCTCTGCCTTTGGATTGATGTCAAGTATGCGCTCCTTCATAACATCAGCCTTGTACTTTCCCACGGTTTTTCTGGTGGCGATGATCTGACGGTTAATGTTTGTCAGGCAGACCTTATCATCATCTATAAGATCAAAGGCCTGAACCCCGCTTCTGGCAAGGGCTTCACATACATAACCTCCTACACCTCCTATTCCGAATACAGCAACTCTGCTTCCTGCGAGACGATCCATGGCATCCCTGCCTAATAACAATTGTGTTTTGGAAAATTGATTCAGCATATAAATTCCTTTTGTCTAAAAAAGATTTAAACCCCTTAGTAAAAAATGACGTGCTATACTCTAACCTTAAACACCCACTTAGTCAATAGGTGAATAAGAGCGATAATGAGGTTTGTCTTGCATATTTCTCAAGGCATGGGCTAGAATAAGCCCACAAGGAGGCATTTTCATGATTTCAACTAAAGGCAGATATGCAATTCGATTTATGATAGATTTGGCTGAGCAGCCTGAAGGGATTCCTGTTCCTCTTGAGGATGTGGCTAAAAGACAGGAAATATCCAAAAAATATCTGGAAATGATTGTGAAGCTTCTGGTGAAGGAAAAGCTTGTAAAAGGAACCTGCGGAAAAGGCGGTGGATATCGTTTACTCAGGAAACCTTCGGAATATACCGTTGAGGAGATACTGAGATTTACCGAGGGAACATTGGCAACAGTATCCTGTCTTGCTGAGGATGCTTACGGCTGTCCCAGAGAAAAGAATTGCAAGACATTACCCATGTGGCGAAAATTTGATTCACTGGTTCAGGATTTTTTTCAGGGCATCACTATAGAGGATCTTGTGAAGGGGGAGGTGTAAACCGCTTTCAGGGTATCTCTACGATTCCATATACGAAATTGTTAGGTGGTATCTGATATGATAGAATGTGTGAATGAATAGATTTATCATCAGCTATGATTTGCCGATACATATTAGAGAAAACTAGGCGAGTCGGAAAATTGGAGAAGACATGAAAAAGATAAACATTGGTATGCTTGGCATAGGAAATATCGGTAAGGGAACCTATCAGACCCTTGAGATGAGCCGTTCAAAGATAGAACAGTCTACAGGTATGTCTCTTGAGATAGTGAAGATCCTGAATCGTCATCCGGAGATCGACAGAGGTATCGACATACCTAAAGAGAAGTATGTGACCGATGCCTATGATATCATTAACGATCCTGAGATAGATATCGTTGTGGAGCTTATCGGAGGCATAGAGCCGGCAACAACCTTTATGGCAGATGCCCTCAGGGCAGGTAAGCATGTGGTGACTGCCAATAAGGCTGCTATCGCTGCAAACGGACAGATGCTTCAGGAGCTGGCATATAAAAATCAGCTTATGCTTAGATTTGAGGCAAGTGTAGCCGGAGGTATCCCTATTCTCAATGCTATTTCCAGTGCCCTTATATCCAATGAGTTCAGTCAGGTTCAGGGAATTCTTAACGGAACCACGAACTATATCCTCACCAAGATGACAGAGAACGGTACACCTTATGAAGAGGTGCTCAAGGATGCTCAGGCGAAGGGATTTGCAGAGGCTGACCCCACTGCCGATGTTGAGGGAATCGATGCAGCGAACAAGCTGTCCATCCTCATCTCTCTTCTTTTCGGTATAGGCATTAAGCCCGGTGATATCCCCACCAAGGGAATCACAACAGTTACCAGCGAAGATATCGCCTTTGCCAAGGAATTCGGCTACAAGATAAAGCTCCTTGCCACGGCTCACAACGAGAACGGAAAGGTAACCTGCAATGTTGAGCCGTCCCTTGTATCGGAGAACCATCCTCTTGCCAATGTCAACAACGAGTTCAATGCAGTCTACATCACAGGTAACGCAGTGGACAATCTTATGTTCTACGGACGGGGTGCAGGTCCTCTTCCTACAGGAAGCGCAGTAATCGGCGATGTTGTAAGTGTTGCCCGTAAGATTGAAAAGGGCGCTGCCTATGATCTTCAGCCGCACCTTCGATATGATGCAGATCTTGAATTTGCCGGTGAAGGAGCCCATCACTATTACATCCATTGCCATGCAGTGGATCATCCCGGAGTCCTCGGACAGATCGCGTCCACCCTGGGTGTTTACGGTATCGGCATCAAGACCATGATGCAGCGTGCCGGTGACAACTCCGGAGGAACAGTTCCGATGATCTTTATAGTGTATGATGTCGATAAGAGCATTCTTACTACTGCCCTTCAGGTTCTTCTTACAAACGGTTCGGTTTCCTCCGTGGACAATGTGCTTAGAGTACTTAAATCATAAAGAAAAACGGTTCCGGCTTTATGCCGGAACCGTTTTTTTCAGAAGTCAATTAACCGCGTGTACGGATATCGATTTTCCGTGGAAATTCAATATCCTATGAAACAGCATCGGGATATGCACCAAGGCTTGCGAATTGAAAGAACAGACTGCGAGGTCGTGTACGTATCCGGGCACACGAAGTGTGCAAGGTACGAACACGACAAGCAGGATGTACTTTCAATTGAGTGGGCCGGTGCGATCCCGTTGCAGTTTCGATTCGATCACTTGATTTAATTACTCGTTCCCGTATGAGCCCTTCATCTCATAGCAGAAGATTTCGTTACCCTTCGGGTCAAATCCGATGGAAGCATTGTCACAGGTGTTGACTATATAGCCATCGAAAACTTCAGGATAACTCTCATTCTCAGTCAGAAGCCTGAAGCTCTTATCATAAAGCTTAAAGCTCGTTGCGCTAGGATCATCACCTACGAAAAGCCACTCGTTGGTCAGAACATCGGATGTGATATTGATGTAGCCATTATCTACATGGAAGACTTCATTAAGGGCTTCATCGTAAATGGATTCGCTGGAATCAAGATCATCGTTTGTATAAGTGGTAACCTTGATGTAAGGAACATCAGCCGTGCCTTCGATAGTGTAGAAAGGATAAGCATAGGATGCACCTTCGATGAACAGGCTCTTGCCGGTCAAAAGGTTCTTTAGCCATATGCCCTCACTGTTTTCGGCATCGATTTTTTCGGGACCGTTCTTGGTACCATAAGCATAAGCAATCGGGCTCTTCTCTCCGCAGTTCCATATATTTTCTTCGTCATTAAGAAGCTCGTTGCCATCATTATCATAGTAAATATAATACCAGCCGTTATCTGATTGGAAGTTTTGATAGAAGCCCCAGTCATAGACTCCGATGCTGTTGCATCCCGGGAATTTCCTGAGCTCTTTTCCGTCATTGTCATAAAGAACGGTTTCCGAGTCGTTTTTTCCAACAGCATAGCCGTTATCAAGGAGCTCTGCCATGTCATAGCCGCTTCCGATGTAATCTTTTCCGTTTATATCGATAACCGAAGCAAAATCTCCATTGCGGACAAAGGCACGACCGTCCCTGAAAGGTTCCGCATAGCTGTACGGGCCAAGCACTATCTTCTTAGTGTTCTCGTCTACATAGTAGTAGCCGTCATTAAAATAGAAAACATAGTAGCCTTCACCGTAGCTTACGTCACTGAGATACTCTCCCTGATTCAGTTTCTTTGTGATGATTCCGTTATTTGCCTTGTTGAGCTCGTCGTAGGTCATGACTATCTCGGCATTAAGGTCGTAAATTACAAAATCATTTGTTTCATCGGTGGACTTACACAGCATATGATCCTTCATACCAGCAATATATCCGAATTCCGGAGAAACGAAGCTTCCGTCCTTTGAAATAAACTGCTGGTGAATGTTTTCGCTTGGAAGAGTCACGTCCTCACTGTTGAAGGCGGCTGAATCATATGGCAGATCATACTTTACTGCTCTGTAGAAAGGAAGACTGAATTCGTTTCTTTCTATAACATCATAGTAATCCATGACTCTGATGGAATTGTAAACAGGGTCTGTGATGAGACGACCCTTTGTATCAAAGAATCCACTCATGTATCCTGCAAGGTATGAGTAGCCATCCTCATCATCACCATCCGGACCGTATCCGTAGCTTACGTACAGGGAAGATCCGTCATACGGGATCAGCAGACCGTAATCATCACGCGGGCTGACTTCTGTAAGAGTTCCTGCCGGTGCATCATTAAGACGGGTAAAATTGTCCTGATGGTTATGTCCGGCTGCAGAAGATTTATCCCCAAAGGAGGAAACATCCATTACAGATACATAGCCCATAGATGATACAAGGCGCTGACCGTCTTCGGAAAGCAGCCAGTCGTAGAGTACACGGGCACCCTTTACACGCTCGTCGGAGGTATCCGCATCCTCAGGTATGACACAGTAGGAGGCGTTTCTATGAGGGTATGTCTCATTACGGATGGTTTCAGGGTTTGGCTGTACACCGTCAACAGCTATGATTTTCAACCCCTTCGCCATCTTCATGTCGTTGGCATAGTAGTAAACCGAATAACCGATGGCATTGGCAGAGTTGTCATAAGACTTTACTGCGGTCATCAGCTCACCCATTTCGGATGCTACCAGACCCTTGGGAGGTTCCATCATGGGAGTGTCTTTCATTATGTGCTTAAGTATCAGGGCCTGTGATCCGGCTCCTTCATTACGCTGGAAAGGAACGATCTCGGCATCGTTTCCGCCTACTTCTTTCCAGTTGGTGATCTTTCCGGAGTAAATATCTCTGATCTGATCTGTGGTCAGGGAATCAACAGGGTTGTCTTCATTGACCACAAAAATAAGAGCATCGTTTGAAAAAACTTCCATTCTGTACTTGAAGTTAGCCTCTTCCATTTCCTGAAAGACCTTGGCATTGGGTTCTCCCACTATAAGGATATCTGCATCTCCCGCAAGGAGATTTCTGAAGGACTGGGTGGTTCTGTTGAACCTGCAAAGGTCCTCAACATCCTCAGGAGAACTGTTAAGAAATGTACTTGCAATAGCCTTTCCCAATGGTACTGTGGAAGTTGAACCATCCATCCGCGGGAAGTTTTCTCTGGTGTACCGGAAATCGGGAAGCTTTATGGGTGCAACAGAAGGTTTGGTTTCTTCTTCCCTGTTTTCCTGACTTTCTGTCTCTTGTGGTTTACTCTCCTTTTCGGGAGCTGTTGTTTCAGGACTTACAGCTGTGGTTTCCGGTGCTGCTGCCGGCTTATTACCTGAACATCCGGACACAGCAAGAGCTGCCATTAGTATCATGGCAGCTGAAATGCGTTTTCTCATAATAATCTCCATTCCGCCGCATTGAGCCTAAAAATTCTGTTCTCTACTCTTTCTCATTCTTGAAAATGCAAGGCTCACTACTTCCTGAACGGAATTTGCTTCTGAAGCTCTGGCTATGCCGTAATCAGCATGCACAGTACAGTTGAAACCGTTCAGTGAATGGATGTTGTGGATTTCCGTCTGGGCTTTCTGTACGAGATCCATTACATCGTTGAAACCTGTGGTGGCTTTACAGATTGAGAACTGTGCACCGCTGGCTCTTGCAAGTATGAAGCTCGTCCGGAAGATGCTTCTCAGTATGTCTGCAGTTTTACAGAGAAGCTCCTGAGAGGCAGTATCCCCATAATCCTCCTGGATGTCTGTGTACTCAGGAATATCCAGTACTACATGTATGTAATTCTCACGATTCTTATGATAGTTATCCTGGAACTCCAGTGAAGCCACCATAAGACCACGCCCGTTCATAAGTCCTGTAACAGGATCCGTAAAGTTAAAGACACCTGATTCCGCAGCGCTCTGCTCGGTATCCACAAAGAATCCCATGAGACCTTGTATCTTACCTTTATTATACAGTGGATATTTGGTTACGGCTATACGGTGAGACACCCCATTTACTATATTTTGTCTTAATGCTTCCTTAACAGTTTCACCCTTATTTATGATGGCTTCATCGGTCTTTCTGGAGATGGAATTATCTATGTGCCATCCCAGCTCTTCGCTTGTTTTGCCGACTACCTGTTCGGCAGTAAGACCGTAGTATTCGTAAAATGCCTTACTTGCTCCGAGGAAACGGAGGTTACGGTCCTTCCAGAAGAACTTGACGTCGCTCTTGTTAATGAGAACATCCCAGATGTTCTCTGTTACCACATGATGGGGTTCTGTATTTCCGGAGTCGTTCCGGAGGAGTCCGTCTATGACTTTCATGACTGCAGGATCATTGATTATTGCCGGCTTGCTGCTGACCAGAAGCTTATGGGAATTTGTACCTCTGAATGAGGTAACTGTAAATTCGGTCCATTCAAAGCTTCCGTCGATCTGCCGCATCTGGAACAATGCCGAGAAATTGCCACGCCGGTTGTTTTTCAAAAGGTTCCGTATATTTCCGACGGATACAAACTCCTTCCATCGTTTATGCTCATTGGGATGAATGTACTGCATAACGTGCTCTGAATAGTAGGAGATTGTATCATCTATCACGTCTCCCACCTTTTCAGTCGGAATGTTGCTGGCTATGATGGTGCCGGTATGCTCATTCATATCCACGTAATGGATACTGTCGTAGTTGAACATTATCTTTCTTGCGATGGTGTCAAGCTCAGAGGTGTGGTTCCTGTCATTGTCGTAAACCAGACTGTCCATGGTGGTGTAAAGGATATAGGTCTCATTACTTGCGGCGATGACCCGGAAGGACAGACGGTAGTAATTGTTGTTCGCAAGGAAGGTCATGTACTCTTCTGAATTGTGACGCTTAGCCTTGTAGGCCAGATCCCTGCATTTTCTGCCCTTGGGACTTTCCGGAAGGTTCATATCTCTTTCAAAAGCAGAAAGATCCTCATATCCTGCGGTCATAAGGATATCCCTGAATTCATCGTTGCAGTAAAGACCACTGAAGGTATATCCGTCAGACAGGAAGAGGGCCACAGGATTGTAGACGATGACATTGGCAAGACCGGCCTTATCATACATTACGGCGTTATGCCTTGCTTCCCACCGGATTTTTCTGTTGTCCAGATAAGTGCCTATTTCCTCACAGGGCAGGGCTTTTCCGAAGAAATGGCCCTGAATCTTTTCGCAGCCCACACTCCTCAGGAAATTAAGGAGCTCATAGTTCTCGACTCCCTCTGCCAATGTATGGATACCGAGCTTTTTGGCCATCTCTATCATCATGGTAACGATGGTCTTTGAACGTTCATTGAAGTTTTTGAAGAAAGCCATGTCGATCTTTATCTGGTCGAACATGAAATCCTTCAGTACGTTAAGGGAAGAATAACCGCTTCCGAAATCATCCATCCATACTGAAAAGCCCTCGTCACGAAATCTGTCGATGGCTGTTGAGATGATACCGTTGTCTTTTACCATGGCGGTCTCGGTTATTTCTATGTTGATAAGGTTCTTTCGGATTCCGTACCTGTTGACGATCTCGGTTATGTAGGAAACGGAATCACTCACCATGAAGTCCGCTCTCGAGATATTGACGGAAATCGGTACTACAGGAAGATCGTTATCCTGTCTCTCACGAAGAAGCCTGGCCACCTTGAGTACCACGTAATTATCCAGTTTATGAGTCAGTCTGCTCTGCTCCAGTATCCTGATAAAATCTCCGGGTAAAAGAAGCCCGTACTTAGGATCCTTCCATCGTGACAGTGCCTCAAAACCGCACAATTCTCCTGTCAGTGTCCGGATGACTGGCTGGAGATAGACCTGAATCCATCCCTTTGAAATGGCTGTATCCAGGTTTTTAATGATATATTCTTTTCTTGTGGTTTCATCCGCCAGTCTTTCGTCAAACCATACAAATCCTGAATCATAGCTTTCACGAAGAGTGTCACAGGCCATACGTGCCCTGTCACAGGCTATGTCAACGGAAAGCCTGTCATCGTTTATGGCACAAATTCCCATCCGGACAGGAAGGGTATGTCCGTTGTTTATGTTCCGTATCTGCTTAATGATTCCGTCCAGCTCTATGTCTATGCCCACTGCTCTTGTGAATACATAGAAACGATCCTCGCCGAAGCGGGAACAATGTTCGTTTCCGAAGTGCTGCTTCAGTATATCCGCTATTCCGCAGAGAAGCCTGTCTCCCTCTTCCTGACCGTAGCTTGAATTGAAGCCTTTCATGTCCTTTAAATCCAGAGTGATGATGACTGCATGCCCGAATCTCTTAAGAAGATCCGGGATGTCATTGGCAGCTTTTTCAAGAAATGACCCACGACAAAGAAGCCCCGTCAGTGAGTCATACTCCAGCTGCATGGGCATATTAAAGCTGTTAAAATTTCGATCTATATCATCAAGCTCAGTTATATCTACTGATTCTCTCATATATAATTTTTCTCCAGGGACATACACGAATCGAGCCTGCCCGAATTCGTATATGATCCACCAAATAAGTTTGAAAGTTCACTTTCAAACTTAAGCTCCTGAATTGATTAAATGCTTCGGTGAGCGTATAAATTCTATAGATTAAATATAACACACTTAAAATCACAATAGTGCCATAATTTAATTTTTAATAATTCTGTGACACTATTGTGATGTAAGCTCTGATATAGTTTCAGCATATATTTTTCAGGGAATAAAACAGTCAAGGAGGACATTTATTATGAGTTTGTGGACGATGGTTATGGATTTTTCGGTATTTATCGTATCTGCGGGATTAACGGTATTTTTTATCGTAGGCAGCATGATCGAGTATACAAAGGCTCAGGATGAGCCTGTGAGAGCAGTTGCGGAAAAAGTATATGATAAATAAACAACACATTGAGGATGATATAAAAGAAACGGTGCGATACACAGAGTAAAGCACCGTTTCTTTTATACGCTTTTATTCTATTGATCAGGTTTTCGGCGAAAACCCTGTGGCTGTCAGCAGACAGTTTACTGACAGCGTCCCCCCACACATTACTGTGTAAATTACAGCATCATCAGATGACTTCTGTTTTCTTTATGAAATGGTACAACAGCTCAACACAGTTCACCATGTCACGGACATCCACCACTTCATAGCTGTGCACATATCTCATGGGAATCTGGATTCCGCCTGAACGGATACCGCCGTTAAGGGTCTGGATAAATGAAGCATCCGTGGCACCTGCCGCATAGGCCTCTATCTGGTATGGGATATCATTTTCCCTGCAGATCACCTTCATTTCTTTTACTATCCTTCTGTCGGAAAGAAGACCGTAGATTCCTGTAGTGGTCTTGTCCATGATTTTTATGGAAGCACCCTTTCCGAGCTCATTTACCTGAAGTCCGGCAGAAACACCCGGTATATCCGTTCCGAGGCTCATATCAAGGGCGATAGCCATGTCAGGTTCGAGGTTTCTGGCTGCAACTATGGCACCCCTTGCACCTACCTCTTCCTGGGTTGTGAAAACTGCATAAAGATCAGGAGTATCCTCCTCGTCCTTAAGCATTTTGAGAACCTCTATGAGCATAAATACAAGGGCTCTGTCATCCATGGCCTTACCGCCTACCCTATGTTTTCCAAGCTCTATAACAGGATAGTCGATGGAAACCGGGTCTCCCACCTGAATACCCATTTCCAAAACTTCTTCTCTTGACTCGGCACCTACTTCGATGAAGAACTCTCCTGCCGATTTCGGCATCTCCGTGCAGCGGTCAGGACGCCCGGGATGAAGTGAATTTATGATTCCGTCGATGTGCTCTCCTGATTCGGTACGAATGATAACGTGCTTTCCGAAGAACTGCTGTGGTGCGATACCTCCGAGGGTCTCCACATAAATGAAGCCTTTTTCGCTGATATAACGGATAATGAGACCTATCTCATCCATGTGTGCAGCCACCATCAGCTTTCCCGGGCGGGTTCCCTTTTTAAAGGCAATGAGATTTCCCATGACATCGGTGGAAATGCTGACACCGTAATCCTTTATCTCTTTTTCGATAAGCTCATAGACCTCGTCCTCCTGTCCGGATGGTCCGAAGGTTTCTGAAAGTGGTTTTATAAGTTTTCTGAAATCAGATGCTATTTCTTCTTTAGTTAGTTTCATTTTTTCCTCCAAGGGTCATGCATGAATCGAGCTTGCTCGAATTCATATATGACCCGCCAATTAAGTTTGAAAGTTCACTTTCAAACTTACCTCCCTGGGCCAGTTGATGCAGATTCATATTGCAGGTGGCTGCCCCGTTAATAAAGTTACATTCTTTGGATTTCATATTTATGATGTGAGTGTCAAAAGTATTTGCCACTCGCTTATCAGCGCTAACGCACACATTCGTGTTCAATGTGCTGCGCATTCTAGCAGCAGAAGCATGCCGCCCTGTGTTCCGGCCTGCCGGATACCTCTGTAAGCACCGGTGCAGCGTTCCTGCACTTCTCTTTGCAGTGCGGGCACCTTGTATGGAAGCAGCATCCTGAAGGAGGATTTTCCGGAGAAGGAAGGTCTCCCGATATAAGCTGCTGTTCATCCTCAGGCATTTCCTTACCTATGGATGGGATACTGTCAAGCAGTATACGGGTATAGGGATGCTTAGGGGAATTAAAGATGTCGTCCCTGCTGCCCTCTTCAACAACATGACCAAGATACATGACCATTACCCGGTCTGCCACATGTCTCACTACACTTAAGTCATGGGAAATAAAGATGTATGAGACTCCAAGCTTTTTCTGAAGCTCCTTTAAAAGGTTTATGACCTTTGCCTGTATGGATACGTCCAATGCTGACACCGGCTCATCACAGAGAATCACCTCCGGCTTCTCGATGATGGCTCTTGCGATGCCTATACGCTGTCTCTGTCCTCCCGAGAATTCATGGGGATAACGGCTAAGATAATCTCTGTTCAGTCCTACCATATCGCAGGCTTCCAGTACTTTCAGCTCTCTTTCTGACTGTGTTCTGTAGGAACCTGAAATATCTATGGGCTCTGCTATTATGTCACGTACTGTCATACGCGGATTCAGGGCGGAGTAGGGATCCTGAAAGATCATTTTTATCTTCTGTCTTGCGGATTTAAGCTCCTTTCCCGACAGATGTCCGAAGTCTTGTCCGTGGAGAGTGATGGAGCCTTCAGTGGGCTCGGTTATCCGGATGATGGATTTTGCCGTTGTGGATTTCCCGCAGCCGCTCTCTCCTACTATGGCGAGGGTCTCACCCGGATATAAGGATAAAGACACGTCATCAACTGCTTTTATGACGGTCTTTTTGGGGGACAAAAACCCATTACCGTAGGTATAATATTTTTTCAGATGGGAGACCCTTAAGACAGGCTCTGTATTTTTTCTTTCGGATATAGTTGTTTCCATAAAGAAGTTACCTTTCTCTAAGATTAACAGTTTATTTCTTCTGTCTGCACTGTATGATACCGGGGCACTGTGCTGAAGCCCTGAAAAGCCTTATTGAGTAATCCGTTATGATACTTAGGCATTATGCTGAAGTCCTGACCTGTCTTTATTGATGCAGCGTACAAGATGATCCGGATAGGCTTCATTCAGTATGGTAAGCTCAGGTCTCTGTCGTTTGCACTGCTCAGTGCAGTGTGCGCATCTTGTTGAGAAGAGACATCCTTCAGGAAGTTCGTAGAGCATAGGGACGGAACCCGGAATACTCAAAAGGGTGTCTGTATCCCTGTCCATTTTAGGGATGGCAGCTTCAAGACCTACAGTATAGGGATGTGAAGGCATGGAAAATATCGCTTCCTTATCAGCGATCTCAACTACCTGACCGGCATACATGACAGCCACTCTGTCAGACATCTGGGAAATGACTCCCATGTCATGGCTGATAAAGATAACAGTGGTCTTCAGTTCTTTTCTCAGTTTTTTTATGAGGTACAGGATCTGAGCCTGTACCGTAACATCAAGAGCAGTTGTCGGCTCATCACATATAAGGAGTCTTGGCTTAAGGCACAGAGCCATGGCGATCATGATGCGCTGTCTCATTCCGCCTGACAGTCTTGAAGGGATGGAATCAAAGATCTTTTCAGGCATGGGGATGCCTACGGAACGGATCATTTCAAGAGCCTCAGAGGAAGCTTCCCTGCGGGATATTTTCCTGTGGGCAAGGATAGCCTCGGTAATCTGTTTTCCACAGGTCATGAGAGGATTAAGACTCGTCATGGGTTCCTGAAATATCATGGAGATGGCATTGCCCCTTATCTCCTGAAGCCGTTTCTTGCCTGCCGTTACGAGATTCTCTCCGTTAAAGAGTATCTCTCCGGAGCTTATTTTTCCCGGTTTATCCACGAGCCCCATTATGGCTGAGGCCAGCATGCTCTTGCCGCAGCCGCTCTCTCCCACGACTCCGAGTATTTCACCCTCTTTAAGATTCAGATTGATATGAGAAAGGACCGGAAGTACTCCTCTCTCCGTAAAGAGATCCACATTCAGATCCCTGATTTCAAGTATGTTTTTTTCTGTATTCTCGGACATAATTATTTCTCTTCTGTTTAATGTTTTACTTATGAAGCTTAGGATCCAGTGCATCCCTGAGACCGTCTCCCAGCATATTGAAGGCCATAACGGAGGCTATGATGAAAAGTCCCGGGAAAAGGCTGTAGTAGGTATTGGTCCTGATATAGGTCTGGGCTGAAGCAATCATGGCTCCCCAGCTGGCAGTTGGACTCGGGACACCGAGACCCAGGAAACTGAGACTGGCTTCCGTAAGAATGGCTGAAGGGATGCCCAGAGTGTTTGTGATGATAAGCATGGGGATACAGTTAGGAAGCAGGTGCCTGAAGATGATGCGGGCACTGGAGCCTCCGTTAACTATGCAGGCCTGGATGTACTCCTGCTGCTTAAGGGTCATGACCTGACCGCGGATCAGTCTTGCTGTATTTGCCCAGCTCAAAAGGCCAAGAGACAGATAAAGGTTCATGAGACCTGAACCAAGCGCATACATAAGTGCCATGGCGAAGAGCAGGAATGGGATACTGCTGAAGACCTGGATGAGAAATGAAATCACGTCATCGGCTCTTTTTCCGAAGTACCCGGCTGAAACACCCATAAGGTAGCCTATCACTGAAGCAATGAGCTGGGAAATGATACCTACCGAAAGGGAAATCCTGCATCCGTAAATGCATCTTGTGAAGATGTCCCTTCCGAATTCATCGGTTCCGAATAAGTGGCCCTTCACTCCCGGTGAAAGAAGACGCTCTGACAGTACCTGTTTGTCAGGGTCGTATGCCGTAATAAGTGGTGCCGCTAAAGCAAGCAGGATAAGAATCACCAGTACTCCAAGAGAAATCATGGCTACTTTGTTCTTCCTGAATATGCGGAAGCTTTCGTAGTAGTAACCGTGAGGTCTGTCGTTTTTTACTATCTCTTTTCCGAAGGAATCAAGTTTAACAGTCATACTTTTTGTCATCGTAAACTCCAATCTTATTTATCACCAAGTCTTATATTCGGATTCACCACGGCATAAAGTACATCAACTATGAAATAGATGAGGACGCAGACAGTGGCAACATAGATAACACCGCCTTGAACGAGAGGTATGTCTCTTCTGTTTATGGCGTCGATAAGGAGCTTTCCGATTCCGGGTATATTGAAAACATTTTCAGTGATCATGGAACCGGTGAGAAGTGATCCTATATCCGCGCCTATGATGGTGATGACCGGAATAAGAGCATTACGGAAGATGTGAACCATGACGATACGGAAGGGGTTAAGCCCCTTAGCGTAGGCAGTACGGATAAAGTCCTGTCCCATTACCTCCATCATGGATGCTCTGGTGACTCTTGAGATGGATGCGGCATATCTGGTTCCGAGAGCTATGGCGGGAAGCACATATCCGATGGAGGTCTGTACGCCTGAAACCGGAAATATCTTAAATCTAAGACCGATGTAAATCTGGAGAAGTATGGCCACCCAGAAGGATGGAGCCGAGATGCCGAGAACGGAAATGCTCATGAGGAACCGGTCAAGAACGCTTCCGTGATATACGGCTGCTATGATTCCCATAAAGAGTCCGATGATAAGGGCAATGATGTAAGACATGGCCGCAAGATAGGAAGTATACTGAAATGCCTGAAGGATAAGGAAAAGAACAGGCTTTTTCTGGAAATAACTGCTTCCGAAATCCCCTCTTATAAGGCTTGTGATCCACTTTAGGTACTGCTGCCAGAGAGGCAGGTCAAGCCCCATATTGTGCCTTACCTCTTTTATTTTATTTGCGTCCGCGAAATCTCCCAGCATCATGGCCACAGGATCTCCGGGCAGGACATTGAGAATAAGAAAAGTGATGAGTGAGATGGAAAAAATGATGGAAACGGCAAGCAGTGCACGTTTCAGCACATAGCGCCACATAGATATTCCTCCGGAAATAAAAAATCTGGAAATGACTAAATCGGGCAGGGATGTTTCACCCTACCCGATTAAATAGTTTTTGAAGATCAGTCTGTCAGCTCTGAGCTTTTTGAGCCGCATCTATATCCACATCGAAGAAGTGGTAGATGAGGTTTCCGACCTTATAGTTCTTTACATAAGGCTTTGCGATGAACTGGCTCTGTGGATAGTAAAGAGGGATACATGCATAGTCCTCAAGGGAAAGCAGTCTGTCGGCATCCTTGTAAAGCTCGGCACGCTTTGCTTCGTCTGTCAGAACTCTGGCCTCATCAAGATCCTTGTCGAAGTCGGCATTGTTATAGAACACACCCTGGGCATCCGAATTCTTTGAGTAGAAATAGTTGTACATCTGGAAATCACCGTCAGGATAAAGGGCGTTCCATGTCATGCCTGTAACAGGAATCTTTCCTGCTGTTCTGTCTGAAGTCCAGGTAGCATTATCCACAACATTAAGATTAAGGGTAATGCCTACCTCCTTAAGATAACCCTGAAGTGCGGCGAAAACGGTCTGGTCTGCCTGACGAACCTCGGCATCGATGGTGATTCCGTCACCGTAGCCAGCTTCCTGAAGCAGCTTTTTAGCCTCCTCGGGATCGTATGTATAAACCGAAAGTGAATCATCATGACCCGGGATGCTGTTGTTAAGGAAGCTTGTGGCAGGAATTCCCGCTCCGTTAAGGATGGTATCAACCAGCTCCTCACGGTTGATTGCCAGTGAGATAGCCTTTCTTACATTGATATCCTTAATGTAATCAGCCTTTAAGTTAAGAGAGATAAAGGCGGTTCCAAGTGGATGGTAAGCAGTGATTTCGTCACCGTGGCTTTCCTGATACTGGCTTAAGAGGGAAGCATTGAGATCGGCAAGATCGATGTCTCCGTTCTCGTAAGCAATGAGCTTTGTCTGGTCATCGTCGTAATAGATAAAGTCTATCTCATCAAGGTTCACATCACCGCCGTGGTAGTCCTCGTTCTTTACCAGAGTTACCTGTGTTGAATCGTCGTTTGACTCTATCTTGTAAGGACCTGTTCCTATAAGGTCTGTTCCGAAGCCCCACTTGTCTCCTGCTGCGCGGCATGCCTCCTCAGGGAAGATGTCAGCATAGGAAGTGGCTATGTTCTTTAAGAAAGGTGCAAATGCATAGTCAAGGGTGATTGTGAAATGATAATCATCCTGAATCTCGAAACCGCTGAGTTCGGTTGCCTTTCCATCCAGCATGTCCTGTGCGCCCTTGATCATCTTGAAGTAAGCTGTGGATTTTGCTCCTGTATCAGGGGTGAACATACGCTCGAAGGTGAACTTTACATCAGAAGCCTTAAGCTCTGCACCGTTTGTGAAGTGAACACCCTGCTTTAATTCGAAGCTGTAGAGAAGACCATCCTCTGAAATCGTCGGGAAATCTGTAAGAAGAACAGGAACCTCTTCATTATCCTCTGTGAAACGGAGAAGAGATTCTGTGATTTCATCCGCGATGGATGCGGCTCTTGATGAAGTGGAGATCTGCATGTCGAGACCGTCTCCCGCATTGGCCTGACCGAACTTAAGAACCTTGCGTTCTGTTTCTGCCGTATCCTTTGCTGCAGCTTCCGTTGTTCCGTTTGCTTCTGATGATTCAGCTGCCTTTGATTCAGAGCCGGTTGTTTCGGCTGTGGAACTTCCGGAGCCTGAAGGTACATTTCCTGTTGTTGGTGCGCTGCATGCACTGAGAGCTGCTGTAGAAACAGCAAGTGCGGATAATACAGCTAAGATTTGCTTTTTCATATTCTTCCTCCCCTTATGGGAACGCCGGTCTGTTTGACATGAATCTAAAGAGACTGACTTTCCATGGTTTTTGAGCTGTGCTCGGCTGACCTATCGTCGGATTATATCCCAAAAAAATAATATGTCATGGAGATATAGTAGTCTTCTGTAAACCGTATGACAATTTGGAATAATTTAGGATTGGATATAAGTTTAACCTATAGCTGATCTGCTATCTCATCACTTATATCACGTAGTCATAATCCTTCCTGATGATCCTCCTAAGGAACATCTCTGTTCTCGGATCCTTAGGTCTCGAAAAGATCTCTTTGGGAGTGCCTTTTTCCACTACTACTCCCCCGTCCATGAAGATGACCTCATTTGCCACGCTTTCAGCAAAGCTCATTTCATGGGTCACCACTATCATGGTGATACCGGATTTCGCCAGATCTTTCATTACGTTCAGTACCTCTCCTACAAGCTCAGGATCCAGGGCTGAGGTAGGCTCATCGAACAGAACCACCTCCGGTTCCGGTGCGATAGCTCTCGCTATACCCACTCTCTGCTGCTGACCCCCGGAAAGCTGTGAAGGATAGTAATCTGCCCTTTCTTCGAGGCCAACCAGTTTTAGTGCTTTCAATGCTTTCTCACGGGCTTCATCCTTACTGTAGTTGTGGGCATATATCAGTCCTTCTGTTATATTTTCCAGTGCTGTTTTATTGGCAAAAAGATTGTAGTTCTGAAATACAAAACCTGTCTTTTTGCGAATACGGTAAACATCCCTTTTTCCGGCCTTCACAAGGGAAGTATGAATGTCTCCGAAATCTATGGTTCCGGCATCAGCTCTTTCAAGAAAGTTGATGCTCCGGAGAAGGGTCGTTTTTCCCGAACCGCTTGGTCCCAGTATGACGATGATGTCACCTTTGTTCACTGAAAGATCCACACCCTTTAGTATTTCATTATCTCCAAACGACTTGTGCACGTTCCTTAATTCCAGCATAGCTAAATCTCCTTAATCCTTGAAACTTTATGATACTGACTCTTTTTCCATGTTTATACTGAGCTACCTTCATTTCCGTTACTCTGAAAGCAAGCTGTATGACGGTGCAGAGTACTATGTACCACACAAGCACCACAAGGTATGCTTCTATGTAGTATAACGTAAATTAAATAACTGATACTTTGAATAATCTGTGGTATAATAGTTTTATCATGTAAAACAGAGGTAGCTATTATGCCAAGAAAAGCAACTGCAATAACCCTTAGGGATGGAGATTA
>SVDD01000040.1:0-28538 GCA_015057945.1 Lachnospiraceae bacterium | reverse complement strand
TAGGGGCTGATTTCGTAAGACTTGATTCTACCATTGTTGAAATGACTTAAAAGTGGAAATCACTTTTTCACTTCAGCATTTTTTTGACCTTGTCAGAATTTCTGAAGAATTTCTGCAGTTAAACCTCAATCAGATGAGGATTCATCAGATGATGAAAGCCTGTCATTGGCAAGATCATAAAGGGTATATTTATTTACCACATTATATATGGCATCATCTATTTCCTTATATAAGGTAAAAGAAGGACAATTTGCTGACTTATGGCATACAGAAGAGCCGTTAACGCATTCCACTGGAGCCAGACTGCCTTCTGCCGCATCAAGGATGTCGCCGGCCTTTATGTCAGTGACAGGACGTGTAAAGAGATATCCGCCCTTTGCCCCGCGGACAGACTTCAGAAATCCGCCTTTTACCATAAGTGATATGATCTGTTCAAGGTACTTGAGTGAAATACCCAGTCTCTCGGAGATGTCCTTGATACATACAGGATTTTCTCCGTCACAATGCTGAGCTATATCTATAAGGGTTGCCAGTGCATAGCGCCCCTTTGTTGAAATCATCATACTATCAACCTCCCAAAAAAGAGCATAAAGTATAATTAATCCTACCATATTACTAGAGTTTGTTCAATAACACTTTATGTAATGTTCTTCACATTAGACAAAAGTAGAAATTACTATTGTTTTTATATAGATACATATGCTTTTAAGGCCTTATGTATATTGACAGATTATTGTCAGAATAATATACTTCCAATGCTTCCATAAATTGTATACACACATCGAAAGATTGTTGCGCATGCAACGTTATTAAGTGAGGCAATAGTTTATTATCTTAGTATCAGATGAGATGACACGAAGCATTGTTCTTCAATAGTCTCAGGCGTCTGATGTGCTATGGATAAGACAAGGTTTATATTGGAGGAAAAGAAATGAGAGAGGAATGGAGAGGCTTTAATGCCGGACATTGGACAAGCGACGTAAATGTACGTTCATTCATTCAGAATAACTACACACCATACGACGGTGATGCCAGCTTCCTGCAGGGACCTACAGATGCTACTAAGGAGCTCTGGGATGAGGTTCAGGGATTACAGAAAGAAGAGAGAGCCAAGGGCGGAGTTCTTGATATGGAGACAAAGATCGTTTCCGGTATCACAGCTTACGATGCAGCTTATATAACAGCCGATTCTAAGGATAAGGAAAAGGTTGTTGGTCTTCAGACTGATAAGCCTCTTAAGAGAGCATTCATGCCTTACGGCGGAATCAAGATGGCAGAGCAGGCTTGTACAACTTACGGCTACACACCTGATCCACTTCTTCACAAGATCTTCACAGAGTATCACAAGACACACAATCAGGGTGTATTTGATGCTTACACACCGGAGATGAAGAAGGTTCGTCACGCTCATATTCTTACAGGTCTTCCTGATACATATGGCCGTGGACGTATCGTAGGCGATTACAGAAGAATCGCTCTTTACGGTATCGATTTCCTCATTGAAGAGAAGAAGAAGGATTTCGACAACTGCGGCGACGGAACAATGACAGATGACATCGTACGTAAGAGAGAAGAGATCGCTGATCAGATGAGAGCTCTCCGTCAGATGAAGGAGATGGCTGCATCTTACGGCTTCGATATTTCAGCTCCTGCAAAGAATGCAAGAGAGGCTGTTCAGTGGCTCTACTTCGGTTACCTTGCTGCTATCAAGACACAGAACGGCGCTGCGATGTCAGTAGGTCGTGTTTCTACATTCCTTGATATTTATATTAACAGAGATATCGCTGAGGGTACTCTTACTGAGGCTGAGGCTCAGGAACTTATCGACCACTTCGTAATGAAGCTTCGTATGGTTAAGTTCGCAAGAATCCCTTCATACAACCAGCTCTTCTCTGGAGACCCTGTATGGGCTACACTTGAGGTTGCAGGTATGGGTCAGGACGGACGTTCCATGGTTACAAAGAACGACTACCGTTTCCTCCACACACTTGAGAACATGGGACCTGCACCGGAGCCAAACCTTACAGTTCTTTACACAAAGAGACTTCCTGAGAACTTCAAGAAGTATGCTGCAAAGATCTCTGTAACAACTTCATCAATCCAGTATGAGAACGATGATGTTATGAGACCGGTATGGGGCGATGACTACTCCATCTGCTGCTGCGTATCTGCTACACAGACAGGTAAGGAGATGCAGTTCTTCGGAGCACGTGCAAACCTTGCTAAGTGCCTTCTTTACGCTATCAACGGCGGTGTTGATGAGAAGTTAAAGGAGCAGATCGGACCTGAGTACAAGCCTATCACATCAGAGTATCTTGATTATGATGAGGTTTGCCACAAGTATGATCAGATGATGGACTGGCTTGCAGGCGTTTACGTTAACGTACTTAACCTTATCCAGTATATGCACGACAAGTACTTCTATGAGGCTGCTGAGATGGCTCTCATCGATACAGATGTACGTCGTACATTCGCTACAGGTATCGCAGGTTTCTCACACGTAGTTGATTCACTTTCTGCTATCAAGTATGCAAAGGTAAAGACTGTTCGTGATGAGGACGGCCTCGTAGTAGATTATGAGGTTGAGGGTGACTTCCCTAAGTATGGTAATGATGATGACCGTGCTGATGAGATCGCTGTTGAGCTTCTTAAGACATTCCTCAACAAGATCAAGAAGCACCACACATACAGAGACTCAGAGCCTACAACATCTATCCTTACCATCACATCAAACGTAGTATACGGTAAGGCTACAGGTGCTATGCCTGACGGACGTAAGGCCGGCGCTCCTCTTTCACCGGGAGCAAACCCAAGCTACGGTGCCGAGACTTCAGGTCTTCTTGCATCTCTTAACTCAGTGGCTAAGCTTCCATACGAGTATGCACTTGACGGTATTTCAAATACTCAGACAATCAATCCTGCAGCTCTTGGACACACAGAGGATGAGCAGTCAACAACTCTTGTAAGAGTTATGGACGGTTATTTCTCAAAGGGTGCACACCACGTAAACGTTAACGTTTTCGGTGTTGAGAAGCTTAAGGATGCTATGGAGCACCCTGAGAAGCCTGAGTACGCTAACTTCACTATCCGTGTATCCGGATATGCAGTTAAGTTCATCGATCTTACAAGAGAGCAGCAGCTTGATGTAATTTCAAGAACTGAGCACAAGGCACTCTGATTTAAAACAGATTAAGGTTAAAAATGATACATATTCTTTCCGTAACGTGACCAAAATCTTTTGTATCATTTACTGTTCCTTGATAATAAGCCGCCGCTTTCGTATGAGAGTGACGGCTTATATTGACTTTATGCAGGAGGCTGACTAAACAGCATTCCGGCAGCCCGTTTCGATGAAACGGGAAATATTTCAGGAGGATAAAATTATGGCTGAAGCAATTAAAGGTGCTATTCACAGCATTGAAACATTCGGATCCGTTGACGGCCCGGGAGTAAGATATATCGTATTCCTTAAGGGCTGCAATATGCGCTGCCGTTACTGCCATAATCCGGATACATGGGATTTTCACAGCGAGGATATGCGAACTGCGGATGAGATACTCGAGAACGCCGTAAGATATCGTGAATACTGGGGAGAAGAGGGCGGAATCACGGTGAGCGGCGGAGATCCTCTCATTCAGATAGATTTTGTCATCGACCTTTTTGAAAAGGCAAAGGCAATGGGTATAAGCACATGTCTTGATACTTCTGCACAGCCTTTCACAAGAGAAGAGCCGTTCTTCAGCAAGTTCAACCGTCTCATCAAGGTGACGGATACAGTGCTTTTCGATATCAAGGAAATCGATGATGAGAAGCATAAAAAGCTTACAGGACAGACTAACAAGAACATTCTTGACTGCTGCTCATATCTGAGCGAGCAGGGCGTTAACATGTGGATACGTCATGTGCTTGTACCTGGACTTACAGATTCAGATGAAGAGCTTATAGCTACGAAAAAGTTCATAGATACACTGAAGACTGTTAAGAAGGTTGAGATACTTCCGTACCACAGCCTCGGTGCCTTCAAGTACGAAAAGATGGGTATCAGATATACATTGAATGATGTCAATGCTCCTTCTCCGGAGGCAGTGAAGCATGCGGAAGAGCTTTTAGGCATTTGATAATAAGTATTTCCGGTATGGTTCACAGAGACGGATGGCAGGATACAGGATCATTACTATGTAAACTTCCTTATATCTCAGAATCACTTAAATCAAAATAAATCAGCTCCCTATGCTGCTCTGAAATTTGGAGCAGCACCGGGGGCTATTTTTGTTTAAAACAGTGTTATTTTTCAAAATTTTAATTTAAAATAACAGTATATTGAGTTATAGAATAAGCGGAGGGTGCTTAGTATGTTATTTGAAGGTAAGATTTGGGCCGGTCTTGATATGGATACTAACGAGAAGGTTTGTATATTGCCGAACAAGGCAAACAGACATGGCTTAATTGCAGGTGCAACCGGAACCGGTAAGACCATCACATTGAAGGTGCTTGCAGAGTCATTCAGTGATATGGGTGTGCCGGTGTTTCTTTCTGATGTAAAGGGCGATCTGGCTGGTATGATAAGTCCAGGAGTAGACAGTGAAGATATGAGGAAACGTATCGAGAGATTCGGGCTTCAGGAAACAGGTTTCTCCTACAGACCTTTCCCTGTCCAGTTCTGGGATATTGAAGGGAAAAAGGGTATGCCTTTAAGGACTACAGTCAGTGAATTCGGTCCCACACTTCTTTCCAGGGTTCTTCAGCTTACTGACCTGCAGGCCAATATACTTACCATCATCTTCAGAATTGCTGATGAGGAGAATCTGCTGCTCCTTGATACTAAGGATCTTCGCGCCATGGTTCAGTATGTGGCCCAGAATAACAAACAGTACAGCGCTGAATACGGAAACATGACTACGGCTTCTCTCAATGCCATACTCCGTTCCGTTGTGGCCCTTGAGACTGCGGGAGGTGATCGTTTCTTTGGAGAGCCTGCCATAGACATCCACGATTTTTTCAGAACTGACAATGCGGGAAAGGGTATGATCAATATTCTGGACGCAGAGACTACCATTCAAAATCCGCTGATCTATTCCACCTTTATGCTCTATATGCTCTCAGAGCTTTTTGAGCAGATGCCGGAGGCAGGGGACCCCGACAGGCCTAAGATGGTATTCTTCTTTGACGAGGCACATCTTCTTTTCAACGGTGCGCCAAAGGCCCTTCTTGATAAGATAGAGCAGGTTGTGAAGCTTATACGTTCAAAAGGAATAGGAGTATATTTCATTACCCAGAATCCGGGTGACGTGCCTGACGGCGTTCTTGCACAGCTTGGAAACAAGGTACAGCATGCATTGCACGCATATACACCTATGGAAGAGAAAAAGATAAAGGCCGCAGCTGCTTCATTCAGAGTTAATCAGAGCTTTGATACCGCTGAAGTACTCCAGAATCTGGGAACAGGTGAAGCCCTCATTTCTTTCCTGGATGGGGATGGAAAGCCGGATGTTGTGAGACGCTGCCGCGTGCTGCCCCCTCAGTCTAAGATGGGAACAGTTGATGACACTTCAAGACTTGCTGCCATAATCGCATCTGATCTGGCCGGTAAGTACAATGAAACCGTAGACAGGGATTCTGCCTATGAGTTTTTCAAGAGAATTACAGATGAGGCGACAGCCGAAGCTGCAAGGATAGAGGCACAGAAGCAGGCTGAGAAGGAGGCTCTCGAGAGGGCAAAGGCTCAGGAGAAGGCATCCAGGGGCACAAGAAATGCAGTGAAGTCAGTGGGACGTTCCACTGCAGGAACTCTGGGAAGAGAGGCCGGAGGAGCTATCGGTAAGACCTTCCTCGGAAGCTTCGGCAAACGTGTAGGCGGAAACATTGGCGCCGCACTGGGAAGAGGAATTCTCGATACCTTGTTCAATAAGTAATAGGAATATAAAGAAAGACCCCTGTAAGGAATCCGGGCAGATTCCCTGCAGGGGTATTTTTACATGATCACACTTTGAAAAGTAAATATAAGGAACAGAATGGTAATCAGGATAACCGGTATGGTGGTGAACCACAAAAGGAACATCTTCGGTAAAGTTCTTTCTCTTTGGAAGGCCGCCTGTATACTCCTGAAGTTCACAAAGACGGTGACCAGTAATGTCAGAATGCCGCCGAGGAACATAAGATTCATAAATATAATCCCCGGGGTGGAAGTACTGAAGGACCGGTTCATCAATACGGCAAAAATATTGTTGCTGGCATGAATGAGTATGGAGTAGCGAAGGCCGTAGGTGGCTCTTACCCATGCGAAAAGGATACCTATAACAAAACCTGTAAAAAACTGAAAGATATTACAGTGCATGAGACCAAACAGAAAGGCTGTAATGGTGATGGCAAAAATGCTGCCGTACTTTCTCAGCTTATTGTAAATCATGCCGCGAAAAAAACATTCTTCGATTATCGGGGCAAACAGTATGGAATAAAGGACATCCCACTTGTCTGATATATTGGAACCGGTGGCATCGGCTATAGCGGATTCCATGGTGTATCCAAGATGGTACAGCCAGTTTATGATCGGAGAATCAAGCAGTACCGCAACAATCTGAAAACCTCTGAGGAGGAGCAGGATCCAAAGAAATTTCAGGATGCTGAATTTTTTATAATTCTTTCTTGATGGTATATCATAGTAACCCAAAATGAGGAAACCTGACAAAAGTGCCATAAATCCGGCAACCGTCATGGAAAATGCCTGGTTTTTATATATTTCGGATCCGAATTCGATGAGCAGTCCCCCCACTATCTGAAAAACGAGCTCAAAGGTCAGTGATACAATTGCTATCAAAGCGAATGAACGTTTTATGGTTTTATTCATTAAATTACTTTCTCCCAAGTGGCTTGTGATGTGTTATAATTTTGCATGTTTGTGCAGTAAAAGATGCACTGATTTAATATTATACATCATGAAATAAAGGTTATTCTATGAAAAAGTGGTTTTTATATAACAAAAAAGCTGACTTCAAGGCTATTGCGGACAAGTTCCAGATAGATCAGGTCACAGCAAGGATACTTCGCAACAGAGACATTAACTCCGAGAAACAGATTGAGCAGTTTCTGCACGGTTCTCTGGAGGAAGATCTTCATTCACCTCTCTATCTTCCCGATGCCATAAAATGCATGAATCAGCTGAATCGTGCCATCAGTGAGAAGAAGCATATACGTGTTGTGGGTGACTATGATGTTGACGGTGTGTGTGCCACATACATCCTGGTAAAGGGACTCAGGCGTCTTGGAGCCGTGGTGGATTATATTCTGCCCGACAGGATCAAAGACGGATATGGCATTAATATGGGCATCATAGATAAAGCAAAGGAAGATGGTGTTCAGGTGATACTTACCTGTGATAACGGCATCGCAGCCATAGAGGAGCTTAAACACGCAAGAGAACTGGGCATTACGGTTCTGGTAACGGATCATCATGATGTCCGCCAGAATCAGGACGAGGACTTCGGATGTGAGTCAAGGGATATCCTTCCCCCTGCCAGTGCGGTGGTTGATCCAAAGAGAGAGGATAACAGATATCCTTATCCTGAAATCTGCGGAGCAGTAGTGGCCTGGAAGATCATCATCATGATGTACCAGAATCATACCATTCCCGAGGAAGAGTTCTATGATTTCCTTGAGTTTGCTGCCATAGCGACCATATGTGATGTAATGGAGCTTAAGGATGAGAACAGAACCATAGTGAAATTCGGACTTCAGCAGATTAAGCAGACCAGAAATCAGGGCCTGCGTGCCCTTCTGGAGCTTCAGGATCTTCTGACCCAGGATCATGTTACAGCCTACCATATAGGCTACATTATCGGGCCCTGTATCAATGCAGGAGGGAGATTAAGGAGCGCAGAGATAGCTCTTGATCTGTTCCTTACGGATGACAGGGAAGAAGCTGTCATGAAGGCGGCTAAGCTCAAGGACCTTAACGACTCCAGAAAGACCATGACCATAACTGCCACCAATGAAGCCATCGAAATGGTTGAAAGGTTATATATGCGTGATAAGGTACTGGTGGTGTATCTTCCGGAGCTTCACGAGAGTCTTGCCGGAATAGTGGCAGGAAGGCTCAGGGAAAGATATTACAAGCCATCCTTTGTCATCACACGTGCGGAGGGTGAGAAAGAGGGAGAACGTCTTGCCAAGGGTTCCGGCAGAAGCATCGAAGGATATTCCATGTCAGAGCATCTTCAGGAGGTGGACAGCCTTCTCACGAAATGGGGCGGTCATCCCATGGCGGCCGGGTTCACGCTGCAGGAGAAAAACATTGACATGTTCAGAACAGAGCTGAACAGAAGATGCAGGCTCACGGGAGAGCAGCTGGTGGACAAGCTCTGGATAGATGTGCCTATGCCGATTGATTATATTTCGCATAACCTGATTCATGATTTTGAAAAGCTGGAGCCTTTTGGCAAAGGAAATGAAAAGCCCAGCTTTGCAACAAAAAACCTCGGAATTACTGAGTGCAGAGTGCTCGGCAAGAACAGGAACGTGGTGAAAATGAGGCTTCGTTCCGATGGCGGATGCCTCATGGATGGATTAATTTTTACAAATGGCGATGAATTTTTAAGACAAAAAGGTGCTGCATCCAGAATAGATATTGTTTACTATCCACAAATTAATGAATATAATGGGACTCAAAGCCTTCAGATAGTGATCGACGATTACCAGCTGAAGCCTTAAATTTTGTTTTAAAATGGAGGTAACTATGATCAAGGAAGTGATGGACTATATCGCTCAGGCAGATCCTGAGGTCGGACAGCTAGTCATCAAGGAGTATGAACGTCAGCAGAACAACATCGAGCTTATCGCATCAGAGAATATCTTATCCGATGTATCGATGCTTACCATGGGAACCGTGCTTACCAACAAGTATGCTGAAGGCTATCCGGGAAAGCGTTACTATGGCGGATGTGTTCATGTGGACGATATCGAGACTATCGCCATTGAGAGAGCCAAGAAGCTTTTCAATTGCGAATATGCCAATGTTCAGCCACATTCCGGTGCTCAGGCAAACATGGCTGTGACTATGGCCATCTGCAAACCGGGAGATACCATCCTCGGAATGTCACTCGATGCCGGCGGACATCTTACTCATGGTTCACCTGCCAATTTCTCAGGAAGCTACTTTAACATCGTTCCTTACGGTGTCAATGACGACGGATATATAGATTATGACAAGGTGGAAGCTCTTGCAGTGGAGCACAAGCCTAAGATGATCATTGCCGGTGCCTCGGCTTATCCGAGAATCATCGATTTCAAGAGATTCCGTGAGATAGCAGACAAGGTTGATGCGGTTCTCTGGGTTGATATGGCTCATATTGCAGGTCTTGTTGCAGCAGGACTTCATCCGTCACCTATTCCTTATGCTCATGTTGTTACCACTACTACTCATAAGACTTTGCGCGGTCCAAGGGGAGGTCTTATCCTTTCAAGCGAGGAGATCGCAAAGAAGTACAATTTCAATAAGGCTGTTTTCCCAGGATGTCAGGGTGGTCCTCTTGAGCATGTTATCGCTGCCAAGGCTGTCTGCTTCGGTGAGGCACTGAAGCCGGAGTTCAGGGAGTATCAGGCTCAGATCGTAAAGAACTGTAAGGCTCTTGCGGATGCCATGCTTAAGCAGGGCTTCAAGCTTGTTTCGGGTGGTACAGACAATCATCTGATGCTGGTCGATCTTACCAATATTCCTGAGCTTACAGGTAAGACTCTTCAGAACAACTGTGATGAGGTTCACATTACTTTAAATCGTAATGCCATTCCTAATGATCCTCGTTCTCCGTTCGTTACTTCAGGTGTTCGTATCGGTACTGCTGCTGTTTCCGCACGTGGCTTCAAGGAGGAGGATATGCTTCCTATAGCTGAGTGCATTTGGAAGGCCGCTACTGATTTTGAGAATTCAAAGGATGAAATCAATGCGAGAGTTGCTGAGCTTGTGAAGAAGTATCCGATCTACGAGGGCTGATGGTGGTCTGACCGGATTGAACTGTTTGAATGATTTGCCAGGTTTGAACAGTTTGAACGGACGTGCCGCCGGGCTCCGGGCGTGACAGCTCACGGCGTTGAAAGTACAGCTCATACAAAAAATCCGTCTGATTCGTACGCTTTCGCGTTCGTCTCAGACGGATTTTTCTTTTCGCTGTTCTTTCAAGCAGCAAGCTTTGTCACATCCCGAAGCCCGGCGGCACTGACAGTGGAAAACGAACAAAGATCTGTTTGTGAAAAATCTCTTTTCAAGCCTGAACACCATAATTTGTTTCGAGTCTACAAATACAATTATTTTGGCAGTTGAGAATTCGATACTGACAGGGACAGTGAAAACGGTAATTTAGATGTGCTTATGCTTGCTGCTTGAAAGAACATGAAATGAAAAAAGTCCATCAGTGAAAAACACAGAATGTGTTTAAGCACTGATGGACTTTTTGAATGTAATGTACTTTCAACGCCGTGAGCAGGCACACTAAATACCGTTTTCACGTTCGTCAAAAACAAGTATTTACTGAGCCTTGAGCTTGTTCTGCGCTACGGTGAGCATCAGCTTGATACGGTTTAGCTGATTAACTTCGGAGGCGCCGGCATCATAGTCAACGGCAATGATATTGGCCTCGGGATTGTGACGCTTCAGCTCCTTGATAACACCCTTACCCACGATATGGTTAGGAAGACATCCGAAAGGCTGAGTGCAGACGATGTTGTAGACACCCTCGTCCATAAGCTCCAGCATCTCACCTGTGAGGAACCATCCTTCTCCGGTCTGGTTGCCGATGGAAACGTACTCTCTGGCCATCTTTGCAAGCTCTCTGATATCTCCTGGAGGTGTAAAGCGCTTGGACTTGGCAAATTCTTTACGTGCTGTCTTACGGAAGTACTCGAGAAGATTGATCACACAGTTGCAAAGTGCCTTGCCTTTCCAGCGGGCTCCAAGATTTTCATACTTGAAGTTCTGGTTGTAGAAGCAGTAGAGCAGGAAGTCCATGAGGTCAGGCACGACAGCCTCTGCACCTTCCTTCTCAAGAAGCTCAACGATATGGTTGTTGGCAAGAGGAGAGAACTTGACAAGTATCTCACCGACTATACCTACCTTTGGCTTTTTAAGGTCCTCCCTGATAGGAAGCTCATCGAAGTCCCTGATGATTCCGCGGACATTTCTGGAGAACTGGTTCATGGAAGGAGTCCTCTTTGAAAGAGCCTTGATACAAACCTTAAGCCACTTCTGATGAAGCTCTTCAGCTGAACCGGGTACCAGCTCATAAGGTCTTGTGGCATAAAGGACCCTCATGAAAACATCGCCGTAAACTACGGCCTGCATTGCTCTGGTGAGCAGTGGCAGTGTGAGCTTGAATCCGGGTGTACTCTCCATGCCGTTTGCATTGAGCGAAATAACAGGAATCTGTGACATGCCTGCATGCTCGAGGGCACGACGAATGAAGCCTATGTAATTGGAAGCACGGCATCCTCCGCCGGTCTGTGACATGATGACCGCTGTCCGGTTGAGATCGTATTTGCCTGAATTCAGGGCATCCATGATCTGACCTACAACGATGATAGACGGATAGCAGGCATCATTGTTCACATATTTGAGTCCTGTGTCTATGGCATTACGATTGGCATTATCAAGAACAACCAGATTGTAGCCTGATGCTCTGATGGCTGCCTCCACCATTTCGAAATGGATAGGGGACATCTGAGGACAAAGGATAGTGTAATTCTCATCCTTCATGCTCTTTGTGAACAGGCGTCTCTGGTAGCTGGCTGAACGCATAGTACGAACGTAATGCTTTTCGTCACGTACGCGGATAGCTGCGATCAGTGAACGGACACGGATTCTGGCAGCACCGAGATTGTTCACCTCATCGATCTTAAGGACTGTGTAGATCTTGTCAGAGCCTGTGAGAATGTCTCTGACCTGATCGATGGTCACGGCATCAAGACCGCAGCCGAAGGAGTTAAGCTGTATAAGATCCAGGTCGTCTCTGGTTTTTACATACTCAGCGGCACGGTAAAGTCTCGTATGATACATCCACTGATCCGTTACAAGTATAGGACGTTCCACCTGTCCGAGATGGGAGATGGAATCTTCTGTAAGTATGGCGAAATCATAGCTTGTGATGAGTTCGGGTATACCATGGTTTATCTCAGGATCCACATGGTATGGACGACCGGCAAGGACTATGCCTCTGTGTCCGGTTTCCTTCATCCAGTGAAGAGTTTCCTCGCCCTTTTTCTGCATATCAAGATGAGCCTGAGTGAGCTCGGTCCATGCCTCGTGGGCAGCGGAACGTATCTCTTCCTCGGTGAAATTCCATTTCCTGAACTGTTCTTTGATCTTATCACCGGTCAGATCTCCCACAGGGCGGATGGAATGTTCCCCGTCATCTGGATGAACAAATATCTTTACCAGCTGGTCTGTGCAGACCTTTTCGTTGGTGAAGGCCAAAAACGGCTTCATGAACATGACCGAATTATCTTCGAGCCCCTCCACGTTGTTCTTGATGTTCTCGGCATAAGAGGTGACCATAGGGCAGTTATAATGATTACCTGCATCAGGTGTCTCATTACGCTCATAAGGTATACATGGGTAGAAGATGAACTTCTGACCGTTTCTTATGAGCCATTCAACATGTCCGTGGGCTATCTTGGCCGGATAGCATTCTGACTCGGAGGGAATGGTCTCTATTCCGAGCTCGTATATCTTTCTGGTACTTGCAGGAGAGAGAACCGTACGGAATTTGAGCTCACGGAAGAAGGTTGCCCAGAATGGGTAGTTCTCATACATATTGAGAACTCTTGGGATACCTACCTCACCTCGCTCCGCAATATCCTGAGGGAGCGGCTCATAGTCGAACATTCTCTGAAGCTTGTATGCAAAAAGGTTTGGAATGTCTCTCTTTATCTTTGTCTTTCCGAGGCCGCGTTCGCAGCGGTTTCCGGAAATGAAATTTCTTCCGGCACCGAACTGGTTGATGGTCAGTACGCAGTGGTTGTTGCAGCCCTGACAGCGGGTCATCTTGGTGGTGTACTTCAGATTGATGATGTCGTCGATCGGAAGCATGGTTGTCTGTACGCGTCCGTAAGCGGTGCGTGGGACCTTGACTTCCTCTGTCGGCTTCATATTCTTCAGCTTTTCGTTTGCAAGATGATATCTTTCCCTTGCGATAAGTGCGGCGCCGAAGGCACCCATGATTCCGGCGATGTCCGGACGGACAACATGAGCTCCCAGAAGATTCTCAAAGGCACGGAGAACAGCGTCGTTGTAGAAGGTTCCTCCCTGAACAACGATATGTTTTCCCAATTCCTTTGCATCTGTTACCTTTATTACCTTGAAAAGGGCGTTCTTGATAACAGAATAGGCGAGTCCGGCAGAAATATCGGAAACAGTAGCGCCTTCCTTCTGGGCCTGCTTAACATTGGAATTCATGAAAACAGTGCAGCGTGATCCGAGATCTGTGGGATTTTCGGCATATAATGCTTCCTTTGCGAAATCGATTACGGAAAAATCCAATGATTTTGCAAATGTCTCGAGGAAGGAACCGCATCCGCTGGAGCAGGCTTCATTGAGCTGTACAGAGTCGACAGTGCCATCCTTTATGCGGATGCACTTCATATCCTGACCACCGATATCGAGAATACAATCAACATCAGGATCAAAGAATGACGCAGCATAATAATGGGAGATGGTCTCCACCTCTCCTTCATCAAGCTGGAAGGCGGATTTCAGAAGGGCTTCTCCGTAGCCTGTTGAGCAGGAATAAGCTATTTTTGCATCTGCAGGCAGAAGTGACCTGATCTCCTTGATCGACTCTATGGCTGTGGCTATAGGTGATCCGTTGTTGTTCTTATAGAATTTATACAAAAGCTCTCCATCCTCTGATACGAGGGCAAGCTTTGTTGTGGTGGAACCGGCATCGATGCCCAGATAGACATTGCCGTGGTATCCGGAAAGTTCTCCGGTCCTGACCTTAGCACGATCATGACGGGCGGTGAACTCACGGTACTGCTCCTCATTTTCAAAAAGCGGAGCCATACGCTTAAGCTCGGCATCCATCTTGATTCCGTTTCTCAGTAGATTAATGAGAGCACTGATGGAAGATGGTTTTGCATCCTCGGGGCAGTTCAGGCAGGAACCTATAGCTGCGAAGAGGTGGCTGTTCTCGGGCTCGATGATCTCGTCACCCTGAAGGTTGAGGGTACGGATGAATGCCTTTCGTAATTCCGGCATAAAGTGAAGAGGTCCTCCGAGAAATGCTACATGTCCTCTTATGGGCTTACCCTGGGCAAGTCCCGATATAGTCTGATTTACAACAGCCTGAAAAATGGAGGCAGCAAGATCTTCTCTTGCGGCACCTTCATTTATTAAAGGCTGTATGTCTGTTTTTGCAAATACGCCGCAGCGGGCAGCTATCGGATATATCATCTGATAGTCCTTTGCAAGTACGTTGAGACCGGCTGCGTCAGTATGAAGAAGGGAAGCCATCTGATCGATAAAGGAACCTGTGCCTCCTGCACAGATACCGTTCATGCGCTGATCGATGCCGCCCTTGAAGTATATGATCTTTGCATCTTCTCCGCCCAGCTCGATGGCAACATCGGTGTCAGGACGATAATCCTTAAGTGCTGTTGCAACCGCAACGACCTCCTGACAGAAGAAGCTGTCCATGTGCTTACTAAGGGTAAGACCGCCTGAGCCTGTAATGACTACAGAAAGACTGATCTCCCCGAGACGGGCCTTTGCATCATCAAGAATATCCGCGAGAGTTCCCTGAATGTCTGCATGATGTCTCCGGTAATCGGAGAACATAAGATTCTTTTCAGGATCCAGAATCGCTATCTTGACGGTTGTGGAACCAATATCAATTCCAAGTCTGTATTGCTGCATAAATAAAAACCCCATTATATATAAGTAACCATTCGGCAGAAAGAATTATTTTCTCCCTAAAATCTGCCGAATAGAGTAATACGGTGATGTGTAATTCATCACAAAATCTTTCCTATATTAAATAGTGTAGACCAAAAAGTGATTTTAACATTAAGAAAGATTGTGTTCAACCGCAATAATGTAAAACTTTTGTGAACATGGCCTGATTTTGTATACATTTTTAAATTATGAAAAATGGATGAAATGTATTTTTTTAAGCACATTTCGCCTTGAAAAAGAAATTAACAGATTATATACTTTATGAAAATTTTTTTGGATGTGCTTAACATCACACATTAAACTAAATAAGGAGAGTTGTTTTGACTTTATTTCAAAAGCTTGAACGTAAATTCGGGAAATATGCAATCCCTGACCTTATGAAATACATATGCGTCATCTATGTTGTGGGTTTTCTTATCCAGATGTTTAACCCTTTACTTTACTATTTCTATCTGGATCTGGATCCGGAGGCTATTCTTCACGGTCATATATGGCGTATCGTGACATTTTTGTTCTATCCGCCGTCCACCAGTGTTATATGGATGATTATAGCAGTATTTGTATACTACAGTCTGGGGATGACGCTGGAACAGCTGTGGGGTACCTTTAAATATAATTTCTTTTTCTTTTCAGGTGCTATCATGCTGATTCTGTCGGCACTTATTATATATATAGTAACAGGAGTATCTCTGCAATTGTATCCCACATACATGACCTTCAGCATATTCCTTGCTTACGCGCTCACATTTCCGGATGCGACCTTTATGCTTTACTTTATCATTCCTATAAAAGCAAAATGGCTTGCAATCGCGGAAGTGGTTCTGTATGTCTTCATATTTCTGGGGACACCTGATATCGGCACCAAAGTCGCTATCGCACTTTCACTTTTGAATGTGGCATTGTTCTTCTATCTTTCAAATCAGAAGCCTAAGAGGAACAATGTTTTCCATATTAATGATTTCAGATGACAGTTTTTGAACACAGATAACAAGTTTTAGGAGGCTTAAATGAGAAAAACTAAGATCGTATGTACACTTGGACCTAATGAAAATGATTATAAAATTATGCGTAAGCTCGCTGACAATATGGACGTTGCACGTTTCAACTTCTCCCACGGAAGTCACCAGGAGCACCTTGAAAGACTTGCACTTCTGAAGGAAGCACGCAAGGACAGCGGACGTGAGATCGCAGCGCTGCTGGATACAAAGGGTCCCGAGATTCGTACAGGCGAGCTTGAGGATCACAAGAAGGTTACACTTGAGGCAGGAGCGGAGATCATCCTTACAACAGAAGAGTGCACAGGCACAAAGGATAAGGTATACATCAACTACGACGGACTTAACGAAGATGTTTCAGAGGGCAGCGTTATCCTCATTGATGACGGTCTCATCGGTCTCAAGGTAAAGAGCGTTGAAGGAACCGATATCCGTTGTGAAGTCACAAACGGTGGTGAACTTGGTGAGAAGAAAGGTGTTAATGTTCCTAATGTAAGCATTCGCCTTCCGGGCCTTACAGAGAAGGATATCGAGGATATCAAGTTCGGTATCGAGGTAGGCTTCGATTTTGTAGCAGCTTCATTTGTTCGTAATGCGGAGACCATCAATCAGATCCGTGAGATCATCGAGAGCGCAGGTTCTACCATGAAGATCATCGCAAAGATCGAGTCTCAGGAGGGACTTGATAATCTTGAGGCAATTATTGATGCTGCTGACGGTATCATGGTAGCCCGTGGTGATCTTGGTGTTGAAATCGAGGCAAAGCGTCTTCCTCAGCTCCAGAAGGAGATGATCAACAAGGCAAATTTTGCCGGCAAGCTTGTAATCACAGCTACACAGATGCTTGATTCCATGATTCGTAACCCGCGTCCTACAAGAGCAGAGGTTACCGACGTTGCCAATGCCGTATATAACGGAACCGATGCGGTCATGCTTTCAGGTGAGACCGCTGCCGGCAAGTACCCTGTAGAGGCTCTCGAGATGATGGCTTCCATCGTTGAGTACACAGAGCAGTTCCTTGACTACAATATGTACAAGAAGCGCAGAGTTGACAGCAACACCTATGCCAATATCTCAAACGCGGTTTGTGCGGCTTCCGTAACTACAGCTTCAGAGCTTCAGGCAAAGGCCCTTATCGTTCCTTCACTCACAGGTTCAACGGCAAGACTTATTTCAAAGTATCGTCCTGCAACACCTATTTATGCCATGTCTCCGAGCCAGGCGACTGTAAGACAGATGATGCTTCTCTGGGGAGTAACTCCTATCTGGGCAAGAAGATCGGATACAACAGACGAGCTTTTCGAGAATTCCATGGATGAGCTTCGTAACCGCGGAATCGTTGAGAAGGGTGACCTTTGCGTAATCACAGCCGGAATCCTTTCAAGACTCACACGTAATCAGCCTGTTACCGCTACAAATATCATGAGGGTAATGGGAGCATAAACTAAAAATTATTTCTCAAATTCATCGTAATGTTATATTATGTAAAGATGAAATTCATTGCACACAACGAAAGTGCAGTGTATCATCAGTGAGGGGCAGTTAACTGTTCCCGGGTCTTTACAGATGATATTTCATCATGATGAGGATAAAGACCTCACAAATAGCTTTATTTGTGGGGTCTTATTTTTGAAAAAATGCTTAGGAGGAAACCAATGAAAACACCATACGCAACACTTGAGCAGGTAAAGAAAATAAACGAGACCTATGATACTCCTTTTTATCTTTATGATGAGAAGGGCATCAGGGAGAATGCCAGAAAGGTATATAAGGCATTCAGCTGGAATAAGGGCTTCAAGGAGTACTTTGCGGTAAAGGCCTGTCCGAATCCTTCCATACTTAAGATACTCAGGGAAGAGGGTTGCGGAACAGACTGCAGTTCACTTACTGAACTTCAGATGTCCGATGCATGTGGATTTTCAGGACATGAGATCATGTTCTCCTCCAACGAAACACCTCTCAGTGAGTACAAGTTCTGTGAGGAGCTCGGCGGCATCATCAATCTTGATGACTTCACCAACATAGAAGAGCTTGAGGAAACTCTTGGATACCTGCCGGAGACCATGTCCCTCCGTTACAATCCGGGCGGATATTTCACCATCGCAAACACTATCATGGATAATCCTCAGGATGCCAAGTACGGTCTCACAACAGACCAGATCATCGAAGGCTACCGTATACTCAAGGAAAAGGGTGTAAAGCGCTTTGGTATGCATTCCTTCCTTGCATCCAACACCGTTACAAACGATTATTATCCGACACTTGCAAGACAGCTTTTCGAGCTTGCGGTAAGAATAAAGGAAGAAACTGGGGTTTCCCTTGACTTCATTAATCTTTCAGGCGGAGTAGGTATCCCTTATAAGCCTGATCAGACAGGAAATGACATTTTAGAGATCGGAGCGGGAGTACATCGTGAATTTGATGAGGTACTGGTTCCCAACGGCCTCGGGAATATCAGTATATTTACCGAGATGGGACGTTTTATGACAGGTCCCTTCGGCGCCCTCATCACAAAGGTCATCCACTTCAAGCACACTTATAAGGAGTATGCGGGAGTTGATGCCTGTGCTGTCAACCTCATGAGACCGGCCATGTACGGTGCATATCATCACATCACAGTTCTCGGAAAGGAAGATGCACCCTGTCAAAAGACCTATGATGTAGTCGGCTCTCTCTGTGAAAACAACGATAAATTCGCTATTGATCGTGAGCTTCCTGAACTTCAAAAGGGAGATTATCTCTTCATCCACGATGCAGGTGCTCATGGATTTTCCATGGGATATAACTACAACGGAAAGCTCTGGTCCAGCGAGCTTCTTCTCAAGGAGGACGGTTCGGTAAAGCTTATCCGTCGTGCCCAGACTCCGGCAGATTACTTCGCGACTCTTGACATCGATGACACCATGAAGAAGTATCTCAACAAGTGAACAGAATAAGACTGTAAATATTCAAGACCTTACTGCAGGAGACAGCCGGTAGACGGCCAAAACTCATGCAGGGAGGTCTTGAAGTCGTTATGGAATATTGTTATAATAATCAATCGTGTAAATTTATTTATAGAGGTATAAAAAATGGCATTAAAGAAGAAACCTGTCACAGGAATGAAGGATATTCTCCCTCGTGAGATGGAGCTCCGTCAGTATGTTCTCAGCGAGATCAGAAAGACCTATCGTGAGTTTGGTTTTACAGAGATCGAAACTCCTGTAGTTGAGCATATCGAGAACCTCCTCAGCAAGCAGGGCGGTGATAATGAGAAGCTTATATTCAAGGTTATGAAGCGCGGTGATAAGCTGGAATCCGCTTATAATAACGGAAGTCTCGACGACCTCAGTGATTCAGGACTGAGATATGACCTCACATTGCCTTTAAGCCGTTTTTATTCCCAGAATCAGGCACAGCTCCCAAGCCCCTTCAAGGCACTTCAGATCGGACCTGTATTCAGAGCGGACCGTCCTCAAAAGGGCCGTTTCAGAGAGTTTGTGCAGTGCGATATAGATATCTTCGGTGATGGTTCCAATGTTTCCGAAATCGAGCTTATCCTCGCTATCTCAACATTGCTTAACCGTATAGGATTCGGTGAGAAGTACAACTTCAAGATCGTGATAAACGATCGTGAGATCCTTCGCGGCATGCAGGCTTACGCAGGCTTCCCTGAAGAGGATTTCGAGAAGGTATGTATCAGCCTCGACAAGGCAGACAAGATCGGAAACGAGGGTGTAAAGGAAGAGCTCCTTTCCCTTGGATATCAGGAAGAAGTTATCGATAAGTATCAGGATCTTCTCGCAGGAATCGGAACAAAGTCTCAGGACATCCGTTCATTAGGAGAGAAGCTCAGTGAAGTTCTTCCTGAGAGCGTTACAAGGAACCTTGCAGAGATCGTTGAGGCTGTTGCAAAGGTAGACAGTGTAAAGGTAGACGTTCAGTTCGATCCAACACTTGTACGCGGCATGGGCTATTACACAGGTCCTATTTTCGAAATCCGTGCAGAGGGCTTCAGCGGCTCCATAGGCGGCGGCGGAAGATACGATAAGATGGTAGGAAAGTTCACAGGACAGGATACACCTGCAGTTGGTTTCTCTATCGGTTTCGAGCGTATCATTACGATCATGCTTGATGCGGACGAGAAGGTTCCGGGTGAAGGAAAGAAGATAGCATTCCTTCTTGATAAGAACCTTGATGCCGGGAAGACATCAGAGGCTCTCAATGAAGCTATGTCACTTCGTCTCAAGGGAGAGACTGTTCTTGTATCACGTATGAACAAGAACAAGAAGTTCCAGAAGGAGCAGCTCACGGAGGAAGGTTACACAGAGTTCAGGGAGTTCTATCAGGACGCTTTGAATTAATTATATGATGTAAGGGTCAAAAGTACCAAATCACGTGCTTGCACGTTGATTTGAGACTTTATGACCCGCCCGAACACGAATAACGTAGTCGTTTTGCACAGCAAAAGGACGTGAGTTATGAGTGTTCAGCAGCACCTTGCACACGAATGTGTGCGTGCTGCGCATCATAAGTGAGTGGCAAATACTTTTGACACTCACATCATTATATATAAAGAGGTATTTCTTATGGCAGAGTCAATGAAAGGTCTGCACAGAACGTGCAGATGTACAGAACTTGATGAATCATTTATCGGAAAAGAAGTTACTATGATGGGCTGGGTACAGAAGTCCAGAAACAAGGGTGGTCTTATCTTCACCGATCTTCGTGATCGTTCCGGTATTTTACAGATTATTTTTGAAGAGGCTGATTGCGGAAGCGAAGTATTCGAGAAGGCTGCAAAGCTTCGTTCAGAGTTCGTTATAGCAGTAACAGGAATCGTTCGTTCCCGTGGTAAGGATGCCAACAAGGACATGAAGACAGGTTCCATCGAGATTTCAGCAAGATCACTTCGTATCCTTGCTGAGTCAGAGACTCCGCCATTCCCTATTGAAGACGGTATCGCAACAAATGAAAATGTCCGTCTCAAGTACAGATATCTCGATCTTCGTCGTCCTGAGCTTGCACAGCGCATCATGACAAGAGCAAAGCTTGCTTTCCTTATCCGAAAGTTCATGATGGATAACGGCTTCCTTGAGATCGAGACCCCTACACTTATCAAGTCAACACCTGAGGGTGCTAGAGACTTCCTTGTACCTTCACGTATGCACCACGGCTCTTTCTATGCACTGCCACAGTCACCTCAGCTTCTTAAGCAGCTTCTCATGGTATCAGGCTTTGACCGTTACTTCCAGCTTGCAAGATGCTATCGTGATGAGGATCTCCGTGCTGACCGTCAGCCGGAGTTCACACAGGTGGATATGGAGCTTTCCTTCGTTGACGTTGATGATGTTATCGAAGTAAACGAGAGACTTCTTAAGTATATCTTCAAGGAAATCTGTGATGTAGACCTCGAGCTTCCTATCCGTCGTATGAAGTGGATAGATGCCATGAACAACTACGGTTCAGATAAGCCTGATATGCGTTTCGAAATGCTCCTTCAGGATGTTACTGAGGTCGTAAAGGACTGCGGTTTCTCAGTATTTGCAAATTGTGCTCATGATGGCGGTGTTATCAAGGGCCTTAATGTAAAGGGTCAGGCCAAGATGCCTCGTAAGCAGATCGATAAGTACACTGAGTTCGTTAAGGGCTACGGTTCAAAGGGTCTTGCTTATCTCGCAATCAATGAGGACGGCACATACAAGTCATCATTTGCAAAGTTCATGACAGAAGAGGAGCTTAAGGCTCTTGTTGATGCAATGGGCGGACAGGCAGGAGATCTTCTTATGTTCGTATCCGATACAAAGAAGACTGTTGTATGGAATTCCCTCGGTGCACTTCGTCTTGAGCTTGGTTCAGATCTCGATCTTATCGATAGAAGCGCATGGAAGTTCCTCTGGGTTACAGAGTTCCCTATGTTCGAGTGGTCTGAGGAGCTTAACAGATTCCAGGCTATGCACCATCCTTTCACTATGCCTATGGATGAGGATCTTCCTCTTGTAGATACAGATCAGGGTGCAGTACGTGCCAAGGCTTATGATATCGTACTTAACGGTACTGAGCTTGGAGGCGGTTCTGTCCGTATCCACCAGGCTGACGTTCAGGAGAAGATGCTTGAGAAGCTTGGCTTCACTCCTGAGAAGGCCAGCGAACAGTTTGGATTCCTTATGCAGGCATTCAAGTATGGTGTACCACCTCACGCAGGACTTGCTTACGGTCTTGACCGTCTTGCCATGTGGATGGTTGGATCCGATACTATCCGTGATGTTATCGCCTTCCCTAAGGTAAAGGATGGCTCGGATCCTATGATGGAGGCTCCGGCACCTGTATTTGACGAACAGCAGCTTGTTGACCTCGGAATCGCAGTAGTTCCTGATGAGGAGCCTGCAGGTGAGGATAACTAAGGAAGTACTTTAATCAGAGTTTCCCTAAGGTATTTGTTCTGTATTATGCGATGCTTCCGGATGAGCATCATACTGTTTCCGGAAATCATTGTGAATTTTATCTGAATTTTGCCGCCGAGGCTTGCATAGTATGCAGGTCTCGGTTTATTCTATCTAGTGACTAATACTCAAGAGAGGTACTTACGTGACAAAAGAACAATTCCTCCATGATTTAACAGTACAGCTTAAGCTCATGGTATCGGATCAGGTGATATTTGATCAGCTTGCTTATTATGACAACTATATAAGCAGTGAGGTTCAGAATGGCAGAAGCGAAGCCGAAGTTGTGGCAGAGCTCGGTTCACCGAGACTTCTTGCAAAGACAATTATCGATACTGCTGAAGCCGCCGGAGATCCGGTTGCCAGCCAAGACGAAGAAATCAGAGGAACTATAGACACAGAACCTTTAACCGATGCATTTGACTATGAACGTTCTCATGCATACGGAAATGCTCAGGACAGAGCATACGAAACGCAGACAGATTCGGATACATCGAATCAGAATTATGAAAATGAAAGTCGTCATGAACAGGAAAGCTATTCGGAGGACGGGGTCAGAAATGATAACAGAGCTTCCGGTTTCAACAGCTTTTTTGGCGATAATAGTTCTCGCACGCAGGATGGCAAAAGGAATTATGGACATGTCTTCACCACAAGTGGCTGGGGCTGTCTCATATTTATGATCATCTTCTTCCTAATTCTTGAATTACTTGTAAATGTTATAGGCGGCATACTTTATCTTCTCGCTCCGTATCTTGGACCGATGATGATAGCAGCGGTAATTGCCTGGGTACTATACCGGTTTATGAGTTAGTGACGGATACGGGTCTGAAGTGCCGGGTATTTTTTCGGAGCTTCAGATCCGTTTTTTATTTCATACTATGACGCACAGAATGGAGAAATATATGAAAACATTTGAACTTGTTGCACCATGTCATTTTGGACTTGAAGCAGTGACCAAAAAGGAAGTTATAGACTTGGGCTATGATATAACAACAGTTACAGACGGACGTGTAGGTTTTATCGGTGATGCGGACGCTATTGCCCGTGCCAATATCTTCATGCGTACTCCTGAGCGTATCCTTCTCAAGGTTGGCTCCTTCAAGGCCGAGACCTGGGAAGAGCTTTTCCAGGCAACAAAGGCACTTCCATGGGAAGAGTACATCCCGAAGGACGGAAGCTTCTGGGTAACCAAGGCAAGCTCAGTCAAGTCAAAGCTCTTCTCCACCAGGGATATCCAGTCCATCATGAAGAAAGCCATGGTTTCCAGACTTGGAGAGTATTTTGGTATCTCACAGTTCGAGGAGCACGGTGCCAAGTATCCCATCAGAGTATTCGCTTATAAGGATGAGTTCACAGTTTGTCTCGATACTTCAGGAGAGTCTCTTCACAAGAGAGGATATCGTCTGAAGCAGGGTCTTGCACCTATCACAGAGACACTGGCAGCTGCCCTCATTATGCAGTCAGGCTGGACAAAGGAGCATGCACTGGTTGATCCTATGTGCGGATCAGGAACATTTATCATTGAGGCTGCTATGATGGCTGCCAATATCGCACCGGGTATGGACAGAGCCTTCGTTTCGGAGACTTGGACTAACTTCATCGACAAGAAGGTTTGGTACAATGCTCTTGACGAGGCAAATGAAATGGTGGATACAGAGCTTCTTGAAACAGGTATGACCAAGTCCGGAAAGAAGATAGACATTCAGGGCTATGACATTAACCCTGACGTTATTCCGGTGGCAAGAGAAAATGCAGAGCGCGCAGGCGTTGACAAGATCATTCACCTGCAGGTAAGAGATGTTGCGAACTTCTCACACAGCGGAAAGTTCGGATACATCATCAGCAACCCGCCTTACGGCGAGCGTATCGAGGACAAGAGAAATCTGCCTATGCTCTACACAGAGCTCAAGGAGGCTTATCAGGGTCTCGACAGCTGGGCTATGCATATCATCACAGCCTGGGAGGATTCACAGAAGTACCTCGGAAAGGCTGACAAGAACCGTAAGATCTACAACGGTATGATGAAAACATACTTCTACTCATATACGGGCAGGATGACAAACCAGAATAAACCTCATGATTTTGAGAAAAAAGCTTGAAATTACGTGGGTTTTTAGACCCTAAGGTGAACAAAAAGTACTTCAAAAGTATCTATCAGGTACCGGAGAAGTACTATTTTTTTGGTCGGATTTAGGCTAAAAATTGGTCGGATTTGGTCGGAAAATTGGTCGGAATTTCCCTGGGTACAGTTTACACAGGGCCGGTCCAAAATCGCTATGCTGTCTGTTGTGATAGGCGCAGTTGTAAATATTGTATTGGATCCTGTACTTATATATGGCTTGAGTATGGGAGTGAAAGGGGCTGCAATTGCGACGGTACTGTCTCAAGCAGTGAGTGCTTGTTGGATACTCAGGTTTCTGACCTCAAAAAGTGCTTCACTGAGGTTACAGGTTTCTAAGTTTAAGCCAAGGAGATCCATGTTGCTCAGCATGTTGGCATTAGGCAGCTCGCCATTTGTAATGGCCAGCACAGAGAGCCTCATAGGACTGGTAATGAACAGGGGACTGTCACAATATGGCGATGTTTATGTGAGTGCTTTAACTATAATGCAGAGCTGTATGCAGTTAAGCTCTGTGCCATCGACGGGCTTTACTCAGGGAGTGACACCTATCCTTAGTTTTAATTATGGTCAGTGTAACAATGCCCGTTTAAAAGAGGGTTTCCGCATTTTATTTGTGATCATGACAGGATGGAATCTGGTCATGACTTTATGCATTATATTTATGCCGCGATTTTTTGCCGGTATTTTCACCAGTAACGTGGAGCTCATAGGAACTGTTGCCAGGGTTATGCCTGTATTTATGGCGGGAATGACTATTTTTGGAATGCAGAGAGCCTGTCAGACTACTTTTGTTGCGCTTAATCAACCAAAAGTGGCAATTTTTATAGCATTTCTCAGGAAAGTATTTTTGCTGGTTCCACTGGCATTGATTTTACCTCATTGGTTTGGAGTGATGGGAATTTATGGGGCAGAAGCAATAGCCGATGCAATTGCTGCTACCTGTTGTGTGACATTGTTCTGCATAAAATTCCCAAAGATACTTGCAGCAAATCCTAATGTAAAAAATATAAAAAATGATCAGTGATGATTTGATTATCTGGATAAAAATCAAGTTTTATTGATCAAGGCTACATTTTATTTTGATACCTGTTACTTGTATTTTAACTATACATTCCTATACGAATATTATACAGAACATAGTTTTTTATCTATAAACTGAAAAATAGGCATATATATTATCTATTATCATATGCGTGTAAAAATCCCACTGCCTGTCCGAGGTCTTTAAGTATTGCCAGGCATCTCTTTTTTTCTTTATCTGAAGGAGGAACACAGTCTGGAATCATAATGACTTTTGCGCCTGCTTTATATCCGGCCTCTATCCCAGAGGGTGCATCCTCAAATACTATGCACTCTTCTGGAGATAACTCTAAATCACATGCACATTTCAGGTAAATGTCAGGAAATGGTTTTCCGTTAATTACTTGATTGCCATAAACTATATTGTCAAAATAGTGATAAACATTAGCATCTTTTAACATGCTTTCTGCAATATCATCACTTGTAGATGTTGCGAGACCGATTTTATAATCATTATATTTAAGATAGGTTAATAAGTTATACAGTCCTTTTTTCACAGGGACGCCATATGCTTTTAGGCGTTCCGCTCTTAGCTGCATGATCCTTGATCTAAATGGTAACAGTTCTTCCTCGTTTTTCATTCCAAAGGCTGTAAGCATTCTAATGGTACAACCTTGTTTATTTATTCCTTTCATGCTCATGAGAAGAGTATCAGTTACAGGAAGATGCATTTCTTTTCCTGCGATACGCATTGCATCGTTAATTAGATTTTCTGTATCAAACATGAGCCCATCCATATCAAATAATGCGCCTTTGAATTTCATAGTATTTTATACTTGTCTGGATTGATTTTTTTGCTGTGACCAAAAGCACCATTACAGAGACATACATTTGCGGAAAAGCTGGCTGCTTTCTCCATGGCATTTTTGATCTTTGCAACATAGTACTCGTAATCATTTGACATCTCTGAAAGATTATCTTCAAGACTCTTAAAATAATTCACCAGGATAGTAGAAGCGTAAGAATCGCCTGCGCCAAGGGTATCGATGGCTTTCACATAATTGCTAGGTTGGAATATCAGGCTTTTTCCATCATAGAAATATGCGCCTTTGCTTCCGTTGGTTGCTATGATCATTTTGCATCCAAAAGAATGTATCTGCTCCATGTATTCACGTATTTCTTTTAAGGAAGAAGAATCTGGTAAAGATAAAAAGCCAAAAGTACAGAATTGTGCGATGCTTTCTAACCATTTTATATTATTTATCCATTGATTTGAAAAATCGTAGGAAATAGGTATCTCCAATTTGAACAGTTTCTCGATTTGGTCATCGAAATAAGCATTATTTGAAATGTGTGCTACTGAAAATTGACTAATATATGTTAAGTCATCATTAGTCAGTATAAGAGGAAAATCTCTCAGTACTCCACATTTATTGGAACCGAGGAAAACGCGTTCTCCGTCAATTAAATTAACACATGCAAAACCATTGGCTCCGTGATAATGGCGGCAATGACTATGATCAACTCCAAGCTCAGAAAGAATTTTTTGATTGTACGCAGCTACTTCATCATCTCCAAAAACTCCCATAAAAGCAGATTTAACTCCTTGCTCCTTTGCAAATACTGCAACATTCATTGCTTGTCCACCTGGGAACATTTCTGACATATTGAGATATACATCACAAACATTATCTCCAATACCTATAAGCTTCATGTATATATAATCCTCCTTAACAGACATTTAGTGCATATTCGTATTATAACATTATAAATATAACTTTCCAACTATTTATTGTTTATAATCTTTAAAAACATAGGGGAATCGGATAAAACATTGATTTAAGTAGGGAAATACCTAAAATACAATAATAATTATGGACAGATTTGTACCATACCAATTGACAATTGTTATATGTTGTTATATGATGTATTAAAATTCATAAGGAGGATTTGTCAGATGAATGTAAAGGAAATTGTTGCTGATATCAAGGCAAAAAAGCCTGATATCAAATCGTTGCTTTTTGTAGGTTGTGGCGCTTCTATGTCTGAGTTGTTTCCTGCAAAATATTTTATGGATCGAAATGCTAAGGTGCTGCGTTCCAGTATTCATACTGCAAATGAATTCTATTATTCAACACCGGTATCTTGTGATGAGACAGCAATAGTAGTGACTTGTTCTCTGAGCGGTACTACACCGGAAACAGTTAAAGCTTCTAAAAAAGCTATGGAGCTTGGAGCAACAGTTGTCAGTGTTACAATTGATCCTAAATCAAATCTTGCGGCTAATTCTGAATATCAGATCATTCATGGATTCCATGCTAATTATGCAGCTAAAATGGAAAAGATGGGCAATGTTCTTGCATTTGCTTGTGAAGTATTGAATACATATGAAGGCTACGCAGATTATGATGCAATGCAGGACGGATTTACTAAGATTTATGATTTGATTGAAAAGGCTGTGCAGTCTCTTACACCTACAGCCAGAGAATTTGGCGAAAATTATGCAAATTCAAAACAAATTTATGTTTTAGGATCTGGAGCTGCTCAAATGAGTGCTTATTCATTTTCTATGTTCCTACTGATGGAGATGCAGTGGATACCAGCAAGCTCCTTTAATTCAGGGGAATTCTTCCATGGTCCATTTGAGCTTGTTGAAAAGGATGTTCCTTACTTGCTTCTTATGAGTGATGGGCCTACACGTCCAATGGATAGTCGTGTACTTGCATTTCTTCAGAGATTTGATGCCAAGGTAACAGTTGTTGATGCTAAAGATTATGGCCTTAGTACTATTATTGATAAATCTGTTGTTGAGTTCTTTAATCCAATGTTGATTACTGGAATCTTACGTGTTTACGCAGAACAGCTGGCAATTGTACGTAATCATCCGCTTACGATGAGAAGATATATGTGGAAACTTGAATATTGATTGCTGACTAAATTAAGACCTGCCGACATAGCGGCAGGTTATTTTTGTGTATGACGGGCATGCCGTCAATCTGTGGTGAAAATCCACAAAGGGCGTAGTTGCCGACGAACCCCAAAGC